>NZ_JARBTA010000004.1:0-928617 GCF_048957375.1 Paraburkholderia sp. A1RI-2L
GTCTACCCTCGCTTGCGCAAGCGGGAAATGCTTTCCGGCACGTCGCTTGCGGCACACGTCCATCGATCCTCCTATGAGGCACTGCGGTAATCGCAGCGATTCGACCATGAGACAAGGGATTCCCCTGGCTATTGCGCTATCGCTCATTGCCCCGCCTATGGTTCGTGCAGACGACAGTGCAAACCCCTGTGCCGCGCTCAAGCGCATTGTCGCGGCGGCGCCGCAGCGCTTCTCCTCCCTAAGCCCCGAAGATGGTCGAGCCGTTGCACAGCCATACGGAGACGACGCTCGTTGCGCAACGAGTCGAGGCACCTATCAATGCACGTGGAGCACGCGTGACGTCCAGGCAGGATCGATCACGGACGCCCTGGAGGGCGTAGGCGCCGATATCGCCTCTTGTTTGCCCAACGCCACCCACGATGAAAACTCCCCCGGCCGCCAACACTTCTACCTGGGCGAGCGCGGCAGCCGCACCGAGATCACCGCGCAAACCGCCGGCGCGAACCGCGTTAAGCTGACCGTCTCACAACAATAGACGCTCCACTGCGCACTGCCGCGCCCTCAATAATGTCCCCGATATCCGTCCAAGCCGCACGGACGTACGATTCGTGTGCAGAATTCACAGCACAAAAATCGCAAGCCATTCTGGACGCACCGCCCACCCGCGCAGCGCAACAGCAGCTTTGCACGGAATCGGAGTAAGCGCCAAAGCACCAACTCCGATCGACACAGGAGACACCTCATGAGCCGCAGTTCAGCCGTCGACGTCCAGACGTTCATCAACGAGCATCCGTTCTCGCTGTTTCAGTGGTTCGTCTTTCTGATGTGCTTCGCCATCGTCCTGCTCGACGGCTTCGACACGGCGGCCATCGGTTTCATCGCGCCGTCGCTACTAGGCGAGTGGGGACTCACCAAGCCCGCGCTCGCGCCGGTGCTGAGCGCCGCGCTCTTCGGCCTCGCCTGCGGCGCGCTCGTCTCAGGGCCGCTTTCCGATCGGCTGGGCCGCCGCACCATGCTGCTAGGTGCTGTGCTGGTGTTCGGTGCGACCTGCCTTGCCTCTGCGTTCGCCTCGGGCATCGAGCAACTCACCTGGCTGCGCTTCATCACCGGCGTGGGTCTGGGCGCCGCCATGCCGAACGCCGTCACGATGATGGGCGAATACTGCCCCGACGCCCGCCGCGCAACGATCATCAATCTGATGTTCTGCGGTTTTCCGCTGGGCGCCGCACTCGGCGGCTTTCTCGCCGCGTGGATGATCCCGCACCTGGGCTGGCGAAGCGTACTCTTGGTCGGCGGTCTCACGCCGCTCGTGCTCGCCGTTCCGCTTGCGCTTCGCCTGCCCGAATCGGTGCGCTACATGGTGGCGAACCAGCGGCCCGCCGAGCGTATCCGCGCTGCGCTCGCACGCATTTCCGCAGACGCGCAAACCGCGCAGTCGTTCACCATGACCGAGAGCGCGCCGCACGCCGACGGCAAGGGACTTGGTGTGGTGCTCTCGCCGCGCTATGCGATCGGTTCGGTGATGCTGTGGATCGCCTATTTCATGGGCCTCGTGATCTTCTACGCGTCGATCAACTGGATGCCGCTGCTGCTCAAGGACGCCGGCCTGCCGCCCGCTCGCGCGACCCTGATCTCGGCGCTCTTCCCGCTCGGCGGCATCGGCGCCGTGCTGTGCGGCGTTCTGATGGACCGCTTCAACGCCAACCGCATCATTGCCGTGTGCTATGCGCTGACCGCGCTTTCCGTATGGCTCATCGGCCAGGCCGTGGGCAATGTGGGCGCACTCGTGCTGGCCGTGTTCGCGGCAGGGGTACTCATGAATACCGCACAGTCGTCGATGCCCGCGCTCGCAGCGGCTTTTTACCCGACTCAAGGCCGCGGCACCGGCGTTGCGTGGATGCTGGGAATCGGCCGCTTCGGCGGAATCGCCGGGTCATTTCTCGTGGCAGAACTCACGCGCCGTCACTTTTCGTTCGCGGGAATCTTCGCGACGATTGCCGTAGCCGGTCTCGTGGCCTGCGTGGCATTGCTCGTGAAGCAGGCCGCGCGGCCGCACGTCGTGCAAGCGGTGGCGGGCGCGGAGAAGGAGTCGCTCGGACACTGAGCGAAGCACTGAGCGCTGCCGCGTGACGGCGCGTTGTGCTTCAGGCAACGGGCCGCACAACCAGCACGCACAATCAGCACGCACAATCAGCACGCACAACCGGCGCGCGAAGCGCAACACTGACGTGCCGCTCAGCCGCCAAGCGCGGCGAGATTGAGCGTGTGAGATTGGCCAATCCATACAGCGGCGTCGCGATGATCGCGCAACGCATCGCCGGTATTGGGATGCACGAATACGTCGAGCGCGCCGTGATTGAGCACGAGCCACGCAAACACCGTGGCAAATCGTTCGCCCGGGATCGCGAGCTGATATGACCACATCGGATGCGGCCCGACCGGGCGTTCGTGAAAACGCCCGATCCCCACGGCGTCGCCTAGTTGCGCAGCGATGGTTTCACGCAACGCCCAAGCGACGTCGCGCGTGCCGGCATCGAAATAAATATGGGCGTGCCAACCGGAAATATCGGCGGGATCGGGATGATTCATGGCGGTATGTCTGAAGTGCGGGAAATCGGCGAGGTTCGAATCGGCATTGTGCCGCGAAATCCGCCACCCGATGCGCCTGCCGCATCGCGTGTGCCCGCTTGCGTCCGTGCGCCCCGTTCGCGTAAGTGTCGCCCCGCCATCAGCCGCACGATTTCATCGCGGTTCGTATGCCGGGTCTCTCGCGCTCGCCGGCCACCTCACCCTGCGCTAGACGACAATGCGGTCGGATACCGCAAAAATATCATGCGAGTTGTGGGAAATAAGCACGATCGCCACCCTCTGCATCTTAGGCATGCCAATCAGCGCCATCATCTTGCGCTGCTCCGGCGCGCCGAGCGCAGCCGTGGGGCTCGTCCATGATATTCGAGCGCCGGCGTCACGCCCGTATCGCTCATTGCGCGCCCCCAGCCGTTCCTTGTACTGATCGATCAGCACCGACACGATGATCACGATCCCCACTACGATGAACTGCCCAAAAGCGTTGACATCGATAAAGACGAGGCCGAATTCGATGACCGCGATGATGAGCGCGCCGATCAACGTGCCAATCACGGTGCCGGTGCCGCCAAACAGGCTCGGGCCGCCGATCACGACCGCCGCGATCGAATCGAGCAGCATCGGCTCGCCCGCGTAGGCGGCGCCGGCCGCGAAACGCGCGGTATAAACGATGCCGCCGATTGCACAGGTGTACTGCCAAAATTTCGTTTGCGACAGCACGAAGTGCATGAACATCAGCGGCATGGCGGTGAGCACCACGGGTCTCCAGCCCTCGCCGAGCCATGCGAGCCCCGTGTTGTCGACGGACACGGTCATGCCGCTGCCCGCCGCCAGAAAGCCCGCGCCGCGCCACACCGTACATGCCGAGCGTGCCGATGAACGCGGGCGCGCCAAGGCGTGCAATCAGCACGCCATTGACGAGGCCCGGAATCAGGCAAATGAAGATGGTGAGCGGAATCGACAGCAGCAGCACCCACGGCGAGCCGCAGCCCGGAATCGTGAACTGCGCAACGCACACGGCGGCGAGCCCCATGACGAATCCCATCGAGAGATCGATGGCCGCCGTCAAGGTAGCAGTGGCTCAGTATCCTGGCGCCCCCCTGCCGGGCCTCGTGTTTTCCAGCAGTCTTATCGCACCGGATTCAGTGCACATCTCTGTGCGAATCGCGGAGGTGATTGCAGGCGCATCATTGCAGAAACAACCGGTAAGCCGGATTCTGCGTCTCTTCCCAATGCGGATAGCCGAGCGTG
This sequence comes from Paraburkholderia sp. A1RI-2L, assembly GCF_048957375.1. Taxonomy (NCBI): domain Bacteria; kingdom Pseudomonadati; phylum Pseudomonadota; class Betaproteobacteria; order Burkholderiales; family Burkholderiaceae; genus Paraburkholderia; species Paraburkholderia sp. A1RI-2L. The sequence continues at coordinate 3,838 of NZ_JARBTA010000004.1, forward strand.
GCGAGAAAGCGGCGGAACTCCGCGTCCTCGGCCGCCGGCACCTGGATGCCCACCAGAATCGAACTGTAATCCGCGCCCTGGTTGCGGTAGTGGAACAGACTGATGTTCCAGTTCGGCGCCATCGATGAGAGAAAGCGCATCAGCGCGCCCGGACGCTCCGGAAACTCGAAGCGGAACAGCCGCTCGTCGTGCGCGAGCGGCGAGCGCCCGCCCACCATGTAGCGGATGTGCTGCTTGGAGAGCTCGTCGCCGGTAAGGTCGACGCACGGGAAACCGTGATCGACGAAGGCCTGCGCGATCTGCTGCGACTCGCCCCGGTTGCGGATCTGCACGCCCACGAAAATGTGCGCGCGCTCGGCGTCGTCGATGCGGTAGTTGAACTCGGTCACGCTGCGCGTGCCCACGAGTTCGCAGAAGCGTTTGAAGCTGCCGCGTTCCTCGGGGATCGTCACCGCGAACACCGCCTCGCGCGCCTCGCCCACCTCCGCGCGCTCGGCCACGAAGCGCATGCGGTCGAAGTTCATGTTCGCGCCCGAGGTCACCGCCACCAGCGTCTGGCCCGTGATGCCCTCGCGCTCCGCGTACTGCTTGGCGCCCGCCACGGCCAGCGCACCCGCCGGCTCCAGCACGCTGCGCGTGTCCTGGAAGACGTCCTTGATGGCCGCGCACAGCGCGTCGGTGTCCACCGTGAGCACCTCGTCCAGATACTGCTGGCACAGCCGGAAGGTTTCCTCGCCCACGAGCTTGACCGCCGTGCCGTCCGAGAACAGGCCCACTTCGCTCAGCTCCACGCGCTTGCCGGCCTTCATCGATTGCGCCATCGCGCACGAATCGTCCGTCTGCACGCCGATCACGCGGATCTCGGGGCGCACCGCCTTCACGTAGGCCGCCATGCCCGCCGCAAGCCCGCCGCCGCCGATCGGCACAAAGATCGCGTGAATCGGGGCCTGATGCTTGCTGAGCACTTCCATCGCCACGGTGCCCTGGCCTGCGATCACGTGCGGATCGTCGAACGGATGCACGAAAGTCAGTCCGCGCTGCTCCTGCAGGCGCACGGCGTGCGCGTAGGCGTCGCTATAGGATTCGCCGGCCTGCACGACCTCGACGGTGGGGCCGCCGTGGGCGCGCACCGCGTCGACCTTGACCTGGGGCGTGGTGACCGGCACGCAGATCACGGCCTTCACGCCGAGCCGGGCAGCTGAAAGCGCCACGCCCTGGGCGTGATTGCCGGCCGAGGCGGTGATCACGCCGCGCTCGAGCTGCGCGGGCGTAAGGTGCGCCATCTTGTTGTAGGCGCCGCGCAGCTTGAAGGAGAACACGGGCTGGTTGTCCTCGCGCTTGAGCAGGACGGTGTTGCGCAGGCGCGCCGAGAGGTTCGGCGCACGCTCCAGTTCGGTCTCGCGGGCCACGTCGTAGACGCGGGCGGTGAGGATCAAGCGAAGATAATCCGTTTGCCGCGCGTTGCTGGCTTTGCTGTTGACCGTAGCGGCCTCGGTTGCGTCGGCTTCCACTACGGTTTGACTCGATTCGACCTGCATGACGACTCCTGTGCTGTCTCTTGATATCTCTTGTTGCCAGGAGGCGGAAACAAAAAACCCGCCTCGTGGGGCGGGTTTTTGTCGCTTATGCCAGACGTACGCTAACCCACCATTCGATGAATGGTGCGAATAATCAGCGTAATCGGGCAGTGGCGGGAATTCATTCGCACAAGCATGAGGGAGGCCGCATCAATTGTCAATCCAGCATTCGCCTTGACGAAATGTCTTGATAACTACAAATTACATTTCAAATAATACCTTTTGAGCTTTAAAACGATCATTAGCATGCCGCGAATGCAGCAGCAGTCTTTTGGCCTTCAATTAAACACGTTCAGCCGTGAAACATTCTAGGAATTCACAGACATCTCATTGATTAAAAAAGGGAAATGCTAGCGCAGCGATTATCGGGCCGTGTTTCACGGTTTCGACCCCAGCCACGTTTTTACGCTACAGGCAGTGTTCTGAGTCCAAAAAAGCAGAGGGCAGGCGCCCTTCCGGCCCTGCCCTCTCGGACGTTCATGCGTTCGGTTTCAGTCTGCCTCGGCCGTGTCCATCTCAACCGCATCTATCTCGGCAGCCCATTCATCAATCACCGCCTTCATCCGTTCGGCCAGGCGCTGCTGATCTACAGCAGCAATGCCTTTCAGGCTCAACTCTGCACGGCCATCGCCGAAAAGCTTCAGTTCCCCAAGCACCACGCCATCCGGGCGATTGAACTGCACGCGCGACTGATAATGCGTGCGGCGCAGCCCGATACGCCGAGCACCGGCCTCCGCGGACGCCGCAGCTTCGAGCTTGCGCACGCTCGCCTTGCCTTCGATGACCTGCTCGAGCCAGTGCTCGGCGACGCTCACACCAGCGCGGTCGAAGATCAACTTGATGTTGTAGGCATGTCCAAGGCCAATATCCTTGCGATGCTGGGCCATACGCTGCAAGAGATACGGAGGCAAAGATGTGAGCGAAATCACCTTGCTGATGTGTTTCGGGTCTTCACCAACCGCTACACCCAGTTCAACTTGGTCGACGTAGACACCATCATCCAGCAACTTCTTCCAGGCAAGCGCATCGTCAAAAACCGTCTGCTCCTCTCTCTCCTTGTTGGCGTGATAGGCGCGCAGATAGAGGTTCTGGTTATCGAGGCCATCGCGAACATCGGCATCGATATGCTTGTCGCCGCGCGAGCGCGCCGCGCGGATACGGCGTTCGCCGTCGACAATCACATATTTGCCGGGAAACTCTGGCAGCCGCGTGACGAGAATCGGCGTGATCTGGCCCTGCGCGGCAAAACTCTCCGCAAGCTCGTCGATTGTCTCCGCGCTGTAAAAGGCGCGCGGATTGTACGGATTAGAGACGACATCTTCGAGTGGAATTCTCGTAACCGCATGAACCGCCGTAGCAGTAGACGGCTCCACCGATGCGACCTCAATCCGCGCGGCAGGCGCCGCGTCGCGCTGTGCGATACCCACGATGTCGCCGTCGGCAAGCCGCTCGCCTGCGGATGCGCGTTCAACGGCCATGCCCGCGCGAACCTTGCTGGTGAAGTTAAGCTTAGTTGCCATCGACGACCTCCTCTTCTTCCTGAACGAGCGCAATGATTTCGTTGTAAACCGCGGAAATTTCGTCTTTGGCGACCTTCGTGCCGCGCACACCTTTTACGTCGAAGACCGTTCGCCCAAGCGCCGCCGTCTGTCGATACAGTTCACGTTGCTTGATGGTAGCCGCGAGCACGTGAACATTGCTCTCGGCAAGAATCGCGCTCATCTGTGTGTGCAGGAGGGTCTTCGAATTGGCCTTATTCAGCAAAATTGCGAATTTTCCCGCAGGATTAGCCACTCGCGTACGCTCGACCAACTCCATCATCCCTTCACTACTCCATATGTCGATCGGAGATGCGTCGGTCGGGATGATGGTCGCATCGGCAACAGCAAGGACTCGAGCGGTGGTTAGGTCGTTGATGTTCGGCGGACAGTCGACAATGACGACGTCATAGTCGTTCGCAAGCGCGGCGATCTCCGGGCCGATCATCTTATCGAGCTTATTGATGCTACCAACACGAAATGGGAGCGGCGTTTCCGGACCGGAAGCCGCGCACCAACTCATGCACGATTGCTGACCATCGGCATCGGCGACATAGACCTTGTAGCCTTCGGCTCGAAAAGCCCCCGCCAGATTCATGCTGGTTGTGGTTTTTCCCACTCCACCCTTTTGGTTCGCTACCGCAATGACCAGTCCCATTCAGTTCTCCATGCAATGTTCAACGCTGGCATCGCCTGACGCCATTCTCCACGTGGAGAGTCTCCAGCGAGTCAGTTGGCAGTCTAGCGGCAAGTTAAAGTAAATTCTAGCTTCAGCGCTAGAATCGTTGCCAGATCACAACCAAACTGACCATTCGGACAAGAGATTCGACGAAGTGAGAATTTTTCGGGTTCGATATTCGATCAGATGACTGTCGTACCGATGGGCGATCTCCACGTGGAGACTCTAAGCAGCTTGGGGGGAGGTTTCGTCGACGAGGCCTCCCTCTACGGAATCGCTAAGATGGGCTTCGAGCCTAAGCGTGTTCGTCGACGAGATGTCAATCAAAATCCAAGACCGGCAGGACTTCAGAGGAGGCCCAGTCAGGGAAACATTTATTTAGCTGCACCTCGACACCACACTCCACGTGGAGACTGGATTGCTTTGCAGTACCTCTGAAATTCGCTTCCACTGACCTGCTCCCCGCGTTTAGTACGGTGACGGTGTAGAGTCCGTTCCAGAGAGGAACGGCAATGAAAAAGCGATTCACTGAAGAACAAATCATCGGCATCTTGAAGGAAGCCGAGGCTGGCCTAAAGCCTGCGGAGCTGTGCCGCAAGTACGGCATATCGGAAGCGACCTACTACAACTGGAAAGCGAAGTTCGGCGGGATTACACACGCGAGTGCCTGGCCATCAAGGTCGATACTTCATTGCCGGGCCTACGCGTGCAGCAAGTGCTCGAGTGGCTCAAGGAGATGCGAGGCTTACCCGCATCCGTCACGGTCGACAACAGGCCGGAGTTCGCTGGTAAGGTGCTGGATGCATGGGCCTACGAAGCCGGTGTCACGCTGTCGTTCATTCGGCCTGGCAAGCCAGTGGAGAATGCCTATCTCGAGAGCTTCAACGGGCGGTTCCGCGATGAATGCCTGAATGAGCACTGGTTCGTCTCAATGCGCCACGTCAAGCGGCTGATTGAAGAATGGCGTATCGAGTACAACACCGAGCGGCCTCATAGTTCGCTCGGCTATCTGACGCCTGCGCAGTTCGCCCGGGCGCACGACGCGAAGCAGCAGTTTTTAACCTCGGACTCTAACTGTAGTTCGGACTAAAACCGGGGGCATGTCACGATCTCCATCGCGACCTGTTCGTTCGTCTCAAAGAACAACGCGCTCGAGCAGCGTGCGACAAGCATGCAAATCAACGCGTGCAGAAAGCGAAATCTCTAGAATTTGTAAATCTGGCAATCCGCTGGCCGATTTATATCCGGGACTGCCTGATCTCCACGTGGAGATCAGGCAGCGACAAAAAGGAGGGGCCTGGGCCACTTGGGGGGCAGCAGGCGGCAGAGAGAACAAAGATACCTCAGACACCAAACGGCGGTTTTTTGGCACCGCTGCACGTATAGAAAATGGCTACGTGAAATTTTCTTATTTTTTTAAATTAATAAATTCCTTTAAATCCCTCGACAACAGCAGTTACTCGGATCCGGCCTTCAACGTGAGGTCGACATCGCCCATGGCGTGAAGATCAGCACCCACCGGCGCCTGTTGCCCACTCAACAGAAATTCGAGCAAATCTGCAGCGGTCGGTTGGCCCCACGTATCGAGAACCACCCAACGGAAGAAGTTCGTCGAGGCCATCTTGCTCGGCACCTTGGTCATCGAAACCTTGAGCTTGTCCATGCCGACCGTTTCGTTATAGCGCTTGATGAGCGCAGTCTGATCGTCGTGCTCGAGTTCGTTGAAGTAGGCCCGCGCCTCGGCAATCTTCGCCGCAATATAACGATCCTTCACCTGATCCTGGCTCTCGCGCGCCTTGGGCGAATCGGCACCCGCACCGCTTGCAGCATTAGCCCCCGGCAATTGATACCCCTGCATCAGTGCCTTGCGGAAATACGCCGCCACATTGGCGAGCGGTGCCGCATTTTTCTGGGCCACGCGCGTGGCCGTGTAGGCCACGGCTGTGCGAACCTTTTCCTCGCCGTATTGCTTAAAAAGACGCCGCGCCTCCGAGACCGGAACATTGAATTTCGACATCTCGCCAACGAGCATGGTCTCATTCGCCCGGAGCTCTTGAGACGGATCCGTCTCCGGCTTGCGGGTCACACGAAATTGCAGGGCGACGACCGAGCGGCCTACCTTGTGTTCGATGAGTTCGAAGTTGTGGTCCGAGATCTCGTTGACTTCCTTGATGCAAGGCACCAGTACGCGACTCTTGAACTGCTTGTAGAGCTTGTACGACTGTGCCGACGTATCCTGGCCAAGAATGAGATCGCGCAGTGTCGCAAGCGGAAAACGCGCCGTCATCCCGACGGCTTCGTAGCGCACGACGTTTTCCCAGAGGGCAAGCGAATGCGCTTTCCTGAATTGCCGCGTGATCCGCATGTCGATCATCGCGTAAATTTCGGGATTCAAAAGCTCGCCGCGAATCTGCTCGGAAAAGGTATAACGCAGCACCGAGCGCTCGAGTTCCGCGCCCGCAAGCAAACCCGAAGCCTTCCAGATGCTGCGTTTGTCCTGCGTGAGATAGTCCCAGTTAACGACCGTGCTGATCAGCGAATTGATCGTCTCCTTGACGTATTCCGTATTGTTGCTGTTCAGATCGACGTCTTGCGAGAGGGCGGAAATCGTGATTTCGAACGAAGAGCGTCCGGATTCGAGAGAGTCCTGGCGGATCGCGTTTTTGATCAACGAGCTGAACATCTTGCGCTGCTGAAGGCTGATCGACCCGGATTTCGGTGCGATGTGAATCGCAGGAACCGCCTTGCGGAAGAGATCAGGCGGCTGGCCTTGCTGGAATACGAGTGCACCTTGCTTGTCGGCGTCGCCGGCATCGGCCTTTTTTCTTGCCATATGATCCACGTTAAAAGGGAACCTGGTCGGTTGGTAACTGTATACCAACCGACCAGGTGACTCAAGGCCATGAGCTCGCCTGTGCGGGAGAGCGACACCGCGTGTGGGAAGGGTTGACAGGTGCCGCGTTGGTGGCCGTGCCAGGCCACCGGACAAGCCTGGAAGGACATTGCTGCCAGCCCAAAGTGATCCCAAATACGGTAACTATTCGAGCGTGCCGCTCCAAATTTGCTCCCATAACCAGCTACCTTGTGGTCCCCTGGTAAGTGTTCACTTCGAAATAGTTATTCACAGGTATCAGCTTATGGGAAATCGCGGCACGCGGCCCATCATGGCGTGGTGGCAAGTCCCATGAGAAAAATCTCCCACTGGAGGTGACCTATTGGTTATCCCATAAATGAGGACCCAAAGCAGTCCGGACCCAAGCCTTCCTGAATCGGCATCCATGATGCGCGCTACCATAATTGGCTACCTTTGACTCCTCCCACAAACCGCTACCTGTTGTTAGTCCCTTGGGCTGTACGGCAAGCCCCGGCGGGAGGGACCTTCGATGTTCAGGTTCTGGGCACCTGCCGTAGGTTCCCAGAGCTGGTTACCTTCTGCTTTCCCCATAATTGGATACCTTCACGGCAACCTGCGGGCGACGAGATAAGTCGGATCATCTGGCCGGGGCCCATAGACGGGTACCTTCGCGCGCTCCCATAAATGGGAACCTAAGGCCCTTCCGGCAATTTTTCCCATACGGGGCAACCTTTTCCCCATATCCACAGACCCCAATCCCCATCCAAGGCTACCGAATCCCCATATCCACAACCCCGGAATCCCATAGACAGTGCCCAGCGCCCCATAAGTTGCAACCAATTCGCCCGCAAACCCTTACCAGATAAGGCTTTGAGCTGCCTAAAGGTTTACTAAAGGTTCTAAAGCGTAAAAGGTAAACACTGAAACAAGCGCCCGATGAGAAAAACGTCTCCCAAAACCGGGATCCTATGGAAATGTGAGCGATCACTAACGCATATCCTCCCAAACCCGGTGACCTTCGAGCGGAATGACACTTCTGTAGCTCCCAAAACTTGGGACCTATAAATCGCTACATAAGAATTTACATTAAATAGATGCCATAACATCTTGATTCACAATCATGATTCCTCTTATGGTGTCGCATTATGGGGAAATACATCGGTGAAGGTAACTGTCTATGGGATCGATTAGGTCTCTGAGTAGCTCGTCTCCTCACAAGACACTTGGTGTTCTGAAAACCAGAATCTGTCTGTTCCCCGGGTCGCATTGCTCAGCGGGTTGTCGGCCCTGAAAGTGCTGCCCAAGGTCCCCGCCACCCATATCGTGTTACCTACCTTAGGTCACCAAATATGGGAGAACCTCGACTGGGTTTTCGATAGATGCCCGGTCGGTGCCCTAAGGTGCACTGCAACATGTTTTGCAGGTAACCTTCGCCTGTACCCGTAATCATCGTTCAATCCAAACCTGCGGACGGCGATTCCGAATCCGTCGCGCGCTACCGAATCGACAAACTGACAACCGGGAGTGAACCTCCGCGATAGCGCGTATCGGGACAGGAACCCCGCGCCGCTTCACCTGGCTGGTACCAGGGGGCGTGATGGCTCAGCCCGTCGTGCTGGGTAATTGGCCGGGCACCCTCGCGCACGAGGTGCCCGGTGCGCAGGCATGCCACGATGCTCGCCGTCTGAGGCCACGAGCCTTGTCAGTGCACGCCGGGAGGAGTGCGCGCGGACAACTGGCGGAATCGGGTTGCAACATGTTCCTTCTCTTGCTGATGTATGCGGTATGCATGGCGCGAGTTACTGAAGGCGTGGCTTAACGACGGCTTTCTGTATCCGTGCGGGAGCGTCGACTTCTGACCGCCGTTGGGTATGAAACAGATCCGGTGCACCGACGAGAGTCGCTGCGCAACCAGTCACATGGTCGCGCGGCGATTTCCGCGAGTGGTCTGCCGGTTGGCAGTTCCGAGGGGCATGCCGGCCCATCGTGTGAACCTTGTGCAGCCAATGAGATGCATCACTGCGGGGAGTCATGGGGCGCCTGCCTGTGCGCAGGCCCGATAAAGCTGGTGCCATCGTCGAAAATTTATTGGTAGTCCTGTATATGAAGGGGTTGACGAAGCAAGCCGCACATTCCTGGTGGTGGCGCTTCCCGGTGTAGCGACTGAACGGAGCAGAGAATTTGCCGTGCTCGCAACACAAAGGTAACCGTTTGTGGGATTTCAGGTCGCAGATGCGGAAGCGGGCGTGTACCTGTCGCACATAAGCAGATCGGGCACCGCAAGTGGCGTGCCGTTCCGGGGAACGCCGTTATAGGCTGGATGCCAGGCGTAGCAAGGCTTCTGCGTGCGCAGCGAGCGCAATCCCGTTACGCGACCTGGCCGTCCTGTTCAACCAGCACCCACTTCTTGGATGCAGCCAGTCCACCATTGGTCGCTACCCTAGGAGTCCCGCTGAATGATCGTTTTCATGTTGTTCTGCGCGACCCTCGTGGCATCGGCGCGGTTAGTGCGTGCGGCGGAGCGCAGCCAGGCACCGGGATGATAGTTAGTTAGCCTTAATTAATGGGATGTGGAGATTGAAGTCGATATCCATCAGACTTTTAACCGTGCCCTGGGCACGAAGGCGGCTAGCGACAGGGGAATGTGCCCATCAGCGCCTTGTAGATGACCGCGCCCGTGGGTTCGAGAATGTACTGGAGGTGTCCCTTCATCCAGGACAGGACGGCGACAAGCTGCTCCCTGCGACCGATGTTGGGCGGGACGCAATAGCGCTGCGGCTGCTTGTCGATCAGGGTCTGAACCAGCGCACCGTGCGTGTAGCCCGAAAGATACATGACACAGGCGTCGACATTTTCTGGCCTTTGGCAAACATTCAGAAAGACATCGGCTTGATCAATCGAAGGCGCTGGCTTGGCGGGGGGTGTTTGCGTGGTTTGCGCAGTGGCGTTGCCGGCACAGAGCGCGGCAACGAGTGCCAGCCCGGCAAGGAGAGGTTTTTTCATTTGCGGGTGGGTGGAACGGTTCGTCGGAGAGAACTCGGGTGCCGGATGCATACTCCGCGCGGAATCGTAGATGCTGGCCGCAAGCTTAGCGGCTGGGCGGGTCTCGTAAATTGTTTTGCATCAAACGGGCAATGGCCCCCGCGCCCTTAGTCCTGTAGCTGATTTGAATCGGAAAACTCCATCGTTCGGATTTGCCTGGGCGCTTCGTAGAATCGGTCGAACTTTTCCTTACGACTGTCAATACGAATCCCATGAGCACACGCCGCGCATTTCTCAAACTTTCGCTAGGTGCGGCTGCTGCTGCGCTGCCCGCCCTGAGCACTCCCCGGGCCTTTGGGGCAAACGCCGCGCGCACCCTGCGCATCGGCAACCAGAAGGGCGCGCTAAGCCTCCTGAAGGGCCGAGGCACGCTGGAGCAGCGTCTCGCGCCGCTGGGCGTCAAGGTGACGTGGACGGAGTTCAACGCGGGCCCAGTGCAACTGGAGGCGCTCAACGTCGGCTCGATCGATTTCGGTGACGTGGGCGAGGCGCCGCCCATCTTCGCGCAGGCCGCGGGCGCACCGCTTGCCTATGTGGCGGCAACGCTGCCGCGGCCGCAATCGGAGGCAGTGCTGGTGCCGCACGACTCGCCGCTGCGCGAGGTTGCCGATCTTAAAGGCAAGCGGGTCGCGTTCAACCGGGGCAGCAACGTTCACTACTTCCTCGTGCAACTGTTGCGCACGTACGGGCTCGATTATCGCGACGTGAATCCCGTCTTCCTCGCGCCGCCCGATGCGCGCGCGGCTTTCGAGCATGGCGCCATCGACGCCTGGGTCATCTGGGACCCGTTCTTTGCGTCGGCGCAGGCGAGCTTCGGCGCACGCGTGCTCGCCGATGCAAGCGACGTAGTGGTCAATCGCGGGTTTTACTTTTCCTCGCGCAACTATGCGCGCGATAACCCGGACGTGATCCGTGTGCTGATCGACGAGGTCGCCAAAACGGACGAATGGGGCAAGAGCAATCGCGCGGCGTACGCGGACGAACTGGCGAAGCTCTGGGGGCTGCCCGCACCCGTGGTGGCGCGGGCGGTCGATCGCACGGCGTTCGGCACGGTGCAGATCACGAAGACCATTCTCGGCGAGCAGCAGAAGATCGCCGACACTTTCCTCGATCTCGGCCTCGTGCCCAAACGCGTGGATGTGTTGCAAGCGGCAGTGCCGGGGCTCGCCTGAGCACCGCTGCCATTCAACGCTGGACCAGGGCGCTCATTTGCGCGACTTGGCCAGCGTGACCGTCTCGAAGAGTTCGTAGTTCGGCGTGGGCGTCTGATCGGCGCCCGGCGCGTGATAGTAGTTCATCGTGATGGTGGTCTTGCCGCCGTGCTTGCCAGGGTCCACGTCGAACACGGCGATCCCATAACCGGTACCCGTATCGCGCTGTGCGGACCAGATGGCGTCTTCGAGCGCATCAGCGCCCGCGCGTACCCAGGTCCCCGGCGTTGCGCCCGGCACGGGCCGGTTTGGCTTCGTGAACACCTTCGCTTGCGGATTGCCGTTGCCCACATCTACGCCGTAGACGTCGAGCGGTACGCTCGTGCCGCCGCCGCCGAGTATCAGGTGGATCGTGCCGTGGCTCGTGTCGAACGTGTTGGCGCCCGCTTGCGCGTTCGCGGCTGGCTTTGGCTGCAGCGTGTCGACAGGTGTGCCCGTCGCGGCATCCACGCCTGCATGATGGTTGCAGCCGCGCACAGGATAGCTGCGCTCGTAGTCGTGGTCGTGGCCGCACACCACGAGGTCCACGCCATAGCGGTCGAAGAGCGGCAGCCAGGTTTCGCGGATGCCCTTGTCCGAGCCGTTGCCCGTCTCCGATGAGCTGAGCGCGTCCTGATGCATCTGCACGACGATCCAGTCGATGTCGTCGTCGTGCGAGGCATGGCGCAGCGTCCTTTCGAGCCAGCGCGTCTGCTCGCCGTTGCTGTAGCCGCGCACATAAAACGACGAGCCCGCCGCGATGGGTGGATTGCCCGTGCTTGCCGCGGGCACGAGCGGCGCGGGGCCGGCCACGAACGCGGCGGCATCCTGATACACCACGTCGTCGGCATCGAGCGAGACGAACAGCACGTTGCTCACGCGGAAGCTGTACCAGCGACCCGGAAAGCGCGTGCCGTTCTCGGGCAGCGTGTAGCGCGTGAGATACGACTCGAGCCCTTGCGGGCCGTTGTGGAACTCGACTTCATGGTTGCCGGGGCACGGCATCCACGGACGGTTCGACGACGAGCTCTGGTTGTTGTTCGCGAAGTCCCGCCACACCTCGGTCTGGTGCGCGGGGTTCAGGTTCGCGTAGCAGAGGTCGCCGTTGAGCAGGTGAAAGAGCGGCTGAAAGCGCTCGACGGCCTCCACCGCGAAGCGGCTTTGCGGCGACGACAGCACCCAGCCCGTATTGGGCGTGGCGAGGTCGCCGTAGCTCGTGAAGCGAAACGGTTGACGTCCGCGCGGCGCGGTGGTGAAGCTTGCGGCAAATGGGCTGCCGGCGTGGCTGTCGTTGTCGGCGGTGACTTCGTAGCGATAGGTGGTGCCCGCGTGCAGGCCGGAGAGGCGCGCATGATAGGCGAACACGACGACGCCCGTGAGGCCGTCCGTGTAGGTGCGCTGGACCGCGTTCACGACTTCGCGGCTGCCACGGTCCGTGGCGTACGTCACGCGCGGACGCGTGGCTGCCGCGAGCGAAGCCCACGAGACCACGACTTCGCTCGCCGGGTCCGCGCCCCAGGTGAGATGGATCTGCTCGGGCGTGCCGTCAGGCGTGGCCGCATTGGCTTTTGCAACGCCGGCGAGCGTGGCCGCGGCGCCAGCGGCGCTCGCGAAACCGGATGCGCCGGCGAGCTTGAGGAAGCCGCGCCGCGAGACGTTGGCGGCAGCTTCGGTGGAGGATGCTTCGGGGATATGCTTCTTCGTCATGGCTCGTCACAAGTGTTGCAGGGTGGGCGTAAACGAAACGATGGCTTCGTTACGTGACCTTGCGATGACACGGCTTGAGCGCTTCTGGCCGCAGGAGTGACGCTGCCGCAATTCGGCTGTCGGCACTAAAAATCAGGAATGCGAAAAAAGCAGGAGCTAAAAAATGCCTGTGCACAAGCGCTCACCGGGCGCCCATAAACATGCATACAGAATGAATTATATATAAGCGAAGAATTCGCAATTGTTGTTATTCGGAGCGTCTCGGTAACCTCAACGCACGCAAATCGCCTGAGGCGCCGCGCGGCCTTGCAGCAAGGCTCGCGCGGCGCGGAGCCCACCCCAGACGCGCCGACGCCCATGCCTCGCATCGCATTCAACGACTGGCTGATGAACTTCATTCCGCATCCGGGCGCGCCCGAGTGGCGCGAACGGGTGCGCCGCGCCGGGGGCGCATTACTCGGCATCGCATTCACGGGGATCGCGACGCATCTGCTGTTCGGCAGCGCAGGCGATATTCCGATGCTGGTCGCGCCCATGGGAGCTTCGGCGGTGCTGCTGTTCGGCGCTTCCGAAAGCCCGCTTGCGCAGCCATGGTCCATCGTGGGGGGCAACCTCGTTTCGGCGCTGGTCGGCGTGGCCTGCGCACAGTGGATCGCGACCCCGGTTCTTTCTGCCGCCGTGGCCGTTGCGCTTGCCATCAGCGCGATGTTCCTGTGCCGCTGCGTGCATCCACCCTCAGGCGCCGTTGCGCTGACGGCCGTGCTCGGCGGCCCGGCCGTGCATGCGCTCGGCTTTCGCTTCGTGGTCACGCCCATTTTGTTTCAGTCGTTTGCCTTGCTGAGCGCCGCACTGGTCTATCACGCGCTCACAGGGCACCGCTATCCGCGCGCCGTCTGGCGTGCGACGGCTCCGGCCAATGCCCCGGCGAGCCCCTTGGGGACGCCGGCACCTGTCGCGCAGGAGGCCGGCGTGTTTGCCGACCCGCAGCGCCTGTCGTTCGACGAGCTCACCTGCGAGGAATTCATGACGAGCGCGGACCACGCCGTGCCGATCACGATGGGCAGGCATGCCGCACTGGAGACGCTGCGCCGCCACGGCGTTCATGCGTTGCCGGTGGTGGACGACGCGCATCGGCTCGTGGGCACGGTAACGCATCACGATTTGGCGCACGGGCGTCCGGCGGGATTCGCGCGCAGGTTATGGCGTGCGCTGCGGCGCACGACCCTGCAGGTGGAGGAGACGGTCGAAGCTGTCATGGCATCGGGGGTTCAAGCGGTACACCGCGCCACGCCGCTGACCCATCTCGCATCGATCTTCGCTGATCACTCGTGCTACGAGGTCCCGGTTTTCGACGATGCCCGGCGCCTGCTTGGCGTAGTGAAGCACTCGGATATGATCCGCTGGCTGCATCAGCACGCGGGCGCTGCCTATGCCTATGCGGAGCGGCCGGCAGCCGACGCGAGCTGAGCACGCTAACGCGCGGCGATATTACTCGCGCACGCGCATCAGCCCGGCGCGAACTGTACGACCGCCATCGTTCCGCGCCCATCCGCGCCGTTTTCCAGCCTCACCTCGGCCCGATGCGCACGCGCGATCTCACGCACGATTGCGAGCCCGAGGCCGCTGCCGGGTTTCGTGGAAGCCCGGAAGAAAGGCTCGAAAACCTTGTCGCGCAACTCCTGCGCGATACCGTCACCTTCATCTGCGACGCTCAACGTGACGAACCCCGCCGCCACCGCGAGCGTCACCATGACTGCACCGCCTTCGGGCGAGTAGCGAATGGCGTTATCGACGAGATTGAACACCAGCACCGAGAGCAGCTGTTCGTTGCCCATGACTTCGGCGTGCTGCGCGAGTGTGGCCACGATCTCCACGCGCTTGCGCTGCGCGAGCAGCGCAAGCTGCTCGATGACGCCGGTTGTCACGGCGCGCATATCCACGCTCACACCTTCGAATTGCGTATAGTCGGCCGCCTCGGCTTGCGCGAGCGTCAGCAGCTGATTGGTAAGCCCCACGAGCGAGCGGTTGCTCTGATGCATCGCCTTGAGCGTTTCGTGAAGCAGCGCGGGATCCTGCTGCCGGCGCGCGTATTGCAACTGCGTGCCGAGTAGCGTGAGCGGCGTGCGCAACTGGTGCGCGGCATCGGCGACAAAGCGCCGTTGCATCGCGGTCTGCCGCTCGATGATGTCGAGGCATTCATTGAACGCGCTCACGATGGGGCGCAACTCGCTCCTCAGCGGCTCGACGTCGATGCGCACCGAAGACGTGCGCACCCGTTGCGGCAGCCCGCGCGCGAGCCGCGTGAGCGGGCGCAGCTCGAGCGTGAGCGCGACGCACACGAGTACGACGGCCACCGTGACGATGGCCGCGAAATAGAAGATCTGCGGCCGCCAGAGCGCGGCGACCATCGCGTCGCGCTCGTGCAGCGTGCGGCCCACCGAAACGATCACGCGGCGCGTCGCGCCCGCGTCGTACATGTCGCGGATCAGCGAAACCGCGCGAATGGGTGCGCCGCCTACCTGGGCGTCGTACCACTGCGGGGAGGTTTCGGGAACGTGTTGCGGAAAATCGGAAGTGCCTGCAATGATGGCCCCGCCGATTTCCTGCACGCGGAAGAACACCTGGTCGCGGTGCGGCGTGCGCAGTATTTCGATGGCGCTCGGCGATATCGATGCGACCAGGTCGTTGCCTTGCCAACCGATGTCGCCGGCCATCACGCGAGCCGCCGAGAGCAGCGCATCGTCCTGAAGCAGATTTGCCGTGTGCCATGCGTTGCCTCGCGTGATCAGCCCGGCCGCCGCGATGAACACCGTCATCGGCAGCACGAGCCAGAGCAGCAGGCGCACACGCAGGCTGTTGGTCGCTTTGTTTTTCGCCTTATTCTTCGGCTTCGGCATCTTGGAGCAGGTAGCCCAGCCCTCGCAGCGTGATGATGGTCGCCGTGCTCTTTTCGAGTTTCTTGCGCAGCCGCGAGACATAGATCTCGATGGCGTCTTCGCTGGTGGGGGCGTCGGCGTCGCTCACGGATTCCGCGAGGGCGGCCTTGGACACGGTTTTTTTCGCGCGCAGGATCAGCGTTTCCAGCACGGTGTGCTCGCGCGGCGTGAGCGTGAGCGATTCCTCATCCACGTAAAAGCGCAGCGTGTCCATGTCGTAGAGCAGGTTGCCGCAGCGCACGCGGTTCGTGCGCGAGGGCGCCTGGCGGCGCGCGAGCACTTTCACGCGCGCCACGAGCTCGCGTGCGTCGAAGGGCTTGACGATGTAGTCGTCGGCGCCGGCGCCGAGGCACACGACCTTTTCGTCGATGGCGCCCGTGGCCGTGAGAATCAGCACGGGCGTGGCGTCGCCGCGTGAGCGCATGCGGCGCAGCAGCGCCTTGCCGGACATGCGCGGCAGATTGAGATCGAGCAGCACCACGTCGTAGGGCGAGGCGCGCAGCGCGTCTTCGGCCGCCTCGCCGTCGCCTACGTGGTCGAGCATGAAACCGTCATCGGTCAAGGTGCGGATGAGCCAATGCGCGAGTTGTTCGTTGTCTTCGACGAGCAGCAGTTTCATGCCGTTTTCCAGTCCAGTCGGCCGGCCCTGCACGATGCGGTATCGGTATCAGGCGGTCTTGTACTGTTCGCGAGCGATGCGCGTGCGATACAGGTACAGGGTCGCCACCAGGCCGCACACAGCGGCGATACTCAGCCATGCGCCCGGCGCGGCCTTGTCGCCGGTGACATGAATGAGCCACGTGGCGATCGCCGGCGTGAAGCCGCCCACGAGCGTTGCGAGGCTATAGGCCATCGAGAAACCCGTGGTGCGCACATGCACCGGCATCAGCTCGGTCAGCGCGACGACCATGGCACCGTTGTACCACGCATAGAGCGTCGAAAGCCACAGCTCCACGATCAGCAGCGTCGAGAAGGAGGGCGCGGCTACGAGCCAGCGCATGACCGGATACGCGCTGAGCATGGCGAGCACGGTGCAGGCCATCAACACGGGTGCGCGGCCGATGCGGTCCGACACGGCGCCGGAGATGGGCAGCCAGATGAAGTTCGAGACGCCCACGCATACGGTCACGAGCAGCGCGTCATACGACGAGAGGTGCAGCTCGACCTTGCCGAAGGTGGGCGTGTAGGCGGTGATCAGATAGAACGAGGTCGTCGTCATGATCACGAGGCCCATGCCCGCGAGCACGATGCCCCAGTTGCTGGCGATGGCGCGCGTGATCTCGCCGAGGCTCGGATGATGGCGGCGTGCGGTGAATTCATCGGATTCGCGCAGCGTGCGGCGGATATAGAACAGGAACGGCACGATCATGCAGCCGACCACGAACGGCACGCGCCAGCCCCACTCCTTCATCTCGGGCGCAGGCAGCATGGCGTTCAGCGCCACGCCGAGCGCCGCGGCGAACACCACGGCCACTTGCTGGCTGCCCGACTGCCACGAGCAGAAGAAGCCGCGGTTGCCCTTGGTGGAGATTTCCGCGAGGTAGACGGACACGCCGCCCAGCTCGGCGCCTGCCGAGAAGCCTTGCAGCAGACGCCCGACCAGGATGATGAGCGGAGCGGCCAGGCCGATGGTGGCGTAGCCGGGCACGAAGGCCACGCACATGGTGCCCACGGCCATTAGCCCGAGCGAGAGAATCAGGCCTTTGCGGCGGCCATGGCGGTCCATGTACGCGCCGAGCACGATGGCGCCGAGCGGGCGCATCAGGAAGCCCGCGCCGAACACGGAGAGCGCGAGCATCAGCGAGGCGAATTCGTTGCCGGCCGGAAAGAACGTGCTGGCGATGGCGGCGGCGTAATAGCCGTACACCATGAAGTCGTACATTTCCAGAAAGTTGCCGCTGACCGCGCGAAACACGGTGCGGGCTTTCGACTCTCCCGGCGCGGCGTTAATGGCTGAAGACATGTTGGACATCCTTGCATGTTGGACGAGCGCGCCCCGGCGGCCGTGCGGGCCGTCGTGCTGCTCGCCGTGTGGCTTGATTCGGGGTGGAAAACGCGGTTGAAATTAATGCGATTGTTTTGGCGAACGGCAGCGCCGGATTACGGCATGCCTTTCACGAATTCATTCGTATAGGTTTTCGACAGATCGACATGCCGGGCCGTCAATCCCGTGCCTGCCGTCATCAGCACCTTCAGCACGGTTTGCGGCGCGCCGTCGGGCATCAGGCCATCCTTCGAAAACGCGCCCTGCGCCGAGGCGAGCGCGCGCACATAACCCGCGCGGTCGTTGCCGATAACCTCGGGCGGCAGCACCGCGGCGATCTGCCCAGCCGAATGCGTGCTGATGAAGCGCAGCGCACGGGTGAGCGCTTGCACCATTTTTCCGGTCTCCCGCCGGTGCGCGAGCATCCAGTTGCGCCGCAGATAGAGGCACGCGCCTGCATACGGGCCGCCGACCCAGCGCTGCGTGTCCTCGACGCTGCGCATGTCGACCACCACCGTGGCCGCGCGGCTCGTCAGGAGGCGCGTGGCCGTGGGTTCCTCGACCATGCCCGCGTCGATCGAGCCCTGCTCGAAGGCTTCGACAAAGCGCGTGTCGGATGCGAGCGGTACAACCGTGTAGTCGCCGGCCGCCACGCCCGCGCGGGCGAGCAGGAAACGCGTGAGCACCCACGTGGAGGCGCCGAATCCGGTTACGCCGAGGCGCTTGCCGCGCGCCGCTTTCATCGCCGCTGTATTCGCTGGTGTGTTCGACGCGAAGTTCGACGCCGTGGTTTTCATGGCGGTGGCGCCAGCCAGTTCCCGGCCGCCTTCCGCATGAACCGAGGCGAGTTCGGCGAGCCCCGCCGCGCGCTGCAGCACCACCACCGAGAGCACGTCCTGGCCGCGGCTCTGCAGGTCGAGCGTGTGGTCGTAGAAGCCCACCGCGCCTTCGATCGCGCCGGCGATCAGTTCCGTGGAGGTGTCGATGCCCGCCGGACCCGAGACCACCTGGACGTCGAGCCCTTCGTCCTTGAAGTAGCCCAACTGCGAGGCAAGCACCGCTGGCAGATAGACGATCTTGGACATGCCCCCCATCATCAGCCGGATCGGCTCGGCATGCGCCATCGGGGCGGCGCCGAGCGCGATGCACAGCAACAAAGCGCTGCCGAAATGCTGGGCGCCGGAAAGCATCACTGCGTGACTCCTCGTGACCGGCGGCTTGCCGGAATGGGTGGAAGTATAAGAAAGCGTGGCCTTCTGACTGCTTTCTGGCTGAAAGCGATTTTCTCGGTATTTACCCCCGTATTTGCCCGGGTACGGATGCGGGCGCACCCCCACTGGGCCACCGAATGCCCAGCCCGACTGCCCTTACAATAGTGCCAGTTCCCATTCGCAGCCATCACGAGACCATGACACGAGACCCCCGCCTCACCCTCAACGCGCGTCAGCAGGAGCTGCTCGAATGGGTGCAGCGCGACGGCTTCGTGACCGTCGACGATTTCGCCGCGCATTTCGGCGTCACGCCGCAGACCATCCGCCGCGACGTCAACTGGCTCGCCGACATGAACCTCCTGCGCCGCTACCACGGCGGCGCGAGCCTGCCCACGAGTGCGGAAAACGTCTCCTACGGCGCGCGGCAACAGATGTTCCACGCGGAGAAGCGGCGCATCGGCGCGCTCGCGGCCTCGCACATCCCTGATCAGGCCTCGCTCTTCATCAACCTCGGCACCACGACCGAGGAGGTCGCGCGCGCGCTCAACCGCCATCGCGGCCTGCGCGTCATCACGAACAACCTGAACGTGGCGAGCATGATGAGCGGCTACCCGGAATGCGAAGTGCTCATTACGGGCGGCATCGTGCGGCCATGGGACAAGGGCATTGTGGGCGAGCTCACCATCGACTTCATTCGTCAGTTCAAGGTCGATTACGCGATTATCGGCACCTCGGCGATCGAAACCGATGGCACGCTGCGCGACTTCGACACGCGCGAGGTGCACGTGGCGGAAGCGATCATCGAGCACGCGCGCACCGTTTATCTGGTGACGGATCATTCGAAAATCGGCCGGCCCGCGCTCGTGCGTCAGGGGCATCTGAGCCAGATTCACGCGCTTTTCACCGACAAGCCCCTGCCCGCCCAAATGAACGAGACCGTGGCCCAGGCGGGAACGGCCGTGTACGTCGCGGACTAGGCAGCGGCGCGGCGCATCCGCATGTGCCGAAACGAAAGCAATACGAACATCATTCGAAAATTTTCGCGCTTGTTCAAACGCTCTCCAGGCGCTTGATCGGGCGCCTACTTGCGCTTGAAATCCAGCGATATGCAGGGCAGTTGCCTTTTGTCAGGCGATTCCGGAAGTCCGCTCGTCACACCATAAAAGCGAACTTTACTTTTTCTGTTTTGTTCGATAAATTTCGAATTCGAACATTTTTTGGGTTCGATCCTGGTGAATGCTTTGGCGTGATCAACCAGGATCGCGAGTTTGCCGGAACTATCAGGGAACGCAGGTGAGTCAACAGAATCGCTACGATCTGCTCGTCGTGGGTGGCGGAATCAACGGCGCGGGCATCGCGCGTGACGCGGCCGGGCGCGGGCTCTCCGTGCTCCTTTGCGAGCAGGACGACCTTGCCTCGCACACCTCGTCAGCGAGCACAAAGCTGATTCACGGCGGGCTGCGCTACCTCGAATACCGCGAGTTCGGCCTCGTGCGCAAGGCGCTGCAGGAGCGCGAGACGCTGTTGCGCTCGGCGCCCCACATCATGTGGCCGCTGCGCTTCGTGATGCCGCACATGCCCGACTTGCGCCCCGCGTGGCTCATCCGCGTCGGGCTCTTTCTTTACGATCATCTGGCCAGGCGCGAGCTGCTGCCGGGCTCGCGCGGCATCGACATGCGCCGCCACGCGGCGGGCGCACCGCTCATCGACACCATTCGGCGCGGTTTCGTTTACTCGGACGGTTGGGTGGACGATGCGCGTCTGGTCGTGCTCAATGCGCTCGACGCGCAGGAGCGCGGCGCGCGGATTCTCACGCGCACCAAGCTCGTTGGCGCGCAGCGCGTGAATGGCGAATGGCTGGCGACCCTGCGCCGCCCCGACGGCAGCACCTTCGACGTGCGCGCGCGCGCGGTGGCCAATGCGGCGGGCCCATGGGTGGGCGAGGTGCTGCACGGCGCGCTCGGGCGCGGCGCGCAGCACAGCGTACGCCTCGTGAAGGGCAGCCATATCGTGACGAAGCGTCTATTCGATCATGACCACGCCTACATTTTCCAGAATCCGGACAAGCGCATCATCTTCGCGATTCCTTACGAGCACGACTTCACGCTGATCGGCACGACCGACGTGGAATACCGCAGCGATCCCGCGAAAGTCTCGATCGACGGCGACGAAACGCGCTATCTGTGCGAGTCGATCAACCGCTATTTCAAGCGCAAGATCTCGCCCGCCGACGTGCACTGGACCTACTCGGGCGTGCGGCCGCTGCTCGAAGAAGAGGGCGCGAAGAATGCGTCGGCGGTCACGCGCGACTATCGTCTGGAGATGGACGACACTGAAGGCGCGCCGTTGCTCTCCGTGTTCGGCGGCAAGATCACCACGTTTCGCAAGCTCGCGGAAGAAGCCGGCGACAGGCTGTGCCGCGTGCTGGGCAGCAACGCGCCGGGCTGGACTGCCGGCGAGCCGCTGCCGGGCGGCGACATCGCGAACGCGCGTTTCGCGCCCTTCGCCGAAGGCTTCGCGGGTCGCCACGCCTGGCTGCCCGCGCCGCTCGCGCTGCGCTACGCGCGCGCTTACGGCACGCGCGCTGAGCGCCTGATCGGCAAGGCTGCGTCGCTCGAAGAACTGGGGCCGCAGATTGCCCCAGGCATTTACGAGGCCGAATTGCGCTATTTGCGTGATACCGAGTGGGCGACCTGCGCCGAGGACGTGCTCTGGCGCCGCTCGAAGCTCGGCTTGCATGTGGCGTCGGGCACGCTGGAGGCGGTCACGGCGGCGCTCGAAGCGTGGTTTGCCGCGAGCCGCGCGCCGCACATCGCGGCGTGAATCAAAACTACTCACGGATGGAGATAAGAGACATGCAGGACCAACAGTACATTCTTGCGCTCGACCAGGGCACCACGAGTTCGCGTGCGATGCTGTTCGACCGGCAGGGCCATATCGTCTCGATGGCCCAGAAGGAGTTCGAGCAGATTTATCCGCGTCCGGGCTGGGTCGAGCACGATCCGCAGGAAATCTGGTCGACCCAGGCGGGCGTGGCCGCCGAAGCCGTTACGCGCGTGGGACTGAACGGCACCAATATCGACGCCATTGGCATCACGAACCAGCGCGAAACCACCATCGTCTGGGACCGCGAGACCGGCCATCCCATCTACAACGCGATCGTCTGGCAGGACCGCCGCACGGCCGACTTCTGCGATCAACTCAAGGCACAAGGCCTCGAAGCCATGGTGCGCGCGAAGACCGGTCTGCCGATCGACGCGTACTTCTCGGCCACCAAGATCCGCTGGATTCTCGACAACGTGGAAGGCGCGCGCGAAAAGGCGCGGCGAGGCTTGCTCGCGTTTGGCACCGTCGACAGCTGGCTCGTCTGGAATTTCACGAAGCACGAATTGCACGTGACCGACGTGACCAACGCCTCGCGCACGATGCTGTTCAATATCCACACGCGCAAATGGGACGACGAGCTGCTCGACGCGCTCGATATTCCGCGCAGCATGCTTCCTGAAGTTCGTTCGTCATCCGAAGTGTACGGGCCGACCAAAACCACGGTATTCGCGTCGAAGATTCCGCTCGCAGGCATTGCCGGCGACCAGCAGGCGGCGCTGTTCGGCCAGATGTGCACGGCCTCCGGCATGGTGAAGAATACCTACGGCACGGGCTGCTTCCTCATGATGAACACGGGCACGACGCCCATCGAGTCGAAGAACAATCTCGTGACGACCATTGCGTGGCAGATTGGCGACGAGGTGAACTATGCGCTCGAAGGCAGCATCTTTATCGCTGGTGCCGTGGTGCAATGGCTGCGCGACGGCATGGGCCTCATCAAGAGCGCGGCGGAAGTCGAAGCCCTTGCGGCGAGCGTGCCGCACACGGATGGTGTGTATCTGGTGCCGGCCTTCGCTGGCCTTGGAGCGCCGCACTGGAACGCGCACGCGCGCGGCTCGCTCTTTGGCGTGACGCGCGGCACGAGCGCGGCGCACGTCGCGCGCGCCGCGCTCGATTCGATCGCGTATCAATCGCTCGACGTGCTCGCTGCCATGGAGGCCGATTCGGGCATCAGCGTAGGCGAGTTGCGCGTGGACGGCGGGGCGAGCGCCAATAACCTGCTCATGCAGTTCCAGGCTGACCTGCTGGGCGTGGATGCCGTGCGTCCGCGGATTACCGAAACCACCGCGCTAGGCGCGGCCTATCTCGCTGGCCTTGCGACCGGCTACTGGAAAAGCGTGAACGAACTGCAGAGCCAGTGGCATGTGGACAAGCGTTTCTCTCCCGCCATGCCGCCATCGCAGGTGGACGCCTGTCGCGCGGGATGGCAGCGCGCGGTGCGCGCCGCCAAGGCTTGGGCCGACGATACGCAGTAACGCCGCGGCGACATCCAGCCAAAGAATTCGAACGAGTCAACGTAACCCATTACCGAAGGGCCGCGCAGCCAGCACTGCGCTGGTCTCGCGTCCATTTCGGAATCCTGAGAAATAATCAGAATGTCACCATACATTGCTGAATTCATCGGCACGGCCATACTCGTGCTGCTAGGCAACGGCGCGGTCGCCAACGTGCTGCTCGCAAAGACCAAAGGCAAGGGCGCCGACCTCATCGTCATCGTGATGGGCTGGGCGATGGCCGTGTTCGTGGCCGTGTACGTCACCGCATCGTACAGCGGCGCGCATCTGAACCCGATCGTGACGATCAGCCTCGCGCTCACGGGCAAGTTCGCATGGTCGAAGGTGTGCGGCTACATCGTCGCCCAGATGCTCGGCGGCATGGCGGGCGCGTTCCTCGTGTGGCTAGCTTATCGCCAGCACTTCGCGAACGAAGCCGATGCCGATCTCAAGCTCGCCGTGTTCTGCACCGCGCCTGCGATCCGTAGCGTGCGGCACAACGTGATGACCGAAGCCATCTGTACCTTCGTGCTGATCCTCGGCGTACTGTATCTGGCCTCGCCGCAGGTGGGCCTGGGCGCGCTCGATGCATTGCCGGTTGGCCTGCTCGTGCTCGGCATCGGCATTTCGCTGGGCGGCCCCACGGGCTACGCCATGAGCCCGGCGCGCGATCTCTCGCCGCGCATCATGCATGCGCTGCTGCCGATCCCGGGCAAGCGAGACAGCGACTGGCGCTATGCGTGGATTCCCGTGCTCGGACCGCTGCTGGGCGGCGTGGCGGCTGCGTCGCTGTATCTGTATCTGCATGCGACGCATTGAGGGTCGTGGGGCGGCGGTTTCGCAACGTGTTGCGCAACCGCCGCAAGCCAATCACTTCGGAATCACCCACAGCATGCCCGCAAACACCGCATAGAGCCAGCCCACATGCGTAAGCTGGCGGCTATGCACTTGCGGCGCACGGAACGCCCATTGCAGGAACAGGATGGCGAGCATCGTCGTGGCCGCGGCAAGAATCGACGGCGCACCCAGGTGCCACGGCGTGAAGAACAAGCCGAATGCGGTGGGAATGGTCGCCTGGATCATCATCGCGCCGCTGATGTTCGCGAGCGCGAGCCGCTCCTTGCCCTGACGCACCCAGATGATCGCGTTCATGATTTCCGGCAGCTCGGTGGCGATCGGGCTGAAGAGCAGCGCAGTCAATTGCGGGCTCAGGCCGAGCCACGGTCCTACTTTACCGATCTGCTGCACGAACAGGTGCGAGGCGAAGAAGATCACGACCAGCGCGCCCAGGGTCTGGAGCAGGACCCAGAACAGCGACGGA
Source organism: Paraburkholderia sp. A1RI-2L (assembly GCF_048957375.1). Classification (NCBI taxonomy): domain Bacteria; kingdom Pseudomonadati; phylum Pseudomonadota; class Betaproteobacteria; order Burkholderiales; family Burkholderiaceae; genus Paraburkholderia; species Paraburkholderia sp. A1RI-2L. The sequence goes on from NZ_JARBTA010000004.1 coordinate 28,256, forward strand.
TCCGCATCGCGCGGACGCAGCTTGAGCGGCTCGAGCCCCACGTCTTCGATCTCATCGCCATCGTCGCTCAGCTCCTTCCAGCAATAGAGCGCGTAGGCCGCGAGAAACGCAATGCCGAGAATGGGCTTGAAACTGAACACCACGAGTCCGAGCCCGATTTTCGCCACGAAGATCGCGAGGAACCAGAGCTGGTCGCGGCGCAGGCGGCGCGTATCGGCGTCGACGGTGCCGGCGCCTGCACGGCCCGCGCGCGCGACCGTCGCCAGCAACGCGACGCCCACCACCGCATAGGCGACGGTGCTGAGCGCGAGCGGCCCGCCAATGGCTGCGCCAATGCCGATTTCCTTGTGGGCCGGATCGGTGCCGAACGCAACGGCTACGAGCGTGACCACGCTTTCGGGCAGCGCCGTGCCGAACGCGGCAAGGATCGTGCCGGTGGCCGTCTGCGTGACCTTGAGCTTCTGGCCGAGCCACTCGACGGCATTGACGAAGGTTTCGCAGGATAGATAGATGATGCCGGCGGCGGCAATGAGCAGGGCGAACGTCCAGATCATGACGAGCGCTCCGTCGTGCGGGTGTGTGCGACTGCGATCGCGTGGCGGCGTGAAAAGCGGTGCATGGGAAACGGCATTCCTCGGGCTGGACGGACGGACCAATGACGCAATCCCCCCGCCCAGCCCGGGTATGAAGGATGACGTCATAGGTCTCGTCAGGCCGAAGAACGGCTGCCGGCGCCATGGCACAGCGTGCCAATTATGTTGACGGCGGCGCGACACGCATCGCGCGTGACGCAGACTACTCCCCTAAGACCGGCGCATTATAGCCGACGAATGCGGTTGTGCGGGAGGGGGCTCGTTTCATCGCGTAGTTCGTCGGCACATCTGCGTCACGGTTCCACGACGTTGAAATCGCCGTCGAATTTGTCGAGGGTCCCTAGCATGGCGCGGAACAGTTCGACCTTGCCGTCCAGCTGGATTTCGCGCGCAAGTACGGCTTCCTGAAAGCCCGTTTCGCCGCAGAGGATCCGGTTGAGCGTTTGCCTCGACATGGTCACGCTCAGATCGGTGCGCTCGTTTGGCGATGTGTAGCACCACGTCAACGCCCCGTTCTGGAGATTCAGTTTGAACTGCTTATCGATGTCGCTGAAACGCCACGCAATGCGCATGTTCAGATGCTGCGCCTTCAGGCCATCGACACGAACGGCGAAATAGTCGAAGAACATTTCCTCGGTAATCGCGCTGACCATGTCGGCGCTGCGGCTGCCGAATTCGGTCGAAGCATCTCGCCCTTCGCGCAGTTCGCGCGCGCCGAGCAGGAACGCGTTGCGCCACGTTGCCGATTGGGCCTGATACCCCATCTGTTCGAGCGCAGCAGCACCCAGTTCGCGCGCTTCGCGCAACTGCGGCTGTGCAAACACCAGGTGGTTCATGCACTGGGCGACCCAACGGTACTCGCCTTGATCGAAATCTCGACGCGCGCGCTCGAGCATGGCATCGGCTCCGCCCATGTACTCGACATAGCGCGGTGCGGAAGCCTCCGGAGGCAGGGCGTGCAGGTTAGCCGGATTGCCGTCGTACCAACCCAGGTAATGCTGATAGATGGCCTTGACGTTGTGCACGACAGCGCCGTAGTAGCCGTGCGCATGCCACTTCGAACGCAGCTCGTCCGGCAGGCGAATCTGCTCGGCGATTTCAACGGCGTTCAAGCCGTGGTTCATGAGGCGCACAGTCTGGTCGTGCAGGAATTTGTAGAGATCCCGCTGCGCCTCCAGGTAATCGACGATGCGCTCGTTGCCCCAGGTCGGCCAGTTGTGCTGCGCTAACACGACCTCGGCTTCGCGCCCGTAGCGCTCCAGCGACTCGCCCAGGTATCGCGACCACAATTGCGCGTTGCGTACCTGCGCGCCGCGCAGCGGACACAGATTGTGCAGCGACCGCGTGCCGTTCTCGGCCAGGTTGAGCGCGCGCTCCTGCGGGAACCAGAAGTGCATCTCGGCGGGCGCTTCGCTTTCGGGCGTGAGCTGAAACACGATTTCGACGCCGTCGATCACATGCGATTCGGTCATTTGCATGATCAGCTTTGTCGGTGGAATCAGCGTGATCGTGCCGCGCGGAATATTCTTGCCCATGCCCGCATCGATCTGGCAGCAGGCATTGCGCGCGAGCGTATGGCCAAACTGGAATTGCGCGCGCCGCGCCATGGCCGTGCCCGCCATCACGTTTTCCGACACCGCTTCTTCCATGAATCCAGCGGGCGCGATGACCTGCGCCTTGCCGGCCACGACATCCGCTTCGTCCACGACGCCTCGCACGCCGCCGAAGTGATCGGCATGGCTGTGGCTGTAGATGACCGCCACGACAGGGCGCCTCGGACGATGCGCGAAATACAGCTCGAGCGCGGCGGCAGCGGTTTCCTTGCACGTGAGCGGATCGATCACGATCAGGCCGGTCTCGCCTTCGATGAACGTCACGTTGGAAACGTCGAAGCCACGCACCTGATAGATGCGCTCGGTCACGCTGAAGAGACCGTGCAGCCTGTTCAGCCGCGCATGGCGCCACAGACCGGGATGCGCGGTGGGCGGCGCGGCTTGCTCGTCGAGAAAGCCATAATCGGCGAGGCTCCAGACCAGTTGCCCGTATGCGCCGCGAATCTCCGCATCGGCTATGGTGCCGATAAAGCCGCGCTTTGCATCGGCGACTTCAATCGGATCGTCGGGCGGCAGGTCGTTCAGCGCGTGCTGTTGCGCGGCGATGGTCGCCTCGGTTGCGGGAAGCGGCCCGGGCAGCGCCTGCTGGGCTTCTTGCTTGATCGGATGTTGCATCGTGTGTCTCCCAGATTATGCCGGCGCCTTGCCGACGATATTCTCGCTATGCCCGGCGTTGTGCGGCGCGAATCATGTCGGCGGCCTTTTCGCCGATCATCATGGCCGGAGCGTTGGTGTTGCCGCCGATCAGCGTTGGCATGATCGAGCAGTCCACCACGCGCAGACTTTCCACGCCTCGCACGCGCAGTTCGGGATCGACGACCGCGTGCGGGTCCGCGTCGCGCCCCATCTTGCAGGTGCCTACCGGGTGATACAGGCAATCGGCGTGACCGCGCACGAAAGCGCGCACGCTGGCTTCATCGGCGAAGCTCTCGCTTTTCATTTCGCGGCCGCCCAGGTTCTTCAGCGCAGGCTGCCCGAAGATATTGCGCATGATGTGGATGCCGGCTATCAGCGTTTCCATGTCGCGTGGCGCGCTCATCAGCCGTGTGTCGATCAGCGGCGCTTCGCGCATGTCGGGCGAGCGCAGGCGCACGACGCCGCGGCTTTCGGGGCGCAGCACGCATACGTGCCCCGAGTAGCCGTGGCCGAGCTTGCGTCGGCTGCCCATGTTGCGATTGCCGATCAGGGCGACGGTGAACACAAGGTTGAGGTCGGGGCGATCGAGCTCGGGGCGGCTCTTCACAAACGCGCCTGCTTCGACGAAGTTGGACGTCAGCATGCCGGTACGTTCGCGCCGATAGCGGCGGATCTCCTTGAGGAGACGCAGGCCGCCGCGCAGCGTCGCGCCGAACAGATCGGTGCTGTCGAGTTGCGTGTTGAGCACGATGTCCAGATGATCCTGGAGGTTTTCGCCCACCCCGGGCAGGTCGTGGAGCACCTCGACGCCCATTTCGCGCAGATGCGCGGCAGGCCCGATGCCAGAGGCCAGCAAGAGCTGCGGCGAATTGAATACGCCGCCGCTCACGATCACTTCACGCCGTGCGCGCAGGACGTGTTGCACGCCATCGCGCACGACCCGCACGCCCACCGCGCGCCGCCCTTCGAAGACGAGGCGCAGCGCCTGGGTGCCGGTCAGCACTGCCAGGTTATTACGGCCGAAGTTGTAGTGGCCGTTCGTGGTCTTGCCCCGGTGCAGATAGGCACGCGCCGCGTTCCAGCGCTCGCCGTTGTGCTGCGTGACCTGGTAGTAGCCGAAGCCTTCCTGCTCGGCGCCGTTGAAGTCGTCGTTCAGCGCATGGCCCGCTTGCTGCGCGGCTTGCAGGAAGTGATGGCAGAAAGGATTGGGCGAGCGCAGGTCGTTCACATAAAGCGGGCCGTCCGTGCCGTGCCACGGATTGTCGGTGCCGGCGAAGCGAGTGTTGTTCTCGCTGCGCTTGAAGTAGGGCAGGACGTCGTCGTAGCTCCAGCCCTCGCAGCCGAGCGCGGCCCAGTCGTCGTAATCCTTGCGATGGCCGCGGATATAGACCATGCCATTGAGTGACGAAGAGCCGCCCAGCACCCGGCCGCGCGGCTGATAGCTGGTGCGGCCGCCGAGCGCCGGCTGCGGCTCGGTGTAGTAGCCATAGTTGTAGGGGCCAGGCTTGACGACGGTTTTGGCGAGGCCGATGGGCGTCCAGATCAGGTAATGGTCGTCCGGGCCGCCATTCTCGATCACGGCGACGCGCACCGTCGGGTCGTCTGCGAGGCGGCCCGCCACGGCACAGCCGGCCGATCCGGCGCCGATCACCAGATAATCGTATTCGCCCGCCACGGGCACGGCGGAGGGTGAACTCATGGGTGTCCCCTGTCGTGGATACGGCGTCATGCGTCGTCCACTTTGGTGGTAGTGCGCGAAATCCCGCAGGCGGCCCGAAGCGGGTTCGGGGCGGCGCAGGGTCTGTCTCCTCTGAAGTGACTCTGCCCGCGCTGGCGGCGTGGGCAGAACGGCTTTCAGGGTAAGGACAGCGCGCGGGGGGGACACCCCCCCAGTCAGGTAGGTGGGGGAGCGCGGCGGGCAGGTTTGCTGGCGCTCAAGTGCTTTGAGCGGCGCACGACCGCCGGATTAGAACCAGGCATCCTGCATGTCGAGCGTCGTGCGGTCGAGCGAGGCGAGCAGATCGAACTGTGCGCCCGTCTTCGGCAGCTCCCAGGCGAAGAAGTATTCGGCGGCGGCGAGCTTGCCGCGATAGAAGCTGGCCTCATCGTCGTTTTTGCCGCCTTCCTCGGTTGTGCCGCTTGTGCCGCTTGTGTGCGCAAGCGCCGCGCGCGCGGTGAGCGCCTGTTCGAGCCAGACCCACGCGACCACCACGTGCCCGAACGCTTCCAGATACACCGACGCATTGGCGAGCGCGACGCTCGGGTCGCCGGCCGACCAGAGCGTTTGCGTGACATCGACAAGACGATTCAGCGCCGCTTCAAGCGAGCGCGCATACGCGGCATCCTGCTTGTCGCCGCTCGACAGTGCGCGGTCCGTCGTAGCCTGCACACGTTGCACGAATAGCTTCAGCGCCGCGCCGTTCTTGATCGTGACCTTGCGGCCCAGCAGGTCGAGGCCCTGGATGCCGTGCGTGCCCTCGTGAATCGGGTTGAGGCGGTTGTCGCGGTAGAACTGCTCGACGTTATATTCGCGCGTATAGCCATAGCCGCCGTGCACCTGGATCGCGAGATCATTGGCGGCGAGGCACCACTGCGAGGGCCAGCTCTTCGCTATCGGCGTGAGCAGGTCGAGCAGCAGCGTGAGCGGCTCGCGCGCCGCGTCGTCGGCGGCAGCGCGCGCTTCGTCCACCAGTTGCGCGCACCAGAGATTGAGCGCGAGCGCGCCTTCCACATAGCTCTTTTGCGCGAGCAGCATGCGGCGCACGTCGGCGTGCTCGATCAGTCTGATCTGCGGCGAAGCCGGGTCCTTGCCTGCCGCGCCCACGCTGCGCCCCTGTGGACGATTGCGCGCGTAGTCGAGCGCATGCAGATAGCCGGTATAGCCGAGCATGGTCGCCCCGAGACCCACGCCGATGCGCGCCTCGTTCATCATATGGAACATGTACGTGAGGCCCTGGTGCGGCTCGCCCACGAGATAGCCGATAGCGCCCGCGCGCCCGCCCGGCGCGTACTTGGTGCCCTCGCCGAAATTGAGCAGGCAGTTGGTCGTGCCGCGATAACCCATTTTGTGATTGAGGCCGGCGAGCACGACGTCGTTGTGCTCGCCGCGCGAACCGTCCTCGCTTACGAGGTATTTCGGCACGATGAAGAGCGAGAGGCCCTTCACGCCGGCAATGAGCTTGCCGTCCGGGCCCGGAATCTTCGCGAGCACGAGGTGGACGATGTTCTCGGAGAGTTCGTGCTCGCCGCCCGAGATCCACATCTTGTTGCCGCGCAGCCGATACTGCGCGCCCAGCGGCGAGTCGTGCTCGAAGTCGGCGCGTGTGGCCACGTCGGAAAGCGACGAGCCCGCCTGCGGCTCGGACAGGCACATCGTGCCGAAGTAACGGCCTTCGAACTCGGGCTTCACGAAGGTCTCGACCTGCTTTGCGCTGCCGTGCGCGAGCAGCAGGTTGGCGTTGCCGATGGTGAGGAACGGATACGCGCTCGTGCCCACGTTCGCGGCCTTGAACCACGCCAAGCCCGCCTTCTCGACCACCAGCGGCAACTGCATGCCGCCGTATTCGTAGTCCTGGCCCGCAGCCATCAGACCCGCTTCGCTGAACGCCTTCAGCGCGGTCTTGACCTCGGGGATGATAGTGACGGTTTCGCCGTCGAAGTGCGGTTCGTGCTGATCGTTTTTCTTGTTGTGGGGCGCGAACAGGTCGGTCGCGATCTTCTCGCAGGTGTCGAGCGCCGCATCGAAGGTCTCGCGCGAATGGTCGGCGTAGCGCGCGATGCGCGTAAGGCGCTCGACGTCGAGCCATTCGTAGAGCAGGAAATCAAGATCACGGCGAGAGAAGATCAGCGACATGGCAGAGGGCCCGTGAATAAGAAAAGTCGCAGCCTAACAAAAATAGCACGATCGTGCTATTGGTGATTTCTCCAAGTTCTTTATGGTGCCGCCGTGCAATGACTCGCTTGTCGGGCGACGCAAATCAAGTGCCAAAGCTTCTTCACGAATCTTCAAATCGAGACAGCCCGCCCGGCGAGAGATTGGCCGTAAGCTTTTCGCCGCTCCCTCCCTAATTGGGGAGCATTCTCTCAACACACGCACATATTTATGGAGGTTGCTCATGCAACTGATTCAACGTGAACAGCTGTCGAACCTGCAAGTCGTTACGGCTGGCGCTGGCGCCAACAAGACCCCGTCGGCAGTCACCCTGACGATCACGAAGGAAAACGGCCTGAACCTCGTGATCACGCCGCAAGCTGCAGCATCGGCAAGCTAAGCTTCGCAGAGGTCTCCGACCTGGAAAGCCGGCAAACCGGGTTTGCTGGCTTTTTGCATTTACCTACCCGGGCTGCGCCTTCCCAAATCGCACGTTTGAAGAAGATACGGCAATATTCATGCTCATCCTCCCGAACAGCGAGAACATCATGGACCGGCTCGATGCGATGTCCGTGCTCGTCGCCGTGGTCGAGGCCGGCAGCCTTTCCGCAGCGGCGCGGCGTTTGCACATGCCGCTGGCCACGGTCAGCCGCAAGGTCAACGACCTCGAGGCGCATCTCAAGACGCGGCTGCTCAAACGCACCACTCGGCAACTCGCGCTGACCGGGGCCGGGGCGTCTTACGTGGCGGCCTGCCGGCGTATCCTGGAAGAGGTGGGCGAGGCCGAGCGCGCGGCAACCGGCGAATACACCACGGCAAGAGGCACGCTTGCGCTCTCGGCGCCCGTGGTGTTCGGGCGGCTGCACGTGCTGCCCATCGTCAATGCGTTTCTCGCGCAGTATCCCGAGATCGACGTGCGGCTGATGCTGGCGGATCGCGTGGTCAATCTGATGGAAGAGCAGGTGGACGCCACCGTGCGCATTGGCGAGCTGCCCGATAGCGCGCTCGTGGCGGTGGGCGTGGGCGCGATTCGCCGCGTGGTTTGCGCGAGCCCCGAGTATCTGGCCGAGCACGGCGTGCCCGCTGCGCCAGGCGATCTGGCGCGGCACCACTGCGTGACGTTCGAGGGTGTCGAAGGCCGCACGTGGACGTTCCGCGCGGGCAAGGGCGACGTCGTGCAGTCGGTGCACGCGCGGCTCGCGGTCAACACCGCGGAGGCCGCGATCGACGCTGCGCTGCATGGCGTGGGGCTCACGCGCGTGCTTTCGTATCAGGTTGCGCAGGCGGTGCGCGAAAAGCGGCTTGCCGTGGTGCTCGAGGCGTTCGAACTGGCGCCATGGCCCGTCAGTCTCGTGCACGGCGGGCAAGCGCCGCTGCCACTCAAGCTGCGCGCGTTCCTGGATTTCGCGACGCCTTTGCTGCGCGAGCGGGTGGAGGCGGTGCGGATCGAGCCTCGTGGGCGCGAAGCAACGGCTGGACAAGCGCGCAGATAGCAAGCTGAATCAGTCGGCGCGCTGTGGCATGCTGCAACGGACAGCCATGCACAATACGCCCATCATGCAAGCTCCAGACCTTGAACGCCTCGTCACCCTCACCATGCCTTTCGGCAAGTACAAAGGCCGGCTCATTGCCGATCTGCCCGGGCATTACCTCAATTGGTTCGCCCGCGAAGGGTTTCCACCGGGAGAAATCGGCCGGCTGCTCGCGCTGATGCAGGAGATGGACCATAACGGCCTGAGGAGCTTGCTCGATCCGCTGCGCAAACGCGGATAGCGCGAGTCAGGCGTCGTCGTTGCGCTAAGCCGTTCAGCCGCTTGACCATCAAGTTGGCGATTTGCCTTTTGGCGGCACAGGCAAAGTCCGCGAATTTTCCAAACGGCGCCCGCAGCAAGCTGGGAAGGAGTCGGTGTCGAAAATAGATGAGTTGGTGTCGGAAGCGTACAAGTTCCAGTAACGCTTTTGAACTAAGGTGATGAACCTCTTATCCGTTCATTTGGAGCCGACATGTCCGATTTCATTACCGTTTTGCGCGAAACCTGCCCGACTCCGGTCCTTGACGCCACCAAGTGGAAGCGCATCGGCGGCGATCCGCACACCGTGAACCTCAACGCTTACCTCTCCAAGGACGGTAGCAAGATCATGGGCACCTGGATTTGCACACCGGGTAAATTCGAGGTGAACTACGAGAAGTGGGAGTTCTGTCACTTTCTCGACGGCTACTGCATTATCACGCCGGAAGGCGAGGAGTCGGTGCACCTGAAGGCGGGTGATGTGTTCGTGATTGAACCCGGCATGAAGGGGACCTGGGAGGTGGTGGAGACGGTGCGCAAGTACTTCGTCTTCGCCTGAGCCCGTAGCTGATGCACCGGTGACTCAATACGCCCGCTGGCGAATGACGCGCGATGGCGCGCATCAGCCGGATCGATGCTCTGGCCTTCACCATCGATTCTGCGCTCCATCGCTACGTTGCGAGGTCCGATACCTAACGCATGCGCTGGCCTGCTCCTGCCCAGTGTCCACCACCTGGACATAGCGCTTGTCTCCGCTCACGCGCTTGCCATCGGCGGCGGCCACGTTAAGCGGATACACCGCGTCTTTGGGCGGGTTTGCACCGAGTACGACCATCGCGATGATGGCACGCTTCAGCCCTTGCGGCCGAATGCGATCAGGCCGTGAAAACTGCACTGCGAAATGAGCGCAACGGGGCGAGAGTACGCATCCGCCCGCAGTGAAGGTTGACATTCGTGGTCGCGCGGATACCAATAGCTGAAGAATGACCTGGACCCGATGGAACGCGATGATCAAAGATCTCCGCGTACTTCACCGGTGCCCAGCGCGCTTCGCTGCCGGTTGACCTCCGCCCAAAGCGCATCGCTATCGTCATCGCGTAGCAGGATCACCCAGTTCAGTTGATTGTCGGACACGACGAAGTATTCCCGGATTTCCGTGCGGACGGCATCGACGAACTGCGCGTATTCCGGGGTTGCCTGGGCCTGCGCGTGCAAGGCGTCGTATTCCGCATCGTCCGTGCCGCCGCCGTGCTCGTCGATGTAGCGCGAGATCCACTGGTCCCGTTCGCGGTCGTAGTCGGCCTCGGCGCGCATCGCCTGTACAGCCGTGTAGAAGTCCAGTTGGGCAAACGCGGCGATCGCCGCCGTTGTTGCTTCGTCGAATGTCGTTGTCATCCCATATCTCGTGTTGGTCGTGGCACATCATCGCACGGGCCGCACACGGACGGGTTTCGTTGCATCGGCGGGGGTTCTTTCACAAAACGCTTGCTAGCGTACTGGCAGTCCTGTTCGAACCAGAACATCAGTCGCGCCATGCGCCCGGCCGATCGCTCGCGCGAGAAAACTCGCACAAAAATGTTTGGCAACGTCAAACGTTTCTACAATCCGAGGATAATGGGCATGTACCTGTGCGCTGCCGCCCAGCCGCCTTTCCATACCAGCCGGGGAGGCAATCCATTTCCGCGGCTGGTAAATATCAAAAGAACAATCGATGCATTGCAATTGACGCCCATAGCCAAACGCCCTTTAAAAAATGTCGGGCCCAACATTTGGGCCGCCATCGATGTGATCGAGCAACGATTCGGCGGAGAACTTGCACGAGCGGGAGTGCGCGCAGCCAAGCTGTTACTGTCTCCCAACGTTCTGAGCCGTTTGCCGAACGTGAATATCGCGGCACGGGCTAGTGACGTTTCGTGAGTCTCCTTCGACGCAACCGGCGAGCAGAAGCACTAGAGTGTGAAGTATCGATCCTGTTTCCGGCAGATGTCGCTTTCCCATAGTACGTGTCCTTTCCTTCGATCGCGCCAGCATGGGCAGTGGCATCGCACGCGCTTGCGTTGCGCCAATCAGACGTGTGGAGATGCTTCATGGAAAACTTCCGGAGAAACCGCTCGACGCTTGTTGCGCTGGCGTTCTTGCTGGCGGGATGTGCCGCTGGCGGCATGCCGCAAAGCGGACCCCATCTGAGCCCAACGGAGTGCCGCGACCTGGTCGCGCTAAAAAGCAATCCGTCTCCTACAAAGGAGCAACGCCAGGCCGAGCTTTCGGCGCTGAGGAAAGCGGGCTATGACCCGTCGCCATGGAACGATGACCCGAACTACCCGGACGATCTGCACGCGGCGCAGCGCCTGGTCGATCAGTGGGTTCAAACGGACTGCCGGTAGTGGCGACGCCGGTGGGAGGCGCGGGAATCGGACCAAGGTCCGATATCCAACGAACGGGACAGCGGGTAGGCTAAAACCTTCCGCAGGAAACTGACACACGGACACCCATAATGACGAGCTTACGGAGTTGCCGGAAATCGCGCGGAAAGAAAGGTGTCGTCGCGAGACGACTCATGCTCGCTGCTGTGTGCGCCGGCCTGCTGCCTCTGGCGGGATGTCCGTATTACTACGCGCCGCCTCCCGGCACCGTGGTCATGCAGCCTGCGAGTTTCGACCGGTCCTTTGCCGCCGCTGCAGGTGCGATGCGCGACGAAGGCGTCGCGATCACGGTTCAGGACCCCGGCACCGGCGCGATAGCCGGAACCGCCGCCGGCGGCACGGTCACTGCGAACGTGCGCCAGCAAGCCGATGGCAGCGTGATGGTGCAATTCAATTCCGGCAATGCACAAGATCCTTCGCTGCTTGGGCGCATCAACCGTAGTTACGATCGGCGCATGGGTCGCTAGGTCCGGGCCTTCCGCCCGGCAATCACAGCTCAGTGGGGCTCGGGCAACGCGTGCTCGCGCCCCGCCTCGATCACGGATTCTGGCCGTCCACCGACACGAAATAGCGCTGCTCGGCATTGAGAATGAATTCGAGCATGGCGGCCCTCACACGCTTCGAATCGCGCTCGAGGAAGCCTTGCAGCAATTCGCGCATGCCTGCCAATGCAATCTTCTGCGTCGACGGGTCGGTCAGCGTGAGCGATCTGACTTGCTGCGCGTGGTCGGTAAACCGCCGAATCGTGTCCTGTAGCCGACTGTTCTGTACGGCCGAGAGCCAGACATCGCGAAACTCCACATTGGCTGCCATCAACGCAGCGCCGTCCTGCTTTTCGCAGCTTCGGACGGCTTTCTGGTACGCGCGCTTTAACGCAGCGGCCTGCACGTCCGTCAGCACCGCGGTTGCACCCGCTGCGGCGCTCGGCTCAAGCAGCCTGCGGACTTCAAAAATCTCATGGACGTCATTGTTCGTCAGCCTCGGGATGACGAAACCGCGCGTGGTGCCGACCAGAAAACCCTCGTTGACGAGGCGCACGAGCGCCTGACGAACAGGCATGCGCGTGCAGCCGAATTCGTTGGCGATTTCGTAGTCGAGAATCCGATCGTTCGGCCCAACGTCCCCGCGCTGCATCCGGGCGCGGACTTCCTGATAGATGGTCTCGGTCAGTGTCGTTTGCGTGAGCGCGGTTCTGACCGGCGCTTTGGGAATCTTTGCAACCCCTCTCGTCATGGCAGCCGTTCCGTAAACTGAATTCCGAATTTGATAGTCATTCTCGGCCGCCGGGGCGCGAATTGTCAAGGCGGTCACGGGGCCGCCAGTCCTGACGGCCTATCGGTGAAAACCCATCTCGGTAAAACCCCGAATTCCTTGCAATAAAAGGCTCTGACGCGGGCGGAAAGAAATTTTGGAGGCAGTTCGTTGACATCAAAATATATCCACAGTAATGTTCACGCTATCCCAAAAACTGAATTCAGTTTTTTGTCGAGTCGGGTCTTTCGGGCTCGGCGGCCCACTCCAGGAACGAGGCGTAAGTCCATGCTTTTTCGCTCGCTGAAGCCACTGCTGGCCGATGAACATCCTCTTCGTCTGATATGGCTGGCGCTGGGCAGTGCGCCGATGGTGGAGTTTGCCGCTCAGGCAAATCCGGACGCGCTCGTCATCGATCTTCAACACGGCTTGTGGGAGCGCACTACGCTTGAAGCGGCCATTGGCGCGGTGGGCACGCGGGTGCCGGTGATTGCCCGCTGCGCGGAAAACTCGCACAGCGCCATCTCACAGGCGCTCGACGCCGGCGCGGCTTCGGTGCTGGTGCCGCTCATTGAAACGGCGGACGACGCACGCAGGGCAGTATTGGCAGGACGATACCCGCCGGTGGGGAAGCGCTCGGCCGGCGGCGTGCGGCCGCTGAGGGCGGGGCTCGAGGCAATGCGGGACGCGGATCGCGAAGTAGCGATTGGTCTGATGATTGAAACGGCCGAGGGCGTGGAAAACGTCGAGACTATTGCCGCGACCCCGGGCGTCGACTATCTGTTCATCGGCACCGGCGACCTGGCCATGTCACGCGGCACCGCCGATAGCCAGGTGATCGACCGCGATTGCGAGCGCGTTGTGCGTGCTGCCTCGGAAAACGGTTTGCCGTGCGGCATCTTCACGGGCAACGCGCGCGCCGTACATCAGGCGTTCGAGCGCGGATGCCGGATGGCCGTGAGCGCCAACGACATCGACGTGGTGAAGCAAGGCTTTCTCCAGGTGCGAGAAGAAGCGAAGGACGATGCGCGCGGTTAGACGCAAGGCACGCGCTTTTCATTTTGATCGGACTCCAAAGGAACGAGAGGACGCGATGGATATCACGAGACGAGCAATCGCAGCGATGCCGGATTCGCCGATCATCGATGTCTGGCGCCTGGGGATCGGCCGCAATGACGTCATAGGCCTATGGGCCGGAGAAAGCGACCTGCCGACGCCGCAACCGTTTTGCGATGCCGCCAGTCGTGCGCTGGCGGCGGGGCACACGTTCTACTCGCCTAATCGCGGCATTGCCGAATTGCGCGATGCGATCCGCGCATATTACGCGCGGCTTTGCGGCATCGCCATCGACGACGAGCGCATTTCCGTCACGTGCGGCGGCATGAATGCCGTCACGCTCGTGGCGCAAGCGATCATCGAGCCGGGCGACAACGTCGTGTGCGTGACGCCGTCGTGGCCCAACATTCTGCGCGCCGTCACGATTGCGGGCGGCGACGTGCGCAGCGTGCCGCTCGGTTACGGCGACGACGGGTGGCATCTCGACCTGCAGCAACTCTTCGACGCCTGCGATGCACGCACCCGGGCCATTTACTATGCCTCGCCAGGCAACCCGACAGGCTGGACGATGGAAGCCGGCCAGCAGCGGCAACTACTCGAATTCGCGCGTTCGCGCGGCATCGCGATCCTCGCGGACGAGGTGTACCAGCGCATCGTGTACGACCGGCCCTATGCGCCTTCGCTGCTGGAAATCGCCTCGCCGGACGACCCGGTCTTCGTGATCAACAGCTTCTCCAAGGCTTGGCTCATGACCGGCTGGCGTATGGGATGGCTCGTGTTTCCGCGTGCGATGCTCGGTACGTTCGAGAAGCTCGTCCAGTTCAACACCAGCGGCGGCCAGGCGTTTCTGCAGGCGGGCGCGGCAGCGGCCCTCAATGAAGGCGAGGCGATTGTCGAAGCGTTTGTGGCGCGCTGCCGCGGTGGCCGGCAGATCGCGCTCGATCGCCTGCGCGCGATCGACGGTCTGCATGTGGTCCCGGCCAGCGCGTCGTTCTATCTCATGTTCAGTATCGACGGCGTCACCGACACGCTCGAATTCTGCAAACGCGCTGTGCACGAGGCCGGCGTGGGGCTCGCGCCGGGCATCGCGTTCGGTGTGGAGTCGGCGCATCAGATTCGCCTGTGCTACGCGCGCAGCGACGCCAGCCTGATCGAAGCGATGGACCGGCTCGAAACACTATTGCGTAAGGGAACCCGAGCGCCCCTGAGCGGCTCCGCTCAGCCCTGAGAGGACTGTTCGAGCCAGGATTTCGAAGTGCCCACTCCGGAGGCTAACCGGAGAACCATTATTCATCCCACGAGGAGACAAAGCAAAATCATGCAACGCAAACTTCACGCCGCAATAGCCATGCTGGGAATTGGTCTGACGGGCAGCGCTTTCGCGCAAAGCTCCGTCACCCTGTACGGCATTGTCGATCAGAGCATTCGTTTCACCAACAATTCGAACGCGGCTAACGACAACCAGGTACAACTGACTAATGGCGCGATCACGAATAGCCGCTGGGGCCTGAAAGGGGACGAGGACCTGGGCGCAGGCATGAAGGCGGTGTTCCGGCTCGAAAGCGGTTTCGATCCGCAGACCGGCAAGCTCAATCAGGGCGGGCGTCTGTTTGGCCGCTACGCTTACGTGGGTCTGGAAAGCCAGTACGGCACCGTCACGTTCGGCCGCCAGGGGACGGAGGCCTTCAACTTCTACGGCGACTTCGATCCGCTGACCGTCGGCAACTATACGGCGAACTCATGGCCGTTCTTCATGACGGTAGGCCGCATCGACAGCGCCGCGACCTACACCGGGCAATTCGGCGGCCTCCATCTCGGCGCAACCTATGGGTTTGGCCAGCAGCCCGGCAGCTTGAGCAAGAATTCGTCGTGGAGCGTGCGCGCCTCGTATGACCTCGGTCCGGCGAGCTTTGGCGGCACGTATCAGGAAACGCGCGATCTCAGCAACAACATCCAGCGCATGTGGGGCGTAGGCGTGAAGTATGCCGCCGGTCCGGCGACGCTGTTCGCGGGGTACCTGGGCGGGCAGGACGGCACGGGTGCCGTCGACGAGGCGCTCAACGACCCGAGCCGCACCGTTATCACCGGCTCGCCGTCGGCCAATCAGCGTCGCGACATGACGCTCTATACGGGCGCGACTTATCAGGCGACACCCGCGCTGGCACTCACGGGCGCGTTCTACTACGACGACATGCACAACCTCAACGGCTACGCGGCCAACAATGGCGAGCGTTACACGGGCGTGCTACTGGCCGAATATTCGCTGTCGAAGGCCACGCAGGTTTACGGCACGGTCGACTACAACCACGTTTCGGGCGGCGCGTACACGGAGCTGCCGGGCAAGAACAACCAGACCGGCGTCGCGGTGGGCATCCGCCACATGTTCTGATGCGCAGCGCGTCACGCCGCCGGTCATACTGAAAGGAACCCAATTCATGAATCATCCCGCCGATACCGATCGCTCTGGGTGGCTGCTGTATCACTCGGTCGGCATGTTTCCCGGGCAGGAGGACGCGGTACGCGCCGCGCTCGACACGTTTGCATCGAGCTGGTGCCGCCCGGACCTGCAACGCTGGGACTACGGCCTTGCCGCCCGGCGGCAGGTGCTCGATCAATGGGCCACGCTGGTCAATGCGCCGGCCCACGCCGTGTTTGCATCGGAGAACGTCACCGATGCATTTGCGCGCTTCGTCGGCGCGCTCGGGCGCAAACGTCTGGCTGGACGTCGCGTGCTGATCTCCGCGGATTGCTTCCCGAGCCTGCATTACATGCTGCGCGGGCTCGAACCGGTGCTGGGCTTCACGCTCGATACGGTGCCGCTCGCGCCGGACGCGGCCTACATGACCGACGACGAATTCATTGCCCATTGGCAGGAAGACGTGGCGCTGGCCGTCATCACCTGGGTCACGTCGACTGCTTCGAAGCGCGCCGACGTCAAGCGCCTGGCCGCGCACGGTCGCGCGCAGGGTAGCCTGATTGCGGTCGACATCACGCAGGGCGCGGGCATTCTCGATTTCGACGTCAGGCAACCGGCTGTCGATTTTGTCGCGACGACCACGCTCAAATGGCTGTGCGGCGCACCGGGCACCGGGCTCGCGTACCTCGATCCGAAGCTGATCGACAGCGATATGGCGCCGCTCGTGCAGGGCTGGTTCAGCCAGCCCGATCCCTTCAACTGGGATCTCTCGCGCTTTTCGCTGGCGCCCGATGCGCGGCGTTTCGATGGCGGCACGCCATCGTTCCTGCCGTTTGTCGCGTCGGGGCCTGGCCTCGCGTGGCGGCTCTCGCCCGACGCCATCGGCATGCGCGAGCACAACCTTGCGCTGTCGCATCGGTTGATTGCGCTGGCCGACGCCAAAGGCTATGCGGTGCGATCGCCGCGCGACGATGCGCAGCGCGGCGGCAGCGTGATGACCGATCTTCCCGCGCACGTCGATCCGCACGAACTCGAGGCCACGCTGGCGAAGCACGGCGTGCTCGTGGATACGCGCGGCAGCACCGTGCGCATGTCGCCGGGGGCGCTGACGACGCATGCCGTGCTCGACACGTTGTCGGCGCTGCTACCGGAAGCCTGATCTGCTTGCGAAATACATTCGACAAGGAAATAACGACATGGAAGAGACAAACATTACCGCGCGTGAGAAGGGCTTGCACAAAGCCCTGACGCAGCGGCAAATTTCGATGATCGGCATCGGCGGGGCCATTGGCACGGGCCTCTTCATGGGCAGCGGCATTGCAATCGGCTACGCGGGCCCCGGCGTGCTGATCAGCTACGCGGTCGCCGCGCTGATCGCCGTGATCATGGTGTTCAGCCTCGCGGAGATGGCCGTTGCGCATCCGACCGCGGGCTCGTTCGGCACCTACGCCGAGATGTACCTGAGCCGCTGGGCCGGGTTTGTCGTGCGCTATACCTATTGGGTCATCGAAGTGGTTGCGGTCGGCGGCGAGGCCATTGCTGTGGGCCTTTACATGGGCTTCTGGTTTCCGGGCATTCCCGTGTGGCTGTGGTCCATCGCGTTCGGCATTGCGCTGATCTACGTGAACTGCCGCTCGGTGAGCAACTTCGGTTCGTTCGAGTACTGGTTCGCGCTGATCAAGGTGGTGGCGATCCTCGGCTTCATCGTGGTAGGCCTCGCGCATGTGTTCGGCATCGGCACGGGGTCGCCCGGCGTCGGCCTGCACAACCTGACCGGTTTGCCGGGCGGATTCATGCCGCATGGCTTCAGCGGCGTCTGGATGGGCGTGCTCATGGCGATCTTCTCGTTCTACGGCGTCGAAATCGTGGCCGTGACCTCGGGCGAAGCGAAAGATCCGACGCGCGCCATTCCGCATGCGTTGCGCTCGATGGTGTTGCGCCTCACGCTCTTCTATATTCTCGCGCTCGGCATCATGGTGGCTTATCTCCCGTGGACGGAAGCCGGTGCGAAGGTGGTCCAGCAAAGCCCGTTCGTGAAGCTCTTCACGCACGCAGGCATTGCGCACGCGGCGGGGCTGATGAACTTCGTGGTGATCACGGCGGCGCTCTCGAGCATGAACACCAACATCTACCTGTCCTCGCGCACGTTGTTCTCGCTCGCGCGCGGCGGCTATGCACCGCGCTGGATCGGCGCGCTGACTGCGAACGGCACGCCGCTCGTCGCCACGCTAATTTCTGGCGCCGGCGTGCTGGCCGCCGCCGCGGTGTCGTTCTTCAGCCCGCTCGCGTACAACTATCTGTTCGGTATTGCCTTGTTTGGCGGCATCTTCGTGTGGATCGTGATTC
Source organism: Paraburkholderia sp. A1RI-2L (assembly GCF_048957375.1). Taxonomy (NCBI): domain Bacteria; kingdom Pseudomonadati; phylum Pseudomonadota; class Betaproteobacteria; order Burkholderiales; family Burkholderiaceae; genus Paraburkholderia; species Paraburkholderia sp. A1RI-2L. Next base: position 46,251 of record NZ_JARBTA010000004.1, read on the forward strand.
TCGCCACGCACCTGCGCTTTCGCCAGGCATGGAAAGGCCGCACGCTGCCGGTTCGCATGCCGCTGTTCCCGATCGCGCAGATCACCGGCATTGCATTGCTGAGCGCGATCTTGATCACGATGGGACTCGATACCGAGTTCTGGAACATCTCGTGGATCGTTGGCGTGCCGTGGCTGATCGCCGTTTCCATCGTGTACTTCGTCTACCGCAAACGGCTGGCGCAGTCGGTGGTAGCCAACGGCGCCAGCGCCTGATCCGGGAGACGACCACATGATCGATCTGCGTAGTGATACCGTGACCCGTCCGCGCCGGGGCATGCTGGCCGCCATGGCCGCTGCGCAAGTGGGCGACGATGTCTGGGGCGACGATCCTGCCGTGCTTCGGTTGCAGGCGACTGTCGCCGAGCGCACGGGCAAGGAGGCGGGACTGTTCCTCCCGACCGGCACGCAGAGCAATCTGGCCGCGCTGATGGCGCATTGCGGGCGCGGCGACGAATACATCGTCGGCCAGGCCGCGCACGCTTACCGGGACGAGGGCGGCGGCGCGGCCGTGCTGGGGAGCATCCAGCCGCAGCCCATCGAAAACGCAGCCGATGGCTCGCTGCCGCTCGAGAAGATCGCCGCGGCCATCAAGCCGGTCGACATCCACTACGCGCGAACACGCTTGCTCGCACTGGAAAACACCACTGGGGGAAAAGTGCTGCCCGGGGGTTATGTCGCCGAGGCCACGCAACTCGCGCGCGAGCGCGGGCTGTCGACGCATCTCGACGGGGCGCGTGTCTGCAATGCCGCTGTTGCTTCGAAGCAGTCGCTCGCGGCGCTGTGCGCCCCGTTCGATTCGGTGTCGATGTGTTTTTCGAAGGGACTCGGTGCGCCCGTGGGCTCGGTGCTGGTCGGCAGCAAGGCGGTGATCGAAGCGGCGCGCCGCTGGCGCAAGATGTTGGGCGGCGGCATGCGGCAGTCGGGCGTACTCGCAGCAGCGTGTCTTTACGCGCTCGAACACAACTTCGAACGCCTCGCCGAAGATCACGACAACGCGGCCTGGCTTGCCGAAGGGCTCGCGCAGATCGATCAGGTAAAGGTTTTGTCGCACGCCACCAATATGGTTTTTGCACAATTCCCGCAGCCGCATTGCGCACCGCTCGAAGCGTGGCTCCGGAAACGCGGCATTCTCACCCAGGTGTTATATGGTTCCCGTTTCGTCACGCATCTGGACGTTTCACGCGCGGACATTGGCGTGTTCGTTAATGCGGTCAAGCAGTATTTCACGCGCTGATCTCCATTTCCCGGAGCGTTGTCATGAGCAAAACTGACGATCTGTTATCCACCCGGCAGCCCATTTCCGGCATGCGTCGATGCCAGGTACTGATGGCATGCGACGAGTTGAATCCCACCCTTGAATTCCTCAAGAGCACGCTTGGGCTGCGGATCGACGCCATCTTTCCAGCCGATAACCCTTCAACCGCGATGCTCTCCGCGCATGGCCTGTCGATTCGTCTTGGCGTAGGCCTCGCCAACGGCGTCAAAGAGTTGCGAGTGTTGTGTGACGATCCTGACCAGCTATCGTCCGGCACGCGAGAACTGGTTGCGCCGAACGGGGTGCGCATTCGCCTCGAAGCAAACGATCCACCACTTCATCAGCCAGAGACAATTCAGGAATTCGCGGTGTCGCATCTGGATGAAGACGCGCAGTGGAACGTCGGGCGGGCCGGGCTTCGTTATCGCGATCTGCTGCCGGCGAGGCACGGTGGCGCGTTTATCGCATCGCACATTCGTATTCTCGATGGCGGACCGGTTCCCGACTACACGCACTTTCACAAGGTTCGGTTCCAGACGATCTTTTGCCGGAAGGGCTGGGTGCGCGTCGTCTATGAGGGGCAGGGCGAGCCATTTGAAATGCAGGCGGGAGACTGCGTGCTGCAGCCGCCGACCATTCGGCATCGCGTGCTGGCAAGCTCGGCTGGGGCGGAGGTCGTCGAACTCAGCAGTCCGGCTGAGCACATCACCGTGGTCGACCATGAAATGGTGCTGCCGACACCGGCGACGCATCCCTTGCGGGATTTCAATGGCCAGCGCTTCGTGCGTCACGTGGCGGCGTCGGCAAGGTGGGCGCCGTGGCGCATCGCGGGTTTTGAGGCGGCGGATACGGGGATTGGCGCGGCTACCGAAGGCGTAGCCGGGGTTCGCGTCGTGCGGCCTGCCGGAGAGGCGAGGCGCCGGACGCAGACGCACAACACCGAACTGTGCTTTTTCTATGTGCTGTCGGGCCGGCTCGATGTCGTCGTGGACGGCGACCGTTATGCGCTCGCATCGGATGCGAGCATCACGATCCCCGGTCGTGCGCGGTATGCATTCGAGCACTACTCGGATGATCTCCAGTTGCTTGAAGTTACGCTGCCAGACCAGTTTTTGATCGGCGATTGATATCGATCTCGTGATGTGCTCAGGCGCTGCTTTCAGGCGCCGGGCCTCTGGCTTCGTCAAAAATCCAGTTCGCAAATGCCTGGAGCGGCCCTGCACTCGATTCGATGGATTCAGGAAGAACGAGGCAGAAGTTTTTGACTACCCCTTTACCGTCGGGCCAGGGCGCGACCAAACGGCCTTGTTCGAGCTCCGTTCCGACGTAAAGACGCGGCACCAGCGCAACACCCAAGCCGGCTAGCGCCGCCTCGATCAGCATGGCATGGAGGTCATAGCGTGCGCCAACCGCCGAGTTGGTCAGCGCGATGCCGGACTCCTGGGCATAACGCTGCCAGGCGTCCGGATTCTGTCGCCGGTGCAGACGTGGCAGATCATCCAGCGATGCGTCTGCACTGGCGTCTTCGAGCAGCGCCGGACTGCAGACGGGCACCAGCACCTCCTCCAGCAGCCGATATCGATGCATCCCGGCCCACGCGGGGTGCTCAAAATGGATGGCTGCGTCGAAACCGCTACCCGCAAGAACGAACGGCTCCATGCGCTCGGCGATATGCACGGTGATGTTCGGATGCCGAGTCTGAAAACGCTTGAGCCGAGGGATAAGCCAACGGGTGGCAAAGGTCGGAATGGCGGCGATATCGATGCTCGCGCCTTCAACGGGCTGCCCCATCAGATACAGGCTGTCGCGTTCCAGCCGTTCGAGTATCTCGCGAACCTGCACCGCGTATCGCGTGCCGTTGGCTGCAAGCCGAACCCGATTTCCAACCCGCTCGAATAGAGCAACGCCCAAAAACGCCTCCAGCCGGCCAATCTGTCGGCTCACGGCGCCTTCGGTCAGCGCCAACTCCTCGGCGGCACGCGCGAAGCTTGCGTGCCGAGCCGCTGCCTCAAACGCCAGAAGCGCGGAATTGCTGGGTATCTTGCGTCGCATCTGAATCTCGCCCTTTGAATGCACTTGGTAATGCGCTCGGCGCCACCTTGAGTAAATATCACTAAAGCGTGACTTTATTTCGTTATGAGCGCCGTAAATGCGAGATTACCATTACATCACTGCAATGAATATGACTTCGCGGGCGGATATACGTCCACCACGAAGCACGAACCGATGATCTACACCGTGGAATGCAGCTTCGCCGATCCGAACACGAATGGAACGACTTTTACAGCCTTGAAAAGCTGCCGGCCCTCATCTCGGTGACCGGTTTTCACACGTCGCAGCGCTTCAGGGCGATAACCGACGGTTGCCCCGTCTACCTGGCCGTCCACACGATTGACGGTCTCGACGTCTTGACGGGCGACGAATATCGCCAGAAAGGCGGCGGCGATTTCGCAGGATGGCAGCAGCACATCATCGACTGGCACCGGAATCTCTACAGCGATATCGGCCTGGCGCCCGCGGTCAGTGCCGACGAACTACTCGTGCTCTGTACCGGCGGCCCGGAACCACTGATCCAGATGGGCCTCGAACCGTTGGCCATGCAAGCGGTTGCGCTGGAGAAGTTTCCGGAACACCGTTGGCTCGCGAAATGGCCACGGCCAAACGCACAGCGTGTCGCGAACCGGGAAGGCCTTTACTTGTACACGCCAATGACGGAACAACTGACAAGCGCACGCCCGGTTTCGATCGGGATGAGCAAATAGATCTGCAATGCCAAACGTCACTTTCTACATTCATGCGGGGCACATGCCGCCTGATGAGCGCCTTGCCGAACTTTCCGACGACTGCATCGAGCTGTGTACGAATGTGCTGGAAGCGGACCTCGAAAACGTGCACGTCGTCTATGCGGAAGTGCGGCACGGACATGGGCATCCCGTTTTCGTGGAAGTCCGATACCGTCTTGCGCCGTCACGCACGTCCGCGGTCATGAACCCGTTCATGGATGCGCTGGAGAACGCTATCGTTCGCCGCACTGGGCTTATGGCGCGCATCCGTTGTTTTGGGTATGCCGCGTCGAACATTCACGCCCGCAATTAGCGGGTCAGAGGAAAAAATGGTGTCCACCCTCGCCTTTCCAGGTCAGCAAGTCGGCGATTTCACGATTACCGCAATCAGCGATGGCTACCTCAACGCCGGCCTCGATTTTCTTTCGAATATCGACACGGTTGAGGCTTCCAGAATGCAGCGCGAGGCGGGGCAGAAGGAGCTCACTGCTGTGCATATCAACTGCTACGTCGTGCACGGAGCGGGCCGCACCATTCTCGTCGACGGTGGCGCGGGAGGCTTCAAGCAGTGGGGCGGCCAACTGAAGCGCAACTTATCGCTTGCCGGCATGGATCCCGCCACGATCGACACCATCCTGCTCACGCACGCTCATCCCGATCATGTCGGAGGACTGATGAATGCGGCCGGAGAGGCGGCTTTTCCGAATGCGGAGCTAGTGGTTCATCAGCAAGAGCTCGCGTTTTGGCAAGATGACGGAAATCTGGCGCGTGCCAGCGAACGGGCACGCGGAAATTTCCTGATCGCGCGCCAGGTGTTCGATAGCTACAGGGACAAGCTTCGTACTATCGCTGAGGGGGACGTGCTCCCCGGTATCAGCGCGGTGCCGTTGCCGGGGCATACGGACGGTCACACCGGATACCTCCTTGAATCACGCGATCAGGGCGTGCTTGTCTGGGGGGATATCGTTCACTTTCCTCACATCCAGATTAAACGGCCAGACGTATCGATCGCATTCGATCAAAACCCGTCGCTCGCGGCCACTACACGGTCGCGGCTTCTGGAGCGGGTCAGCGCGGACGGGATTTTGATCGCTGGCATGCATTTGGGGGTGCCCGGCTTCGCGCGAATAAAGCGAACGACTGGCGAATACGGTCTGCATTACGAAACAGATGCATGAAACGACGCGCACGGCGATGCCGTGACCACCGCCTGATCAGGCGGTGATCCAGGCTCGCGCCTGTTCCAGCTCGTTGACGTGGAAGGCCTTGATTTCAGCCTTCGTAAAGAACCGCGCCAAATGCATCGATGCACGAATCCAGCCGGCGTCGGCCACCACGGCAGCGCGCGTGATCTTGCGGGCGAGGGGGACACCGAGCGTCATGTCGGTCCACAGCGCCTTCGGCTCGATGCCGCTGAAATGCTCGATGCGTTCGAGCACGCGGGTCTTGCCGTTCAGTTCGATATCGCTGCGCATGCGCTCGATGGTTTCGCGCAATTCGTGGTCGGTGATTTTGCCTTCGACGGTTATTTCGACGACCGGGGAATCTGAGGTGGTGTGATACAGGATCATGGTGGACTCCTGGCTTGGGAGAGTGCGGCTCAGGCACGAATGCGCCTCGCGTTCGATAACGTTTTCATGGTACCGCTTTCCCATGCGGTTCTCAGCCGGGTTGAAGGTGCGGGCACTCTGTCTGGAACCAATAGTCGACCAGGCGCTGCGCCGCTTGTAGATCATCCGGATAGTACGGGTCGTCGAACCAGGGCGACGGGTCGTAACCCGCTTTCCTCAGCGCCGAGAGTTCGCTTTGGTGTTGCGCCATCGTAGGCGGCGCGTTGCTCTTCAGCGATGCAAGGTCGCGGCACTCCGTTGGACTGAGGTGCGGGCCGGCATAAGGCGGCGGCATGCCGCTGTAGACACAACCGGCGAGCAGAAGCACCAGCGCGGCAAGTGCGGAGCGTATTCCTGGCGGATGCGGCTTTCTCATGGCGCGTGTCCTTTGCATTGAACGCGCTGGCGCCAGGCGGTGGCGTGCGTCCGGCCGGATCCAGCGTTGTGCGTTCTTTCACAAATTGTAGGCGCTATGTAGATGTTAGACGGCTGGAGGTGTCCGCCGGGCTCCATGACGTGCGAGCGTCATTTACGCGCCGCTGAACATGAAGCGCCGAAACACGACACTCTTGATCCGATCGAGAAAGACAGCGAACAGGACGACGGCACAGATCAAGGCTCCGACGAGTTCCGGTCGGACGGCTGCCATCAGCGTTCCGGTTACGGCCATCGAACTCATCAGGACGACATCGATGGCGCTCGCACACGCCATGAGCGTCCCGGGAGCGAACGCCCACATTCGCCCGTCATTGCGGAGCACATAAACATTGGCCTGCGTCGTGAATACCAGCAGCAGGAACACGATTGTCTGCATTTGCCCGGCACTCAGCCCAAACTGGGTGCGCGCCACGCCATACAGCGATAGCGTGAACACAAGCGAAACGGCTGCGAGCACGGCTGAGGCGCCGACAAGCTGGCCGACTCGCCAGCGCTGGGGCTGGGTCGCCGGTCGGACGCGGTCGGCTGCGATGCTCATCGTGACGAAGTCATTGGCGAACAGCAGCAACACGATCAGCCGCGGCGAGATCACGAAGCCTTTGGTGAGCCAGAGACCCAGTGTGAGGAAAACGACGATCTCAAGTGTCTTGACGATTTTGTTGAGAACATACGTAAGCATGCGCCGGTGCACTTCGCGCCCTGTGCCGACCACGGTCAGGACACCGTTCAGACCCGGATCGGTCAGCACAACGCCCGCTGCGGCCTTGGCCACATCCGTGGCACTGGCCACGGCGATCCCGAGTTCGGCCTGCCGTAGCGCGGGCGCGTCATTGACGCCGTCGCCGGTCATTCCCGTGACGTGTCCTGCCCGTTGCAGCGCGCGGATGATGGCATGCTTCTCTTCAGGCAGCACGCGGGCGAAGATGTCGCATTTTTCGGGATGTCGCAGGTCGTCTTCGCGCGGAACGCAGATACGCGTGCCCAGCCCAAGTCGTTGTCCGATGGCCCGCGCGGTCTCCAGCGCGTCTCCGGTGGCCATGCAGACTCTCACGCCAAGCTGGCCTAGTTTGGCGATGAGTTCGGCAGCGTCCTCCCGAGGCGGATCGGAGAGGCCGATCAGGCCTACAGGCCGGATCGCGCCCACTGGACCCGCCGCAACCGCGAGCACGCGCGCGCCTCCAGCGGCCAACTCCCTTCCCGTGTCTTGCGCGGCCTGACGTTGCGCCGCGCTGGCACCGCAATGTTCGAATACTGCGCTGGTCGCGCCTTTCAGGGCATGCCACTCCTGCCCATCGACGACGTAGATGCCTTCGCTGAATCGGCTTGCCGGATCGAAGGGCTGAAAATGCGCGCGCGCGGGCACCGGGGCACTCTGCGCGCTTTTGCGATGGGCAAAAAGGATCGCGAGATCGAGCGGATCCTGCGATGCATCGTCGCTCGCCATTGCTGCAGCGCGCAAGACGGCACCCTCGTCGACGTCAGCCAATGCCTTGACCCCGACGACAGACAGGGCGTTCTGCGTCAATGTACCGGTCTTGTCGGACAGAAGGGTGTCCATGGCTGCAGCTTCCTCTACCGCAGGCAGCCTCGTGACAAGAACCCCCTGTTTTGAAAGGCGTGTGCTCGCGATAGCCGTGGCCAGGGTGTAGGTCGCCGGCAAGGCGACCGGAACGGACGCGACGAGCAGCAACAATGCGAACACCACGGTATCGCCCAACGGCAGACCATGCGTGACGGCGTAAAGGACGACCAGCACCACGAGCACGAGGTCGAAAGCGACGAGGCGCTTGACGATCGAGAAAATCGTGCGTTGCATATGGCTGGGCGCGCTGGACGTGCGCACGAGTTCCGCGGTCCGCCCGAAGCAGGTTCGCGAGCCGGTGGCAATCACTTCGCCGCTGGCTTCGCCCTGATGCACGATCGAACCGGTGTACGCGGGCTGCCCGGGACCGGCGTCGACGGCGAGAGACTCGCCGGTCAGGGCCGACTGATCCAGCGTCACGGCTCCATCGAACAACGCGAGATCTGCGGGGATGATGTCGCCCGCCCGCACGCGCACCACATCGCCGGGAACCAGTTGCGCGGCGGGACGACGGCTCCAATGCGCGTCGCGCAGCACGCGCGCGTTGACCTGCAATTGCCGGCGCAGCAAAGTCAGTGCGTCCTGCGCGCGCTGCTCCTGTACGAAGGCAACAAGGGCGTTGAAAGCGAGCAGAAACAGGATAACCAGCGCCTCCTGGCCACGATGAAGCATCACCTGCAGCGCGATTACCGCTTCGAGCATCCACGGCACGGGGCCCCAGAGCTTGCCGAGAAGCTGGCGCCATCGCGGCGTGCGAACCTCTTCGATGGCATTGACGCCGAATAATTGCAGGCGGCGTTGCGCCTCGGCCGACGCAAGTCCCGTCGCGCGGGCGGTGGTCGGCAGGGCTGCGGCGGCGTCAGCGCGAGGTCCGGCGGCGATTGTCATCGTGATGCCTGGTCAGCGATGGTTGGGGTGCGCTGTCCGGTGCGGGCGCGACATGCGCCGGGCACCCTCGAGGCATATCGCGACGCCAGCCCCTTGCGGTCATTTGCGCCTGTTCTGCGCGAAGTGAAGACGCGCGCGATCTGTCATTGTGCGGGGCGATCGCTGCGCGCGCTCAGGTTTGCCTTCAGCGCGGCGCTCATTGGCATTTTGAGGTTTGCGCCGCGCGGTGGAATAGGCGATTCGAACCACTTTGCGTACAGGCGCGTGAACTCGCCGCTCTTCATCAGCCGGGTCAGCGTGCCGTCGACGAGCCGTTTGAACGCCGGATCATCCTTTCGCACCATACACGCGTATGGCTCGATCTGCAGCGCCTCGCCGGCGACTTCCCACGTATCCGGGTCGCTTGCGTTCGCACGTAGCCCATAAAGCAGAACGTCGTCGAGTGCGAGCGCCGCCGCTCTATTGTTCGCAACGTCCTGCAGCGCTTCGGCGTAATCCTTTGCGAGCACCACGTCCGCTTCGATGCGCTGCGTGTTGAGTTGGCGGCGCAAGACCGTCTCATTGGTGCTGCCGCCGACGGTCGCGACGACCTTGTGTGCGAGACCCGCGTAATCACCGATATGTGATTCGCGTTTGGCCATCAGTCGCGTGCCGGCATAGAAGTAGTTGATCGAGAATGCGACGTCCTTGCCGCGCGTCGATGTATTTGTCGTCGATCCGCACTCCAGATCAACGGTGCCGTTGACGAGCAACGGAATCCGGTTTTGCCCGGTGACGGGCATGTAGACGGTGCGCAGGTCCGGCTTTCGAAGTGTCTTTCGGACGTCATCGACAATGGCTTCGGTCACATCCACCGAAAATCCAACCGCCTTATGCGGCGTCAGCAGATAACTGAAGGGGACCGCGGATTCCCGATACGAAACGACGATCTGATTGGTTCGCGCAATCTTGTCCAATGTCTGGGCCCGAGCGGCCGTCAATGCGGCAAGGCCGACAAACGCTGCGGCGAGCGCCGCAATGGGTTGATGGATCATGATGCCTCCCGGGTCGCGATATGAGCGCTTGGTGGTACGTTCTTCGTACGAATCGTAGCGGCTCGGCAGGCGGGACGAACGCGCTCCGCGCCCCATCGAGCAGCAGTCGATTCGGTTCGTAACCCACCATAAGGTCCCATTGACGGTATCCGATTGATTCAGGTCAATGGCTTCTTTCCCGTTGAAAAGCCGTCTTTGCCGCCGGCCATTCAAGGCATCGCGAAATGGGAAGGTGTTCGGAAATCCACGGGCGATCGTGCGGCGTCCCCATGGAAATCGTCGGATTTGTGCCGGAACTATCGTCGAGCGTTGTCGAACCTTAGCAGCCGCAGAATGATGCGCGGCTGCTCGAATCTGGAGCAGAAATCGGATTCACCAAGGCGTTCGCGAACTCGAGGCAGCCTTGCGGCTACTTCTCGAACCAGTATTCGAACTCGGTATGGTTCTGGTTGAAGGTCTTGGAGTCGGAGGTTGTCTCTGCGCGCACGATGCCGCGAATACCGCGGAACTTGCCGGTACCGCCGGTGATATCCAACTCTGTGAGGTTCTTCAGACGGTTGCTGTCTGGCAGCTTGTGGTTGAGGAAATATCCACGCGCAAAAATCTTGTCGCCGTTCTCCATTCGGTATTCGACATAGCTGCGTCCCAGGCCGTTCAGATCGGTCAGATCGCTGGTGGCGCGGATGACGGCTTCTTTCAGAACGATGCCTTCGATTGTCTGGTCTTTGCCGCCGTAATTGCGCACCAGCTCGTATAGCCGCAGTTTGTGGCCGGGCACGTCACCGACGTCGAGGACATACTGCTGCGTGTACTTGTTCCCGCTCGCTGGTGCATCGAATGCGGCGATATGCGTCTCTTGCGCAATGGCGGTCGTGGAAGCGAAAAGCAAGCCGCATAGTGCCGCCATCATTCCAGGTTGCATGGTCTTCTCCCAGCGGGGAAACCTGAAGCACGCCAGCAAGATCGCGGGAGGCAAACGCAACGCGCCTGGATCGGCCGGCGAGGCCGGAGCCAGGGCGAATGCGTGTTGCCGGCGCATGCCGTGAAAGCCAGGGACGCCTAGGCCTTCAGCAGCTCAGCTGCGAAAGAATTCGCGTGCGCTACGGCCTCTTGCGCGTTGAGGAATACACCGAGCTGCTCCCAGTGCTCCTCGACCGCGTAGGTTCCGTTGATGCCGAGTGCTCTTTGAACGCGCAACTGCGCCGCGTACCTGCCGTCCTCCAATGGTCGTGCTGTCGCAACCACCTTGTGCGGAAGGCCGGGTCTTTCCGGCTGAACCAACTGTACAGGGCCTCCGGGCGCCCCGATATTGTTTAACTCGTTCCTCGCGTTACAGTCCGGGCAGTAGAAAAACCACGCCTCGTCGTCACGACTGAGTCGGACCTGCCCACGAGCCAGCACGGCACGACATTCAACGTTTTCACAGATGAACGGCATCGCAGTCTCCGGAGTTGTTTGGAGGAAAGCCTAGCATGTCTGCGGGCGGCCGGCCATCGGCGATGGTGCCGTGGCTGAAGCCAAAATCCGCGCCATTTCGGAACCGACGTCGTGGCGTTATGGACTGCGGAGCCGCATTCATATGACTACCGCGCAGACAGATCCTGCTGCGGGCGATTCGATGAAAGCGTTCTCGAAAGCGCCAACGGCGTAGCCGCTTCATCGAGCGCATCGAAGATACCCGATGCATCTTCGCAGCGATCAACCGCCTGCGCACTCACAATCTCATCCCAGAAGGATTCCGAACCATATTGCAGGCGCTGCGCATGCAAGCGCCGCGTATAAAGCTGCAGATCGAACTTCGCGGCAATGCCCATCGCGCCCAGCAGCCCATGCGCGCCGTTCGCGACCAGCGGCGCCGCTCGGCTTGCGCGCGCCTTGGCAATCGCGGTGGCGAGGCGCTGCTGCCCGCTGCGATGCGCGGCACAGCCCATCTGCGCAGCCGAGCGCGTGGCGGCAACGTGCCCCGCCATCGCGCTCAGTTGCTGCTGCGCCGCTTCGACTTTGCCGCATTTGCCGGATGATTCGTCAACCCGCTCGCGCGCGTTTACATAGTCGGCCGTGATGTCGAGCACGCGCTGCATCGCGCCCGCCATTGTGGCGGCCGTCACAAGCGCGCCCAACTCGGCGATGCCGCGCGCGGGCAGCGTACGTGCCGTGCGCGTATCGAAGCGCACAGTCGCGTCAAGTCCGTCGCCGTGTTTCTCCACGCAGGCTGTGTCGAGCGAGACGAGATAGACGCCTGCCGCAGTCTCGACCACGACCGCGTCGGCCACTTGTCCATAGGGCACGAAGGCCATGCGTTGCATGGAGTCGGCAATCGCCAGCGCGATCGGGCCGCGTGGCGCGTCCACCTGTGCGGCAGCCAGCAGATGGCGCGCGAGCATCGTGTGCGCGGCGGGCAACGGCAAGGCGTGCTGGCCGAACGCGAACAGCACGCCAGCCGCCTCGGCGAGCGGCAAGTCGGCGCCGCCTTGCGCCTTGGGCACGAGCGCGTCCAGCAGTCCGAGTGTTTCGAGTTGCCGCCAGAGTTCGCGACCCGCGCGGCGGTTGTGCGCCGCCTCCACGCCGCGCACGAATTGCGGCGTGCAGAGGCTGGCGAGCACCGCTTGCGCCGAAGCGGTCAGCATGTCGTCCATTTGCATCTCCCCTGGGTTGGCGTCGTTCCAGCATTTTTTGCGGGAGGCTCGCGAGCGCTGCCCGAGTCCGTCCGATTCTAGAATCGCGGTCAAGGCGAATCAACCGGGAAAAATCGGCGCTGCCGCGATTGATGCTTTGTTTAAGGCCTTGCTTCATTGCTGGGACGACGAATTCTCATTGATTCGCAAGGGAATTCGGGCGCGGCAGCGAAGCTTCGGGGTATACGCGCAGGCCGTTCCGATTCGCGCATCAGTTCATTTCGAAATTGGAAATGACGTGATGTGCGTGCAGTAGTTGCGTATGCAATTGATCGGCGGCGTCGATGCGGGTGCCGAACGCGGCCGAGGGTTTTCCCTTGGCTGTAGGGCGCAACGGCCACCCTCAGGCACGCACCTAGGGGCAATTGCCGACTTCCACCGAGCCGAACGCCGGCTTTTCCGAAAACTAATTGTTAGCGTGGCGGCGCTCGACCACACTGGCACCTGTTCGATAGTGGCAAGCCCGGTGTGCCAGTCGGCCCGTTGGACCGAGGCCACCGCAGAATGATTCGATATGCGAAATAAAAAGATACGGTAAGCCTTCACACAAAAGCCCTCGAGGCACCGGAGGAGACATGACCCGTTTGAAGCCGCGCGTCGCGCAGGCATTCGCCGCACTCGCCGCACTGAGCGGCCTCTTCGCCCCGGCTCAGGCCCACGCCTCCGAATGGAAAGTGGGCGTCGAACTGCCGCTCACCGGGCCGCTCGCGCAGGCCGGCACGGAGATGTACCGCGGCATTCAGGTGGCCGCCGACATGTTCAACCGGCGTCATCCTCAGGACAAGATCACGCTGGTCACCATCGACGACGAGTCGAACCCCGCCAAGGCCATAGCGGCGGTCGAACAGCTTGCCTCGCAGCACGTGGTCGCCATCGCGGGCGCGGCGAACTCGAATTGCGCGGGCCCGGCCTCCGAGGCCGCGAGCAAGGCAGGGCTCGTCTACGTGACCTCGGGCGGCACCAGCGACGACATGGTCACGCGCGGTCTCAAGAACTTCTTTCGCGTGAGCAACACGCCCGGCTATACGAAGGGCATGTCGGGACTCTTCGAGACGCTCGGTGTGAAGTCGGTGGCCATCGTCTACTCGACCAAGGACGCGACTAGCGACCTCGCGCGCCAACTGGATGCGGCGCTCAAGGCCAAGGGCGTGACGACGTACCTGCATGCCTACGACCCTTCCATTCGCGACTTCAAGCCTCTCATCAACAAGGTGAAGCTGCGGGACAAGCCCGACGCCATGGCCATGCTCGGCTACGAGAACGACTACGTGGGAATTCTGCGTGCCTCGCGCGTGCTCAAGCCCGAGGTCAAGGCGATTGCGGCGCCGTGGGCCTTCGCGAGCCCGAAGATGGCGCAGTCGTTTCCCGAACTCGTGCCCAACGTGTACGGCGCGACGGTGCTTGCCTCACCCGCCGACTATCGCTCGGCGGACCAGCGCGACTTCTCGGACACCTATCAGCGACTCTTCAAGACCGTTTCGAACTATCAGTCGCAAACCTCGTTCGTCTACGCGCAACTACTGTTCGACGCTGTCGCCAGCGCGCAGAAGGCGGGCACGCTCGACAAGGGCGGCCTTGCCGACACGCTGCGCGCCACGCAACGCGACGACACCTTCATCGGCAAGGTGAGCTTCGATGCGCGCGGCGACAACCCGCACTACGTCGCGCACATGGGCCAGTTCGCTGCCAACGGTCAGCTCGCGCTCGTCTGGCCGGCACAGTACGCCACCGCGAAACCCGTCTATCCGGGCGTGCCGTGGTGAGCCCGCGCGTTCTCGCGCAATAACGCTATAAAAAACGCCATAAAACCGGTTTGGAGAACTCGATGTCCCGCAGCACTTCTCGCAACACGAACAACGCCGGGCGCGGCAAAGGGCGCGGGTTCGCACGCGCAATGATCAACCTTGGCGCATGTGCGCTCGCGCTGCTAGCCGGCACACCGTCCGCGTTCGCCGACGTGTTGCCGGTGGGCGTCGAGCTGCCGCTCACGGGAGCCATGGCGCGCGCGGGCACCGCGCAGCTCGAAGGCATCAAGGTTGCGGCCGACCTGTTCAATCGCAGCAACGGCAAGCACAAAATCGCGCTCACCGTGATCGACGACGAAGCGCAGCCGGCCAAGGCCGTCTCCGCCGTGGAGAAGCTCGCTTCGCAAGGCGTGCTGGCGATTACCGGCGGCTACGGCTCAAACGCCGTGAGCCCGGCTTCGGAAGCCGCCGACAAGGCCGGTCTCGTCTACATCACCTCGGGCGCCGTCGACAGTGCGATCACCTCGCGCGGTCTCAAGCGCTTCTTTCGGGTGGGCCCCGCATCGGGCTATTCGAAGGCCGTGCTGGCGCAGCTGGATGCGATGGGCGTGAAGTCGGTGTCGATCGTCGCTTCGACGAAGCAGGCGACCACCGACCTGAGCAACGACGTCTCCACGAAGCTGCGCGCGAAGGGCGTGACCGTCACGGTGCATGCGTTCGATCCCACCATGACGGACTTCAAGCCGCTCGTGAACAAGATCCGCTTGCAGGACAAGCCCGAAGTCATGCTGATGATTGGCTACGAAAACGACTATATCGGCATCCTGCGCGCGGCGAAGGTTCTCAAGCCGCAACTGAAGGCGGTGATGGGCACATGGTCGCTTGCCACGCCGAAGATGGCCGCCGAGTTTCCCGACCTCGTGAACAACGTGATCGGCTGCGCGATGTTGCCATATCCGGTGCAGTTCGCGAGCGCCGAGGGCAAAGCCTTCGTCGACGCCTTCGTGACCGCGTACAAGAAGGAACCGGACTACGCCGCCGAGTTCGCCTTCGTGCAATCGACGCTGCTCTTCAACGCGATGGCGCGCGCCGCCGACGCCGGCACGCTCAAGAAAGATGGCATTGCCGCGGAACTGCGCGCGAAGCCGCAGGACACGCTGATCGGCAAGGTGAGCTTCGCGGCGAATGGCGACAACCCCTCGTTCGTAAACTACGTGGCGCAGATTCAGGGCGAACGCATCGTGATCGTGTGGCCGAAGGAGCACGCTACGGGCAAGCTCAACTATCCGGCGCTGCCATGGTGAGCGCGCCGCTTTTGTCGCAATCGCGGATTTGAAAGAGGAGGTCGCGATGAGCGAACTCGTATTGCAATCGCTGTACTCGGGGGTGCTCGTGGGCGGTGCGTATGCACTTGTCGCGCTCGGGCTTGCCCTCGTGTTCGGCTCGATGCGCGTCATCAATCTCGCGCATGGCGAACTCGTGCTGCTGGCGGCCTATATCGCCTATACGTTCGAGACGCGCCTGAACCTCAACCCCGTGTTCGCAATTCCAGCGGCGATTCCGGTGGTATGCGCGGCCGCGGTGGCCGCGTGGTATCTGGTGAGCCGCATCAAGAGCGACCGCGAGCTGAACTCGCTGATCCTCACCTACGGCATCGGCATCGTGCTCACCAACGCGGTGCTGCTGGGCTGGGGCGCCGACGTGCGCTCGACCGGCAACCCCTGGCTGCAAGACAGCGTGACGCTAGGCAATCTGCTTGCGATGCGCAGCGAAGTGCTGTCGTTCGGCATCAGCGTCGTGCTGATGCTCGCGCTCTGGTGGTGGCTCTCGCGCTCGTGGTATGGGCGCGCGGTGCGCGCGATCTCGAGCAACCGCGACGCCGCGCGCCTCATGGGCATCGATCCTCGCAAGACCGAGCTGGTCTCGTTCATCGTGGCGGGCGTGCTGGCCTCGTGCGCGGGCGTGTCTATCTATGCGTCGAGCGCCGTGCAGCCTTCGATTGGCGAGGCGCTCACCGTGAAGGCGTTCATCATCACGGTGCTCGCGGGCGTGGGCTCGATACCTGGCGTGCTGGCGGGCGCGATGCTGCTAGGCATTACCGAGGCGCTGACCGTCACGCTCGCGAGCTCCGCATTGCAGGAACTGGCCGGCATGCTGCTGTTCCTGATCGTGCTGTACGTGCTGCCCAACGGCCTGTTCGGCGTAGCGAAGAGAAGAGGGTGAGGCCGATGACCACCATGTCCAAACTGGCGTCGAAACCGCAGGCGGCACGCGCCTCCTGGCCCGCCGCGCGTCTTGTCGCGCTGGCCATGACGGTGGCGCTGCTCTATGTCGCCGTGCCGCTCGCGCTGGGGCACAACCTCTACCTGATGAGCCTGGCCGTGGCCTCGCTCACGATCGCGGCTATCGCGCTCGCGTGGGCCTTGCTCGGCAACCTCGGCGGCATGGTGAGCTTCGGGCACAGCGCATTCTTCGGCGTGGGCTCCTATATCTCGGCGCTGCTCACGCTGAAGGAGGGCTGGCCCGTATTCGCGGCAATCGCGGCGGGCGGCGTGGGCGCGGTTATCGCCTCGCTTGCCATGGCGCCGGCATTGCGCCTGCGGGGGCCGTACTTCGCGCTGGCCATTCTCGCGTATGCGCAAATCTTCCGCATCGTCGCGACCGAATGGTCCGGCCTCACGGGCGGTGCGAGCGGCCTCTCCAGCGTTCCATCGTTGCCTGTAGTCGCGGGCTTCGACTTCGGCAGCAAGGTCGGCGGTTATCTGATCATCCTGACGATCGTGCTGGTCTTCGCACTGATCTATGCAAAGCTGCGCGGCTCCAACGTGGGGCTCGCGCTGCGCGCGATGCACGAATCGGAAGACGCCACGCGCGTGGTGGGCGTGAACAGCGTGATGCTCAAGCTCGCGATGCTGATGCTCTCCGCGCTCATGACGGGCCTCGTGGGCGCTTTCAACGCGCACTACATCAACTTTCTCGAACCCGACTATGCCTTCAACGCGAGCTGGGCCGTGGTGCCCATCATCGCGGCGATCTGCGGCGGCTATCGCACCATACTCGGGCCGCTGGTGGGCGCGGTGTCGGTGTATCTGATCGATCAACTGGTGCTCAAGAGCCTGTTGCCCACCGGGCATCAGATTGTACTTGGCATGCTGCTCGTGGCGATGATCATCGTGAGCCCGGCGGGGCTGACCGCGCTGCGCCTGAAACGTACGCGGCGAGGTGTCTATGCAGCAGGCTAAAGGCAAGACTGCGCTGCAACTGCAGGACGTGTCGATTCGCTTTGGCGGCATCACGGCGGTGAGCGGCGTTTCGCTCACGCTCGACACGCACGACGTGGTGGGCCTCGTCGGCCCGAACGGCGCGGGCAAGACCACGCTGTTCAACGCGGTCTCCGGGCTCGTGCGTCCCACCAGCGGCTCGATCCGCTTCGCGGGCGTGGACCTGCTCAAGACGCCGCTGTACCGGCGTGCGCGCATGGGCATCGGGCGCACCTTCCAGGTGCCGCAGCCCCTGCACGAACTCACGGTGCGCGAGAACCTCGTGGTCTCGCAGCGCTTTGGCGCGGGCCACGTGGACGACGCGCGCATCGACGAGATTCTCGAATTCATGGGCCTCGCCGGCAAGGCGCAGCGCAACGCGGCGACCGAACTGGCGCTCACCGAGCTCAAGGCGCTCGAAGTGGCGAAGGCGCTGGCGACCAATCCCAGGCTGCTTCTGCTCGACGAAGTGCTGGGCGGCCTGGAGACGGCAACCAAGCGGCGCTTCATGAAGACACTGATCGACGTGCATGAGCGCTATCAGGTAGGCATCCTGATCATCGAGCACGACATCGAGACGGTGATGAACCTGTGCCGCCGCGTGGCTGTGCTCAACTTCGGCAAGCTGATCGCCGACGGGCCGCCCGCCGAGGTGTTCCGCGATCCGGAGGTCGTGCGCAGCTACACCGGGGAGGCGGCCCATGCTTGACATCGTCGAAGTGCGCGCGGGCTACGGCGCGATCAACGTGCTATGGGACGTATCGCTGAACGTGGCGAGCGGCGAGGTGACCACCATCGTCGGCCCGAACGGTGCGGGCAAGACCACGCTGCTGCGCGCGATCATGGGGCTCGTGCCGGTCGAGCACGGGCAGATCCTGTTTGACGGCGCACCGCTTGGGGGTGTGCCCACGTGGCAGATGGCGCAGCGCGGCATTGCGATGGTGCCCGAGGGCCGCATGATCTTCCGCGATATGTCGATCGAGGAGAACCTCATGCTGGGCGCATTCTCGAAGACGCGCCGCGCCGGGGCCGCCCGGCAGATCGAGGAGGTCTACGCGCTTTTTCCGCTGCTCAAGGAGCGCCGCGCGTTGCCTGCGGGCACGCTCTCGGGCGGCCAGGCGCAGATGCTCGCGCTCGGGCGCGGCCTGATGTCCGCGCCGCAACTGATGCTGATCGACGAGCCATCGCTCGGGCTCGCGCCCGTGATGGTGCAGGAGGTGTTCGCGATCCTCGAACGGCTGAAGGTGGCGGGCCGTACGATCGTGCTGGTCGAGCAGAACACCCATATGGCGTTGCGGCTGGCGGATCAGGTCTACCTGATGCAGGGCGGCAAGGTTACGTTCGCGGCGCGCGCGAACGAGGTGGATGTCGAGGCGCTGCACGACAGGTACTTTGCGCGCTGAGGGTTCCGGGCGGGTGCAAAAACGGGATGCGCGGTCAATTCCAGATATCGTCAAGGGAAGCGGGATATCGGCCGCTTCATGGTGCGCCGTGGCGAACGCTAGCGGCATGAAGTCTGCGGCTGGTCCCTCGAAGATGGCCCGCGCTGGCTCTACAGCACGGGCCGGTTTGGCGCGACAATAAATGGATTATTCTCGCAGGGCGCGCGGGCCGGCACACCGTTAGCGCCCGCCCACCCGTGGAGCCGCCATGTACGTCCCAGCCCATTTCGACGAGTCCCGCATCGAGGTCCTGCACGCGCTCATCGCGCAGCATCCGTTCGGCACGCTCGTCACGCACGGCGCAAGCGGCCTGGACGCCAATCACATTCCGTTCGAACTCCTTGCCAATGAAGGCGCGCTCGGCACGCTGCACGCGCATGTCGCGCGCGCGAATCCGCTCTGGCAGGAAGTGCCCGACGGCGGCGAGGTGCTAGCCATCTTTCGCGCCGGCGACGCCTATGTTTCGCCCACCTGGTACCCGAGCAAACACGAGACGCACCGCCAGGTGCCCACCTGGAACTATGTCGTGGTGCACGCGCATGGCCGCATCCGCATTCGTGACGACGAAAAATTCGTGCGCGGCGTGGTGGCGCGCCTCACGCGCACTCACGAGGCGAACGAGGCCAGGCCCTGGAAAATGGGTGATGCGCCGCAGGACTATCTCGACACCATGCTCAAGGCCATTGTGGGGCTGGAGATCGAGATCACGCGCCTCGTGGGCAAGCGCAAGCTCGGACAGAACAAGGACGCGCGCGACATACACGGCGCGGGCGATGCGCTCGTGGCGCGCGGCCACGACGACCTGGGCCTGCAGATGCTCGAAATTGCCGCGCACAAGGCCGGGCAGGGCTGAAGCGCGCGCGGCGGATTCGCCTTAGCGCGCGTGGATCGATAGCCGCGAGTGGCCGATCCCACCGCCTTTGTCCACGCGGATCTGCGTGGCAATGCGCTCCTTGAGGCTGTCGACGTGGCTGATTACGCCGATCATCTTGCCGCTGGCGTTGAGCGTATCGAGTGCATCGAGCGCGATTTCCAGCGTATCGCCGTCGAGCGTGCCGAAGCCCTCGTCCAGGAACAGCGAATCGATCGAGGTCTTGTGGCTCACCAGATCCGAAAGCGCGAGCGCCAGCGCGAGACTCACGAGGAAGCTCTCGCCGCCCGAAAGCGTGCGCGTGTCGCGCGTGGCGTCGGCCTGCCAGCCGTCGACGATCTCCAGTTCGAGTTCGCCCGTGGACTTGCGGCGCAGCAGATAGCGCGCGTGCAGGCGGTCGAGATGGCGGTTCGCGAGCGCGAGCAGATGGTCGAGCGTGAGCCCTTGCGCGAAGCGGCGGAACTTGTCGCCCCTTGCGGAGCCGATCAGCGCGTCGAGCCGTTGCCAGAGATCCGCGTCCTGGGTTTGCGCTTCGATTTGCTCGAATAGCGCGCGCTGGCTTTCGCGCTGCTGCGCATCGCGTGCGAGCAGCCCGCGTTGCTCGCCTAACCGTTCGGTGAGCGCGGCGCTTTCCTTCTCCACCGTTTCGAGTTGCGCGTCCAGTGCGTCGGCGCTGGCCTCGGTGAGCGCTTGCGCTTGCAGGCGTGCGAGCTTGTCGCGCACGCTTTGCAGCAGCGCGCCAGCTGTCTGTTGCTCTTGCTCACGTTGCTGCTTGAGCGTCTGAAGCTGCTTGCGCGTCTCAGCAGGCAACAGCGCCGCGAGGAACGCGATGTGATCGGCAAACGGGCTGTTGGCGAGCGCCGCTTGCCATGTTTGCGTGGCTTCGTCGAGCGCGGCGCGCTGCTGCGCGAGCGTGCGTTCGAGATGGGTGCGCTGGCCGTCGAGCGTGTCCAGTTCGCGCGTGAGCGCATCGGCGCGCGCCACGCCGGCTTCGAATGCTTCCGCTGAGGCATCTTCCTGGCTATCGCTGCTGTGATCGATGTCGTCGAACAGGGAGGTCTGGTTCCGGCGTGCCGGATCAATTGGTTCGGATGTCGAAGTTTCCATGCCAATGGCCTTGCAGCGCTCGCGCCATCCCTGGACTTGCGCCTGCGCGGCGTCGCATTGCACGCGCTGGCGCACGAGCGCCTGTTCGAGCGCTTGCAGGCGGCGCTGCGTGTCTTGCCACGTGCGCCATTCGACCTCGCGTGCTTGCAGCCACGAAGCCGTGTCTTCGGGGACGGCGTCGAGCTGGTAGCCTCCTGTGCGCACCGCGTCGAGCAAGGTGCTGGCCTCGCGGTCGAGGTCGGCTTGCAGCGCGTCGCGTTCATGTCCGATCTCGGCAAGCCGCGCCTGCATGGCGTTGAGCGATTGCTCCAGCAACGCTGCATCAGCGCGCGCCGCCTGCAATGCGTCTGAGCAACGGTTGTTTGCCTCGCGTGCGCGAGCGAGCGCTTCCTCTGCCTGCTCGGCGGCGTCCAGATGCTGCTTGAGTTGCTGCGAAGTTTTCCCGGCTGATTCGCGAGCCGCTGCAATGCCTTCCGAATCTTGCCAGCCCGTCTCGCCAGTTGCGGGCTGCGCGGGGAGCATCGCGACGATCGCGTCCCATTCCTCGCGGCCCTGAGCGCCGCGCGTGGCGAGCTGCTCGTGCTGCGCACGCTGCTGTGCCTGGGTCGCGCGCAGCGCCGACAAGCCCTCCGAGCCTTCGCGCAGACTCCGCTCGGAGACCTGCAACTCCGCGCGAATCGCCTGCAAAGCCGTTTGCGTCGCCGACACATCGAGTGCGCGATACGCCTCGATTGCCGGGTGCTCGTGCGAGCCGCAGAGCGGGCAGGCCTCGCTGGGCCGCAATTGCTCGCGGTGCTGCGCGAGGCTGCGGATGATTTGCTCCTGTTCGAGCAGCTTCTGCTTGTCGGCCTCGCGAGCCTGGCATTGCGCATGCGTCTGCTGCAACGTCTTGAGCCCGGCGTCTCGAACGTCGATCTCCCGCTCCACGCGCGCCAGATTGGCCGCGAGCGCGCGCGTTTCCGCGGCGATCGCACGGCGGCGCTCCGCCACGGCTTCCAGTTGCTGCCAGCGGGTGGACGTTGCTTGTCCCGCCTGCCATGCGTCGCGCAGTTGCGCGAGCGGCCGGCCCGCAAGCCGCTGGGCTTGCGCGGCATCCAGCTTTTGCACGTTTGCGTCGGACTCGGCTTTGGCGCGCTCGGCGGCGGTGAGCTTCGCAGCATGCTTTTCGCGTTGCGCGCGCTGTTCGCCTTGTTGCCGCTGCAGATCGGCGCGCAGTTTTTCCCGCGCGGCAACATCGGCTTGCATGCGCCGGCGCTGATCGAACTGCTGACGCCATGCGCCGATCCGCTCGCCAAGCTGCGCGAGATTTTCATTGGCGCGGCAAAAGGCATCGAGTTGCTGCTTCTGCGCATCGAGCTTTTCGAATTCCGCGCGTGCGCCACGCGCGAGGCTCGCGGCAAGCGCGGTGGTCTTGCCGTACGCGCGCCGTTGCGCCGTGAGCCGCTCCGTGCGGTCGCGGTGCAACGCAACGAGGTCCGCGCTGGATTGCCGGCATGCTGCTTCCGCTTGCTGCGCAGCTTGAAACGCGGGGCGCAGCGCTTCCGCTGGCTCGCTTGCCGCAAGCCGCTCGAGTTCGGGCGCGGCGGCTTCAAGCGCGCTCACCGCCGTGGCCAGGCGCGCCTGCGCCGAATTCGCATCGGTTTCGGCCTGAGCGAGTTCGCGACGCCACTGGCGCTGAGCATGCAGCGTTTTCGCGTGCGTGGCGAACGCGCTCAACTGGCCTGTGAGCGTGCCGATTTCCTGCTCCATCGCCGCGCGCTGTTCGGCGCTCAGCAGTTCCATGCCGTCCGCTTTGGCGCGCAGTTGCTTGAGTGCGTCGCGCGCCTCGCCCGCGCGCTCGAATACCTTGCGCGAAATTTCGCCGTAGATTTCGGTGCCGGTGAGCTCTTCGAGCAATTCGGCGCGGTCGTTCGCGCTGGCGTTGAGGAACACCGCAAAGCCGCCTTGCGCGAGCAGCATCGAGCGCGTGAAGCGCGGAAAATCGAGCCGCGTGATTTCCGTCACACGCTTGAGTTTCTCGTTGATGTGAGTCGTGAGGATCGTGTCGCCGCCTGCGCCGCCGGGCGACACGCTCGCCAACTCCACGCGCGGCGCCTGCAATGCGCCGTCGACCTTGTCGCGCGCGCGGCGCTGGCTCCAGAACGCGCGATACACGCCACCCTTCACTTCGAAGACCACTTCCGCGAGGCAGTCCGCGGTATGGCGCGTCATGATCTCGTTCGCCGACGCGGACACCGTCTTCAGGCGCGGCGTTTCGTGATAGAGCGCGAGGCAGATCGCGTCGAGCAGTGTGGACTTGCCGGCCCCCGTGGGCCCGGTGATGGCGAAGAGGCCGTTATCGGCGAAGGGCGGCTGGGTGAAGTCGATATGCCACTCGCCCTTGAGCGAGTTCAGGTTCTTCAGGCGCAGGCTGCGGATCTTCATGCCTCGCCCTCCATGGTGGCGGCGAGCACGCTCTTGTAGCGCTCGGTGAGCGCGGCGCGTATGTCGTCTTCCAGCGTTTCGTGTGCGAGACGCTGCGCGAACACGTCGAGCGGATCGAGCTCGTCGAGCGTCACGCCCGCGCTGCCCGACCACTGCGCCACGGCATTGCCGCGTTCGCGGCGAATGCGCAGCACTTCGAGCGGCAGGCCTTCGGCCATCGCCTGGATGCGCGCGGGCAGGTCGGCCAGATAGTCGTCTTCGGCCACCGTTACTTCGAGCCAGACGGGCCGCTCCGGCGTGGCGTCGCTCGCGGCTTGAGCGACCTGAGCGACCTGAGCGACCTGAGCGACCTGAGCGAACGCGCCGGGCAGCGACTTCAGATTGCCCCGCAGGGCGACGAGCGGCTGAAACACCGGCACCGGAAGGGGCGTGACGGCTTCGAGGCCAGTCTCGCCCAGATCGACTAGCAGGACCTCCTTCTGTTGCGCGGCTTCATCGAAGCTCAGCGCGATGGGCGAACCGCTGTAGCGGATATGCGCGAGGCCGCCCACTTTCTGGGGCCGATGGATATGCCCGAGCGCGAGGTAGTCGACGTCCGGGAAAGCGCTGGTAGGGAACGCATCAAGCGCGCCCACGTAGATCTCACGCACCGATTCGCTCGCGCTCGCGCCCACCGTGGTGAGATGACCCGTGGCGATGAGCGGGACATGGCGGCCAAGCTGCGCGCTCAATAGTTTGCGCGTGCTCTGCGCTTGCGCGCGTACGGCCTGATAGTAAGCCTGGATAGCGAGTTGCAGCGATTGCTGCTTTTGCTCGGCGCTCTGGCCATATTCGCTCTGCGTGACGTCGCGCGCGCGAATGAAGGGCACCGCGCAAACCACGCAGCCCGGCGTGGCGCCCGCGCCGCCGCCGCCGCGTTGCGGCAACACGCGCACCTGGTTTGCGGGCGCATCGGCGGCCGGAACCACGCTTGCCGAGAGCTGCTCCAGCAACGCGCTGCTTTCGCGCAGCGTCGCCACCGAGTCGTGATTGCCGCCGAGCAGCAGCAGCGCCACGCCGGCCGCGTGCAGGCGCACGACAAGCTGGCTATAGAGCTCGCGCGCGTAGCTCGGCGGCGTGCCGGTGTCGAAGATGTCGCCGGCGATCAGGACCGCATCGACACCGTGCGCGTCGACTTGAACCATCAGCCAGTCGATGAGCTGCTGATGTTCGGCCTGGCGGCTCTTGCCCATGAAGTTCTGGCCCAGATGCCAGTCTGAGGTGTGAAGGAGGCGCATGCGGGGCGGATTTCGTTGGAGAGGCGGCCCGCATGGTGCGGCTTGAAGCGGGCGCAAGTGGGCAATTGTAGTGCAGGCGCTGCGCCGGAGCTCGATGGGGGCGGTGCGCAACCCGATGGCATGATGGCTGACGGCAGTGCGCTTCGCGCTATCATTGCCTCCATTACCGAATGCTTGAAGCGGGTTCGCCGGAGGCCACCCGATTCGAGCCGATTATTCAGCCGATCCAAGCCACCCATGGCCACAAAGAAAACGACTGGCAAGCGCGCCGCGCCGCCACCCGAGGAGATGCGCGACGACATCGACGCCGCCGAAACGGACAGCAACGCCGACAATAGCGCGGACGCGAACGCCGATGCAGAAGGCGCGCTGGCGTCCACCTATCTCGTGCCGGGGCTCGAGCGCGGGCTGCGCATCCTCGCCGAATTTTCGGCGCGCGAGCCCGTGCTGGGCGCGCCCGAACTGTCACGGCGCATCGGCATTCCGCGCACGACCACGTTTCGTCTCTTGCAGACGCTCGAAGCGCTCGGCTTCATCGAACGCGCCAACGGCGACCGGCAGTACCGGCTGAGCGTGGCGGTGCTGCGCCTCGGCTTTGAATATCTGAGCTCGCTCGAACTCACCGATTTCGGCACGCCGGTGCTGGAGCGCCTGCGCGACGCGACCGGCCTGTCCACCCATCTGCTGATACGCGACGAGCGCGACGTGGTGTTCGTGGCGAAGGCGCAAACGCGCGAGCCGATGTTCAGCTCGGTGAAGGTCCATGTGGGCACGCGCCTGCCCGCGCATGCGACCGTGCACGGCCAGGTGCTGATGGGAGACCTCACGCTCGCCGACTTGCGCGCGCTCTATCCCGAGAAGCAGCTCGAACGCTATACGGACCTCACGCCCGCGACCGTGGCTGACCTGTATGCGCGTGTGCGCGAATTCGCCCAGCAGGGCTATGCGGTGAGCGAAGCCTCGTTCGAGACCGGCATTTCGGTGGTGAGCGCGCCGGTGCGCGATCAGTCGGGCCGCATCGTGGCCGCGCTCACGGCGACCGTGCCGCGCTCGGACATCGGCGAGGCCGAGCGCGCGCCGCTGGTGGCCGCGGTGTGCGCGGCGGCACTGGATTTGTCGACGCGGCTCAATTACCGGCCCGCGCCCACCGACCCCACCGCGGCCCAGGCGGCTCTGGCCAATCAGGCGCCAGCCACCGCGGCGCGCAGCCGGGGCGTTCACACACCCTGATGGGTTTCGGCGCGCGTGCCGCGCGCCAACGTCCGGCTATCAGAACGAATGGTGGATGCCGGCGAGCACGATGGCCTGATTGCGCCCGCTCGACACGCCCGCGGTGAAGAAGGCGGCGTTCGCCTCGGAGTTGGCGCGCTGGTAGAGCGCGTTCACATAAACCTGCGTGCGCTTCGACAGCGAGTACACGTCGCCGATCATCACCTGAGTCCAGCGGCGGCCGTCCAGCGTGGAGGTGGCCGCGCCGCCCACGACGCTGTTGAACGCCGTGAACTGGTAGTTCGCGCCGGCGTCGTAGCTCTGGAACGTGTCCGAGTGGCCGTTGGACTCCAGCTTGGTGCGCGTATAGAGGCCGTGCACGAGCAGTTTGCCGAACGAATACGACGCGCCGACACCCATGTTCTCCACCTTGTCGGCCATATACGTGGCCGAGGGCTGGCCCTGGAACGTCGGGACGATGCCCGTGGTGGCGATCGCCACCGCGCGGTTGTGCTCGTTCGACCACGCGGCGCCAGCCTTGAATGGGCCGTTCGCATAACCAAGCGAAAAGCCCATCGTGCGGCCGGTCGAGAAGTTCGTGGTGTTGCCGAAGCCGAACATCGCGCCCGCCGTGAAGCCGTACCAGCTGGGCGAGCGGTATTTCACCGAGTTGTCATAGGGCACCACGCTGGTATCCGCGAGCTGATCGATATTGCCCGGATGGAAGGCGTACCAGCTCTGCCCCAGATACGCCGTGCTTAGCGGGGAAAGCACGTCGAATGAAAACGGTGTTTGATGGCCGAACGTGAGGGAGCCAAACTTGTCCGAGGCGAGACCTACGTACGCCTGGCGGTTGAACAGCGTGTTGGCCTTCGCCATCGCGCCCGTGTTCGTGTAAAAGCCGTTCTCCAACTGGAAGATCGCCTTGAGGCCGCTGCCCAGATCTTCCTGGCCGCGCAGGCCCCAGCGGTCGGGCTGTGTGTTGCCCTGTTCCATCATCCACTTCGAATGGCCGCCCACGTTGCTGATGTAGGCCACGCCCGCATCCAGACTGCCATATAGCGTGACGCTGCTCTGCGCCCATGCAGACGAGACGGCGCAGATGCCCGTCAACCCCGCGGCAATGAAGTGTTTCAAGTTGGTACTCCTGATCGTATGACGAAAAGCCAGGTTGATCGCCCGGCAGACCCAATTTCCTCGGACTGGTGCGGCGTGCTTCCAGCACCGTTGCGCACGCTTTATTGTGTGTTCCACCTATGGTTATGTGTGCTGTATGTGGAACGTTTTGAGCAGTATAGTAACTATCGCGCGACGCCAAAATACTTTTTTGGGACGGTAGTTCCCCCAGGTGCGGACCCGCCGCTGTTTGCTCCACACGCGCGTAAGTGCCTGCGCTGCAGGCGTTTTGGCAACTTGAGCGAGATCTTGCGCAACGTTGATCATGTCCTTTTCGAGATGCGCTCGGTGTTTTCCCCAGGAGCCATGAATTTCTGTTTTCTCGCCGCCTGAACGTTCCTATAATTGACCATACACGAACTGATGTTCCGTAGGTGGAACATAGCTGATCGGGAAAGGTGAGAAATGGCTGAAGAATGGCGTTGCGCCGGACATGCCGGCGATCTGTCCGAAGATGCGCCGCTCGAGTACAAGCTCGACGGCACGGAGATCGGCATCTACAAGGTGGGAGACGCGCTCTATGCGCTCGAAAACGTCTGCCCCCATGCATACGCGTTGCTGACGCAGGGCTTCGTCGATGGTGACACCGTCGAATGTCCGCTGCACGAAGCCGTGTTCCATATCCCAACCGGGAAGTGCCTCAAGGAGCCCGGCGGCCGCGATCTGAAGACGTACGCAGTGCGACTCGCCGGCGAAGAAATCCAGATCAAGGTGGAATGACATGCGAGAAGTCCCCGTGAAATTCAATCCGTGGCTCAAGCCCTGGCTCGCGCCGCAACCCAACAACGTCGCTGGCAAGGGCGTGATCGAGCAGCCGGGCCAGACCGAAAACATGGTCTGGCAAACGCGCAAGGCCGAGCCCACGCAATATGAGAACGATTTCGGCGATGCGCTAGAACAGGTGTTCGAAGCAGGCGCCGCCGAACTCGATGAAGTGGTTGCGGGCCTGAACCGCATCGGTTTTCGCACGCCAGAAGGCGCGGCATGGAACGCCGAGCGCCTCGCCGCCGAATTCCGTCTGCTTGCTGAATAAGCCAGCGCCCGGAACCACGGAAACACTGAACACGGAGACCCCACATGACGTCCCCCACGCCTGAAGCCGCCGGCGGCGCCGACCCGATTCGCGCCTATCTCGACCGCGGCATCAAGAACTACTGGTACCCCGTTGCGCCCAGCTGGCAAGTGGGCAACGCGCCCATCGGCATCACGCGCCTTGGCGAGCAGATCGTGCTGTGGCGCGATCAAGACGGCTCGGTCCACGCACTCGAAGACCGCTGCCCGCACCGCGGCGCGCGCCTCTCGCTTGGCTGGAACCTCGGCAACCGCGTGGCGTGCTGGTACCACGGCATCGAAGTCGACGGCAGCGGCACGGTGCAGAACGTGCCCGCCGTTTCGGCGTGCCCGCTCGAAGGCACGAAGTGCGTGAAGTCGTATCCGGCGCAAGAGCATGCCGGTGCAGTCTTCCTGTGGTTCGGCGACGAAGCGCACAAGGAACCGGCACCGCTGAACTTGCCCGAAGAACTCGTGGGCGAGGAGTACGCGAGCTTCCTTTGCATGTCCAACTGGAAGTGCAATTACCAGTACGCGATCGACAACGTGATGGACCCGATGCATGGCGCGTATCTGCACGCGACCTCGCACTCGATGGCCGAAGGCGACAAGCAGGCCGATATGCGCGTGCGCAAGACCGAGTCCGGCCTGATGTTCGAAAAAGTCGGCCAGCGCGACGTGAACTTCGACTGGGTCGAACTGGGCGAAACCGGCTGCCTGTGGATGCGCCTCGCGATTCCGTACAAGAAGAAGTTCGGGCCGGGCGGCAACTTCGGCATCATCGGCTTTGCGGTGCCGGTCGACGGCGACAACTGCCAGGTCTACTTCTGGCGCACGCGCAAGGTGCAGGGCTGGCAGCGCGATGCATGGCGCTTCCTCTATCGCAACCGCCTGGAAGGCCTGCACTGGGACGTGCTCGAGCAAGACCGCTACGTGCTGGAAAGCATGGCGCCGAACGCACGCGATCACGAATTTCTTTATCAGCACGACGTGGGCATGACGCGCGTGCGCCGGATGCTGCGCCAGCGCGCCCAGCAGCACTTCGCCGAACTCGATGTGCTGCGCGCCCAGCAAGCCAGCGCCACGCAAGAAGCAGGGCACAGCCATGCATGACGCCACGCTTGCGGCGCAAGCCTCGCTCGCCGGCCGCCGCGTGATCGTCACGGGCGGTGCGCGAGGACTCGGCGCGGCGTTCGTCACCGCGCTGGTTCAAGCTGGCGCACGCGTGACCTTCGGCGACGTGCTGCACGAAGCGGGCGAGGCGCTGGCGAAGTCGCTGGCGGCCAGCGGCAATGACGTGGCGTTCGCGCCGCTCGACCTCGCGCAGCCCGAGAGCATTACGGCTTTCGTCGATGGCGCCGCGCACCGCATGGGCGGCGTGGATGCGCTCATCAACAACGCGGCCATCACGAACTCGGGCGGCAAGTTCGCACACGAGATCAGCGTGGCCACGTGGGACGCCGTGATGGACGTGAACGTGCGCGGCACCTGGCTCATGTGCGCGGCGGCGCAGCGCTGGCTGCGCGAGTCGGGCTGCGGCGCCATCGTCAATATCGCTTCGGATACCGCGCTTTGGGGCGCGCCGAAGCTGCTCGCCTACGTGGCGAGCAAGGGCGCCGTGATTGCGATGACGCACTCGCTCGCACGCGAGTTCGGCGCGGACGGCATCACCGTCAACGCCATTGCGCCGGGCCTCACTGAAGTGGAAGCCACGGCCTACGTGCCGGCCGAGCGTCACGCGTACTACCTCGAAGGGCGCGCGTTGCAGCGTGCCCAGGTGCCCGAGGACGTCTCGGGCCCGGTGTTGTTCCTGTTGTCCGACGCGGCGCGATTCGTGACCGGACAACTGCTGCCGGTGAACGGCGGCTTCGTGATGAATTGATTTCGTAGAACTGAAGACGCGTTCGAAAGAACCCAAGGAGAAAGCAATGGCCGATGTCGAGATCGAGAGCAAGTCGTGGGATCGTCCCGCCGATGCGAGTTTTGACGACTGGATGAACAGCCGCGTGGCGCGCTACGAAACGCGCCGCTACGACTGGGACGCCCTGAAGTTCCAGGCCGATTACGACCCGAAGTACCGCCGCGCGCAAATGCGCTACGTGGGCACGGGCGGCACCGGCGTCGCGAAGGACGTGAACACCGTGCCGGCTGGCAACTTCACGTTCTCGACCATGGTGATTCCGGCCGGCAACATCGGTCCGAGTCATATTCATATGGACGTCGAGGAAATCTTCTTCGTGCTGCGCGGCAAGATGAAGGTGATCTGCGAGAAGGACGGTGAGACCTGGGAAGCCGTGCTCGGCGAGCGCGACCTGATCTCGGTGCCGCCAGGCGTGTATCGCACGGAAATCAATATCGGCGAAGAAGACGCGCTGATGTGCGTGATGCTCGGCTCGCCCAAGCCCATCACGCCGACTTACCCGCCGGATTCACCGCTCGCAAAGATCAAGCGCGAAGCGAAGTAAGGCGAAAGCGTCAAACCAGTCACTTGCGAAGCCCAACGGAACCCGAAGTCATGAACGAAGCGATGCACACAGCCGCCTCATCAGCCGCCGCGCTCGAAACGCGTCTCGCGCGCTTTGTGCTGCGCGACGCGCAAGCCGGCGAGGCGCGCGTGAGCTATCGCGAAGCCGTGGATGAGCGCGGTAAAGAGGCACTGCCGCTCGTGCTCCTGCATGGCATCGGCTCCGGCGCGGCTTCGTGGGTGCAGCAGTTCGAAGCATTGGGCGAGTCGCAGGACAGACCGCGCCGCGTGCTGGCGTGGGATGCGCCGGGTTACGGCGCTTCCACGCCGGTCGCGAACGCGTCACCCGTCGCAGCCGACTATGCGCGCGTGCTGGCCGACTGGCTCGACACGCTCGGCATCGAGCGCTGCGTGCTGGTGGGGCATTCGCTCGGTGCGATCATCGCGGGCGCTTTCGCGGCCGGGCATCCCGAGCGCGTGGCGGGCCTGCTGTTGATTTCTCCCGCCGCCGGCTACGGCGCAGCCGAAGCGGCCGTGCGCGAAGGAAAGCGCGATGCGCGCCTCGCGATGCTGGCCGAACTCGGCCCCCAGGGCCTTGCGGAGAAGCGCAGCGCCAATATGCTCTCGCCGCACGCGAGCGCCGATGCGCGCGCGTGGGTGCGCTGGAACATGGCGCGCGTCGTGCCGCAAGGCTATGCGCAGGCCACGCATCTGCTCGCGAATGCCGATCTCGCTACCGACCTCGCGCGCTGCGCCGGCAAGGTGCGTATGGCTGTTGCCGTGGGCGCGGAAGACACGATTACCCCGCCGCCGGCCTGCGAGCGGCTTGCGCACATTGCGCAGGCGCCGTTCCAGACCATGCCGCGCGCGGGCCACGCAGGCTATATCGAGCAGCCCGCCGCATATAGCGCGCTGATCGATATGTTCTGTGCTGAACATTAAGTACTACGGAGCTTATAGGCATGACACCCGACGTCGCCAACGCGTCCCCCGACGCCGACGCAGACCGCAACGACACGAGTTACCGCGTGCCGGGTCTGGAGCGGGGCCTGCGCATTCTGACCGAATTCTCGCCGCGCGAGCCGGTGCTCGGCGCGCCCGAACTGTCGCGCCGCCTCGGCATTCCGCGCACCACGGTGTTTCGCCTGTTGCAGACGCTGGAATCGCTGGGCTTTCTGGAGCGCGCCGACCGCGACCGCAACTATCGCCTCGGCGTGGCTGTGCTGCGGCTCGGTTTCGAATACCTGAGCTCGCTCGAGCTAACCGATCTCGGCCTGCCGCTGATCGAGTCCCTGCGCGACGACACGGGGCTCACCTCGCATATCGTGATTCGCGACGGACGCGACATCGTGTTCGTCGCCAAGGCCCAAAGCCATGCGCCCATTTTCAGCTCGGTGAAGGTCAACGTGGGCACGCGCCTGCCAGCGCACGCCACCACGCACGGCCAGGTGCTGATGGGCGATCTCACGCTCGACGAATTGCGCGCGATCTATCCGGAGCCCCAGCTCGAACGCTTCACGCCCTCCACGCCGGAAACGGTCGAAGCGCTCTACGAGCGCATTCGCGAGGACGCGGAGCGCGGCTACGCCGTGAGCGAGTCGTCGTTCGAGCGCGGCATCTCGGTGGTTTCCGCGCCGGTGCGCAACGACACGGGCCGCATCGCGGCCGTGGTGACGACGACCATTCCGCGCCCCGGCATCGACACGCAGCTGCTCGACAGCGGCCTGATCGACAAGGTGCGCCACACCGCCGACGAACTCTCGAAGCGCCTGAACTATCGTCCGCAGGCGTCGAAGGGCAATAGCAAGCGTACGGACTACATGAAGGCATTGGGGATCAAATGATTCAACTCGACTTGACTGGTCAGGTTGCAGTGGTGACGGGCGGCTCGTCCGGCATCGGCCTCGCCACCGCCGAACTCTTTCTGCGCGCGGGCGCATCGGTCGCGATCTGCGGCCGCGACAGCGACCGCCTCGCGCGAGCCGAGCGCGAATTGCGCGAGCGGCATCCGCAGGCGCAACTGCTGGCCGTGCGCTGCGACGTGCTCGACGCCGCCGACGTGGCCGCCTTCGCGGACGAAGTCGAAAAGCGCTTCGGCCGCGCCGACATGCTCGTGAACAACGCGGGCCAGGGCCGCGTCTCCACCTTCGCCAACACCACCGACGAAGCGTGGCGCGAGGAACTGGACCTCAAGTACTTCAGCATCATCCGCCCGACGCGCGCGTTCTTGCCGATGCTGCGCCACGCCGCGAAGCAGGGCGACGGTGCTGGTGGTGCTGGCAACGCCGCGATCGTCTGCGTGAACTCGCTGCTGGCCTTGCAGCCCGAGCCGCACATGGTGGCCACCTCGTCGGCGCGCGCGGGCGTGCTGAGCCTCATCAAGTCGCTCGCGGTGGAACTCGCGCCCGAGCACATTCGCGTGAACTCGATCCTGATCGGCATCGTGGAGTCGGGCCAATGGCGCCGCCGCTACGAAGCCGACGGCGAGGCGCAGGCCGCAGCCCAGAGCTGGGAAGACTGGACCCGCGAGCTCGCGCGCAAGAAACACATTCCGCTCGGCCGCTTCGGCCGCCCCGAAGAAGCCGCACAGGCGCTGTTTTATCTGGCCACGTCCCTGTCGTCCTATACGACGGGCAGTCATATCGATGTATCTGGAGGCGTTGCACGTCATGTCTAATCAAACCACCGTCGGCGAACTGATCGCCGCCTTCCTCGAACAATGCGGAGTCCAAACCGCTTTCGGCGTGATCTCGATTCATAACATGCCGATTCTCGACGCCATCGGCCGTCGCGGCAATATCCGCTATGTGGGTGCGCGCGGCGAAGCGGGCGCGCTCAACATGGCGGACGGCCTCGCACGCGTCTCGGGCGGCCTCGGCGTGGCGTTCACGAGCACGGGCACGGCGGCGGGCAACGCAGCGGGCGCGATGGTCGAAGCGCTCACGGCCGGCACCGCGGTTCTGCACATCACCGGCCAGATCGAAACCGAATACCTCGATCAGGACCTCGCCTATATCCACGAGGCGCCCGATCAATTGTCGATGCTCCAGTCGATCTCCAAGGCCGCGTTCCGCGTGCGCTCGGTCGAGACCGCGCTGCCGACCATCCGCGAAGCGGTGCGCATCGCGCAAACCGCGCCGAGCGGCCCGGTGAGCGTGGAGATTCCCATCGACATCCAGGCCGCGCTGACCGAGTGGCCCGCCGATCTGAGCGCGCCGCACCTCACGACGCTCACGCATGACGAAGCCCGCGTGGAGCAATTGGCCAACGAACTCGCGAAGGCGAAGCGTCCGCTGCTGTGGCTCGGCGGCGGCACGCGTCACGCGCGCGCTGCCGTGGAGCGTCTGGTGGCGCTGGGCTTTGGCGTGGTGACCAGCGTGCAGGGCCGTGGCGTGCTGCCCGAAGATCATCCGGCCACGCTGGGCGCGTTCAACGTGAGCCCCTCGGTCGAGCGCTTCTACAAGACCTGCGATGCGATGCTCGTGGTTGGCTCGCGCCTGCGCGGCAACGAAACGCTCAAGTACAAGCTTGGTCTGCCGCAGCCGCTTTATCGCATCGATGCCGACGCGCTCGCCGACAACCGCGGCTACCGCAACGCGCTGTTCGTGCATGGCGATGCCGCGCGCGTGCTCGATGCGCTCGCCACGCGCCTCGAAAACCGCATCAAGGTCGATCCGCAATTCGCCGCCGATCTGGCCGAAGCGCGCGAGATCGCCGTGTCGGATACCGCCAAGGGCCTCGGCCCGTATCGCCGTCTCGTGGAGTCGCTGCAGCGCGCCGTGGGCCGCGACTACAACTGGGTGCGCGACGTCACCATCTCGAACAGCACGTGGGGCAACCGCCTGCTGAAGATCTTTTCGCCGCGCGCGGGCGTGCATGCGCTTGGCGGCGGCATCGGCCAGGGCATGCAGATGGCGATTGGCGCGGCGCTCGCGAACGCCGCCGCGAAGACCGTGTGCCTCGTGGGCGACGGCGGCCTGATGGTGAACGTGGGCGAGCTCGCGACGGCCGTGCAGGAAAAGGCCAACGTGATGATCGTGCTGATGAACGATCAGTGCTACGGCGTGATCCGCAACATTCAGGACGCGCAGTACGGCGGCCGCCGCATGTTCGTCGATCTGCATCAGCCGGAGTTCTCGCAGTTCTGCGCGAGCTTGGGGCTGAAGCATTTCCGCCTGTCGTCGCTCGACGATGCCGACGCGGTGATTCAGGAAAGCATGGCGTTCGACGGCCCGGTGCTGCTCGAAGTCGACATGAAGTCGGTGGGCAGCTTCGAGACGGTGTTTGCGGGCCCGCCGGTGCGCAAAGAGGAGCCGCAACATGCATAACGGCCATGCGCCCATCGACATCGCCATGATCGGCTTCGGCGCGATCGGGCAGACGGTGTATCGCGCAGTCGCGGCGGACCCGCTCGTGCACGTCTCGCACGTGATCGTGCCCGAGAGTCACGCCGCCGCCGTGCGCGAGCAGGTGGACGGCGCGGTGGAAGTGGTGTCGTCGGTGCGCGCGCTGTCGACCCGGCCGCAGTTCGCGCTCGAATGCGCGGGCCATGCGGCGCTGGTCGATCACGTGGTGCCGCTGCTGCAAAGCGGCACCGATTGCGCGGTGAACTCGATCGGCGCGCTTTCCGACGTCGACTTGCTCGAGCGCCTCTCGCTCGCCGCCGATGAAGGCGGCGCCACCGTCACGCTGCTGTCCGGCGCGATCGGCGGCATCGACGCGCTTTCGGCGGCCAAGCTCGGCGGCCTCGACGAGGTGCTGTACACGGGCCGCAAGCCGCCGCTCGGCTGGCTCGACACGCCGGCGGAAAAGGTCTGCGATCTGCGCACGCTCACGAAGGAGCAGGTGATCTTCGAAGGCAGCGCGCGCGAAGCGGCGCGGCTCTTTCCGAAGAACGCGAACGTGGCGGCCACCGTCGCGCTCGCGGGCCTCGGGCTCGACCAGACGAAAGTGCGCCTGATTGCCGATCCTGCGGTCGAGCGCAACGTGCACCGCATCGTCGCGCGCGGCATGTTCGGCGAGATGTCGCTGGAGATGTGCGGCAAGCCGCTGCCCGACAACCCGAAGACCTCGGCGCTCACCGCGTACAGCGCGATTCGCGCGCTGCGCAACCGGGCCGCGCGCTGCGTGATTTGATGAACGAAGAGACCTCTGACATGACTCCATTCGATACCAGCCTCGTGCCGACCGGCGATATCCTGATCGGCGGCGAGTGGCGCCAGGGGCGCGCCGCGCCCTTCGCGAGCCTCTATCCCGCCGACCAGTCGGTGAACATGGAGGTCTCGACGGCAAGCGCCGAAGACGCCAGCGAGGCGGTCGAGAAAGCGCACGCGGCGTGGAAGCACGGCACGTGGGCCGGCATGAAGCCGCATTTGCGCGCGCTCGTGCTCTACCGCATCGCGGACCTCATCATGCAGCGCCACGAAGCGCTCGCCCAACTGCAGCGCCGCGACAACGGCAAGCCCATCGGCGAGACGCGCGTGCTGGTGGCGAGCGCCGCCAACACGTTCCGCTACTTCGCCGCCTGCCTCGAAACGCTCGACGACGACCTCACGCCGCCGCGCGGCGACTATATGACGATGAGCGTGCACGAGCCGATTGGCGTGGTCGCCGCGATCACGCCGTGGAATTCGCCGATTGCCTCGGATGCGCAGAAACTCGCGCCCGCGCTCGCGGCCGGCAACGCAGTGGTGCTCAAGCCCGCCGAAGTCACGCCGCTTGTTTCGCTTGCGCTGGCGCGCATCTGCGAGGAAGCGGGCGTGCCCAAGGGCATCCTGAGCGTGCTGCCCGGCAAGGGCTCGGTGATCGGCGACGTGCTGGTGCGCCATCCGCTCGTGAAGAAAGTCTCATTCACGGGCGGCACCGAAGTGGGCCGCGGCATCGCGCGCATCGCGGCGGAAAAGCTCATGCCCGTATCGCTCGAACTGGGCGGCAAGTCGCCCACCATCGTGTTTGAAGACGCCGATCTCGACCATGCCGTGAACGGCGTGCTGTACGGCATCTTCAGCTCGTCGGGCGAGGCCTGCATTGCGGGCTCGCGCCTGTTCGTGCAGCGCTCGATTTACGACGTGTTCATGCAGCGCCTCGTGGAAGGCGCGCGCAAGCTGCGCGTGGGCGACCCGACGCGCGAGAACACCCAGATGGGTCCGCTCATCACCGCGAAACATCGCGAGTCGGTGGAGCGTTACGTGGCAATCGGTCTTGAGGAAGGCGGCCGCCTCCTGTGCGGCGGCGAGCGTCCCGTGGGCGACGGCCGTGAAAATGGCTTCTTCTATCAGCCGACCATTCTGGAAGGACTCCATAACAGTGCGCGCATCTGCCAGGAAGAGATCTTCGGGCCGGTGCTGGTGGCCATGCCTTTTGACGACGAAGCCGCACTCATCGAGGAAGCCAACGACAGCGTGTTTGGACTTGCCGCCGGCATCTGGACGCGCGACTACAAGCGCGCATGGCGCGTGGCGCGCAAGCTCGAAGCGGGCACGGTCTGGATCAATACCTACAAGCTGTTCTCGATCTCCACGCCGTTTTCGGGCTGGAAGGAGAGCGGCATGGGCCGCGAGAAAGGGCGGCTCGGCATTCGCGAATACATGCAGCAGAAGAGCCTCTACTGGGGTTTGAACGACGCGCCGCTGCCCTGGGCCAACGCCTGAGCGCGCGCAACGGAGCAATGAACATGACGATTCTCGGCATCGAACAGATTACCTACGGCGTGACCGACCTCGAAACTTGCCGCCGCTTTTTCGCGGACTGGGGCTTGACGCAGACGTCGCATGACGAGACGCGCGCGCGCTTCGAAACGCTCAACGGCTGTACCGTGCTCGTGGCCGACGCGAACGACGCGTCGTTGCCCGCCGCATTCGAAGCGGGTCCGACGCTGCGCGAGGTGACGTGGGGCGTGGCCACGCGCGAAGAACTCGACGCGCTGCGCGAGCGCCTGAAGGGCCAGCCCGGCTACTACAGCGACGCCGATGCAGTGGGTTGCTTCGACCCAGCCGGCATGGCGATTCGCGTGGAAGTCACGCGCCGCCGCGAGATCGACCTGAAGGGCTCGCCCTCGAACGTCTGGGGCCAGACGCTGCGCGTGGATACGCCGTCGCCGGTCTACGAGCGCGCCCAGCCGGTGGAAGTGGGGCACGTGGTGTTCTTCACGAACTGCCTCGCGGAGCAGGAAAAGTTCTATCACGAACTGCTCGGCTTCGAGACCTCGGACCGCTACCCGAATCGCGGCGCGTTCATGCGCTGCGCGCCGCACGGCGGCCATCACGACCTGTTCCTGCTCGCGCTGCCAGACGGCAAGAAGGGCCTCAATCACGTGGCGTTCACGGTGCGCGACATCCACGAGGTGTTCGGCGGCGGCCTGCATATCAGCCGTTGCGGCTGGACCACGCAACTCGGTCCGGGCCGGCATCCGGTTTCGTCGGCGTACTTCTGGTACTTCAAGAACCCGGCGGGCGGCCTGATCGAGTATTACGCCGATGAAGACGTGCTCACGCCCGAATGGCAGCCGCGCGAGTTCGAGCCGGGCCCGACCGTGTTCGCGGAATGGGCCATCGACGGCGGCCTCGACGGCAACACGCGCCGCCAGAAGAACGCCGAAGCGCCGCAAGGCAAGTTCATGACGGAGCGTAAGCAATGAACGACGCACAGCAAAACAGCGAGGAAAGCCGCGCGCCGCACAACACGCAGGACGTGCCGCGCACGGTCGTCGTGATCGGCGGCGGCCAGGCGGCAGGCTGGCTCGTGAAGACGCTGCGCAAGGAAGGCTACGCGGGCCGACTCGTGATGATCGCCGACGAAGTGCATTTGCCCTACGAGCGGCCGCCGCTTTCGAAGGCCGTGCTCGCGGGCGAGGCCGATATCGAAACGGTGCGCATTGCAAAGCCCGACGAATTCGCGGCGCTGAATGTCGAAGCCTGGCAGCCCGACTGCGCAACGGCCATCGACCGCGCGGCGCGCGTGGTGACCACGCGCTCGGGCCGCGAAGTGAAGTACGACCGGCTCGTGATCGCCACGGGCGGCGCGGCGCGCAAGCTGCCCGCGAGCGTGGCGAAGAGCGCGCACGTGACTTACCTGCGCACGCTCGACGAGGCGATGGCGCTGGGCGAGCGGCTGCGCCGCAGCCAGCGCGTGCTGGTGGTGGGCGGCGGCTGGATCGGGCTCGAAGTGGCGGCCACGGCGCGCAAGCTCGGCGTGGAGGCCACCGTGGTGGAGGGTGCGCCGCGTCTGTGCGCGCGTTCGCTGCCGCAGGACGTCTCGGACTTCCTGCTCGATCTGCATCGCGCGAACGGCGTGGACGTGCGGCTGAATGCGGCGCTGGTCTCGCTGGAAGACCGTGAGGACGGCGGCATTCGCGCGACCTTCGCCGACGGCAGCACGCTCGATGCGGATTTCGCCGTCGCCGGCATCGGCCTCGCGCCGCACACGGCGCTGGCCGAGGCAGCGGGGCTGGCGGTGGAAGACGGCGTCGTCGTGGATGAATTCGGAGAAACTTCGGATCCCTGCATATTCGCGTGCGGCGACGTGGCGAACCATCCGAACGCTTGGCTCAAGCGCCGTGTGCGTCTGGAGTCGTGGGCCAATGCGCAGAACCAGGCGATTGCCGCAGCCAAAGCCGTGCTGGGCGTGAAGACGCCCTATGCGGAAATTCCATGGTTCTGGTCCGATCAGTACGACGTGAATCTGCAGATTCTCGGCGATATTCCGGCCGGCGTCGCGCCAGCGCTGCGCGGCAGCCTCGGGGAAAAGCGCGCGACGCTCTTCTTCGTGGCGGACGGACATCTGCGCGGCGTCATCGCAATCAACTCGGCGCGCGACCTCAAGCTCGCGCGCAAATGGATGAGCCAGGGGCGCGCGGTCGATATCGCCGCGCTCACGGACACCAGCAAGGCCCTCGCTTAAAGCAGCACCAAGGCGGCATACACGAGACAACACGGAGACGGGACGACAGGCATGACAACATTCGACACTACCCTCGGCCATAGCGGCGACGCCGCAGCCGTCGAGCCGTACAGCGGCCCGCTTACGCGCGGGTCGATCATTGCGCGGCTCGAGCGGCTGCCGGCCAACGCCATGCAGGTGCGCGCGCGTCTTTTGATCGGCCTGGCGACTTTCTTCGATGGTTTCGATGTGATCGCGATTGCCGCGACGCTGCCGATCCTGATTCAGAAGTGGCATCTCACGCCTTGGGAGATCGGTTTTCTGATCGCTTCGGGCTCGGTCGGCCAACTGATCGGCGCGTTCCTGTTTCCGTGGTTCGCGGAACGTCGGGGCCGCGTGCGGGCGATCGCGTGGAGTTCCGGCATCATCGGCGTGACGAGCATTGCCTGCGGCTTCGCGCCGTCGTTCATGGTGTTCGCCGCGCTGCGCGTGGTCCAGGGCCTGGGGCTGGGCGGCGAACTGCCCGTGGCGGCGACCTATATCAACGAGGTCAGCCGCGCTCATGGCCGTGGACGTTTCGTTCTTCTCTACGAGATCGTGTTCCCGGTTGGCCTGCTGGCGTCGAATGCACTGGGCGCATGGATCGTGCCGCGCTTCGGCTGGCAGGCGATGTACTTCATCGGCGCGATGCCGCTGGTGCTGTTCTTCGTGCTGCGCAAGCTCGTGCCCGAGTCGCCGCGCTGGCTGGCTGAACGCGGTCGCCTGCAGGAAGCCGACGACGCCGTGAATGCGTTCGAGCGAACCGCGAAGGGTCCGCTCGAGCCGGTCACGAACGCCGCCGATTTCGATGCCCTCGTCAAGCGCCATCCGAAGCGCAGCGTGAAGGATCTGTTCGGTCCCGCGTATCTCAAGCGCACGCTTGCGGTGGCCATGCTGTGGATGACGTGCGGCTTCATTCAGTACGGGCTGTCCACCTGGCTGCCCACGATCTATCGCACCGTCTATCACGCGCCGCTGCAGCTCGCGCTCAATCTCGCGGTGGCTGCTTCGGTCCTCGGCGTGCTCGGTTCGCTCACCTGTGCGCTGCTGGTGGACAAGGTGGGCCGCAAGCCCATCATCAACGTCTCGTTCGTGCTGTGCGCCCTGTCGCTCGCGCTGGCCGGCATTTGCCACGCGATGTCGGTCTACGTGGTGGCGACGTTTTGCGCGCTGTCGCTCGGCTTTCTCGCTTGCGGCTTCATTACCGCCTACGTCTACACGCCGGAGCTGTACCCCACCAGCATCCGCGCGATGGGTTGCGGCGTGGGCGGCGCATGGCTCAAGGTGGCGGCCATCTTCGCGCCCACCATCGTGTCGAAGACGATGATCGGCGGCAATCTGGACGTGGCTTTCTATATCCTCGCCGCCGTGCCGTTCCTCGCGGCTATCACCGTGCACTTGCTCGGCATCGAAACCAAGGGCAAGGTGCTGGAGCAACTGGAGGCTTGAGCCGCCAGTCCCCAGCCGGCGGGTTTGCTTGAGCTGCGTCGACGTGTTGGGCGTCGGCGCAGCGGTACTTCAAAGCCGCTGATTAATCCCACTGTGCCGCGAGCCTCTCGGGGCTCACCTCGCGGCCATTGCGCTCGAGCGCCGCGATTTCCGCCATGTCGTCCTCGCTCAGTTGCAGCGTTTGCGCGAGCAGGTTGCTGGCGAGGTTTTCGCGCTTCGTCGACGAAGGAATCACCGAGTAGCCGAGGCGCAGCGCCCAGGCGAGCGTAACCTGGGCCGGCGTGGCGTGGCGGCGTTCGGCGATCGCGCGAATGACCGGGTCGCCGAGCACCTTGCCGTAGGCGAGCGTCATGTACGACGTCACGTGAATGCCTTCCTGCTGGAGGAAGCCCACGAGCTTGCGGTTTTGCAGATACGGGCTCAATTCGATCTGGTTGGTCGCGATATTCTCTTTGCCCACCACGGCGATGGCCTGCTGCGTGAGTTCGATGTTGAAGTTCGAAACGCCGATCTGCTTTGTCAGACCCTGCGACTTCGCCTCGGCCAGCGCGCTCATGAATTCTTCGAGCGAGACGCCGTTATTCGGTGCGGGCCAGTGGATCAGCGTGAGGTCGACTTCGTCGGTGCGCAGTTTCTCGAGGCTGTCCTTGAGGCTCGGCACGAGCTTTTCGCGCGAGTAGTTGTCGACCCAGATCTTCGTGGTCAGGAACAGGTCCTTGCGCGCGACGCCCGAGGCGGCCATCGCTTCGCCCACTTCGGCTTCGTTGCCGTAGATCTGCGCGGTGTCGATGGCGCGGTAGCCGAGTTCAAGGCCATTGCGCACCGAGTCGATGACCAGCTGGCCTTGCAGACGGAAGGTTCCAAGACCGAATGCGGGAATCTTGCTCATGAGGTTCTCCGTTGCCGTGTGGGGCAAAAATCAAATATGGGTCGACGGGAGATCGCGCGCCGAGCTGTGCGAGCCACCGTTGGGCTGATTGCGCTGCAAGGCCATCTGCACGAACACCAGTGCGAGTCCCGAAGTGGCGATCATCGCGCCCACGATGGGCACGGCGGCGTAGCTGAAGCCCGCTGAAATCGCGGCACCGCCCGCGGCCGCGCCCAGCGCATTGCCGAGATTGAACGCGCCCACATTGACCGACGAGGCGAGCCCCGGCGCTTCCGAAGCGGCGCGCATGACGCGCATCTGCAAGGGCGGCACGACCGCAAAGGTGGCGATGCCCCATACGACCACCGCAATCGCGGCGCCGACGTGATGCCTCGCCAGCAACGGGAAGGCCAGCATGATGGCCACCAGCAGGGTCAGGAACACGATCAGGCTGCCATTGAGCGAGCGGTCCGCGAGCCGTCCGCCGGCCACGTTGCCGATCGAGAAGCCCACGCCGACGAGCACCAGCATGACCGTCACGAACGAGGGCGATGCGCTGGCAAGATGTTCGAGGGTCGGCGCGATATAGGTGTAGAGCGTGAACATCGCACCCGAGCCCAGCACGGTGGTCGCCATCGCCATCAACACCACGGGGCGGGTGAGCACCTTCAATTCGCCGCGCACGTGCGGCACCTTTCCGGCTTCGCCCTTGGGCAGCGCCATGCGCAGAATCAGCATCGTGAGCACGCCGAGCGCGGCGGTGGCCGCGAACGACATGCGCCAGCCGATGGTCTGGCCGAGCCACGTCGCGGCGGGCACGCCGCCGATGTTGGCGATGGTCAGACCCATGAACATGGTGGCGACGGCGCTGGCCTGCTTGTGACGCGGCACGACGCTTGCCGCCACGAGCGACCCGAGCCCGAAGAACGCTCCATGATTGAGACTCGTGACGAGCCGCGCGAGCATCAGCGTGGTGTAGTTCGACGACACCGCCGAGAGCAGATTGCCGATCACGAAAAGGCTCATGAGCGCGATGAGCGCCGTTCTGCGCGACCAGCGCGAGAATGCGAGCGTCATCAGCGGCGCGCCGACCATCACGCCGATCGCGTAGGTGGTGATCAGCATGCCGGCGGTCGGGATCGACACGTGCACGCCTTCGGCGATCACGGGCAGCAGCCCCATCGGCGAAAACTCCGTGGTGCCGATGCTGAACGCGCCCATGGCGAGCGCCAGCAACGAAAGCCAGGCGCTTCCTTGTTCGCTTTTCTCCGCGCTGGCCGGTAGAACCGGCGCGGTCTTTTCAGGTGCATTCACGTTCATGCTCGATGCTCCGTTACCTTTCGTGGAATGTGCATTCATGGTGAGGACGTAGTGTGCACGCTTTACTTTTGACGAAAAACAGGCTTATAAGGGAATATGTTTTGATTTGAAATCAACAATGAAAATCACCCTGGACGAGCTGCAAGCCTTTGTCAGCGTGGTCGACAGCGGATCGATCACGGCCGCCGCGCAGCAACTCGGCTTGACGATCTCGGCCACGAGCCGCACGCTCGGGCGGCTGGAGGACAAGCTCAAGACCACGCTGCTGCGCCGCACGACGCGGCGTCTGGAATTGACCGAGGAAGGGCGCGCGTTTCTGAACGACGCGCGGGCGATCATCGCTTCCGTGGAGGGCGCGGAGGAGCAGATGGCCGCGCGCCGCGAGCGCCCGTCGGGCCGGCTGCGCGTGGATGCGGCCACGCCATTCATGCTCCACGTGATCGTGCCGCTGGTGCAGGGCTACCGCGAGCGCTACCCGCAGGTGGAACTGGAGCTCAATAGCAACGAGGGGTTCATCGACTTGCTGGAGCGGCGCACCGACGTGGCGATCCGCATCGGCGCGCTCAAGGACTCCACGCTGCATGGCAAACTCGTGGGCTGCAGCCGCGTGCGGATTCTTGCGAGCCCCGCGTATCTTGAGGCCCATGGCCACCCGAAGCGCGTGGAAGATCTCGCGAAGCACGTGCTGCTGGGCTTCAATCAGCCCGAGGCCCTCAACGTCTGGCCGATTCTGAGGCCGGACAACGAGCCGTATCGCATCGCGCCGGCCATCTGGTCGTCGAGCGGCGAGACGCTGCGTCAGCTGGCGCTGGCCGGCGCGGGCATTGTCTGTCTGTCCGATTTCATGACGGCGCGCGACCGGCGCGACGGCGCGCTCGTGCCGCTTTTCGCGCGTCAGACGCAGGAGGTCCGGCAGCCGATTAATGCGGTGTACTACCGGAATACCGCGATTTCGGCGCGCATTGCCTCGTTTGTGGATTATTTGATCGAGGCGGTGCGAGGCACGGAGTTCGAGCGCTAGCGGATAAAGCATCGCTAGCGTTTGCGGCTCTGCCTCCACGACGAAGCGGCACAGCCATAGCGCGCCGTGA
This sequence comes from Paraburkholderia sp. A1RI-2L, assembly GCF_048957375.1. NCBI lineage: Bacteria > Pseudomonadati > Pseudomonadota > Betaproteobacteria > Burkholderiales > Burkholderiaceae > Paraburkholderia > Paraburkholderia sp. A1RI-2L. Next base: position 90,226 of record NZ_JARBTA010000004.1, read on the forward strand.
ACCACCTCGAAAACGCGCTCAACGACGAGAAGCCCAACAGCCTCGCCACGTCGGTAAAGGGGCGCTCATCGGACTCGACATAGCGCGTCACCAGTTCGGCCCGTACTTCGTCGACGAGCGATGACCAGGTATGGCCGTGTTCAGCAAGGTGCCGATAGAGCGTCTTCCGGTGCATGCCAAGTTTCTGTGCCACCTGGTTCGAGTCACATTCGCCAACCGGCAGCAGCGCAAAGATGAGTTGCGTGACTTTCTCGGCCATGCCGGCGTTTGACTGGGCCAGCTTCGCATCGAGGTAAACCCGTGCATGTGACGCGAGCAGGGGATCGTACGAGGAGATCGGGGTATCCAGATCGGCTCTCGAGAGCACGATGCCATTGAAGTCCTGCTTGAAATCGACGGGCATGCGGAAGATGCGCCGGTGGGTGGCAAGACTGGCCGGCGGGCGGTGGGAAAAACAGATGCCGCGTGGCTTCCAGTCGCTGCCCAGAAGTGTTGTGAGCGTGCGATGCAGGACGCAGACGACCAACTCGACCGATTGTCGAAACGTTCCAGGCCCCAAACCGAGGACCTCTACGATGAGCAGCGCGACATCGCCCTCTTCCTGCAAGCGGGTCGCCATCGCCTCATTCTGCAGACGCACGTAACGAGAAAACGATTCGAGCGCCCGTCGCAGGGTGGGGGCCTCCTGCAAGGCAATGGTCAACGGACCAAGATTGGCGAACTGGCGCGTCTCGCCCATGCGAAGCCCGAAATCCTGCACGCCGCTTATCTCGGCGGATTCTTCGAGCATGCGCATGGCCGGCTGCGCGGGAAGCCGGATGTCCGGATCGAGCAGGGCAGCCGCACTGATGCCGGCGCGGCGAAGTTGCACATCGGGACTCAGCCCCACTTCGCGGGCGACAGTCACAAAATTGGTCAGGCTCGCGCTTCTCAGCAATGACGGCATAGGGGTCTCCACCAGTGCCACAAAATGTAAAGACCATGCCACCGATTGTCAAATTCCTCCATGGCCATTCGTTGACACTGTGCTCACGCCAATGCACGCGAATGCGGTTCGATCAACAAGGCCGGAGAGGAACACATCATGGGGTATGCGAGGTGCGAGACTGCCGGCCCGGCAGTCATGCGGTGGGAGCCCGTCGAGGTCGGCGCGCCTGAAGCGATCAGTCCGGTCTTCACCGTCTGATGGGACTTCCATGACCGGGCGCCGCCCAGTTGCTGGGTTACCTCCTGAGTCAGGCATATGTCCCGGAGCACCAGGTGCGCTGGCGCTGGACGAAGCACAGCGTCGCGATCTGGGACAACCACAGCACCCAACACTACGCCGTGATGGATTACCCCCCGTGCCATCGCAAGATGGACCGCGCCACGATCATCGGCGACACGCCGTTCTGATTCGGCGTGGCGCCAGCCCCTGGTCGCATTCGCGACCCGATCACCCTGCCAGGAGACACAAGCCATGCAATTTCTGGATGATTCGCTGCACCCCGAAAATCAGGACAAGGTCGTCATCACTGTCGCACCGTACGGCCCGGAATGGATGCCCGAGGACTTTCTCGAGGACATTCCCGTCACCATGGAAGAGCAGATCCAGAAGGCCGTGGATTGCTACAACGCGGGCGCAACGGTGCTGCACCTGCACGTGCGCGAACTGGATGGCAAGGGCTCGAAGCGCCTCTCGAAGTTCAACGAGCTGATCGCCGGTGTGCGCGCGGCCGTACCGGACATGATCATCCAGGTCGGCGGCTCGATTTCGTTCGCGCCGGAAGACGCAGGCCAGGCCGCGAAGTGGCTCTCGGACGACACCCGCCACATGCTGGCCGAACTCGACCCGAAGCCCGATCAGGTGACGGTGGCGATCAACACCACGCAGATGAACATCATGGAGCTGCTCTATCCGGAGCATCTGCAAGGCACTTCGCTGTCTAATCCCGCGTTCATGGCCGCCTATAGCGAAATGACGGTGCCGGCTGGGCCGGCATGGGTCGACGAGCATCTGCGCCGCCTGCAGGCCTCGGGTATCCAGCCGCACTTCCAGCTCACCGGCATCCACGCGCTCGAAACGCTCGAGCGCCTCGTGCGCAAGGGCGTGTACAAGGGCCCGCTGAATCTCACGTGGATTGGCATTGGCGGCGGCTTCGACGGGCCGAACCCCTTCAACTTCTTCAACTTCGTCCATCGCGCACCCGACGGCTGCACGCTCACCGCCGAGTCGCTGATGAAGAACGTTCTGCCGTTCAACATGATGGCGATGTCCATGGGTCTGCATCCGCGCTGCGGCATTGAAGACACGATCATCGACCAGCACGGCAAGCGCTTCGCATCGATGCAGCAGATCGAACAGTGTGTGCGCGTGGCGCGCGAACTGGGCCGTGAAATCGCCACGGGCAAGGAAGCACGCGAGATCTACCGCATCGGTTTGCAGTACGAAACGATCGACGAGACGCTGGCCGCCAACGGCATGACGCCGAACCGCAAAGCGGGATTGACGGATCGCCAGCTGCGCGCTGCCTGAACGAAAGGTCGTGCGTCCGGCATTGCGGTGCCGCTCATGGGCGCATTGCCTGCCGGTCTGCCAGGACTTTCGCGGTCTGCCGCGTTTTCACTGAGTCAACGTCCTTACGCCTCGCACGTGGCAAGGAACAAGGGGAAGCCATGCTGGAAGAGAATATCGGTTCGTTTGCCGGGCGCGCCGTCCCGGTGCGGGCAACCCGCTCGCGCGTGTATCCCTGGGTGGTGTTCGGCTTGATCTTCGGCCTCATGCTCTCCGACTACATGTCGAGACAGGTGCTGAACGCGGTGTTCCCGCAACTGAAGTCCCAGTGGCACCTCGCCGACGCGCAACTGGGCCTGCTCAGCGGCGTGGTCGGCCTGATGGTTGGCATGCTGGCCTTTCCGGCCGCACTGCTCGCCGATCGCTGGAACCGCACGCGAAGCGTCGTGCTGATGGCGCTCTTCTGGAGTCTCGCCACGCTTGGATGCGGGGTCGCGGAAAACTACGGTCATATGCTGACTGCGCGTCTGCTCGTCGGGATCGGCGAGGCCGGTTACGGTAGCGTCGGTCTCGCCATCATCCTGAGTGTGTTTCCTGCCTCGATGCGCGCCACGCTCACGGGCGCCTTCACATCGGCCGGGATGCTCGGCTCGGTGCTTGGCATGGCAGCGGGCGGCGTGGTCGCGGCCCGCTTGGGCTGGCGCGCCGCTTTCGTCGGGATGGCGCTGTTCGGCCTCCTGCTTGTCCTGGCGTGCGCCGCGACGGTCACCGAAGCCCGCGTGAAGCGTCATGCGCGTTGCCAGGAGGGCGGGCCGAAAGGCGTTTCAGAGTCGTTGCCGAAGCTCGTTCGATCGCTCCTTTGCACGCCAACGCTGGTTTTCACGTACCTGGGCAGCGGTTTGCAGCTCTTTACTGCCTACGCCATCATCGCCTGGCTGCCCAGCTATCTCAATCGCTACCATCACATGGCCCCGGCGAAAGCCGCCCTCTCCGCCGCGGTCATGCTGATCGTGAGCGGCGTGGGCATGGCGCTCTGCGGGATGGTCACGGACTGGGCCGCGCGAAAGTCGGCTCGCAGCAAGGTCACGCTGGCTATCGGCTACTGCCTCGGTTCATGCGTACTGCTGATGATAGCCATGCGGATGGGAGCCGGCGGCGCTCAGTTCGCTGTCCTTGCCGCTGGTGTGTTTCTTGCCGCCGGGACTTGGGGGGCCGCCGGTGCGATGACAACGAACCTCGTGCATGCCTCGATGCATTCAACGGCGCTAGCCACATTGACGCTCGCCAACAACCTGCTCGGCGGTGCGCCGGGACCCTACGTTACCGGGGTACTGGCAGACCGGATCGGTTTGCTTGGTGCCCTGCAGTGGATCCCGCTCGTCTGCGTCGGCGCGGCGCTCGCTTTTGCCTGCGCCAGGGGGACTTACGAACGCGACCTGAACCGATTCCAGGCAACCTGAGAGTAGCGGCGCGTAGCTCCGCCTCTCAATTCATACAGGAGTTCTTGATGGCACAGACGAGTACACCGCGCTCCCTCGACGGCAGGGTGGCCGTGATTACCGGCGCCGGCCGCGGAATTGGGCACGCGATTGCCCTCGCGTATGCACGCGCCGGCGCCTCCGTTGTGTGCAGTGCGCGCAGCGAGAAAGAGATCATGGAAACCGCCGCCCTGATCCGCGAGGCGGGAGGAACCGCGATCGCCCAGACGGCGGATGTCGGCAACTACGAGGACACGGTTGCACTGTTGCGCCGCGCGAGCGAGGTCTTCGGCGGCGTCGATATTGTGGTGGTCAACGCGGGTGTCGCATCGGACCTGCGCAGGATCGAAGACAGCGATCCCGCAGCGTGGCGCAAGACGATCGACATCAATCTGAACGGGGCCTACCACACCGCGCACGCGGCCATCCCGCATCTGCGGCGGCGCGGGGCGGGCAAGATCATCATGGTGGGCTCAGGCCAGCGCAACCGCCCGGTGCCGGGGTTCTCCGCCTATTCCTGCTCCAAGAGCGGTCTGTGGATGCTGACCCAGTCGCTGGCCGTGGAACTGCTCGACTACAACATCAGCGTCAACGAACTCATTCCGGGCCCCGTCAGGACCGACATGACCCGCGATGTGCCCATGCCCGCTGGCGAATGGGCCAAGCAACCCGAAGACGTGGTGCCGTTGGCCCTGTTCATGGCCAGCATGCCCGATGGTGGTCCGACGGCACAAAGCTACAGCCTGATGCGCCGCGCGTGAGCCGCGCAGGCAACCCATTACACGAATAGCGGAGAGATTCATGCTTATGAAAGAGCAGGTTGGCCAGTCCAGCGAAGCGACTGCGAACGTGCGGACCCTCGCGGGCCGCGTCGCCCTCATCACCGGAGCAGGCGGTGGCCTCGGTGGCATCATCGCCCGGCATTTCGCGAGAGCGGGCGCGGACATCGTCATCTGCGATGTCAATCTGCCCGCCCTCGAGGAGACGCGGGCAGCCGCCGAAGCCATTGGAGCCCGCTGTATGGCGCTCGGATGTGACATCACGTCGAGCAGCAATGTGAAAGACATGTTCGCCGCGATCGTCGAGCGCTTTGCCACGCTGCACATTCTGGTGAATAACGCGGCGCTGGGACCGACGGCGGCCGACGACGAGGTGCGGCGCAACAAGCACTACGCGTACATCACGACGCCGCAACCCCGGCAGGCCCTTGGTTTCACGAGCGAGATCACGGACGAGGACTGGCATCGCTACTGGGATGTCAATGTGCACGGCATGTTCTACTGCACGCGCGAAGCCCTCAGGTTGATGCAGCCGCAAAGCTATGGCCGCATCGTGAATCTCGCGTCCATCGCGGGAATTTCGCCCATCAGCGCGCACAGTCCGCACTACAGCGCGTCGAAGGGGGCGGTGATCGCGTTCACGAAGTCCGTCGCGGCCGAGGTCGCCGGGGGCAACATTCTTGTCAACGCGCTCGCGCCAGGCGGGGTGCAGACGCCGTTCTTCGAACACTATCTGGGCTCCATCGGCGAAGAGGCGCGCAACCGGTTCTGGCAGGTCATACCGGCCGGGCGGTTTGGCACGATGGACGAATATGCCTCGGTGGCAACGTTCCTCGCAGGCGATCACTACTTTGTCGGGCAGGTCATCAGCCCCAACGGAGGCGCCGTGATCTGAGCGGCGCATGCATGGCGAACACCCCGATCACCGATCGGCGGAATCGCGCGCGAGGGCAGGGCGGCGCGCGCTCATCCGCTTGATCGGTTCACTCACCCAATTCCACGATGCCACACCATGAAACTGGCCACGTTCAAACGCATGCAGGACAGCACCCGGGAGGACCGGGAGATCATCAAGCCCCAGGCTGCGGAGTACTTTTTCAAACTTCCCGAGCGTGTACTTGCGCACCTGAAGCTGCTGGAAGGGGAATACAGCGGATTTCCGATAGATCGCTACCACCACTGCCTGCAGACCGCCACGATGGCGCTGAAGGATGGCCGTGACGACGAGTACGTGGTTTGCGCACTGCTTCACGATATCGGCGATACGCTCGGCTCGTACAATCACCCAGAGATCGCGGCCGCCATACTCAAACCGTTTGTTTCCGAAGCGAACCTCTGGATGATCGAGCACCACGGCATCGTACAGGGGCACAACTTCTTTCACCATATTGGCATGGACCGCAATATGCGTGAGCAGCTCAGGGCGCATCGCCTTTATCAACATACGCTCGAGTTCGTCGATCTCTACGACGACCCTGCGTTCGACCCCTCTGCGGAGACCTGGCCGATCGACGTGCTCGAGCCGATTGTGCGTCGCGTGATGAAGGCGCCAAAGCGATCGATCTATAAAACGATTACCGCGGACGCGTGAACGTGTGAACGTGTGAAACGATCATCGATCGATGCTTTCAGAGTATCAATCCGAACAGTCTTTTCAGCAAGTCCTCCAGCGACATCATCGTGAGCGCCAGCGGCACGATGGGCACAAGTACCGCGGCTGCGAGGCGAATAATGGCATCTTTGGTAATGGGCGCGATACGCATGGTTCGGACAACGTCGAAACTGTTGGCGAGATCCGCGAGCGACTGAATATCGCCGCTGCCCACCAGCGCCTCGTCGTCGGGCGAGCCGCCTCGCAGCCACTTGGCGTCGAATTCGCGCACGTACCGTTGCGCCAGGGTGCCGTATTCACTCAGGCCGGTCCGCTTCGCCTGGGCCAGTTGCGGCGCAAAAACCAGTAACGGACCAAAGACCAGGCACAGCAGGAAGAGCACCATCGTTGCGGTCTCCACCTTGAATTCGGTGAGTGCGACCCCGGCGTAGAAAATGCGGTTGGCGAACTGGGCAGCGAGCATTGCGCCGTGCGCGGCAAGCAGGGGCGTGAAGGCATAGACGGTATTGGCAAGGAATCCCAGACCGCCGACGCGATCGGGATGAGTCGGAACGAGGCTGAGATCGATGCGCGACACCCGCCAGAGAAACCGCATCCAGACGAACAGCCGGAAGTACCAGCGGATCAACAGGAACTGGAATAGCGGAACGCTCACGTAGGCATACCAATATCCGGCGAGCGAAAGTTTCAAGCCTTCTGGCGTGGGTGTTGCGTACCATGTCGAAGTCGCTTGCATTGCGGTGTATTGGCGCCACACGACAAGGATGCCAACACCGTATACCAGCGCGATCATCAGCAGCTCGGCAGCCACGGAATTGCGCAGACGGAATACCGACCTGATTGCCTCGTCGAACCGCGCCGCCGACGCTTCCGGAATGATCTTGCGGTCGAGGAATGCCCGCGCGATGGGACGCATGCGCCGATGCACCACCAGCTCCGCGATGATCAAAAGCGGCACGGCTACCAGGAAGCGGATGTGAACTTCCAGATCCAGCAGGAATGGCACGGCCACGCGCTTGTCGAGCAAATGCCCGTCCAGCGCGGCTAGCGCCAGGAGCGGTAGCCACGCCGCGAGCGCGATGACGAGAACCCGCTGGCGCACCAGTTCCAGCGCATCGTCGGCCATGCGCGTGCGGCGCAGAAGCTGGAAAAGGGGACCGCCCAGCACCAGCGAAAAATTTTGCGTATCGTTCAGAATATCTGCGGCGGTTGGCACCGCACGGTCTATTCTTCGCGATCTTGAATGAAATAAGTGATTCATCGCTGGGCACCCTTGCTCTCGAATTCGAATTCACCTTGGTACCGCACAGGCCTGCTTCAGTGCCACGACGCGCGTGTTGCGGCGTCGATATGCAGTCCGGCTGGCAGGAGTTCGGCACGTGGAAATCGCACGAGTGCGAACGCGCGCATGCGAGGCGGATCACCGGGAATGCGTGCGAGGCGAAACTCCATGATGCGGCTGGCCTGTGTTTCGTCGTTCCTCACCACGTTCATCAGGTCCAGACGGACATTGCGCTGCTCGACGTAGATGTGCTCCGCAGGCGTGGAAAACACCTCGCAGACCCGCTCCAGTTCGAGCTCGATCGCCTCGGTCGGCACGCGAAGCGCCGCCAGTTCGCGCGCGTTTTCTTCGATTTGGGCCTGCAGTCGTTTCAGTTCGTCCGCTGCGGTGTCTGGTGCGTCGCCTACCAGAGAGCGAATACCCGTACCCTGCTGCTCCAGCAACTTCACGCGCGCCTCGAGCAGTTCGCGTCCTTTTTCGACCAGCTCGCGCCGGTCGGCGGCGAGTTTGGCCAGTCCTTCCAGCGCCAGTTGATCGATCAGACGGCGCACGATTTCCTCCCGCAGATCCGGGGCCGAGCGCGCGCAGATGCTGACGCGATGGTCCAGGAAACACAGCTTGGTCTGCGGCACTTCATGACGTACTGAATCGCCTTCCAGGGCGACACCCAGCACGTGCCGCTCCATCATCGCCATCCCGAGCGTGACGTAGGCGTGCGTCATATCGGGATTCTGATCGAAGTATTCGCGTAATGTCTCCGAGCGGCTGAATGCTTTTGGCAGGTCGTCGGACGTCGCAAAGAATGCGCGAATCAACGGATCGGTCGACCACGTTGCCATGTTGGCCTCGTGAGGCGCGGGCAACGAACCGGTCAGATCGTCGATGTAGCGAAGCGAGAGGCGGATCGATTCGCCAAGGCGTTTGCGGTAATGCTGCGCCAACCGCAGACGGGGCTCCATGGCGACGACACGTTCGATCATTTCGTCCACGCGGGCGCCCTCATCACGCGCGCCCGGGGCTCGTGAGGGACTCATAAAGCGAGCTAGCAAACCCATATCGCTACCTTTCAAGGGTGTCGTGCAACCAGGACCGCCTGCAACGTCGGCTATCCCGCGGACCCGCCTGGCGCAATGAAGAACCGCGCATCGGAAACCGGGAAACCGTTCGCCCTCACTCTAGTATTTCGTCCCTCCGGCTCGTTGATCTCCGTCAATCGCGCGCATTCGCCGCAAACGTCGCGATTCGGGCGGCGATGCGTGCTCACCGGTCGAACCAGCGATATTGAAGCGCCACCGTCACGATCTGGTAATTGCCCGCCGCCCGCGTGACGAAGCCGCGCGACCAGGCGAGCTTGGCCGACCAGCCGCGCGCGATCGGCACCGCGAGCGTGACGCCGCCGCGCAGGTTCGCCTGGGAACTGCCGCTCGACGCACCATCCACACTCGCGCCGCCGCCCAAGGCATAACCGAGATCGACGGCAAGCCATAAGCCGGGGCGGAAGGTGTAGCCGCCATGGAACTGCGTGAACGCGAGCGGCGCCTGGCTGCGCTCATGTCCGTTGACGAAGTTCGTGTTGGCGGTGAAGAAGAAAACGCCCGCCGAAGCCTCGAAGAACCAGTTTCCCCACGGCTGCGATACGCCGATTTCAGGTCTGAACGCCCAGCGATTGTTTCCCAGGTTGACGAGACGCCAGGGAGCGTACTGGCCAGTGGGCGCCTGGACCGTCAGGCTGATGCCGAGCGAAGTGCGAGGCGGCGCTTGCGCGAATTCCTCGGGCGAAAGCGGGGGATTGCCGAACAGGTTGAAGGCGAATCGCATCTGCATGTCGCCCATGCCGCCGCGGTGGATCTGGGTCGGCGCGTCGATGACGAGCCCGCTCAGGTCCCCGCGCTGGAACGGAACGACCAGGCCAAACGACGCCGTGTGACCGAGGAGCGCGAATGTGCGCACGTAGCCGAGCACAAAATTGTCGACTTGCGCGCGTACGCCGCTCACCGGGAGGGAAGGGTCGGTGAGAACGTCTCCGCTCACGTGCGAGTAGCCGGCGACAATGAAATTCGTGCCGACCGGGGAGGCGGAATAGGCTCGCGGCTCCAGTTCCTGGGCGTGCGGCGCACCCGCCTGCCAGAGCAGCACGGCGGTGCCGAAGCACGCATGCCTCCAGTGGGCGGCTCGCCTGCTCATCGCAGTTCAGTTCGGAGTATCGGGAATGGTTCCGTGCGGCGCTGCACGGCGAGGTCCAGCATAGCAGTGCCATTCGACACGATGAATAAGACTTTGGTCGGATCCCTGCTTGTGACGTTCGGCGGTTAGCGCGCAGCGGCGGGCGCCGGTTCGGCGTCCGCGCCCCTTAACGCCATCGCGGCTTTCACTGGAGGCATGATGCGCTACGGCGTTAGCCGGCCGCTGCCGCGCGATACTGGATGCCGGGCTCGGTGATGCTGATGCGGGTGCCGGCCTGGCGCGTCGTAATCGCAACGATGTCCGATAACGAACCGATCACCGCGTCCTTGCCGGTATTGCGCGCGAACTCGATCGCCGCCTGAATCTTCGGCCCCATCGATCCCGCAGCGAAGCCCAGCTTCTCGAGCGCGTCGGGGTGGGCCTGCGCGATGGCCTTCTGGCCCGGCTGGCCCCAGTCGACATAGGCCGCATCGACATCGGTGGCGATGATCAGCAGGTCGGCGTCCAGCTCTTCGGCAAGCAGCGCGGAACACAGGTCCTTGTCGATCACGGCTTCGACTCCGGTCAAATGCTCGCGCGCCTCGTCGTAGCAGGTCGGTATGCCGCCGCCGCCCGCGCAGATGACGATCGTGCCGTGGTCGAGCAGCCACTTGACCGGCCGGATTTCGAAGATGTGCTTCGGCCGGGGGCTCGCAACGACGCGCCGAAACTTGTCGCCGTCCGGCGCGATGCTCCAGCCGCGTTCCTTGGCAAGACGCTCGGCCTCCGCTTTGTCATAGACCGGGCCGATCGGCTTGGTCGGGTTGCGGAACGCGGGATCGTGCGCGTCGACTTCGACCTGGGTCAGGATCGTCGCGAACGGAACTTCATAGGGCAGCAGGTTGCCGAGCTCCTGTTCGATCAGATAGCCGATCATGCCTTCGGTCTGCGCGCCGAGCACGTCGAGCGGATAGGTTTCCACTTCCTTGTAGGCCGCGCCCTGCAGCGCGAGCAGGCCGACTTGCGGGCCGTTGCCGTGCGCGATCACCAGCTCGTTGTCTGGCGCGATCTGCGCGATCTGCTGCGCTGCGATTCGCACGTTTTCGCGCTGGTTGTCGGCGGTCATCGGCTCGCCGCGCCGCAAGAGGGCGTTCCCGCCCAAGGCTATGACGATACGCATCATGCTGCCCCTTTCAAAATTCGTTTCGATGGCGCGCAGCGCGCCCTTTCATCGGGCGCGCAGCGTCAGCCGGGGCCACGCGGCTCAGAGGTCGGCAAGCGTGGAGACGAGGATCGCCTTGATCGTGTGCATACGGTTCTCGGCTTGCTCGAAGGCGATATTGAGCGGCGACTCGAAGACATCCTCGGTCACTTCGATCCCGTTAGCGAGCGCCGGGTACTGCTGGGCGATCTTCTTGCCGACCTCGGTCTCGCTGTTATGGAACGCGGGCAGGCAGTGCATGAACTTCACCTGCGCGTTTTGCGCGGCTTTCATCAACGCCATGTTGACCTGGTAAGGCAGCAGCTCGCCGATGCGCTCGCCCCACGCCTCGACCGGTTCACCCATCGAAACCCAGACGTCCGTATGCACGAAGTCCACGCCATTGACGGCGGCCTGCGCATCCTCGGTCAGCGTCAGACGGGCGCCGCTTTCGGCGGCAAAGTGCTGGCAAGCCTCGATGTGCTCCGCGTTCGGCCAAAGCGCCTTTGGTGCGCCGATACGCACGTCCATGCCGAGCTTCGCACCGATCAGGAGCAGCGAGTTGCCCATGTTGTTGCGCGCGTCGCCGAGGTACGCATAGCTGATCTGGGGCAGCGGCTTGTCGCTGTGTTCGCGCATCGTCAGTACGTCGGCGAGCATCTGGGTCGGGTGATATTCGTCGGTGAGACCATTGAACACCGGCACACCCGCGTACTTCGCAAGCTCTTCGACGATGTCCTGCCTGAAGCCCCGGTACTCGATGGCGTCGTACATGCGGCCGAGCACGCGAGCCGTGTCCTTCATGCTCTCCTTGTGGCCGATCTGCGAGGAATGCGGATCGATGTAGGTGACGTTCGCGCCCTGGTCGTAGGCGGCCACCTCGAATGCACAGCGCGTGCGCGTGGACGTTTTCTCGAAGATCAGCGCGATGTTCACGCCCTTCAGATGCTGCTGCTCGGTGCCCGTGTACTTGGCGCGCTTCAGGTCGCGCGAGAGGTCGAGGAGATAACGCAGCTCGCGCGGCGTGTGATGCATCAGGCTGAGGAGACTTCGATTGCGCAAATTGAAACTCATAGCGGTTCTCCAACGTAAAAGGGCCGGCGGGAAGCAAGTTGTCGAGTGCCGGGCCCGTCGTCGGCGGGGACGGGCCCAGGTGCGCGGGCAGATGCGCGGGCAGGTGCGTGGGTGATTCAGTAATCGATCGGGTCGCGCACGATCGGGCATGTCATGCAGTGGCCGCCGCCCCGGCCGCGGCCCAGCTCGCTCGCGCTGATCGTGATGACCTCGACGCCAGCCTTGCGCAACAGCGTGTTCGTGTAGGTGTTGCGGTCGTAGCCGACGACCACGCCGGGCTCGAGGCAGACGACGTTATTGCCGTCGTCCCATTGCTCGCGCTCGGCAGCGAAGCTATTGCCGCCCGTCTCCACGACGCGCAGTTTCGGAAGACCGAGCGCCTCCCCCACGACGTCGATGAACGGCTTTCCCTCGTGGCGGATGCTCAGATTCGAAGGCTGCGATTCGTCGGGCCGCACCGAGAACGCGACGATTTCGTTTACGACTTCTGGGAACACCGTGACGAGATCGCGATCGCAGAACGTGAATACCGTGTCCAGATGCATGGCCGCGCGGGATTTCGGCAATCCGGCGACGATGATGCGCTGCGCCGCGCCCTTCGCGAACAGGCTCTGCGCAAGCGCGCCGATGGCCTGCCGCGACGTGCGCTCGCCCATGCCGATCAGGACGATGCCGCGGCCGATCGGCATCACGTCGCCGCCTTCGAGCGTCGCCGCGCCGTGATCCTCGTCCGGGTCGCCGAACCAGAACTCGAACGGTTGATCGGCGAAGTCGGGATGGAACTTGTAGATCGCCGTCGTCAGCAGCGTTTCCTGCCTGCGGGCTGGCCAGTACATCGGGTTGAGGCTCACGCCTCCATAGATCCAGCAGGTCGTATCGCGCGTGAAGAGCGTGTTCGGCAGCGGCGGCAGCACGAAGCTCGAGTAACCCAGATACTGGCGAAACAACTTGAGGGCGTTGCTATGGGCAGTGTCGGGAATGTCCTCCGCGACGACTCCGCCTATCAGAAACTCGGCCTGCTTGCGCGGCTCGAGGCTTTCCATCCACGACCGAACCTCGCTGGCGAGGCCGACGCCGACCGTGTTCGGGCGCACCTTCCGGTCGAGGATCCACTTCAGCGCTTCCGGGTTCTGCACCGTCTCCGTGAGAAGGTTGTGCATCTCCAGCACTTCGACATCGCGCTCGCGCATCTTGGTGACGAAGTCGAAATGATCGCGCTTGGCCTGGTTGAGCCAGATGACGTCATCGAAGAGCAGCTCGTCGCAATTGCTCGGCGTCAGGCGCTGGTGCGCAAGACCGGGCGAGCACACCATCACCTTGCGCAGCTTGCCTGCTTCGGAATGAACGCCATATCGGGGTGTTTCCGTGCCCATCATGTCTCTCCTGAAACTAAAGCGTGAGGTATCCCCGGTATAGGCCGAATGCGGCGGCGACTGCGCCGACCACGACCACCGCGAAAATGAGTTTCTCGAGCTGTGTGAAGACCGGTTGCCCGGCTTCGCGCTTCGCCTTGGCGAACAGCAGGACGCCCGGCGCATAAAGCAGCGCCGATAGCAGGACGTACTTGAGCCCGCCCGCGTAGAGCAGCCAGAGCGCGTAGAGCACCGAGATCGCCGAGATCACGAGGTCCTTCGTGCGCTCCTTCGGTGCGCGCTCATAAGACTCACCGCGCCACGCGAGGAGCAGTGCATAGGCCGCCGACCAAAAGTACGGCAGCAGGATCATGGACGTTGCCAGGTAGATCAGGGACAGGTACGTCCCCTTCGAGAACAGCGTGATCAGCAGAAACAGCTGGGTCAGGCCATTGGTCAGCCAGAGCGCGTTCGCCGGCACATGCTTCGCGTTCTCCTTGCGCACGAACCTGGGCATCGTGCTGTCGCGCGCCGCGGAGAAGATGATTTCGGCGCACAGCAGCACCCACGACAGCAGCGCGCCGGCCAGCGAGATCACGAGCCCCACGCTGATCAGGATGGCGCCCCAGTGGCCAACGACATGCTCGAGCACGCCGGCCATCGACGGGTTTTGCAAGGCGGCGAGCTGCGGCTGGGTCATGATGCCGAGCGACAGGATGTTCACCAGCACGAGCACGAGCAGCACGCCCACGAAACCGACGACGGTTGCCTTGCCGACATCGGTGCGCCTTTCCGCGCGCGCGGAGAAGATACTTGCGCCTTCGATCCCGATGAACACCCAGACGGTCACCAGCATCATGTTGCGGACCTGATTCGTTATGCTGCCGAGCTTCGGATTGCCCAATCCGAAGAAGTCGCTCATGAAGATGCGCGACTTGAAAGCGAAGGCGCAGATCAGAATGAACAGGACGATAGGGACGATTTTCGCGATCGTGGTGATCAGATTGACGAAGGCCGCTTCCTTGATGCCTCGCAGCACGAGGAAATGCACGCCCCACAGCAGCACGGACGCGCACACGATGGCGATTGGCGTGTTGCCTTCGCCGAAGACCGGGAAGAAATAGCCGAAGGTGCTGAAGAGGAGAACGAAGTAGCCGACGTTGCCGAGCCACGCGCTGATCCAGTATCCCCACGCGGAGGAAAAGCCCATGTAGTCGCCGAAGCCTTCCTTCGCGTAGATGTAGACGCCGCCGTCGAGCTCGGGCTTGCGGTTCGCGAGCGTCTGGAAGACGAACGCAAGGGTCAGCATGCCGACCGCCGTGATGGCCCAGCCGATCAGCACGGCGCCGGCGTCTGCGCTGACCGCCATGTTTTGAGGCAAAGAGAAGATGCCGCCGCCGATCATCGAACCCACGACCAGCGCGGTTAGCGCACCCAGGCGCAGTTTCGGGGCGGGCGCGGCAGTGACGGCTGGCTTGGCCGCCGGGCCGGAGCCGGTTGCAGACGCGGAATCAGACATGAAATGCCTCCTTCAATCAGATAACAGGGACTTTCTGGCTCACCTGGTTTTTCCAAAGGATTTGTTATCTAACATCGATATTTCCAATATTTAATTGGATTGCTAAACAAAATAACGTTGTG
This sequence comes from Paraburkholderia sp. A1RI-2L, assembly GCF_048957375.1. Classification (NCBI taxonomy): domain Bacteria; kingdom Pseudomonadati; phylum Pseudomonadota; class Betaproteobacteria; order Burkholderiales; family Burkholderiaceae; genus Paraburkholderia; species Paraburkholderia sp. A1RI-2L. The sequence continues at coordinate 105,302 of NZ_JARBTA010000004.1, forward strand.
GATAAAAGATTTAAAAAATCGACATTTAGATCGATGATGGCAACGCGATACTTTTGCCATTTGATCGAAATCAATTGCTGGCGGAGTTGCTGGCGTGGGCCCGTGGCGTCTATTGCTGCGATGCGCCGCATTTCACGACCTTGCATGGGCCCTTGCACGGATGCTCGCAGGCGGGTTTTACACGAGCGCAGGAATGGTTACTCCGGCAAGGCGGCAGCGCGGAAGAACGCGCTCGCGTCCGCGTCGAGTTTTCCAAACGATCTTTCGTATACGGCCGCGAACTCCGGAGAACCGTAAAGTCGGCTGAGCGTGCGGTCTATCAGCAAGCGCAGATCGTCGTCGCCGCGCGCCATGCCGATTGCCACGGAAACCCGCGTGAATCGCCGGTCGAGAACGACCAGTTCGCCCGCGGCAGGACTGTCGTGCGCCGCAGCAAAGAGCAGGGCACGGTCCGCGAAAAAGACGTTCGATCGACGGTCAATCACCTTCTCCAAACCTGCCTCCATCGAGGTGACGGGAACGACCGTCGCGGAAATCTCGAGCTCGCCGAGCTTGCCGGAAAGCCATCGCTGTGCCGGAGAATCCGCGATGACCGAGACCGTCTGCCGCGACAGCAATTGCGCGGGCGACGCGCGCCAGACCGGATGGGATACCCGTTCGCCAGAAAGAATCTCGCGGAGTCCGGAAGGCGCATCGGTGCGCAGAAGCGCCCCGATTCCGCCTGGATAGACAGGAATGGAGAAAGACATTCCCGCTCTGTTCGTCAGCGTGTCGGGTGCTCCACATACAAGATCGACACGTTTTTCACGCAGTGCGCGTATGTCTTCGCCTGACGAGAGGGGGACCCACTGGGTCTTGAGCGCGGCCAGTCCCGCCTCGCTTCTGATCTGTTCTGCAATCTTCTGGCACAACGCAACCGTGTAGCCGGTCACCTGCCCGGCAGCGTTCTGATAAGCAAACGGACGCGCGCCACTGAGATAGCCCATGCGGATCGTGCCCGATTGCTCGATCCGAGCGATCGTCACGCTCGTCGTTTGTTCACGCGCTCGCGCCGGATGCGGCATCAATGCCGAAAGCGCCAGCAGGCCGATGGTGATCGCGGCGATAGTCGGGCCCGCAGCCGTGCGCGGCGCGGAAGCCGGCGCGCCGGTGCGATTGACGGCGAAACCATATATCGCGTAGCCGATCGCCATGACCAGCATTGCGCCCATCACGGCATTCGTGCCCGAAGCGTAGATGGCATAAATCGAATACGCGAGCGCCACCAGCGTCACCGTCGCGTTGAGCCGGAACTTTGCCGACTCCGTGCCGGCGGTGCGCATCATCACAAACAACGCGGAGAGCGACACGACATACGGAACCACGTTGGTGACCACGGCCAGGTTGACGAGCGCAGCAAACTGTTCGCTCAGGTTCGGCGAAATCGTGGACACGGCCATCGTCGACTGCACGATCCCCATGATCACCATGCCGGCAACAGGAGCGCCCGCACGATTCGCCTTGCCGAAAACGGCGGGGAACATCTGGCTATCGGCGGCGTTCTTGGCCGTTTGCGCCAGGGTGAACTGCCAGCCCAGCAAGGAGCCGATGCACGCCATGGCAGCGAGGGCCATGACGATCGAACCCACGGCTGGACTGAACATGCGGGCAAAGGCGAGGCCGAACGGTCCTGTCGATCGGGCGAGATCGGCATTGGGCACGATGCCCTGGATCACCGCGGTGGAGAGAATGTAGATGACCGCCGCGCCCAGTGTGCCGAACATGCACGCCAACGGCACATCGCGCGCGGGGTTCTCGACAGCCGACGAGTTCTGCACCGCCGATTCCATGCCAAGGAACGCCCACAGCGTGAGCGCGATGCTCGAACCCATGCCTTCCACGAGGCGCAGCCCCCTCGGGTTCCATGCAGCAGCGAAGGTCGCGCCGTGAAACCAGAACCAGCCAGCAACCGAGATGAAACCTACGGGCAGAATGACGCCCCAAACGGTGAGCGCGCCGATACGTCCGGTGATTTTCGGGCCGCCGAAGTTCGCCAGCGTGGTGAGCCACAGAAGCCCGATCACGCCGAGGCAGGTCGCGGCTGGCGAGGAGGTGAGCACCGGGAAGAATGCGGCGAGATAGCCGAGCGCGGAGCTTGCGACCGCTACGTTCGCAATGGCGATAGAGAGGAAGTAGAGGAAGAAGACCTGAAAATAGCCGTCCTTGCCATACGCCTCCTCGGCGTACGCGGCCATGCCGCCGGCGCGCTGATTCAATAGCCCGGCTTGCGCAAAGCCCCAGGCAATGGCGAGCGAGCCGATGGCGGTGACAAGCCACGACAGCAACGAAATCGCGCCGACCCGCGCCATATTGGCGGGCAGCATGATGATGCCCGAACCCATCATGTTCACGGTGACGATGAACGTCAGTTGTACGACGTTCATCTTTTTGGGTTGATCGGCCATGGTGATTCTCCCGCTCGCTGGCACCGGCGCCAGGCTCGGAACGCTCCGAGCCTGTGTGAACGTTAGGGCGGCGGCCAATGCGCCCATTGATATAGGTCAAGCGGGTAGGTCGAGCGCCAGGATGATGCATGATTCCGGCTTCGCGCGTTGAGCACGGAGGAAGTGCGGCAGACGGTTCAGGGTTTTCGCCTTGCGGCGCGCCGGGCGATCGAAGCCGGTGCTGCGATTGCTGGATGCCGGGGATGAATGGTTTCGCCGCGATTGAGCATGCCGATGAACTCCTCGATCTTGCGCGCCCGCGTTGCGGGCTTTTTGGCATGCTGGATCCGAAACAGGATGGCGTAGCGGTTGCGGGCGTTCAGCGTTGCAAAGAACGCGCTGGCCTTGGGATTGGCATGCAGTGCGGCCTGCAGGTCGTCCGGCACGACCGAGTTGCTGGCCGACGTATAGGCCGCCGCCCAGCGGCCATCCTCTTTGGCTTTCTCGATCTCCCGCAGGCCCGCGGGAAGCATTCTGCCCGCGGCGATCAGCGCTTCGGCGCGGTCTTTGTTGAGCCTCGACCAGATACTTTTTGCGGAGCGCCGAGTGAAGCGTTGCAACCAGTATTCTTTGCTTTCGCTCTGTTTTTGACCGTCGATCCAGCCATGACAAAGGGCGCTTTCCAGCGCCTGTTCGTAAGTCAAGGTTTGCTTACCGGCGCCCTTTTTGGCCAGGCGCAGCCAGATCCCGGTCGAAGTGCTGCCGTTTTGCGTCAACCAGTGTTCCCATTCGTTCTGATCGAGGAAGGTCAGACGAGGCTCAGTCATCGAGGAACCGAAGGGTTGCGTTCATGCAGCGAGATGTTTTCGTTCACTGAAACCTCGCGGATTACCGGTTTGCGCGGATTTGGGAGTAGCCGATTTATCGACGACTCAGCGTGTATCCGCCGGAGGGAGGGTGGTGGCCTTTCTGGCGAGACTCAAAATGTCTTCACGAAGGGCGTGGCATGAATGATTACTTTCGGGTTAATCCGTTGATCCGAGACCTCGATGCTTGCCTCGAATAATTTGCGGGACAGACCATTCTTCACCGCATCCACACGGTACTGAATTTCCTTTAGCCGAAGCGTCCGGGAATGAGTCATTGTTACTGTTGTGAGCCAAAGCTCCGTGTCTGATGGTTTTAGCTCAACAAGCTCTCTGAGATATCGTTCTATACCTAAGCGCTGAAACTGCTGATTCACTTCTTCCGGGGCGTAGCGAATAGCATGTGGGCTTTCAAATCCCGTTCCGCCACCTTGACTGTGTGATCTCTGCCAGCCAGCCAATCCCACTTCGATGCCCGGAAACAAGAGCTTCTCGTATCCCTGCCTGCCTTGTGAAAGTCCCAGGCGGCTCTGTATGACGGTCGCTCCAAGTGCGTCCTTGAACGTTCGCTCGCTGAAGTGCATGTTGACCTCTTCGCCGTCCGGTAGTTGGTAATGTAGGTAAACGATTTGCCTCATGCAATTCTACTGACGTAATCGTGAGTCACGAGCGGCGTTGAACATTCGTATTCGTTTCTGCTCCGCTTAAAAGGCGCCACAGCCCACCGCGTTGCCCGCCATCTCCAGGAACGCTTTAGCGTCTTCGACCCGTAGCAGTTCCGGCAACGACACGCCATTTTTCGCGGCCGCCAATTCGGCAAGTATCGAGAGGGCGATCTCCGGCGGCGTCCGGCTGCCGATGTAGATGCCCACCGGTCCGTGCAGGCGCGCGAGTTCTTCATCGTTGAGATCGAACTCCTTCAAGCGCTTGCGCCGCGCCGCGTTATTGCGACGCGAACCGAGCGCACCCACATAGAACGCAGGCGTTTTCAGCGCTTCCATCAGCGCGAGATCGTCGAGCTTCATGTCCATCACGGTGTCGTCGGGCATGGCGCGAACGATGGTCGTGCCCGGCACGTTCCACTCGTCCGTATATTCCTCGCGCGGATCGCACACCGTGACCTGATAATCCAGGCACCGAGTGGCCCAGCCACAACCATCCGCCCGAAGATTCCCTGTATCTGTGGGTGCCGGACGTGCCAGGCTATTTCGTCGAGAACACCGAAGCGTGACATGCGCAACAGTTGTTCTAACTGCGGATGCGTCTTCGTTTGCTCACGTGGACCTAGAGGCGCTCGACGTGCACTTCGACCGCGTCCCTCGGCACGGTCAGCCGCGTGCGATCGAGCAGGGCGTCCGCGGGCGCGGTGCGGTCGGGATTCAAGGCCTTCACCTTGTTGAACACCACCGAGAAATGCTCGGGCGTCACGGTGACCGACGCGTAGCCCTGCGCATCGTGGTCGGCGTGGCACAAATCCGGATTGTTGGTCTTCAGGAAGGCGTCGAGCCTGGCTGGTGTGGTTGCCAGCGACGCGAACGGCGTGCCGGACCAGCCCGCCTTGACGTAGGCATAAAATGACGTGCTGCTGATTCCGGCGCATACGAAGTCGACTATCACGGGCGTCCCCTTCACGGGGTCCGGGTCGTCCCGCACGACGCCGCACTGAAACGCGTGGAGATCCCCCGAGATGGACACGGCGTTATGGATGCCCTGTTCCTTCAACCAGGAGAGCAGGTCGTGTTTGTGCGCCGGATAGCCGTCCCATGAATCGCAATCGATCACGAGGCGCGCCGCGGGATTCTTCGGTGCGCCAGGCATCACAGCCCACAGGCGGTTCAGCATCACCTCGTTGCCCCACACCTTCCACACCGCTGGCGAGCGCTTCATCGTGTCTTTCCACCATTGCGTCTGCTCCGCGCCGAGTATCGAAGGCGCGCGGCCGAAGTGCCTGGTATCCCAGGTTTCGAAGCGCTGAAGGACATCCTGCTTGACGAAGTAGCGCGAGCCGACGGCGTCGTTGCCATGAACCGGGTCGTGCAAGTGCGCGCGCGCAATCGCCGCCTCGCTCACGACATGATCGTCGCGATAGAGCCGCTCGTCCGTCATCACGAGATGCATTAGCATGCCGAAACGAAAATCGCGGTAGATGCGGATGTTCGTGAATGACGGGTTGTCCGGATCGAAGTGCACGTCGCCCCAGTCCACCGGCATGTACTCCGCCCACGCGCGATTGGCGTTGCGGCGGCGCGCGCTCACCTGCCTTTCCTCGTTGGTGTAGACCTGATGATCCTGCCAGCAATCGTCGGAGAATTCGTGGTCGTCCCATATCGCGATCATCGACAGGCGCTGGTGCAGCGTTTGCAAGCGCGGATCGGAACGATAGGTGCGATAGAGCGTGCGATAGTCGTCGAGCGAATCGGCATAGAGCGTGCCGTCGGCGAGCCGCTTTGCATCGGGTAGCTGCAGCGCCGGATGCGCCGTCTCGACCGCATCGCTTCTCGGGCCCCCGACCGTTTCATAGATGTAATCGCCCACATGCACGACAAAGGCGAGATCGCTTTCGTCTGCAAGCAGCGTCATGGCCTGCCAGTGATTGACGCCCCAGTCCTGGCAGTTGAGCCACGCGAAGCGAATCTCGTCGTTGGCTTCGTTTTCATCGGGGGCCGTGCGCGCAACGCCGCTGGCGCTCACCTCGTCGCCGGCGACGAACCGATAGTGATACGTCGTGTTTGGTGAAAGCGCCGTGACCTTGGTGCGTACCGTGAAATCGTAGGCGGGCAATGCCGCGAGCCGCACGTTGGCGACGAGCGCGGAGAAGTCGGGTTGCCTCGACACTTCGAGCCGCAGCGGGACCGCGCGCATGGCGCGATTTGCGTGGTGCGGTTCGTTCCCGGGCGCGGGCACGCAGCGCGTCCAGAACACGATGGAGCGATCGCGCGGATCGCCGCTGGCGACGCCCTGCGCAAAGCGGTAGAGGCCGTTGCTCGCGGCGTTGGCGTTGGCGGGGAGCGCTGGACGAGACGCGGCGCGCGCGCCGGTGGCCGCTGCAATTGTGAAGAATGCCGACGACTTGAGAAAATGGCGCCGATCCATCGGCTCTGACCCTCCCGATCGACTTGCTGCAAATGTCCGAGACGCATTGCGATGCCGCAGCATGCGATGTGCCTCTATCGGGCAGCAGTTTTGGCTCCTGCTGCCCGCACCACCCACCTCAATCCGGCAGCAGCGCGCCGGTTCGAACCGCCTCCTTGCCCGCCACGCATGCCACTTCCATTCCCGCAGTGGCAAAGCGCGTGCGCTGCCGCGCATACAGCACCCCGGCAACGGAACTCTTGACCGTAACGGTGCGGTCGGTCAGCGGATCGACGATGTCGGCAATCGGCTGGCCGGGCTCGACGCGTGCGCCCGCCGCCGCACGGAACACGATCACGCCCGAGACAGGCGCGATCAGCGATTCGCTGCCCGCGAACGGCGTGGGCCCGAATTCGAGCGGCGGCAACGGCGCGGGCGAGCCGTCGATTACGCCACGATGCGTCAGGTACTCGACGATCGCGTTCGCGTCCTGCTCCGCGAACGCATAGGACACGTCTGCCTGGCCGCGCAGCTCGATCGTTACGGATATCGAACCATTTGGAATCGGATAGCGATCGCCGTAACGCGCACGCAATTCCGACCAACAGAAGCTGTGAATCTCGTCGAACGGATTGCCGATCGAATTGAGCGCGAGCAGCGACGCCTTCGCGTCGAGATAGCGCGCGAGCGGCTCGACCTCGGGCCACAGGTCGGGGTTCGTGTAGAGATGCAGCGCGGCTTCGAAGTCGCAATGCAGGTCGAGCACCACATCGGCGTCATACGAAAGGCGCTGCAGCGCGAGGCGCTGCGATTGAAGCTCGGTGGTCGGCGTTTGCTCGGCGAGCGCCTCGCGCATGGCGGCGCGCACGGCAAGCAGGTTCTGCTGCGCGTCGCCGGTAAGGCGCGACTCGATACGCGGCATCACGAGCGCGGCGAGATCGTGGAATTGCCGGTTGAAGTTCGAGGCCGTGCCGGCTTCGTAGCGGCCAAGCATCTGGCCGAGCAGGCGTTGATTCAAACCGATTGGATTAGGCACCGGAACCACCACCACCTCGCCGCGCAATCTGCCCGCCGCTTCGAGCGCGGCGAGGCGCTTGCGCAGCGCCCAGGCGACCAGCATGCCCGGCAGTTCGTCGGCATGCAGCGATGACTGGATGTAGATCTTCTGCCCGCCGCCGGGGCCGTAGTGGAAGCTCGTCAAGTGACGCTCGGTGCCGAGCGCCGGGGATATCAACGGATGTGTCTGTGTCTGCATGATGAGAGGCTGCTCTGGATTGTTGGGCTTGTCAGCCGCCGTACACGTCGAAGTCGAAGTACTTCGATTCGATCTTCTTGTACGTGCCATCCTTGATCATATCGGCGATGGCCTTGTCGATCTTCGCTTTCAGCTCGACGTCGTCCTTGCGCAGGCCGATGGCGGCGCCCGCGCCGAGCGTGCCCTTCGGGTCGTCGATGTCGCCGCCCGAGAACTGGAAGCCCGCGCCGCGCGGGGTTTTCAGGAAACCCTGCTCGGCCTGCACGGCGTCTTGCAGCGCGGCGTCGAGGCGGCCCGAGATCAGGTCCGCGTAGACCTGGTCCTGGTTCTGGTAAGGCACGATCGACACGCCCTTCGGAGCCCAGTAGAGCTTTGCGTAGGTTTCCTGAATGGTGCCTTGCTCGACGCCCACCGTCTTGCCCTTGAGCGCGTCGGCCGTCGGCTGGAGGCTCACACCCTTCTTGGCGACGAGGCGCGTTGGCGTATGGAACAGCTTGGTCGAAAAGGCGATTTGCTCGAGACGTTGCGGCGTCATCGACATCGACGAGAGCACGCCGTCGAATTTTCTTGCCTTCAGCGCCGGGATCATGCCGTCAAACTCGTTTTCGACCCAGACGCACTTCGCGTTCAGGCGTTTGCAGATTTCGTTGCCGAGGTCGATGTCGAAGCCGACCAGCTTGCCGTCCGTGCTCTTCGATTCAAACGGGGGATAACTCGCATCGACGCCGAAGCGGACTGAGGAAGGGTCCTTGGCGAAGGCCGAGGTGGCGATTGCGAGGATTGCGAGGGACAGGGCAAGCTTCTTCATTGACGCAAGGTCTCCAGTATCGACATCGACGCTGCCGTGGGTTGGCGGCGTCCTCAGGCAGACGAGGGCTCATCTGTAAAGTTGAATAGACAAGATAACCGGTCGGTGATGTTCGAGTAACTGGGGTTTTCGCTGAAGCGACCTGAATTTGCGGATTTTTACGTATGGAAACAGAAAGGTTGGGAAGCGCTTTAGGTATTTAATGTATAGACAACATGGCGTGTGGCGTCGCAAACAAAAAAGCCCAGACCGGATGGTCTGGGCTTTCGTGACGGGTTCTGGAGGGCTTAGTTGCTGCCGTACACGTCGAAGTCGAAGTACTTTGCTTCGATCTTCTTGTACGTGCCGTCCTTGAGCATGTCGGCGATGGCCTTGTCGATCTTCGCCTTCAGGTCGGTGTCTTCCTTGCGCAGGCCGATGCCGGCGCCGTCCGAGGGAATCTCCTTGCCCGCGAACTCGTAGCCCGCGCCGCGCGGCGTCTTCAGGAAGCCGATATCGGCCTGCACCGCGTCCTGGAGCGCGCCGTCAAGACGGCCCGAGATCAGGTCGGCGTAGACCTGGTCCTGGTTCTGGTAGGGCACCACGTTCACGCCCTTGGGCGCCCAGTTCGTCTTCGCGTAGGTTTCCTGGATCGTGCCCTGCTCGACGCCCACCGACTTGCCCTTGAGCGATTCGGCCGTGGGCAGCAGGTTTGTGCCCTTCTTGGCGACGAGGCGAGTGGGCGTGTTGAATAGCTTCGACGAGAACGCGATCTGCTCCTGGCGCTGCGGCGTCATCGACATCGAGGAGAGCACGCCGTCGAACTTCTTCGCCTTGAGCGCCGGAATCATGCCGTCGAATTCCTGCTCGATCCAGACGCATTTGGCGTTCAGACGTTTGCAGATTTCGTTGCCGAGGTCGATGTCGAAGCCGACCAGCTTGCCGTCCGCGGCCTTCGATTCAAACGGCGGATAACTCGCATCGACGCCGAAGCGGATGGTGGACCAGTCCTTCGCGAACGAGGAGGTTGCGATCGCGAGGATCGCCATGAACAGGGCAAGCTTTTTCATTGCTTTGGAGTCTCCGTATTGAGAATGGGGGCCGCCGTGAAAAGCTCGCCGTACCTTCGGCAAAGACTGTTCCATGCGCCGGTTGGGTAGACAACATAGACAATCGCCGAAGGTCGGTTAAGTAGGGTTTTCGCTGAAGCCGATGCTGCCGGTTCCGATTTCGACAAGAGCGGGCGAGAACGCGTGCGAAAAACCTGTGCTCTTACTTCCAGAAGCCGTGATGCGAGCAAGCGGCTTCGTCTTCGATCAGCGGACCGACCACGTCGATATGGCGCTGGCCGCGCGTGAACACCTCGCGGCACGGCAGCGAGAACGTCGGGTTTTCGGGGTGATCGCCGGTGAGCGAGAGCAGGCGGTGCTCGGAAAGCGCATACACCACGCGCCCGATGTTGCACCAGTAGATGGCGCCCGCACACATGCAGCACGGCTCCGCACTCGTGTAGAGCGTGCAGCGCGCGAGCTGCTCGGGCGAGAGAATGCGTGCGGCCTGGGCGGCGGCGGCGAGCTCGGCGTGCTGGGTGGGATCGCCTTGCGGCGGCATCGAGTTGTTGCCGGCAAACGCCACGATGTTGCCGTGCTCGTCGGCCACGAGCGCCGCAAACGGATGGCGGCCGTTGCGTCGCGATTCGTCGGCCAGTTCGATGGCTTTGTGCAGCAGGGCGAGATCGCGGTCGGCGAGCGTGGCGGGGGCGAGATCCGTATTGGCGTTCATTGGATTTTTTCCGTTGTGCTGGGTGAGTGGTGGATGAGGAAAATGAAGTAGACAGTGCTGCGTTCAATGGACTTCGGTGTTGGCGTTGCTGGCCAATGCGGGCGTGTTTTCGTGCGCGCCGGCTTCCTGCTTGTCGCGGTTGAGCAGGAGGTTGAGCACGATGGCGGTAATCGCGCCGAGGAAAATGCCGCTTTCGAGAATCAGCTTGGCGGGGCCGTGGATCTGGGCGAACAACGTGGGGAACGACATCGGCAATACGCCCACGCTCACCGACACCGCAACGATGATCGCGTTGCGCGTGCCCTCGAACTTCACGCGCGAGAGTTCCTGAATGCCGGCCACGGTCGTCATGCCGAACATCACGATCGCGCAGCCGCCCAGCACAGGGCGCGGCACCGAGGCGATCAGCGCGCCGAGCTTCGGAAAGAGCCCCATGAGCACCATGATGACGCCCGCGGACGCCACCACGTAGCGGCTCTTCACGTTCGAAAGCGCGATGAGACCGGTGTTCTGCGTGAACGCGTTATAGGGAAAGCTGTTGAAGAGGCCGCCGAGCATCGTCGAGAGGCCATCGGCGCGAAACGCATTGCCGAGCGTCTGTTGCGAGGACGGGCGGCCGATGATGGTGCCGATGGCGAGCACGTTGCCGGTGGTCTCCGCCATGATGACCAGCATGGCCAGCGCCATCACGAGCGTGGGCGTGACGGCGAAGCGCGGCAGGCCGAATGCGAACGGCGCACTGATCTCGAACCAGGCGGCGTCGCCTACGTGCGCGAAGCTCGCCATGCCACACGCGGTTGCGATGACGGTGCCCACAATCAAGCCGATCAGCACCGAAAGATTGCCGATGAAGCCCTTGAAGCGCGCATAAACGAACAGCGTGATGCCGACCGTTGCGAAGCCGAGCAGCAGATTCGCTGCGGAGCCGAAGCCAGGCGCGTCGGGATTGCCGCCGCCGAGCCAGATCGCGGCGGCCGGCATCAGCGAAACGCCGATGATGGTGATCAGGCTGCCGATAACCACGGGCGGAAAGAAGCGCAGCAGGCGGCTGAACACCGGCGCGATGAGCACGGTGAGCGCCCCCGCAGCGATCACGGAGCCGAACACGCAGGCAAGGCCATATTGCTTGCCGATCATGATCATCGGCGCGATGGCGATGAACGAGCAGCCCTGGATCAGCGGCAGGCGCGCGCCGAACTTCCAGATGCCGATCGTCTGGATCAGCGTGGCGATGCCCGAGGTCAGCAGGTTGGCGTTGATCAGCGTGATCATCTGCTGCTGCGTGAGGCCGAGTGCGCTGCCGAGTATCAGCGGCACGGCGACGGCCCCCGCGTACATCACCAGCACGTGCTGCAATCCGTAACTTGCGAGTTGGCGCAGCGGCAGAATCTCGTCAACCGGATGAGTACCTGGTTTGCTCATGAAGTTGTCTCCTTTGTCGTGGTCCCGGGCGGCTGGTCAGGCACGGGCCGGCACGTCATAATCCATCACGTTTGCGGGGCCACCAAATGAATATCCATCGATTTCTTCAATAGATTGGGGAAGCGCCATGCGCTATTCGCTCGACCAGCTCGAAATGTTTGCCCGCGTGGCGAAGACCGGCTCGTTCTCGGCGGCGGCGCGCAGCCTGGGCAAGACGCAATCGACCATCAGCACGGCGATCGCCAATCTCGAAGTGGATTGGGGCTTGCCGCTGTTCGATCGCACCAGCAAGCTGCCCGCGCTCACGCCGGCGGGCCGCAAACTGCTCAACGAAGTGGAGGTGGTGCTGGAGCGCTGCCTCGATCTGGAATCGCAGGCCAACGATCTGGGGGAGTTGGTCGAGCCGCGCCTGACGCTCGCAATCGAAGTGCCGTACAACGCGCTGATGCCCGCGATCAAGGACTTCGCCGCGCAGTTTCCCGCTGTCGATCTGGATGTGCGCCATCCTTTTCACGGCGACGTGAGTGACTTGTTGCTGAAGGGCGAAGTGGATCTGGGCGTGGCCTTTGCGCAGCCGGATTACCCGCGCGACCTGGGCTTTTCGCAGATGGGCAAGCTGATTCTGGCCCACGTGGCGCGCCACGACCATCCGCTGGCGCGCCAGGCGAGCGTGAGCTTCGCCGAGTTGCGCTCGCATCGACGTCTGGTGTTTAGCGCGCACAACAATACGCTGCCGAGCACGGAATATCTCGACTCGGCGCGCAGCTGGCAGGCGGAGAGCTATCTCGCGCTGCTGGAGATGACGCGCGCAGGGCTGGGCTGGACGACGCTGCCGCGCCAGTTGATCCTGCGCGAGCTCGATGAAGGGGAATTCGTGGAGCTGCAACTGGCTGCGTATCCCCACACCGACTGGCTGGTGGGGGTCGACCTGATCTGGTCGAAAGCGCGTGTGCTGGGCAAGGCGGGCGTGTGGCTAAAGCGCCGCTTGCAGGATCATAAGGTCTACGAACTGGACCACAATGGTAATGCCACTACGCTGTAGCGAGGGAGCCCGGACTGCTATCACGTGAAGTCGCGCCGTCGTGCGCGAGATGACTGAAACGCGAATGAGGCGAGCGTTGTCTGAGCACGACACGTGTCATGCCATGGACACGGACGGCAATACCTACGGCGGCTCACAGAGCGTTCACTACGCCGTTGGCATACCCCCTGGCGCTGTCCGCAACGAGCGGAACGCTTGTCGGCACGCAATTGATTGCCGACTCGGTCGGCAACAATGAAGGCGGTATCACCGGTACGGTTGCCACCGCATCGGCCAAACTCGATCTGGGCGCGCGCACGCTCGACGACCTGAGCATATTGTTCAATCTCGATGATTCCGGCTTGCTCAATCTGAACAGCTCCAGGTGGTTGGGCATGACGCAACACAGCCGCTCGTGGCACTGGGATTCTCAGACACGTTGCCGAATGCGCAGACCATCGCCGGTGTCGCGGTGTTGTCGTGCAAATGGAAAGCCATGTCGAGCAGGTTCGCGTAAACGACGAGAATGCCTGCAAACCAGAAGCCAGGTAGCATCACTTCGTTCGCTATCCTTATAACGACAAACCCGCCCTTCAGAGCCGGGTTTTTTGTTTTGTAATGCAAACGCTATTTATTGTTTGAATTCGTTCAATCACATCTGGTCGAGAAGCTCACCGTTACATACCCCGCCTCCTGCGTCCCCACATCCTTCTTATCCCCCCGAAAGACGGGATGAGAAAGCAGGGTTGTTCGCCCGAAAATTCCGTACTACTGTTGCATCGAAGGAAGGCGATATTCAGGCCAATTCGCTAAATCAGAAAAGGCGTGAGACACCGACCTATTGTTTCTAATCATCACGTCGCATCAGAATTCAATTCTGCCTTGGAGCGCCATGAACGCGCCGTCCACCGGGGAAAGCCAAGTGAAGAATTCGGCGGGATCGAGAGGGCAACGCGTCGCCCACGATTTTGCGCAAGTGCTTCATGAAGAACTCAACGAAATCGTGAAGGCGCGCAAAGGCCAAATCGATCCCATTGACCGCGGTTCTCCAGCCAGTCCCGGCGCTCCCGGCAGTGAAGCCGATGCATTGCGGCGAAGCGAGCGACTTGACCTGAAGGGTTTGGCGCTGTCCGGAGGCGGCATACGGAGCGCGACCTTTAGCCTTGGCGTGCTCCAGGCGTTTTGCGAAGGCAAGGTGTTGCGCGAGTTCGACTATCTTTCCACGGTCTCTGGCGGCGGTTACATCGGCAGTTGGCTTTCTGCGCAAATGCTTCATCGCTTTCCCAATGGGAACGTGGCGGATCTCGAGTCGGTGCTGAGTCCCAATACCTCGCCGGGCGGTCCGCCAAAATCGAAGGAAGACGCGTCGATTGGCTTTCTGCGCGAATACAGCAATTACCTGACACCACGGGTTGGCTTGTTGAGCACCGACACGCTGGCCGCGATCTCGGCATACGTTCGCAATCTTGTCTTGATTCAGGCGATCTTTCTGGCGTCGATCGTGGTGGTGCTGTCTTCGCCGCGAGTGGTGTTCCTCGCCGCGCAGGCGCTGCTTCAGTGCGCCTTCTGTCTGTGGCTTCCCGGGACTTTGGGTTTGGTGTTGCTTTCGGTGAGCGTTGCCGGGATCGTGCTCAATCTGCGCGCCGATCAAACGAGTCCGTGTGCAAAGACCGCGTTTGTTTTGATCTACGTGATTCTGCCTGGCGTTCTCGCGGCATTTCTCATGGCCATCGAAATGGTGAATAGCGGCGGCCTTGTTGCAGGCTGGGGCATGGGCGGCTGGGTCGTCTTCTTCACGCTGTTCTACGCGGCTGTCGCATTGGTGCTGCCTGCACAGGATCGGTATCCGGCCTCGGGCCAGGCTCAACACGCGGGCGTCCAGAAGATTCATTGCCGAAGGGGGCGCGTAGTGCCATTGCCGAAGCGCATCGCCATCGTGATCGCCGGGTCATTGGCGGGTGCGACGGGCGGTATGCTGCTGTCACTCATGCATCAGGGAATACGCGCGGTGGTTCATGCGCATGGGCATGAGCAAGCATTATGGTTTGCCGTATCCATTGCGCCATTCATGATTCTCCAGGTATTTGCCTTGACCATCGTGCTGCATCTGGGCCTGGTCGGGCGCATCTTCGATTACGACGTACAGGAATGGTGGGCCCGTTATGGCGGTTGGCTGCTCGCGGTCACGGTCGGCGGTGGCGGAATCCTGACTGCTGGAATCTACGGCTCGGCGCTGGTGTTGTGGGGTGACGCGTGGTTGACCTACCTTGGTGGACCGGCATGGATTTTTGCGTCGCTCTGGGGCGTGGTCACCGGTTCATCAAAAAAGACGGACGGGTCGAGTAAGTCATGCAGGGAGCTCGGACTTGTGATCGTGCCGTATGTGTTCATTATCGGATTGACCGTGATCCTCTCTTATGGCGAGTACCGGGCGCTTCCGGTTGACACGGCTGCAACCCGTGTGGCGGTTCCGCACACAGCGGACGAATCCCTGGCGGCGCACGCTCCCAAACCGGATTTCGCGCAAGCGGTGGCCGAGGTATCGACTAAATTGTCGAGACAGTCGGTGCATCAAGTCGAGGTTGGCGGGGTCAAGTTCAATACCGTGCTGGTGGTATTTTTCTCCTTTCTTGTGGCTGGATTCATACTGGCCTGGCGCATCGATATCAATCTGTTCTCGCTCTTTAATTTCTATCGAAATCGATTGACGCGATGCTATCTAGGCGCTTCACGCGCGGTGCTGGGAAAGCGGCATCCGCATCCCTTCACCGGTTTCGATCTCGATGACGATGTTCCTCTCAGTCATCTTGCAGCCAACGAGAAACGCAACTTTGCCCAGCGCCCTTATCACATCATCAACACGACGTTGAACATGACGTCCGGCGAGAATCTTGCCTGGCAACAACGTAAGGCCGCATCGTTCTTCTTCTCGCCACTCTATTGCGGGTTCCGCTTGCCCCGCACGATGGAGCCCGACCATTCCAGAAAGAGCTTCATGAAGACCGCGCAATACATGCGAGGCAAGCACACCTTCGGGCCACTGGATGATATCGGCCCGATGCTGGGCGGCGCCGTCGCGGTCTCGGGCGCTGCGGTCAGCCCGAATTCCGGCTTCCACACCGATCCGGGCGTCGCGTTCCTGCTCACGCTGTTCAATGTGCGGCTTGGGCGCTGGTGCCCGAATCCTGCGTCGCCCAATGTGCCGAAGCGCTCGAGTCCCGAGTTCGGTGGAGCGCTGTACCTCAATGAGCTCTTTGGCGCTGCCGATAGCACGTCGCGCTACGTCTATCTGTCCGATGGCGGGCACTTCGACAATCTGGGCATTTACGAACTCGTCCGGCGGCGTGTCAGCCTCATCGTTCTTTGTGATTGCGGCGAGGACGCACCCTTGCAGTTCGACGATCTTGCGGATGCCATACGCAAGTGCTCGGCTGATTTCGGCGTGGACATCGTCATTGATGTCGATCCGTTGCGGCGCGAATCCAGCGACAGCCCCCCGCCGTTCAGCGCGAACCACGTGGTAGAAGGCGTGATCCGTTATCCGTGCCTCGAGGGAAGCGCGCCTGACGCGGCGGCGTTCGAAGGCAAGCTCATTCTGATCAAGCCGACATTGACGCGGGAGATTTACGCGTGCGCTTCGGATCTGCGCAACTACGCCATTGTCGAGCCTGCATTCCCGCAGCAGTCCACGGTCGATCAATGGTTCAACGAGGCGCAGTTCGAAAGCTACCGGAAACTCGGTTACCTGATCGGACGTCACCTGCTCGAGAAGCCCCTCGAGGACGGTTCCATGCTGGCTGGTCGTCTGCAACGCTCCGCGGATTTGCAGGCCGGCGGAGCGGGCTGAGCGAGTGCTGAATCATGGCCACGGACATTGTTCATCGGCTTGTCGAGGCAAATGGCGTCACTTTTCATGTGGCCGTATCGGGCCCGGACAATGCCGCGCCGGTTCTGTGCATTCATGGATTTCCGGAAGGATGGGTGAGTTGGCGTCACATCATGCATCTATTGCCGCAATCGCGAATCTACGCGCCCGATCTTCGTGGGTATCCGGGTTCGAGTTATCCGAAAAGCGGCTACGACGTTTTTACGCTGACCGACGACATCAAGGCCTTGATAGAAGTTTTGGGCATTCGCCAATGTGTGCTTGTTTCGCATGACTGGGGCGGTGCGTTGGGGTGGATATTCGCACATCGATATTCGAGCTTGATAAGCAAGTTGGTTGTCGTCAACTGCACTCACCCTCGAACCCTGGTGCGCGCGGTGGTGACATGCGATGATTGGCAACCGTTTCGTATTCCGTGGGTGCCGTTCTTCCAGATTCCATGGTTTCCCGAGTGGTTCATGACCACGGCGATTGGCAGAAAGCTTTTGAAATGGACCTTCCTGATCAGGCAGGGCCGACCCGGAACGATGGACGTCGGGCTCGTCGATGAACTCGTCGGCCGTTTTGCGAACGCAGCCGATATGCATGGACCGATTGAATATTATCGGCAGATCGTCTTGACCATTCTTTTGCCGGAGCGGCACAGAAAGCTGTATGGGCTCTATGCCACGCCGATCAGCGTGCCCGTTACCGTGATCTGGGGCATGAAGGACGGCGCATTGCCTGCGCTCGTCGCGCGCAAGAGCTTCGGTGATGCGGGATGCGACGGTGATTGGAGGCCGCTCGAAGGCGTCGGCCATTTCGTCGATCTGGAGGCGTGGGAAACGTTGGCGGGCGAATTGGCGAGGGTGCTTGACTTCGGCCCAGGTGATTCCTGGGGTTCCTGTACATGCCGTTATGGCGCGTAATGGCGGCTTGCAATGACGCACGAATGTGAATTCCGGCGAGAACATCAGAACAGGAGGCGACCGTGAATCGGCAAAGACAATTACATGTATGGTTACTTGTCCTCGTCGGGGTATTCAACATGGGCGCGAGTGCGGCACCCCAATCCGGCTACGTGCAAGACGAAGCCAAACAGGCTGGCCGCGATGCCGCGTCGTTTCCTCAAGCGGACGAGGACTACTTCAAGGACATGGACCGGGGTATCGCCCTGAGTCCGGAAGAGGTCAAAGGGCGCAACATGTGGCTAGTCTGGAGCGGGGGCAACGACCGCTTCTGGGACAGAATGACGAAGGACACATTCGGCGCGTTCGACATCATCAAGTCGATCAGCTCTTATCCAGGCCAGGGGCATTCGCGAGACGACCGCTGGCGCTATCTCGGGGTGATCAACGAGCCCTGCTTCGAGAAAGCATCGGCCCTCGATCCGCAACGCTTTGGTTTGTGGCTCGATCGACGCATCGTTAGCGACAAGTGTCCGAAGGACCCGTTCGAAAATGAAGAGAAATATCCGGGCGTAAAGACCGGTGCGCGGGGCACGACGTTTAGTGACGGCAAAACATTGCCGGTCGGTTCGTTCTATGGCTATGCAACGGGAATTGTCGGCCTGCGTCTGTTCCCTAATCCGGATTTCGACGAGAAGGCCGAAAAAGCATGGGACGCGCGCCGCTACTATGAGGACCCCGCGTATTACAACAATCCCAATCTCGTTCGTCCTTACCGCGTGGGAATGACATGCGCGTTTTGCCATATCGGCCCGAGCCCGGTTCATCCGAGCGCGGATCCCGAGCATCCGCAATGGGCCGATCTGAGCGGCACGGTGGGGGCGCAGTACATGTGGGTGGATCGGCTCTTCATCCATAATGCTGCAAAGCCTGAAGGGCAGCAAAACTTCATGTATCAGCTCACGCACACGTGGCGGCCGGGAACGATGGATACGTCGCTCGTGTCCACGGACAACATCAACAACCCCCGAACGATGAATGCGCTTTACGATCTTCACGCCCGGTTGGGAATGGCGCTCAAGATCGGCAAGGAAAAGCTGGCAGGCGGGGAACTCGATAACAAACAACTCAACGATTTTGTGTCGGACGGACCGCTTGCACAATTCTTTAAAGCGCCCAACACTGTGTGGACGCCGCGCGTTCTCAAGGATGGCGCGGATTCGGTAGGCGTGCTGGGCGCGCTCAATCGCGTGTATCTGAACATCGGGTTGTTCAGCGAAGAATGGCTGCTGCATTTCAACCCGGTTTTCGGCGGCAAGCCCATCTCGCCCATTCAGATTGCCGTGGCGCGAAAGAACTCGACTTACTGGCAAGTGACGGAAGCGGGCACGGTCAATGTGGCGCTGTACCTGATTGCGGCGTCGCAGCCCGATCATTTGAGCGATGCGCCAGGAGGCAAGCAATACCTCGCCGACGCGTCCGCCACCGATGGCGCCGCGATGCTCCAGCGCGGCAAGAACGTGTTCGCGGATACCTGCGCGCGCTGCCACTCGAGCAAAGCGCCGCCGGTGCCGGCCAGTCTGAATTTGCACGACTGCAACGGGCCGAACTATATGGCGTGTTTCAAGCGCTACTGGAAATGGACGCAAACGGACGATTACAAGACGCAAATGCGCAAGGTCGTCAATGCGCCGGATTTCCTCGACGGAAACTATCTGTCGAGCGATGCGCGGATTCCGGTGACGCTATTGCGAACCAACATCTGCAGTCCGCTTGCGACCAACGCGATTCGTGGAAATATCTGGGACAATTTTTCCTCGGAGTCGTACAAGACGCTGCCTTCGGTCGGGTCGGTCACGCTCAACGATCCGTTCTCCGGCAATCCGTGGCAATACCCCATGCCCGCGGGCGGCCGTGGCTATACGCGGGTGCCTTCGCTGATCAGCATCTGGTCGACGGCGCCGTTCCTGCTCAACAACTCGGTCGGGCCGGAGAGGTTCGATGGCGATCCGTCGGTTGCGAGCCGCATGAAGGTGTTCGACGCATCGATCGAACAGATGCTGTGGCCCGAGAAGCGGCAGCACGATGCAGTGCTGGGCGACAAGGTGCCGGGGCTCATCGACCGGACGACGGTGCGCAGCCAGATCACGATACCGAAGGGCTATTTGCCTGCGTCGCTGCAGTCGACCTTGCAAAGGATCGACCCGAAATTGTTCGATCCGAAGAGCGGCGATCTCGCGCTTGGTCCGGTGCCGTCACAGGTTCCGGTCAACTTGCTGGCCAACATCCGGCCTCTGCCTGAAAGCAGCGATCCGGTGGTCATCGGACAGCACATCGGACAACTGACGAACTTGCTATTCAAGCTCGGAAAGAATCTGCTGACGATGCCGGACAACACGACCGACGAGGCGTTGCTCAAGAAATATGCGGGCCTTGAGAAGCCGATGCTGGCGCTCAGCAAATGTCCTGACTTCATCGTCAATCGCGGCCACTACTTCGGCACTTCCGAGTTCAACGACCAGAACGGGCTGACTGCCGACGAGCGTTCGTTCGGCAAGGAGCCGGTCCTGAGCGACGACGACAAGCGCGCATTGATTGCGTTCCTGAAGACGTTTTGAGCAAGAGACCTAGACGGTCCACAGGCTATGTCCACTCCAGACGATGAGGTATGGGATTACGTGATTGTGGGTTCCGGCGCGGGGGGCGGCACGCTCGCCGCGCGGCTTGCGGAGGGGGGCATGCGGGTGTTTCTGATCGAGGCCGGAGGCGATGCGCCAGCGAGCGGGGCGGACCGGATGCCCGCGGACTACCACGTGCCGGCCTTCCATGCATGCGCCTCGGAGAATCCGGCAATGAGCTGGAACTTCTTCGTGCGTCATTATGCTTCCGATGCGCAGCAGCAGCGCGATCCGAAATGCACGCCCGAAGGCGTGCTGTATCCGCGCGCCGCGACGGTGGGCGGGTGCACCGCGCACAACGCGATGATCTTCGTGTATCCGCATGACTCGGACTGGGACGGCATCGCGCAATTGACCGGCGACCGGTCGTGGCGAGCCTCCGCCATGCGCCGGTATGGCAAGAAGCTCGAGCAGTGCCGCCACCGTCCGCTTTGGGCGCTCGCGCGCCGGTTTGGCATCAACCCGACCGCGCATGGCTTTGACGGCTGGCTGACCACCGAACATGCAACGCCGAAGAAGGCGCTCGCCGACGACCACCTGATGCGAGTGGTTTTCGGCGCGATGGAACTCACCGCGCGCAGTATCCCGAAGCGCCTGCACGCGCTGCTCGGCCTGATTCGCTGGCAGGGCGATCCGAATTCGCGGCTCTGGGGCAGGCGCTGTTTCCGCGGCGTGTGCTATACGCCGCTCAGCACGCGCGACCATGCACGGCATGGCGTGCGTGAGCGTGTGCTCGACGTGGCGGAGCGGTTTCCGTCTCGCCTGAAAATTTCGCTCGACTCGCTCGCCACGCGGGTGTTGTTCGACGAGAATGGCGCAGCGGTTGGCGTCGAATATCTGAAGGGCGCGCGTCTGTATAAAGCGCATCCCGAATGCAGCGCCGAGCGGGGCGTGCGCTGTGAAGTGCGTGCGCGTCGCGAGGTGATTCTGGCGGGCGGCGCATTCAATACGCCTCAGCTATTGATGCTGTCGGGCATTGGTCCGGCAGAGCATTTGAGGGCGCATGGCATTCCGGTGCGAGTCGATCTCGAAGGAGTTGGAAGTAATCTTCAGGACCGCTATGAGATTGCCGTGATCAGCCGCATGGCGCAACCATGGGAAGTGCTCAAGGGTGCGGCGTTCACCACCGACGACCCGGCTTATCGGGCGTGGTCCGACCTGCGAGAAGGCGTTTACATCACCAACGGCGCAGCGGTCGCCATTGCGCGTCGATCGACGAAGGCGCGCTCGCTGCCTCCGGACATCTTCTGCATGGCGCTCATCGAGCGTTTCATCGGCTATTTCCCGGGATTTTCAACAGGCTTTGCCCAGCACAACGATTTCCTGTCTTGGACCATACTCAAGGCACACACCCGCAACGATGCCGGGACGGTGCGCCTGCGCTCCGCGGATCCGCTCGATATGCCGCTTATCGATTTCCACTATTTCGAGGAAGGCAGCGATGCTTCCGGGGACGATATGCATTCAGTCGTCGAGGCAATCAAATTCGTGCGCGGATTGGCAGCGCCGCTTGCCGAGCGCGGCTTGATTGCGCAAGAGCAACTGCCCGGTCCAGAGGTGCAGAGCGACGCGGCGATTGCCGATTACGTGCGCGACAACGCGTGGGGCCATCATGCATCGTGCACCTGCGCGATGGGCGATCCGGGGGCAGGATGCGTGCTCGACAGCACGCTCTCCGTTCACGGAGTGCGCCGCCTGCGGGTGGTGGACGCGTCTGTGTTTCCGAAGATTCCGGGCTTCTTTCCGGCCAGCGCGGTCTACATGGTTGCGGAAAAAGCGGCGGACATGATTCTGAAGGATGCAACGAGTCAGACGTAACTTATCGGAGGTGAAAGATGGCGTACGACACCAGCAAGCTTCTGTCCATGAGCCAGGCCGAACTGGATGATCTGTTCCACAACAGCCCGGCCGGCGACATTCCGGACGGAGAAGCCAGGGGAACGGCGATCGTTGCGCCGGGAACCGTGATCAGCGACGCCGCCGCCAACCTGGTGAAGGTCTTCGCGTGGCAAGGAAAAGTGTTTGATTCGCAGAATGGAATCCTGAAAAACAAGATCTCCCCATTCGGCATCGACGCCATCCAGGCAACTGTCTATAAGGGCGAAAGCTGGTTCGACGGTAACGAGTGCATCGTCCTGGACTATAGCAAGACGTCGATCGTGGCTCATTGGATACGCGACGAAATTCGCCTGATTGCACCGGGTGTCTACCTTGGATTGGTGTACTGGGACAAAAGCCGCTTGATCTGCTTTAGTCTCGAGTTTTAAAGGACGGCCCGCCGTGACCCCGCAATCGAGCTTTATGGTGGTCGCACCGTTGCTGCCTGGTAAGGCGGCAGCATTGAGAGCGCTTCTGGCGACGATGAACCACCGCCCCGGCAGTGTCGATCCGAACAACACGCTGGTTCCGTTCGGCAGGTTCGATCGTCTGCATTTCGCCCGCTTCGTGATTCTGGAAGACGTGACTGCCGGCGATATTGCACGGTACGGCGTCAAGCCTGCTGATTTTCCGGTGTATCTGGCGTTCCTTGGCGATTGCGATGGTTCGAAGCGGACCTTTATCGATGATCTTGCGCGTCGGGCCGGTGAGGGACTGTGCGCGATATTTTCGCATTGCGAAGGATTCGAGTCCGGTAGCGACCTTGGCGCGTGGATGCTCGCACACGATAAGCCGGCTGCGGCCGCCTACGTCAACTGGATCGGCCGTCCGGTCCGGCAGATCGTGGAGGAACGCGCGTTGCGGCATTTCCTGTCCGCCAACGTTCCTCGCGACGTCGACGGAGGTGCGAATGGCGATCCGCAGTCCATCCGCAAGCATCTGCGCGAGCTGGTCGATGCGCAACGAAATGCCGGGCGTCTCAGCCTGACTGAACCCGAACCGACACCGCTGGGCTGGCAAATTCGTGAATGGCTTCACGCTGTGTGGGTGCCGTTGGTGCTGCTCGCCGCGCTGCCGCTGATGATCGTGGCATTGCCGTTTCTCGCGTGGAAATTGCGCCGCCTCGAAACAACCGATCCGGAAGTTGTTTACCGGCCACCTGAGGCGCAACTCGCGAAACTCAGGGTGCTGGAAGACTACGACGTCACCAATCAATTCACGGCGCTAGGCAGCGTGAAGCCCGGACGCTTCAGGCGCTATGCGGTGATCGTCCTGCTTCTGCTTCTCGATTATTCGTGCCGCCATATCTACAACCGCGGCCATTTAACCCGCGTGCAGACCATTCATTTCGCGCGTTGGGTGCTGCTCGACGATAAACAGCGCTTGATGTTCGCAAGCAACTACGACGGAAGCCTCGACAGCTACATGGACGATTTCATCAACAAGGTGGCATGGGGCTTGAATCTGGTCTTCAGCAATGGGGTGGGTTATCCGCGCACGAGTTGGCTCGTCGTCGAGGGGGCGCGCAACGAGCAGCATTTCAAGAACTATCTGCGGCGGCACGAATTGCCTACGGATGTCTGGTACAAGGCCTATCCGGGCCTGACTGCGTTCGATCTCGCCACCAACACACGCATTCGCGAAGGCCTGGAAGCGTCAAGTGCAACGGACGAGCAGGTGCGGGAATGGCTGAAGCTATTGTGAAAATCGATACGGGAGACCTGCCGTGGCAGTCGATCTGGACGATATACAAGGCATCGTGCGGCATGCGTATGCGCGCCTGACCGAAGCCTGCTTTTACGTGCTGCGCATCGCGGACGCGCAGGCCGCCAGGCGTTGGCTGTCGAGTGCGCCGGTGACGAGCGCGGCGCTTGCCGCGAAGTCGGTTCAGGAGGTTCTGCAGGTGGCGTTGACGAGCGATGGCTTGCGCGCGCTCGGTGTTCCGCAGCAGATGATCGAACAGTTTTCTTCCGAATTCATTGGCGGCATGAGTGCGGATGCGAATCGCTCCAGAAGGCTTGGTGATGTTGGACCGAATGCGCCAGAACACTGGAAATGGGGCGGAACGGCGGCGCCGCATATGGTGGTGCTGCTGTACGCGGCTCCGGGACGGCTCGCCGAATGGACGCAGGCGGTGACAGGGCCGGAATGGGCCACTGCTTTCTCGGTGGAAGCCGTTTTGCCGACCGCAGACATGAAAGGCGTCGAGCCGTTCGGTTTTGCCGATGGCATCAGCCAACCGCAACTCGATTGGCAACTGGGCTTGCCCTCGCACGATCATACCCAGCCCGAGTATTCGAACCTCATCGAACTGGGCGAATTCCTGCTCGGGTACACGAACGAATATGGGCGTTTCACCGAGCGTCCTTTGGTTGATCCCGCCGATGATCCGCATGACCTGCTAGCACCGGCTGCGGATGCACCGGGCAAACGGGATCTGGGGCGCAATGGATCGTACCTGGTGTTGCGGCAATTGCGTCAGGATGTGCAGGGTTTCTGGCGATTTCATGACGCTCGCGCGAACGGAGATCCCGCCGCACGCAAGGCGATGGCCGAAGCGATGGTCGGGAGGACGATGGCGGGCGTATCGCTCGTATCGCTCGTATCGCGCGTCGAAGGCGCACCGGCGTCGTCACCCGATCCCGGCACGAAGGCGGGCCGCGAGCAACTCAATGCATTTACCTATGCGGGGGACCCGGATGGGCTGCGGTGTCCATTCGGCGCTCACGTACGGCGCGCCAACCCTCGCAATGGCGATTTGCCGGACGCCAGCGGCGACGGTGGCAAAGTCAGCGTGCTTGCGCGCCTGCTGACCACGCTGGGTTTCGACGCGGCCGCCTTGCGTGGCGATCTGGTTGCGTCGAGCCGCTTTCACCGCATGCTGCGGCGCGGCCGCGAATATGGCCAGAGCCTGCCGCCCGAGGCCGCGATTGCCGATCAAGGCGAAACGGTCGAGACCGGACTGCACTTTATTTGCCTCGGCGCGAATATCTCGCGTCAGTTCGAGTTTATTCAAGGCGCATGGATTACTGGCGCAAAGTTCAATGGGCTCGCGGCGGAGCGCGATCCGCTGATTGGCGAGCGGCAGCCGCTCAGTGACGGTAGCGAAACGGATCGCTTCAGCCTCCCTCAAGCCGCAGGCGCGGCGTGCCAGATCACGGGATTGCCACAATTCGTTTCGGTCGTGGGCGGTGCGTATTTTTTCATGCCGGGCCTTCGGGCGCTGCGCTTTCTGGTGACGCTGAATCACTCGAATACTTCGTCGCCGGTCGGCTCGACGTGAGGCGTGCCGTTCATCGATTGACGCAAAGCCGAAAGTGTTTTGTATATCGCAAGGCGCGCGCGATTTTGATTGCCTAGTGGCCGATGTTCGGCAAGGCAATGCCACGGATTGATCGACAACTGGCCGGCAAACGCGAGCTGAGCCGGCGATGCAAACTGCTGCTCCGGAAAATGCAGTGTCGCGATGCGTATGGGCGTTGAAAGGTGCTCGGGCCAGCGCACCGACGCATTCTCGATCGGCATGCGGTGGGGATCGGTTTGCACCTGCACGAAGACGTCGAAGTCGACCGGGCGCTCGGCGAGTGTCCGGATCATCGCCTCGCGCAGATAGTTATCGTTGGGGCGCCCCGGCAAGCCTGGAATGGCGCTGGTTTCGCGGGACCTGGGCCGGAACGCGTATTGAACCGCCTGGCCAGCGCCCAGCAGGTACGGTACGCAACTCCAATAGCTGGTCTGCAGCGGGCTCGATTGCGTGCGCGCCCACAGGCCCTGCATGACGCCGTCCAGCAGGTGGGAGTCGAACGGATTGATGAAGTAGAAAAGCGGCGTGCGGCGCAGGACGGCCGCCTGAAGCTTGGCATTCTCGATGATGTTCGGCGTGGTGAACGTGGGAGTGCTGATGCCGGTGAAATCCTGGGTGAAGCGCTCGTCGTCGAGGAGCTTCGGGCCGGGAACCCGCATCACCTTGATGCCGATGCTCAGCACACCCACATCCTCGATATCGGGCGGGCTGTCGGGTCCCGGTCCGGCCAGCCGCACCCAGGCCGGATAGCTGCGCGGCGCGCTGAAAATGCCATGGCGCAGATTGGGCGGAATATCGCCGTGCACCTGGAATTCGGCGCGCAGCACGCCGTGTGTTTTCGTGTTGCCGGCCCGCTGGAACGTTCCGGGCTGGTATTGCTCGCGCATATACGCGCCCATGCGCTCGATGATCTGCTGGACGATCGCATGCTCGTCCGGCAGCGCAAGTTCCTGCGCCAGCGCGAGATTGTCGTTGGGCCTTTGCGCATTGATGGCCGCCTGCACCAGGCCGGCAATGGGCTCCTGGGCCAAGGCGTCGAGAAAAGGCCGAAAAAACGGATCGAATCTTCGCTCAACGTGGAGTAGCGAGATTAGCGAACGATGCAGGGCATTGGCTAGCAATGGAGGTCTCCCTGGGTACTCAACGCTCGTGGCCATCAGTCAAAATAGCTTAGGCAGAAAGTCCCGCAAATGCCAATGCTGCGGCTAATCCGGTGCCGAAGTGCATCGATTTTTCATAAAATGAATAGATCCTGTCTTGCTTCGCGAGACCAGCGAGCATACCGGCGAGAGGCGATGAACATATTCAGGTTTCAGTCGGCGGCGGAAGCGAATTTCCTTAAACGCTCTTCGGCGCCGGGCGCGATTCGTGCATGGCTGGTCGATATGCTGTGCTGGCCAGCACGTTTCGACGACCCGCGTCTAGAACAGGAGTTCACGGAAGACTATGGCCGGCGTTTCGCCGACTTCCGCCGCGCGGCGCTGGTGCTCGGCACCTTGATCTGGGTGTGTTTCGGTTATTGGGAAATCAGCCTGGCGCGAACCAGTGCCGTGTTCCAGCCGTACTTTGCGGAGATTTTCACGTTTCGCTGCGCAGGTGCACTGGTTGCGGGCGTCGGCATCGTGCTGGCTTTCCGGCTCGACTTTCAGCGGGACACGGTCGCGCATTGGATCTTGCTGGGCGGCCTGGCGGGCATGTGTCTATGCTTGTTGATTCAAACGTTTCTCGCGCCACGGCCGTTCAATTTCACGCATTTTTTTGTCGGCTTCTATTTAATTCTTTTCTATCAGTTCGGCTTTCTTCGCCTGCGGGCCAAGGCGACGCTGATGCTGGCCGTGTGCGTGATCGCCGTGATCGTGGTGGCGCAATGGCTTACGCACGCAATCGAGCCCGACAACTTCGCGGCGGGCATGTTCTATTTGCTTAACGTTGCGGTCCTCGGCCATAGCGTCAATGTGAATGCCGAGCGGCATGTGCGCGACCGGTACGTCGCCGTTCAGGCGCTTGCGCATGGTAACGAAGCCTTGCAACGCGCGAATGCGGAGCTCGCGCAAAAGCACCGCGACCTTGAGCGCGCGCGGCGCGATCAGGAGACCAAATCGGAAGCGCTGATTGCCTTGCGCGAGCAGCAGCGCGAAGCTGCCGAGCAGGCGAGCCGCGCAAAATCGCGCTTTCTGGCGGCGGCAGCGCATGATCTGCGGCAGCCTATGCACGCGTTGAACCTCTTTCTGGCCGCGGCCGACGAAGCGCTGGAAGCGCGCGATGTTCAAGCGTCGAGCAAACTGATTGGCGAGGCGCGCAAGGCGTCGGTGCTCACGGCGCGGCTCTTCAACGCCGTGCTCGATCTGTCGAAGCTCGAATCCGGACACGTGAACCCGAGCTATACGGGCGTCGACCTGAACCGGGTGATTGAAGAGACCGTCGAGCAACTCGCGGCGGTCGCCGAGAATCGCGGCGTTGCGCTGCGCTATGGCAAGACCCCGCACAAGCCGGCATGGGTGCGCACCGACGCCGACTGGATGCCCCGCGTGCTGAGCAACCTCATCGCGAACGGCATCAAATATGCGGATCATTCGAAGGCGGGCCGCGCAGCGGTGATCGTCGGTCTGGTTCGCATGCCGAATTATGTGCGCGTCGACGTAATCGACAACGGCATAGGCATTGCGCCCGAGCATTGGGATGCGATCTTCCAGCCGTTCGTGCAAATCGGCAACCCGGAGCGCGACCGCGAGAAAGGGCTCGGACTCGGTTTGTCGATCGTGAATGCGGTGGTGTCGTTGCTCGAGGGGCATCGTCTCGAACTGAAATCGATTGAAGGGCGAGGGTCGCGCTTCTCGGTTCGCATGCCAGTGGCCGATCCCTTTGCGCTCCATGATGTGGCGATATCGCCCGCGGATCCGGCGTTGTCGCCGGCGCCTTCACCGTCGTCGCTGCGGGGGCTTTACGTGTTGCTGGTCGAGGACGACAGCCTCGTGCGCGCGTCGATGGAGGCGCTGTTTGCGCTATGGGGCGTGCTGTTCGATTCGGTCCGCTCGGTGGCGGAACTCGAAACACTTTTGCAGGAGATCGAGCGCGTGCCGGACCTCGTCATCAGCGACTATCGGTTGCCGGAGATGTCGTCCGCGCACGATGTGATCCATCTGCTGGGCGAGCACTTCTCGCGGCCCGTGCCGTGTCTCGTGGTGACGGGGGAAGCCGGGGCCAGCACGCAGGGCGTGTTGCCGGAGCGCTGCGTGCTCAGCAAGCCGCTCTCCACGGACGTGCTGATTGCGCGCATGCTCGAATTGACCGAGGCGTTGGCCCGCGTTTAGGGCGTGGTGTTCGGGACGTAATGTTCAGGACGCGGAAGCGCGTGCAACGGTGGGGATCTCGATGCCCCGACGCGCCATTTCGACGATCAGGAAAGTGCGCCGCGAAACATTGAAGCGGCTCAGCAGATCGCTGATGTACTCCTTCGCGGTGTTCTCCGTGATATTCATTTTTCGCGCGATGGCCTTGTTCGACATGCCCTGCAAAAGAAAACTCAAGGTTTGCGCAAGGCGCGGCGGCAGGTTCAGCGAGTCGATGGGAATGCCTTTGTTCGGGCCGGGTGGCTGCGGGGTGTGGCCGCCTTTGCCGAGCACGCTGTTGGGCAGGTAGACGCGGCCGTTCAGGATCGTTTGCAGCGCTTCGCGGAACACCGCGCCGCCTTCCTCGCTGGCCTTCGAGATGAAGCCGCCGGCGCCATTCTTGATGCAGTCCAGCACCGTCTCGCGGTCGTCCTGCGCGGACAGCATCACCACGTGCGCTGCACACTCGTTTTCCTGCAACCAGTGCAGCAGGTCCAGCCCAGTGTGATTACCGCCGATTTGATAGTCGAGGAAAACGAGGTCGTAAGCCTTGCTTTGCAGCCGCTCGACGGCGGCGGCGTACGAGCCGGCCTCGTCGATGTCGAGCGTCGGCTCCGACGTGAGGATCAGGCTCTTCATCGCGATGCGCGTCAAGCCTTCGTCTTCGACTAGCAGTACATGGCGGAAATACAGGTTGTCCATCTGCGCTTCTCCAGCACAAGCCCGTTATTGATGTGAACAGGCCCTTAGCCATGGTACCCGCAATCGCAAGGGGCGCGATCCCCCCAAAGCGGGGGACTCTTTTGGGGCCGCCGTCTGGAGGCGTTTTTCCCCCCGCATGCCCGGTATTGTGCGAGTCACGGGAAGCGCACGATGGAGTCGTTGCAAATCAGACGAGGGGGATCACCGCCATGCGCACGTCAAATCTTTCGATCGTCTTGCGCCATGAGCTCGATCCCCGGGTCTGAACGCAGCAAGCACGCAAGCCTGGCGGGGCAAAAGCGGGCAGAGCGTGAGGAGACCATCCAGTCGGATCTGGTGGGGGGCCAGCGAGCAACACACGAGGAGACCATTCGGGCGAGCCTGGCCGGGGGCAAGCAGGCAGAGCGCGAGGAGACCATCCGGGCGAGGGTAAAAACAAGGAACGAGGCAGAAGCAGAAATAGAAACAGAAGCTGAAGCAGAAGCAGCAACACCAGAAGAGACTGGGCGGCGTCCCCTCAGCCCCTACACAGTCCACAATCTGGATAGCGCCATCGCTCACCTCGAAATCGCGATGAACGCGGACAAATCGATGGCGATCTTCGGTTCGAACTATTGGCAAGGACGCGTGCTCGAACTCCGTTGCACGCCGGGGATCCTGCATGCTCAGGAGCGGCGGCTTCAGTCCTTGCTCGACGGGTTCGCGACCCCTGGGTTAGCCTCGCCGTTATAAAATCTGGAGTTTCGCCGCCCGCCCATCAGGACCCTCGATGATCAAAAAGGTCGACGCGCCTTTCCAGCAGATCAAGGCACTCGTTCGCAAGCGTATTCATGCCGGCGACTGGAAGATCGGGGAGCGAATCCCCTCCGAACTCGATCTCGCCGCGGAACTCGGCGTCGCGCGAATGACCGTGAATCGGGCGCTGCGCGAATTGACCGACGAAGGAGCATTGCAGCGCATCCTTGGCGTGGGGACATTCGTGGCCGAGGAAAAACCACAATCGAATCTGCTAATGATTGCGCATGTGCGTGATGAGATCCACGCGCGCGGGCATCAATATCGCTGTCACGTCATCAGCCAGACCCGCGGGCATGCGACGCCCGAAATCGCGGCGGCGTTCGGCTTGCCGGTCGATGCGCCCGTGTTTCATGTGGTCTGCGTGCACGAGGAGAACGGCCGGCCA
Source organism: Paraburkholderia sp. A1RI-2L (assembly GCF_048957375.1). Lineage (NCBI taxonomy): Bacteria > Pseudomonadati > Pseudomonadota > Betaproteobacteria > Burkholderiales > Burkholderiaceae > Paraburkholderia > Paraburkholderia sp. A1RI-2L. The sequence goes on from NZ_JARBTA010000004.1 coordinate 135,777, forward strand.
ATCCAGTTGGAGGAGCGGTATGTGAATCCGGTCGCGGCACCCGGTTTCATCGATCAGGACTTCCAGGTGGAGCCGCCGTCGGAGTATCTGTACAACAACGTGTCGCATTACGAGCTCGAGATCGAGCACATCGTCGATGCGGCCATGCCCACTGAAGACGAGGCGCGCTTGCTCGACATGCGCACCAACGAGCCATGCCTGACGCTCACGCGCCGGACCTGGACGAACGGGCTGCCGGTCACGTTCGCGCGCTTCGTGCACCCGGGCAACCGTTACCGGCTCGGCTCGCGTTTCAAGCCGGGCGCCACGCGGCATCAGGTCTGATTCGCGCCAGGCGAATAGCAGGCACCACAAGCGGCGGCACATACCTGCCCGCCGCCCCTGTGTTTCATTGCGATTTCAGAGCGTGCTCACCTGACCATCGCTTTTCGACCACAGGACAGGGAACAGCGGATGCACGAGCGGCGCGCCGTCCGGCAGCGCTTCGGCGAGCCCGGGGAAGTCCGGCGAGGTTTTCCATCGGCGTGGCGCGTGGCGAACGTCATCGCCGACGAAGCGGATCGAAAACGCGCGCCGTCTGTTGCGCGTGCCGCCCGACGCATGCAGCGTCAGCATCCTGAAGCACACCATGTCGCCGGGTTCGAGCGCCCAGCGCCGGATCGGGAATGCATTGCGATTTGCTTCGATATCCGGAAGATCGGCGAGACTGCCTTCGGGAAACCACTTTGCTTCCTTGTCCATGAACGTGCGCGGCATGAGCCAGGGGCCGCGATGCGAGCCCGCGACGAATTCGAGCGTGGATTCGAGCGGGACCGGATCGACGGGAATCCACATGCTGACGTTGTCGTCGCCTTCGATGTTGTAATAGGGCTGGTCCTGGTGCCACGGCGTGCGCTGCTGCGTGCCCGGCTCCTTCACGAGCAGATGGTCGTGATGGAGCCGGACCGTATCGACGCCCATCAGCGCCGCCGCGACCGTTGGCGCGGGCGAGCGCGCGATGAACTCGCGATACGCGGCGTTGTGCTCCCAGTTGCAGAAGTCCTCGAAGAACCAGCCCGGATCCTCGGGCCGGCTTGCCACTTTCGAGCGCGTGCTCGGATGCGCCAGATTGGTCTCGATGCCGGCCTTCAGCGCCTCGATTTCGTCCGCCGAAAAAATGCCCTTGATGCATACGGCGCCGTCCGTGCGGAACGCTTCGATGAGTTCGGGCGTGACCGCCTGCGCTACGCGTTCACAAATATTGATGGCCATGATTGCCCTTACGGTAATTAAATTTATTGCTTGGCGCCGTAAATATCGAAATCGAAATATTTGGCGGCAATCTTCTGATAGGTGCCGTCCGCGCGAATGGCGGCGATGGCCCCGTCGAGGCGCTTCTTCATATCGGTGTCGCCTTTGCGCAGCCCCATGGCAACGCCATGGCCGATGATGCGAGCATCGGTCACATCGCCGCCGGCGAACGTGAAGGCCTTGCCGCGCGGTGTATTGAGGAACGCGTAGCCGGCCTGCGTTTTATCCTGGAAGGTGGCGTCGAGGCGGCCATTGACGAGGTCGTCATAGACCTGGTCCTGGTTCTGGTACGTCACGATCGTGACGCCCTTGGGCGCCCACTCCGCCTTCGCATAAACCTCCTGCGTCGTGCCCTGATCGATGCCGATGCGCTTGCCGACGAGCGACGCGACGGTCGGTTGCAGCCTGGAGCCACGCGGCGCGACGAGCGCGCCCGGCGACGAATAGAGCTTGTCCGAGAAGTCGATCTGCTTGAGGCGGTCGTCGGTGGCTGTCATTGCGGACATGATCACATCGAACTTTTTCGCTTGAAGCGCGGGAATCATGCCGTCGAAACCTTGTTCGACCCATATGCATTTTGCATGGAGCTGCGCGCAAATTGCGTTGCGCAGATCGATGTCGAAGCCGGCGAGCGAGCCGTCAGGCTGCTTTGCCTCGAACGGCGGATAAGTGGGATCGATGCCCCAGCGAATCGTCGTGGTGTCCTGGGCAAACGAAACGAGCGGTGCTGCGGCAAGCGAGGCGACGAGAAACTTGACGATCCGGTTCATGACTTTTCCCTGAATGGGTGGGCGCGACGGAGAAAGCCCGCGCGGCCGGTTGGATGAACGACAGCAATGGGTGCACTTGCACTGCAAGCGGGTTCGAGCCGCCAATGAAATTGTCGAGCAGTCTAGACCACGTAACTTGACGTGTGCAAGCGAAGGCCATGCGCCGACTTCCGGGTGCCGGCGCGGCAGTGCGGCGATAAATCTGGAGAAAGCCGCCCATTCGGCTGAAAATCGCCTGGTTTGCGGAGGATTGATGGGAAAATGCGCGGGCGAGCGAGAGGGTAGGGATTTGCCCTGGCTGCTGCCTTCAGGGCCATGATGGCGGACATCCGGCTATGGGAAGTGGCGCCAAAATGTCTAGACAACACGAGAGCGGCGAATAAGTGACCGGCGCTGCTGGCGGTTCGGCATTTTATGCGGCAGTGCTATTGATCAGATGATTAAGCGGCTGCGCGGGTGCTTGAAAACGAAGCAACATGTTTATTTACAAACACGATAATGCTATAGATCATAGTAAGGTGACAAATCACGGCAATAGCCGCTTGACTCGTGGCGATAAAAGATAAAGCGCTATTTATGCCGGTGTGCAGCATGATATTTCCATAAGGGATAGTGCCCATCGCCCCGGCATCGGATGCTGATGCACACTGCCTTTTATCCTCCTGTTGAAGCCGTTCCTTATACAACCGAGAAATGTTTGGAGGACTTATGGCACAGCGCATTGCCTACGTAACTGGCGGAATGGGTGGCATTGGAACCGCAATCTGCCAGCGGCTGCACAGCGATGGTTTTACCGTCATTGCCGGGTGCGGTCCGAATTCACCTCGCCGCGCACGATGGATCGAGGATCAAAAGGCGTTGGGATTCAATTTTGTCGCTTCGGAGGGTAATGTCGCCGATTGGGAATCGACGGTTAAGGCTTTCGAAAAAGTAAAGTCGGAAGTCGGTGAAATCGACGTGCTCGTCAACAATGCCGGAATCACCCGGGACGTCGTATTTCGCAAGATGACGCGCGAAGAATGGGACGCCGTGATCGATACCAATCTCACCAGCCTCTTCAACGTGACCAAGCAGGTGATTGACGGCATGGTCAATCGCGGGTGGGGGCGCATCATCAATATTTCGTCGGTCAATGGCCAGAAAGGGCAGTTTGGCCAGACGAACTATTCGACGGCCAAGGCCGGTATTCACGGCTTCACGATGGCGTTGGCCCAGGAAGTTGCCACGAAAGGCGTAACGGTCAATACCGTTTCGCCAGGCTACATCGGGACCGACATGGTGCGCGCGGTGAAGCCCGAAGTGCTCGAAAAAATCGTGGCGAGCATTCCGGTGCGGCGTCTGGGTGAGCCGCATGAAATCGCATCCATATGCGCGTGGCTTGCTTCCGCAGAAGCGGGATTTTCAACCGGCGCGGACTTCTCGCTTAACGGCGGGCTTCACATGAGTTGAGCCTTCGGGCTGCATGCCGTTGCAGTGTCTCTAGTGGCGCGCGGCATTGCGCAATGACCTCAACCAATCCCTGCCTGGCGAATAACGCTGGGCAGGGATTTTTCATTGGCGTGTCGCTTGTGCATGCCGATCCTGCCGATCGGGTTTGGAACTCTATGGCGGGTCAGGGACGCGAGTACGGATCCTGAACCGGCGCATGGCGCGTCGTATGGTGTCGATGGTGCGTGCTGTGCTTCGACTTCGATCTGGCTTTCGGTTTTGCTTTCGCCCCGGCTTGCGAGTGCGGTTCGTCCGCAGGCAGCGGTTGTGTCGGTTCGGCGCCGGGAAGCGGCGGCGGAGAACTGGTGCGCGCGTGTTGCGGCGTGCTTCGGCCTTCACCGAAACCGGCTTGCCCTTCGCCGAAGTGATAGGTCTGCGAGGTTTGCGCTTGACTTGCAGCGGACAATGCCAATGCCATCAGTAACAGGTATTTCGGACGCTTCATGCATGTTCCTATTGAACGAGGGGTATCAGGATAGCGCAATGTGGGTGGCGGAAGACTCTCGAATCGGTATGGCCACGGGCGTTATATGCTAGGTACTTTTCGGGAGCCACCACAATGATCCGCGTTAATCAGCAACGGCTCTGGGATTCGCTGATGGAGATGGCGCAGATAGGCGCCACTGCGCACGGCGGGAGTTGCCGTCTCGCGTTGACCGATGAAGACGTGCTGGGCCGTCGCCGTTTCATCCGCTGGTGCGAAGAGGCCGGCTGCGAAATCCGCATCGATCCGATCGGCAACGTGTTCGCGCGCCGGCCCGGCACGCAGGTCGACGCGCCAGCCGTGATGTGCGGCAGTCATCTGGACACGCAGCCGCTCGGCGGCCGCTTCGACGGCGTCTACGGCGTGCTCGCGGGCCTCGAGGCCATTCGCACGCTCAACGATCTCGGCATTGCGACGCGGCATGCGCTCGACGTCGTGGCATGGACCAATGAAGAGGGCTCGCGATTTACGCCGGGCATGATGGGCTCCGCGGTCTACGCCGGCACACTCGATCTCGACTATGCACGCGCGAGGCCCTGCATGCAGACGGGCGTGCTGCTCGGCGATGAACTCGAGCGCACCGGTTTCGCCGGTCCAGAGCGCGAGCGGCAGATGCCCAAAGCCTACTTCGAGGCCCATATCGAGCAAGGCCCGGTGCTGGAGAACGCCGGCATTCCGATTGGCGTCGTGACCGGCGTGCAGGGCATTTACGAACTCGACGTCACGGTAACCGGCTTCGAATCGCATGCGGGCACGACGCCGATGAACGTGCGCAAGGACGCGATGGGCGTGGCCGCCACGATGATCGCGGCAATCGTCGAGCATGGCCATGACTTCGACGCCGATGCGCGCGTGACCGTCGGCCATGTCGGCTGCCAGCCGAACTCGCCGAGCACGATACCCGGCAAGGTCGGGTTCAGCGTCGATGTTCGCCACCCGTCGCGGCCGGCGCTGGAACGTCTCGTGGCCGATATCGAAGCGATCTGTCTGCAACGCACCGCGCTGCGCGGCACGAGCGTGCGCTTGGAGAAGGTCGCCGAGTACGAGCCGGTGGTTTTCGACGCGCAGTGCATCGCGCGCGTGCGCGAAGCCGCCATCGCCGCGGGCTATCCGTATCTGGAGATGCACAGTGGCGCGGGGCACGACGCGGTGAATCTCTCCTATGTTGCCCCGACCGCGATGGTGTTCGTGCCGTGCAAGGCCGGGCTCAGCCACAACGAGGCGGAGGACGCCGACCCGGCGCACCTCGCACAGGGCGCGTCGGTGCTTGCGAACCTGCTGGCCGATTGCGCGCGATAGCCGTGTGAGGCATGTTGCCGTTCCTGTCTGGGAGACGACCTTGATGAAAGACGAGCTGGGAAAACTGGCGGCAGACCTCGAGCGCTTGCTCAAGCTGCGCAGTCTGCCGTTTGGCATGACACTGTACGAGCGGCGCGAGGACATGGAGGCGATTCATCGCATTCGCCGCCCGAAAGCGATCCATACGCTCGATCAGATCGTGGGGCAAGCCGCCAGGTTGGGTTTTACGGTCGGTGTAACGGCGGATGATCTGGTCGGTTCGCAATGCCGGTCTGTCGTGGGCCTGGGAAATGCAAAGGATGCCGAATGGAAATCGGGTGCGCAAATGGCTGGTGTCTGGTACGCCACGCTCGAAGATTCCCGCGCCCATCAGGCGGCAATGGATTGTGTTGCGGACGGCAAGTATGAGGCGCTGGTGGTGTCCCCGCTTGCCGCTGGCCGAATCGAGCCGGCCATCGCGCTTTTCTATGCCACGCCGGGCGCCATGATGTATTTCATCAACGGCTTGCAGTGGTCGGGCTACAAGCGCTTCGACTGGAGCGTGGTGGGCGAATCGTCCTGCGCGGATTCGTGGGGCAGGGCGTTGAAGACGGGCGAGCCGAGCCTGTCGATTCCCTGCTTTGCCGAGCGCAGATACGGCGGCGTGCTCGACGACGAAATGCTGATGGCGCTGCCCCCCGGGACGCTGGCGAAGGCCATTGCGGGCATGGAAGCGCTCGCGAAGAACGGGCTTCGGTATCCGTTCGCGCAGTACGGGATCCAGCAGGACGTGCGGGCCGGCATGGAAGTGAGCTACGCAAAAAAGTAGCGGGATTCGGCAAAGGCGCCTGGCGGCGCGTGTGTTCCATCGGGCTGTTTTCGCCAGCCGTGATCAGGCTCGAACCACCGTTGCGCCGGTACCGAGCGCTTGCCGATACAGGTTGGGCGCGGCGCCGAACGCATCGCGAAAGCGATGGCTGAAGTGGCTTGCATTCGCGTAGCCGCACGCGCTCGCAATATGGGCGAGCGGCAGGCCGGTCGTGCGCAACAGCGCGCGAGCCCGTTCGAGCCGCTGCGCCGCAATCCATGCGTGCGGCGGCTGCCCAAACGAAACACGGAACATGCGTGCGAGGTGGTATTCGGAAAGGCAGGCGACTTCGGCCAGCGCCCCCAGCGTCAAGGGTTCGCCGAGATGGGCGTCGATGTAGTCGCGCAGACGCCGCCGCGTGGCCACCGAAAGGCCGCCCTTGAGTGCCGCGCCCGGACGGCGCACGCCCTGGCTGCGCAGCAGCAGGCTCAGCACTTCGTGGGCCGTTTCATTGCTGCGCAGCAGGCCCTCCGGATTGGCCCAGTCCTCGTTGGCGAGCGTCTGGCAAAGTGCGGCAATGCGCTCGTCTTCGAAATACGTGCGGTCGGCGAGCGTGAGCTCGCGCGGTTCCTGGTCGAGTTCGCGAATGGCCCGTTGCGTGAAATGCCCGGGCAAAAAATAGAGATGCATGAAATGCATGTGACCCCGCACCCACCAGCGCGATTCGTGATCGCCCGGCAGCGCGCAGAGCCGGCTTGGCGCGCCATAAACGCCCGGCAGCTTCTGCCGCTCCGTGCGGTAGCCGCCGTCGATATAACACGACAGCGTGTGATGGCCCGGCTGCTCGTAGACAGTCTCGGCTTCGCGCGTTTCGCGCGTCCAGACCGCCGCCGCGAGTTGGTCGCCGAGCCATGCGAATCGCTCCAGCGTCGCGTTCGCGGCGCTTAACGTGCGGCACACCGAATGCAGCCCGAACGGCGTGCTGGCGAGGTCGAGCACGGGAGGCGACGAAGGAGCGTCCATGGTTCGGCGATCAGGCGGCTGGGTGGTATCGGAATGATGACGGGTGGCTACCGCGAGCGGTTAGCGAGTCTGAGTATACGCTTGGGCCCCGCCTCGCGAGGGTCACCGGCAAGAAATGCGCAATCCTGGACAAGCGCGTGCCGCCGCTGCGCGCCATAGTTGAAGCCTCGAGTCCCGGTCATTTCCAGCCATGAATTTTCTTCTCTACGCGCTCACCGTGGTGATCTGGGGCACCACCTGGATTGCCATCAAGTGGCAGCTTGGCGTCGTGCCTGCGCCTGTGTCCATCGCGTGGCGCTTTGGCATTGCAGCGCTGCTGATGTTCGCGCTGCTGCGCCTCATGCGCCGGCCCGCATGGCCGCCGCGCGCCGCCTGGCGCTATCTGGCGGCTCAGGGCATGGCACTCTTCTGCCTCAATTTCCTGTGCTTCTACTATGCCGAGAACATCGTGCCGAGCGGCCTCGTCGCCGTGGTGTTCTCGACAGCGCCGCTGCTCAATTCGATCAACGGGCGTCTCTTCATGGGCCGGCCGTTGCAGCCCACCGCGTTGGGCGGGGCCGTGCTGGGACTCATTGGGATCGTGTGCCTGTTCGTGCAGCAGATGGCTGACCATATCGGCGATCACACCGCCTGGCTGGGGCTCGCCGTCGCGTTTCTCGGCACGCAGTGCTTTTCGGTCGGCAATCTGCTGTCGAGCCGCATGCAATCGATGGGGCTGCATCCGCTCGTCACGAATGGCTGGGCCATGCTGATCGGCACGGCGGTGCTGCTGGCGGGCAGTGCGCTAGCCGGATTGCCGTTCACTATCGAACTCGATGCGCGTTACCTCGGGGCGCTCGCCTGGCTCGCGGTGGCCGGCTCGGTAGTGGGCTTTACGGCGTATCTCATGCTGGTCGGGCGGATCGGCCCCGAGCGGGCCGCCTATTGCACGGTCTTGTTCCCGATCGTGGCGCTCGCGATATCGACCGTGTTCGAAGGCTACCGCTGGACATGGCTCACCGTGCTGGGGCTGCTGCTGGTGGTTGCGGGCAATCTCGTCGCCTTCGATCTCACGCGGCGCGTGTTCGTGCGCCGGGCGTCAGCTTCCTGAGTGTGACCTCTGTAATGTCACTGACATATGACGGTTGCTTGTGCATAGGGGCGGCTGAACGCTCTCGTATTGCACCCTGCCAAATAAACATCGACGAAGGCAAACAGCAGTGGCATTAGCCGTGGAGCTCGGTTGATATGTGAGTTATCATGTTGGGAAACATGCGCATAAATAGCTGCGCGGAGGATTCAACATGGCACATGCAACTACAGTCGGGCCGCGTAAGGCGACCAACGTGACATTGCCCGTTGACGTCTATGAACGGGCGAAAAACCTGGGCATCAATTTTTCCCGTACCTGCGAGCAGGCTTTGCGGGAGGCCATCAAGGCGGAAGAGGGGCGTCGCTGGGCCGAGGAGCACGCCGAGTTCATCAAGCACACGAACGAATGGGTCGAGAAGAACGGCTTGCCACTGGCTGAGTACCGGACGTTCTAATGGCGCGATTTGACGTCTACTCCAATACCGGCAAAAGTCGGGCAATCACACCATACCTTGTCGACGTGCAAAGCGACTTTCTGGAGGGACTGACATCCCGGGTCGTTATACCGCTGATCCGGGTTGACTCTTTTCCGCAAGGGAAACTTCCCGCGGATTTCACCCCCTCATTCGACATTGGTGGCCTCCAATGCATCCTGCATCCGGCATTTATTGCGTCGGTCCCTTTAAGTGAACTAGGACCGAAGGCCGGCTCACTACGAGAACACCGGGACCGGATTATTTCGGCGCTTGATCGCCTCCTGGGTGGCTACTGATCAGCCACGCGGCACCGCGCGCTTCAACAAGGCCTAGCCAGACTTGTCCCGGAAGTCGCTGAATGTCCCGTCAATATTCCATGGATGAAACGCCAACTCGCATTTGAACCCGGCGGGACGACGATCCGAATGGATGGAAAGAGGTAATGGCCCGATATAAAAGGACATCGGGAGAATCCTGCTATTTCCAGCTATTGAATGTCAAGTTGATCGAAAGAGACGATCGGCAACTTCTTTGGGTCATCGCGCCATTGTCGGGCATTTTGTCCGCCCCAAGAATCTCACGCATCGCCAACCGCTTTCGAAGCGGCCGCAAGCGGCGACTTCTGGGGAGACAAGCGCATGCAATTCACACTGAACGGTCGGCCTTTCGAGTTCGATGGCGACCCGGACACGCCCCTGCTGTGGGTGATACGCGAAGCCGCGGGACTGACCGGCACCAAGTACGGCTGCGGCATCGGCGCGTGCGGCGCCTGCACCGTGCATCTCGAAGGCGAGGCCACGCGCTCGTGCGTGCTGCCGGTCTCGGCGGTGGCCGGGCGCGCCATCACTACCATCGAAGGGCTCGCACCCGATGCGTCGCATCCGGTGCAGCAGGCGTGGATCAAGCAGGACGTGCCGCAATGCGGCTACTGCCAGTCGGGCATGGTGATGGCCGTGGCCGCGCTGCTCAAGCAGCACCCGCATCCCACCGACGCGCAAATCGACCAGGGCGTGACGAACCTGTGCCGATGCGCGACCTATCACCGTATTCGCGAGGCCATCCATGTCGCAGCGAAAGCCTGAGTGGATGTCTGAGCGGATGCGCCACGCCCCTGGCGTCGACGGCGCCGATCATGCGAGCACGCGCGCATCGCACCGCGAGAGCCGGCGCGCCTTTCTGAAGACCGGTCTTGCGATTGCGGGCAGCCTCGTGTTGCCGCTCGCGCTTGGCGAACACGTGGAGGCTGCCGAGGACGGCACGCGTTTTCGCGAGATCAACGACTGGGTTCGCGTCGATCCGGATGGCCGCACGATCGTCGGTCTTTCGCAGGCGGAAGTCGGTCAAGGCGTCTATACGGGCCTGCCGCAGTTGCTCGCCGACGAGATGGACGCCGACTGGCGCCGCGTGAGCGTGGAGTTCGTCACGGGGCGCGACGCCTACCGCATTGCGGCTGCGAACGAACATCCACAGCAGTTCGTGGGCGCCTCGATGTCGGTCACCATGTTCCAGCAGCGTTTGCGCATTGCGGGCGCGCAGGCGCGCGAGGTATTTCTGGCGGCGGGTGCGCGGCGCCTGGGCGTGCGGCCCACGCAGTGCGCGACGAAGAGCGGCCGCGTGATCCATCTGCAAACGGGACGCTCGCTGGGCTACGGCGAATTGCTCGCGGACGCGGCGCAACTGCCGCTCAATCCGCAGCCGCGCCTGAAGGCGCAGTCGGCGCGCACGCTCATCGGCCAGCCGCTGCACAAGCTCGACGTGCCCGCGAAGGTCAACGGCAGCGCGGTGTTCGGCATCGACGTGAAGGTGCCCGGCATGCTCGAAGGCGCCCTGAAAATGGCGCCCGCGCTCAACGGCAAGCCGGTGGCCGTGCGCAATCGCGACAGCGTGCGTGCGCTGCCGGGCGTGGTCGACGTGGTGCTGGCCAAAGACGCCGTGATCGTGGTGGCGAATACATACTGGCAGGCGAAGAAAGCGTGCGATGCGCTCGACGTGCAATGGGATGCCGGTGCACTGCCGGCGGACAGCGCGGCGATTCTCGCGCAGCGCAAGGCCGCGCTGATCTCGGAGCACGCGGTGGCGGCCACGCGCATCGGCGATGCGCCGGCGCAGTTCGAAGCCGCGCATGCTACGGGCGGGGCGTCCCCGGGCGTGAAGGTGATCGAAGCCGACTACCACACGCCATACATCGTCCACGCGACCATGGAGCCCGTGAACGCGACGGTGCATGTGCGCGAGCACGAGATCGAGGTGTGGGGCCCGATTCAGGGGCAGGACAAGGTGCGTTGGGCGCTCGGCGGCATCTTCAAGCTGCCGCCTGAAAAAGTGATTGTGAACACAACCTTTCTCGGCGGCAGCTTCGGACGCAAATACGTGCCCGATTTCGTGATTCACGCGGCCGTCGCTTCGAAGGCGGTGGGCCGCCCGGTCAAGGTGATCCGCTCGCGCGAGGACGATATCCGTCACGGCTTCTACCGCCCGGGCGTTTCCGCGCGCATGCGCGCCGTGCTCGGCGCCGACGGCTATCCGCAAGCAATGCATTTGCGCGTGGCGGGGCAGTCGCTCTACTGGTCGATCAAGCGCGATTACTTCGAAAAGGCGGGCGGCTGGGACGAGACCATGCTCGACGGCCTCTACGATCTCGGCTACACGGTGCCGAATCTGCTCGTCGATTCGGTGAGCGTCGATCAGCATATTCCCGTGAGCTTCATGCGCAGCGTGGGCAGCACGTCGAGCATCTTCTTTCTCGAAAGCTTCATGAACGAACTCGCGCACGCGGCGCGCATCGATCCGCTCGAGTACCGGCGCAGGCTGCTGCGCGACGATCCGCTCGCGCTGCGTGTGCTCGAGCGCACGGCGGCGCGAGCCAACTGGGCGCGCAAACCCGCTGCGAGCGTGCATCGGGGGCTCGCATACAGCCTCTACACGGGGCGCGGCGGCGCATTCACGACCTATGTCGCCATCGTTGTGGAACTGCGCATGGTGGACGGCAAGGCGAAGCTCGAACGGGTCGTGTGCGGCATCGACTGCGGCCAGGCGATCAATCCCATGCTGGTGCGCGAGATGGTGGAGGGCGGCATTGGCTTCGCGCTCACCAATACGTTCAAGAGCGAAATCACGTTCAAGGACGGCGCGGTGGCGCAGGCGAACTTCTCCGACTATCCGCTCCTGTCGCTCTCGCAGATGCCGAAGATCGAAGTGGAGATCGTCGAGAGCGACCGCACGCCGCAAGGCTGCGGTGAGGTGGTGCTGCCGCCCGTCGCGCCCGCCGTGGCCGCCGCGCTGTTCGAGGCCACCGGCACGCGTTTGCGCACGATGCCGCTCGAACAGGCGTTGGCCTGAGCATCGAAGCGGGCCGTGCAAGCGGCCCGGCAGATGCACACAACAATAAGCATGACTGATAAAAAATTTCGGAGACACCTGATGAAAAAATGGATTGCGGCAGCCGCGCTCGCCAGCACGTCGGCGCTCGCCTGGGGACAAAGCAGCGTCTCGCTCTATGGCATCGTCGACACAGGCATCGAGTACTACAATAACGCAGCGAAGGGCGGATCGTTCGTCGGCATGCCTTCGCTCACGGGCGAAGTGCCGTCGCGCTTCGGCCTGCGCGGCCAGGAAGATCTGGGCGGCGGCTACAAGGCCTTCTTCGTGCTGGAGAACGGCTTCGCGCCCAATAGCGGCGCGCTCAATTACGGCGGACGTCTGTTCGGGCGCCAGGCGAACGTGGGCGTGAGCAGCGACTACGGCACGCTCACGCTGGGTCGCCAGATGAATATGTCGATGTACATCCTGTTCAACGCGGACGTGATCGGTCCGGCGATTCATTCGATGGCGAGCTTCGACAGCTATCTGCCGAACGCGCGCAGCGACAATGCCGTGGGCTATCTCGGCAAATTCCACGGCGTGACGCTCGGCGGCACCTATAGCTTCGGGCGCGACGCGGCGGGACCAGCCGGACCTTCGGCGACCCACTGTGGCGGTCAGCTTCCCGGCGACGCCGTGGCCTGCCGCCAGTACACGATGATGCTCGCCTACGACAACGCATGGGGCGGCGCGGCGGCCTCGTACGACGTGATGTACGGCGGTCCGGGTGCTTCGGCGCCGCTCGTGAGCAGCGCCGACACCGACAAGCGCGTGATCGTGGACGCCTACGTGAAGTTTGGCGCGGGCAAGGTGGGCGGCGGCTGGATCCGCCGCAACACGGCGGCGGCCGAGCACGCCCAGTCGGACATCTTCTTTCTTGGCGCCGAGTATTACGTGGTGCCCACGTTCGCGCTCGACGCTCAGGCACTGCGCTACCTCTTGCGCGATCATGCGAATTCGACGCTGCTGATCGCGCGCGCAAACTATTTCGTCTCGAAGCGCACGACGCTTTATGCTTCGCTGGGTTACATGATGAACAGCGCGCGCGCGGCGAACGCCGTGGCCGCAGGCGGCACGGTGCCCTTGGGCGCGAACCAGCTTGGCGCGATGATGGGTATTCAGCAGCGCTTCTGAAGCGGCGCTCGCGAAAAACGCCGGAAAAAGCGCAGAAAAAGGGTGCTCCAGAGGGCGCCCGCAAGTACACCCGAAGGGAAACGGAGAGGAGCACATGGCCACAGACCTGTTGAGCGCCGCGCTAGCCGATCTGCGCGCCGACGCGGTGGTGACGGGGCACTTCTCGCTCGCGGCGCCGTGGGCGTTCGTGAAGCCGGCCGTCGAAGGCGCGGCGTTCAGGACCGCCTTCGGCGGCCCTTACACCATCGTCGTGGAGGGCATGGAGCCGTTGCGCGTCGAGCCGGGCGACTTCGTGCTGCTGCCGCACGGGCACGAGCATGTGCTCGCGTCGGCGCCCGGCGTGACGCCGGTGCCGTTCGACGATCTCGTTGCGCGCGAAGGCATCCGGCCGAGTTTCGACACGCCCCTGCGTCTCACGGCGGGAGGCAGCGGCGAGGTCTGCGATCTCTATACGGGCATCGTGTTTTACCGCGAGGCGGTGCGCAATCCGCTCTTCTCGGTGCTGCCGCCGCTCATTCACGTGCGCGCGAACGATCCCGCGGTCGGCCCATGGCTTGCCGATACGCTGATGGCCTTCATCCGCGAATCGATGGCGTGCCAGCCAGGCTGGGCGGTCGCGGCGGCGCGCCTCGCCGACGTGCTGTTCGTGCAATTGCTGCGCGCGCATCTGGCCTCGGCGATCAGCCACACGGGCTGGCTGCGCGGCTTGATGGATCCGCAGATCGGCCGTGCGATCGCGCAGTTGCATCGGCACCCCGAGCGCGACTGGACCGTCGAATCGCTGGCCGCCACGGCGGGCATGTCGCGCTCGCGCTTCAGCGCGCGGTTTGTCGAGCTCGTTGAGGAGACGCCGATCGGGCATCTCACCGCGTATCGCATGTATGTCGCGAGCGGCGCGCTGCGCGATTCGCGGCGGCGGCTGATCGAGATTGCGACGAGTGTGGGCTATGCGTCGGAGAAGGCGTTCATTCGCGCGTTCCGGCGCTGGTCGGGCATGGCACCCAAGCAGTACGCGCGCAGCGTGCGCGATCCTCATGAGGCGCCTTACGCGCCGGGCGTACCACCTGCCGCTTCGCCATGATGCGGCAAGAACGGCGCGGCTGCGCATCGCCGCGCGGGATGAGTCGCGGGCGTGTCATGCCTGAAGCGGTTCAGCCCCGGCGCGCCTCGAGTTCCTGCGCGAGGAAGTCGACAAAGGCGCGAATGCGCGTGGACATCTGGTGCCGCTGCAAATAAACGGCGTAGATGTCTGCGTTGGGTGTGTCGTACTCGGGCAGCACCTGCACGAGCCGGCCATCGGCCAGATACTCGGCGATGTCCCATTCGGCGCGCATCAGGATGCCGTGCCCCTCCAGCGCCCAGTGCACGGCGATCTCGCCGTCGTTCGTGGTGAGATTGCCGTTGATGCGCACCGTCTCGGTCTTGTGCGCCGCACCGCGCCCCGCGATGAGACGCCATACGCCGTAAGCCTCGTCGCCCTGGCGGATGCCGATGCAATTGTGGCGCGTGAGCTCCTGCGGCGTGGCGGGCACGCCGCGCCGCGCGAGATACGCGGGCGACGCGCACAGCAGCCGCCGGTTGGCCGCGAGGCGGCGCGCTACCACGCGCGTATCGGGCGGTTCGCCAAAGCGCACGCAGACGTCGAAGGTGTCGTCGGTGAGCGGCGGCGGCGCCACGGAAAGCTGCAATTGCACGCTCACCTGCGGATGCTTCGCCACGAACCGCGAGATGGCCGGCCCGACGTGGCTGCGCCCGAAGCCGAGCGTCGCGTTCACACGCAGCAGGCCCTTGGGACTCTTTCTCGCGCTGCCGAGCAGTTCGGCCAACTCGTCGATGTCGTCGAGAATGCGCCGCGCGCGCTCCAGATACAGTTCGCCCTCGGGCGTGAGCATCATGCGCCGCGTGGTGCGGTTGACGAGCGACACCCCCGCGCGCTGCTCCATCTGCGTGAGGCGCTTGCTCACGGCCGCTGCGGTGAGCCCCAGCTCGCGCGCCGCGGCGCTCAGGCTGCCCGCCGCCGAAAGCGTAGAGAAGAACGAGAGATCGGCGGGGTGCACGGCTTCACTCATAAATGACCTGCATTTGTGAATTGAAGTTAAGAATGCTTTTAGTCTAGCACCGGTTACGGCGCTTCTGGTCCGGTAAAGTCCAACCCACATTCAATCGAAGGACGTGGAGACGGACACCATGAAGACGTATCGCATCGCAACCATTCCCGGCGACGGCATCGGCAAGGAGGTCGTGCCGGCGGGCAAGGCCGTGCTGGAAGCGCTCGCACGCACGAACCGCTCGTTCGCGTTCGAGTTCGAGAACTTCGATTGGGGCGCCGACCACTACCGCGCCAACGGCGTGATGATGCCCGCCGACGGCCTCGACCAGATCCGCGACAAGGACGCGATCCTGTTCGGCTCGGCGGGCGACCCCGATGTGCCCGATCACATCACGCTGTGGGGGCTGCGCCTGAAGATCTGCCAGGGCTTCGATCAGTACGCGAACGTGCGCCCGACGCGCATCCTGCCCGGCATCGATGCGCCGCTCAAGCGCTGCGGCCCGCAAGACCTGAACTGGGTGATCGTGCGCGAGAACTCCGAAGGCGAATACGCGGGCGTGGGCGGGCGCGTGCACCAGGGCCATCCGATCGAGGCGGCCACCGATGTCTCGATCCTCACGCGCGCCGGCGTCGAGCGCATCATGCGCTTCGCGTTTCGCCTCGCGCAGTCGCGTCCGCGCAAGCGACTCACGGTCATCACGAAGAGCAACGCGCAGCGTCACGCCATGGTGATGTGGGACGAGATCGCCAACCAGATCGCCGCCGAATTCCCGGACGTGAAGTGGGACAAGGAACTCGTCGATGCCGCCACGGCCCGCATGGTGAACCGTCCCGCCACGCTCGATACCATCGTCGCGACCAACCTGCACGCGGACATCCTCAGCGACCTGGCCGCCGCGCTTGCGGGCAGCCTCGGTATTGCGCCCACCGGCAACATCGACCCCGAGCGCCGCTATCCGTCGATGTTCGAGCCGATCCACGGCTCGGCGTTCGACATCATGGGCAAGGGCCTCGCGAACCCGGTGGGCACCTTCTGGTCGGTGGTGATGTTGCTCGAACATCTGGGCGAGCAGGCCGCCGCGCAGCAGGTGATGGATGTGATCGAGCGCGTGACGGCCGACCCGGCGCTGCACACTGGCGACCTCGGTGGCACGGCCACTACCGCGCAAGTCACCGATGCAGTGTGTGCGCTGATCGAGAAGGTGGCCGTTGCGGCCTGAGTTGCTGCCTGAATTGCCGCCTGAACCGCTTTCGACGGCGCGTGCCCAATCACACGAATCCACTACGACACACGCACGCGCCGCTTTGAAACCGTGATCCGCGCTTCGCGTGCGGCACGGTCTCCAAGGAGGAGACACATGCATTCCGAACTCGAAAACCGAGTCTCGAAGAAACTCCTGTGGCGCATCATTCCGTTTGTGATGCTGCTGTATTTCGTGAGCTTTCTCGATCGCGTCAACGTGGGCTTCGCCGCGATGTCGATGAACAAGGCCATTGGTTTGTCGTCGGCAGCGTTCGGCTTTGGCGGCGGCCTGTTCTTTATCGGCTACTTCATTTTCGAAGTGCCATCCAATTTGATCTTGCATCGCGTGGGCGCGCGCGTCTGGATCGCGCGTGTGATGGTCACGTGGGGCATCGTGAGTGCAGCTTCGGCATTCGTTAGCGGTCCTGCGAGTTTCTACACGCTGCGCTTCCTGCTGGGCATCGCGGAAGCGGGCTTCTTTCCCGGCATCATCCTGTACCTGAGCCAGTGGTTCCCGTCGCGCCAGCGCGCCGTGGCCGCCGCCTGGTTCATGGCCGCCGCGCCCATCTCCACGGCCATCGGCTCGCCGCTTTCGGGCGCGATCATGCAGATGAAGCCGATGTTCGGTCTCGCCGACTGGCAGATGCTCTACGTGCTCGAAGCGATTCCCGCAGTCGTGCTGGGCTTCGCGGTGCTGCGCTGCCTGACCGATGCGCCGGCGAAGGCACCATGGCTCGCCAGTGACGAAAAGGCCTGGCTCATCGGCAAGCTCGACGAAGAAGCGAGCGCGCGCAACGCGCAGCACGGCGATACGGGCGCGGTGCTGGCGGCGCTGTGCAATCCGCGCGTGCTCGCGCTGGCGCTGATTTACTTCGGCACTTCGGCGGGGCTCTATACGCTTGGCATCTGGGCGCCGCTGATCGTCAAGCAGTTCGGCTACAGTCCGTTCCAGACCGGTTTGCTCACCGGTATTCCGAGCGTGGCGGAGGTGGTGGCGATGGTGCTGTGGGCGCGCCATTCGGACCGTACCCAGGAGCGCACGTGGCACGTGGTGGTGCCGTGCCTGCTCGCATGCGCCGGGTTCGTGCTGGCGGCCGGCGCGAACGGCACGGCCGCGATCGTGGGTGCGCTCGTGCTCGCCAACGTGGGCATCAGCGCGGCCAAGGCGCCGCTGTGGGCGATGCCGGGCGCGTTCCTTTCGGGCGCGGGCGCCGCTGCGGGGATCGCGATGATCAATTCGCTCGGCAACCTGGGCGGCTTCGTCGGGCCTTCGGCGATCGGCTGGCTCAAGAACACGACCGGCGGCTATGGCGCGGGCCTGTATGTGGTGGCGGCGACGCTCGCGGTTTCAGCGGTGGTGACGCTGGTGCTCGGACGCAAGACCGGCGCCGAGGCCAAGCCGCTTGCCCAGGCGCCTCGCTGAAAACGTGCGCGGCGTGCTGGCAAGCAAGATGAAGATGCCCCGCGCCGCTGTTCTGTGCGTTGGCGCTTGGCGGTCGCTCATGGTTGCTATTGCGTGCCCTTGCGCGTTCCCTTCTTCGGCGCGGCTTTCGTGCCCGCCCTTGCGTTATTCGCACGCGGCGTTTCCTTCGGCGCCGGCGCCGTGGCGGCGTTCAAGTCTTCGAGCCACGACAGCGCGTCGGCATACGCGAGGAACTGGCGCAGATAGCCCGGCGAGAGCTCGCGCATGAGCAGCAGCGCACGGTGCACGAGGCTGCTCGAATTGAGCGGCCCCGCATTTTTCGGCACCTGATCGAGTGACTGCTGGACCTGCTGGTCGGCGCTCAGGTGCGACCAGACTTCGCGGAAGTAATCGAGCAGTTCCGCAGGCGGCCCGCTGCGTGCGAGATGGTCCGCGTTGCCGATGTGCGAGGTGAGTGCGCCATGCGCGCTTGCGCCTTGTCGTGACGCGTTTTCAGCGTGCACGGGTGGATTCGAGGCGGCGTGCAATGCCGCGCGCTCGATCGCGCCGGCATAGTCGGCGAGCAATCCGTCGATGCGCGCATCAAGCACGCGCCGCGCCGCGCCCGCATGCATGCGGGCGCGCCGGTCCAATGCGTCGATCAACGCGTAGCGCACGGGATCGAGCTGGTCTGCGCCCCGAGCGCGCCAGGCGTCGAGCGCGGCGCGCGCGCGCGTGGCTTCTGGCTCGGCGGTTTCTTCGTGTTCGTTCTCGCGGGGGAGCTCGCGCGCGCCGTCATTCATGGCCGTTATGCGCCCCGGTTTGCGCACGCGCGCTGCTCGCGGGCCTCGGCACCGCGGCGATCTCCACGCGGCGATTCTTCGCGCGGCCTGCTTCGTCGGCGTTCGAGCTCACGGGCTGTTCCGAACCGAACGCGGCCGCGAACACCGTCTGCGCCGGCACGCCCGCATCGATGAACGCGCGCGTCACAGTCAGTGCGCGCTGGGCCGAGAGTTCCCAGTTGTCGGCGAAGCGGCGGTTGCCCGCGTGCACCTGCTGGTCGTCGGCGAAACCGCTCACCATCAGAATCTGGTCGCGGTCGCGCAGATACGCGGCGAGCGGCCCAGCGAGACTCTTGAGCAACTCGCGCCCTTGCGGCTGGAGCTGGTCGGAGTTCAGCGCGAACAGCACGTTGCCGCTGATGCCGATGCGCCCGTTCACGAGCGTCACGCGCCCCGCCGCGAGCGGGCCGGCCAGCGCCTGCTCGAGCGTCTTGCGCCGCTGCGTTTCGATCTGGCGCTGCTTGACCTCGTTGGCGAGACGTGTCGACGCTTCGAGCTGCATGCCGATCACTCCCACGAGGATCAACACGAACGCGCCCAGCAATGCCGCCATCAGGTCGCCGAATGCGGCCCAGACTGGCGCGGTGGGCTCCACGCCGCCGTCGATTTCGTCGTTCATGCGGCTTCAGCCCCTGCCTGCACGCGCAAGCGTTGCAGGTTCTCGACGATCTGCTTCTGCGACAGCAGGCTCAGGTCGATCACTTCCTTGGCCTGGGCGACGTAGTAGGCGAGCTGGTCGTCGCTGCGCGCGAGCGACTTGTCGAGCGCCGTTTCGATGCGCTGCAACTGCGTCATGAGCTTGTCGTTCGATGCGCCGAAGTGCTGGACGGCCGCGCCGAATGCATCGCCGAGGCTCGCCATTTCCACGGCGCTGCCCGTGACCTGAGCGGCCGCGCCTTCGAGCGCCTGTGCGCCGGTTTCCACCTGGCTGGAGAAGCGCTCGCCCACGCGCTCCATGAGTCCTGCCGAGGTTTGCACGAGCGCGTCGATGGCGGTGCGCTGCTCGGTGCTCGCGTGGTTCACGGCGTCGAGCAGCGTGGTGACGGTGGAGAGCAGTCGGCCGCGCTCTTCGAGCATCGCGGTGTCCTGCACCATGCTTTCGGAGAGCTTCTTGCGCAGTTCGGCGACCACTTCCGCGGCCACGCGCGGCGCTTCCGACGCGGCATCGACGAGACGTGCGATTTCGGTGATGGTCCCATTGGCGTGCGCTTCGGTGTGTGCGGCGATGTCGCTGGCGGCTTTCGCGAGCGCATCGCAGGTGGCTTGCTGGCGTTCGGCTGCTTGCGTGTTTGCGGCTTGCCATGCCGCTGCGTTGGCCTCCGCCGCGCGCGCGATTTCGGCAATCGTGCCGCTTGCATGTGCTTCGGTTTGCGTGGCGATGTCGTTGGCCGTTTTCGTCAGCGCATCGCAGATGATCTGCTGGCGTTCCGCGGCGTGAGTGCTCGCGGCTTGCCATGCCGCCGCGTTGGCTTCTGCCGCGCGCGCGATTTCCGCGATCGTGCCGCTTGCATGTGCTTCGGTTTGCTTGGCGATGTCGCTGGCCGTTTTCGTCAGCGCATCGCAGATGATCTGCTGGCGTTCCGCGGCGTGGGTGCTCGCGGCTTGCCATGCCGCCGCGTTGGCCTCCGCCGCGCGCGCGATTTCCGCGATCGTGCCGCTTGCATGTGCTTCGGTTTGCGTGGCGATGTCATTGGCCGTCTTCGTCAGCGCATCGCAGATGATCTGCTGGCGTTCCGCGGCGTGAGTGCTCGCGGCTTGCCATGCCGCCGCGTTGGCCTCCGCCGCGCGCGCGATTTCCGCGATCGTGCCGCTCGCATGTGCTTCGGTTTGCGCGGAAATATCGTTCGCCGTCTTTGCCAGCGCATCGCAAATGATCTGCTGACGTTCCGCTGCCTGCGCGCTCGCCGCCTGCCAGGCCGCCGACGTTGTCTCGGCCACGCGCGTGATTTCGGCAACCGTGCGGTTCGTGTGCGCACTGGCGTGTGCGGCGATATCGCTGGCGGTCTTGTTCAGCGTCTCGCACACGGCCTGCTGACGTTCCGCAGCCTCGGCGCTGGCCGCTTGCCATGACGCCGCTGCCGCCTCGGCCGCGCGCGAGATTTCGGCGAGCGTGCTGTTCGCGTGCGCTTCGGTCTGGGCGGCGACCGCTTCGGCGGTTTGCGCGAGCGTGGCGCACACGGCCTGCTGATGTTCGGCGGCCTGCGTGCCGGTCGCGCGCCACTCGTCGCGCAGCGTGGCGCTCATCGCGCCAAGCGTTTCGCGCCACGTTGCGAGGCGCGCCTCGTCTCGCGCGACAAGCTGCGTTTGCAGGTTGGCATGCGCATCGCTCACGGCGCGCAGAAGCGCGGCCGAGTGCTGCTCGAAAGTCGCGGCGGCCGAGGCGAGCGCCTGCTGATTGTCTCCCGCGAGTTTTTCACCGGCGCGCTGCTGGCTCGCGAGCGCGTCCTGCCACGCCTGCGAAACACCGGAAGCCGACGCCGCAAGCCGCGCATCGACGTCGTGCACCAGATTGGCCGAGCGCTCCTCGAAGGTCGCGGCGAAGCGTTCAAGCGCGCCTTGCAGGTCGCGCGCGAGCGCTTCGCCCGAACGGCGCTGGTCGGCCAGCGCCTCGGTCCAGATGCCGGCCACACGCGTGGCGTTGGCCTCGAAGCCCGAGGCGAGGCCGTCGAGCTGACGCTCCACGGCCTGCGTGAGCGTACCGTGCAATGCGGCGCTTTCGCGCGCGAGGCCCGCCATGGTCGCTTCCACGACCGGCGCGAACGCCGCGCCGGCGGCGCGCGCGCTTTCGGCGGCGCTGGCCTTGAGCGATTCGCCCACTGAGGAAGCCAGGTGCGCATACGCCGCCTCGGCGTTGCCGAGGAAGGCTTGCTGGCTTGCGAGCTGGCGTTCGCCGAGCGCGGCGCCCTGGCGTTCGATGGCCGTCATCATCGCATCGAGGCGCTCTACCAGCTTGGGCATCGCATCGGCCTGGCGCGCCATGAGCGCGAAGCTCGTCTCGCGCTGGTGCGCGTGCGAGAACGGGCGCAGCGTGGTGGTGCTCAGCGCGTCGAGGCGCTGGGCGGTCTCGATGCGCTCGCGGCGGCACAGCGCCGAGAGCAGGCCCAGCATTGCAGAACTCGCGACGCCCGCGATCGAAGTGCCGAACGCGAAGCCGAGCCCGCGAATCGGACCGGCGAGCGCAGCGCGAATGCCATCGAGATCGGTGGCGCCGTCGAGCGCCACGCCGGTGCCGCGCAGCGTCGTCACCATGCCGAGCAGCGTGCCCAGCATGCCGAGCAGCACCAGCATGCCGACCAGATAGGGCGTGAGCGACGGGCCGGGCAGCGCGACGCGCTCGCCTTCGACGCGCGCGCGCACGGCGCTGCGCAGGCTCGGATGCAATTGATCGAGCCAGCCGCCGAGCGAAGCGGCTGGCATGGGCGCGGTGCCCACGGCGCCGACGGCGCGCGCGAGCGTGGCGGTGGCCTGCGTGTAGCGGTAGAGCTCGAAGGCGCCGGCCACATAGCAGGCGCCGATCAGCATGGTGACCGCGAGCGCGAGCGGATTCGAGCCGGCATAGCCGGCGGCGATCCAGCACACTGCAGCGAGGCCGGCGAGGAAAACAACGAGATCGATACGAAGTCTGGACATAGCGTTTGGGTTAGCAGGCGCTAGTGGGCGCGAAGCGCTGCAAGCAGCCCTTCGACCGGTTGAAACCGAACATCGAGTTCGGCGAGCAAAACACTCTGTACATCCTTGCGGAACGCATCGAGCCACGCGCCGGGCGCGGCTCGGGCCGGTGCTGCGGCTTCCGCTTGTCGAGCACTTTCCGCGTCTTGCGCGTCATCGGCTGCGGCCCGGGCTTCGCGGGCCGCGGCCTCGCGAGCCACCTTGCGCAGCCGCTCGAAATGCGCGCCCAGCAGGCCGGGCACCGCACCGAGCAGACTGCGCTCGCGCGCGGCGAGCGAGCGCTCCATGATGGCGTCGAGCGTCGCGAGCTTCGCCATGGCGGGCGACACCGCCGCGAGCCGGCTGCGCAGACGTCCGCGCAAGTCGCCGATGTCGGTCTCCATCTTCTGCTGTAGCGCGACGTAGCACTGGCGAAAGACGGCGTAGTCGGCGTCCGTTTCGTCAGCAACGGGGGCTTGCTGAACCGGCGCTTGTTGCAACGCGCGCGCGTGGCCAGCGTGACCATGGACGCTCGCGCGGCGCGCCTTCGCGGGCGCGAGCATGCCGTCGAGCGCAATCGCCTTCGAGAGCGCCGAGCGCAGGCTCAGGCATCGCTGTGCTTCGTCCTCGCCGCTCGTGCGCGCGCCGTTCGCCACGGCGCTTGCCGTTGCCGGAGCGGTCAGCACCGTCGAGAGCGCGATCGCGTCGGTCCAGCCGAGCCACTGGCTCAGCCGGTCCGCGAGCGGCTGCGGCGACGCTTGCACGTCGGCCTCGCTCAGGCGCGCCAGCAGGCGAACGAGGGCCGGACCGCTCAATGAAGTGCGTTGCGGGGGATGGACCATACCACAAGAGGCAAAAAAGGCAGCAGTTTACACGGCGGCGCGGCGTCGATCGTGGTTTTCGTCGCGGACGGCTGGTCGTAGATGGTGATTGGCGCGCGTTAAACTGTTTCTCCCGCGCGGGCGCTGCGGCTCGTGCACGAGGAGATTTCCATGGCGTTTTCCAGTTTGAGCGCATTCGCGCTGGCCCTGCTGATCGTGGCCGGCATGCCGGGCCCGAGCGTTGCCGCGCTGGTGGCCCGCGTGCTGACCAGCGGTTTTCGCGACGTGCTGCCGTTTCTCGCTGCCATGTGGATCGGCGAAGCGGTTTGGCTGACCTGTGCCGTTGCCGGACTCGCGGCGCTCGCGCATACCTTTGCACTCGGCTTTATCGTGCTCAAATTTCTGGGCGTCGCGTACCTGCTGTTTCTCGCGTGGAAAATGTGGTTCGCGCCCGCCGATTTTCAGGCGGATAGTCTGCCGGGCAAGCGCTCGCCGTTGCGCATGTTTCTCGCGGGCATGGCCGTTACGCTGGGAAATCCGAAGATCATGATTTTCTATATGGCTCTGCTGCCGACGATGGTCGATCTTTCGCGTGTGGGCGTGTTCGAGTGGTCGGAGTTGGTACTCACGATGCTGGCGGTGCTCATCGCCATCGATCTCGCGTGGGCGATGTTTGCGGTGCGCGCGCGGCGTTTGCTCACGAGCCGTCGCATGGTGCGCGCCGCGAACCGCAGCAGCGCGATTGCCATGGCGGGCGCAGCGGTGACGATTGCGGCGAGGTAAGAAGGTGGTTGACCGGCGTCTATTGTGCGCCGCGTCGTTGTGGACTAACATGGACTAGACTCACTTGGAGGTAGTCGTGCCTACGGTCAATATCCACGAAGCCAAAACACATTTCTCGCGTTTGGTCGATGCCGCAGCGAATGGTGAGGAAATTGTGATTGCTAAAGCAGGCAAGCCGGCTGCACGGCTGGTGGCCATGGAGCGCGCAAAGCCGATTCGACGTTTTGGCGGCTTGAAGGGCAAGATTCGTATTGCGGACGATTTCGATGCGCCGCTGCCCGACGAGATCCTTTCCGCGTTCGAGGGGCGCTAATGCGCTTGCTGCTCGATACGCACGTCTTTCTATGGGCGGTCAAGGATGATTCGAGGCTGACCAAAGTGGCGCGCAAGTTGATTGCGGACGCCGATGAAGTTTATGTGAGCAGTGTGAGCATTTGGGAAGCGGCGGTCAAGGTCGGACTCGGCAAGCTGGACGTGGACATCGATTTGCTCGTTACCGAGATTGAGGCGAGTGGTTTTTCAGAATTGCCCGTGC
Organism: Paraburkholderia sp. A1RI-2L; assembly: GCF_048957375.1. NCBI lineage: Bacteria > Pseudomonadati > Pseudomonadota > Betaproteobacteria > Burkholderiales > Burkholderiaceae > Paraburkholderia > Paraburkholderia sp. A1RI-2L. The sequence continues at coordinate 160,283 of NZ_JARBTA010000004.1, forward strand.
GCGCCGTTCACGCCGCGAGGGTTCGCGGCCTTCCAGACATTCATCGAGATCCGTTCGACAGGCTTCTGGTTGCGCAGGCCTTGTCCGAGCCGCTTCGTTTAGTAACTGCTGATGGTTATTTATCGAAGTACACAGAACTGGTTCTTTCGGTCTAGAGGTGCATACACCGGCCTACCCAACGGAAAACGCCTCCGGGTAAGCCGTCTGCGCCGCCGTCTCGCGCACGCAGGCTCGCGCGATTTCAAGCACGTCGCCAACTGCGCGATTGTCCTTGAGCGCGCGGCGATGTACGAGATAAAAGTTGAACCACTGGTTCGAATCGAATGCGCGCGCAACGAGATCGCCGTTCGCGCACAGATCGGCCGCGCTCAGCGCGTTGAGCAGGCTCACGCCGTTCGTGAGCCGGATCATTTCCCCCAGCGAACTCAGATTGACCCGCAGCTCGTATCCAAGCCGACGGCGCTCGCCTGAATCGTGGAAGACCAGATGATCGGACTGGATCGGCTTGATGTATTGCTGGTCGGAGAGATCGTCGTAGGTTAGCTGCTCGCGTTTCGCGAGCCGGTTCTTGCGGGTCAGCAGCGCAACCATCCGCGCGCTGAATACCGGCGTAAAAATCAGCGCGGGTTCGTGGATCTGGTACGAGACGATCGCGAAATCGAGACGCCCACCTTCGACGTCCGTGATCAGCGCGCCGCTCGCCGCGATGTCGAGCGCGACGCCCGTGCCCGGATGCGCCTGCGCGTATTGATGCACGAGCTTCGGGCCGAAGCGGTGGCACAGCCCCGGTGCGCAGCCCACCCGCACCGATGCCACACCGCTCTCCTGCAATAGCGAGATTTCCTCCTCGATGCGATCGAGGCGGCCGAGCAACTGCGCCGCTTCGTCGAGCATGTAGCGGCCGGCCGGCGAGATCTGCAGACGCTGGTTCTCGCGTTCGAATAGCTTGATGCGCAAGCTGCCCTCGAGCCGCGCGAGCGCATGGCTGACCGCCGACTGCGTCATGTCGAGCCGCGCCGCCGCCTGGCGCGTGGACCCGGTCGTGGCGATCGCGTGAAAGATCTCGATGTCGCGCAGGCTGAATTCTGTCCGCATGGTGTTCGCTCCCGTCAATCAATTGATCGAATAATTTCATATATTGACCGAAAAATAATTCAAAGCGAGACTTCGATCTCACCACGGAACACATAAGTTCATTCTCCACCAAGCCTTTCAGGCAAATTCAGGGTTGATGAATGAAATCGGTCAACAAACCAGGAGACACCACCCGGAACCGCCTTGCCATCGTGCATGGGGCCGGCAGATCGAGCCATGTTCGACATCCATATCGTTCTCAAATACCTGCCGATGCTGTTCGAGGCGGCGCTCGTCACGGTGGAGCTGACGCTGCTCGCGACCGTATCCGGACTCGTCATCGGTCTTGCCGCCGCACTCGGCCGGCTCTCGCGGCATCGCCTCGTGCGCGACGCGATGGGCGCCTACATCTGGCTGATCCGCTCCACGCCGCTGCTCGTGCAGCTGTTCATCATTTATTTCGGTTTGCCGCAGTTCGGCCTCGAACTCTCGCCGTTCGCGTCGGGCGTGATCGGTCTCGCGCTCAATGTCGGCGCGTATAACGCGGAGACGATCCGCGCCGGGATTCTGGCGATTCCGCACGGGCAGATCGAGGCGTCGCGCTCGCTCGGCTTCAGCGCCGCGCGTACGATGCGCCTCGTGATCCTCCCGCAGGCGCTCAAGCTGATCGTGCCGCCGCTCGGCAACAACCTCATCATCCTGACCAAGGACACTTCGCTGGTTTCGACCATCACGCTCGCGGAGCTCTTCATGCGCACGCAGCAGCTGGTTGGCGCGACCTTCAAGCCATTCGAGCTCTACTTTGCCTGCGCCATGATCTATGCACTGCTAACTACGTGGACGAGCCTGTTGCTGCGCCAGCTCGAACGGAGCCTGATTCTCAAAGGAGGCCGGACGTCATGAGTCACGCCGAACCGCGCATAGCGCTGCGCGACATCCACAAGACTTATGGGTCGCTCGAAGTGCTCAAGGGCATTTCACTCGACGTGAACAAAGGCGAGGTGGTCGTGCTGATCGGGCCGAGCGGCTCGGGCAAGAGCACGCTGCTGCGTTGCGTGAATCATCTGGAGATGCCCACGCGCGGCGAGGTGAGGGTGCTGGGCAGCCTCGTGAACGATCCGCACCGCCGCCACGGCGAACAGGAGCGCTACCTGAACGCGATGCGCATGAAGGTCGGCATGGTGTTCCAGCACTTCAACCTGTTTCCGCATCTGACCGTGCTGGAGAACCTCATGCTCGCGCCGGTGCAGTTGCTGCGCGTGAGCGCGGCGCAGGCGCGCGACGAAGCGCGCGAATTGCTCGACAAGGTCGGCGTGCTCGACAAGCAGAACGTTTATCCGGGCAATTTGTCGGGCGGCCAGAAGCAGCGGGTGGCGATTGCGCGCGCGCTGGCGCTCAAGCCCGAGGCCATGCTGTTCGACGAGCCCACTTCGGCGCTCGATCCGGAAATGGTGGGCGGCGTGCTCGCGGTCATGGAGCGGCTTGCCGCGGCCGGCATGACGATGATGGTCGTCACGCACGAAATGCGCTTTGCCGAACGCGTGGCCGACCGGGTCGTCTTCATGGCCGATGGGCGCGTGGTGGAAGCGGGCCGCCCGGCGGACATCTTCCATCGACCCGCGTACCAACGCACCCAGGCATTTCTCGCCGATATCCGCTGAGCGGCCGGCAACCAGCCTACGAACTTACGAGGGAATCGACGTCAATGAGCGATCATCTTTTCTACCAGTCCGCGGTCAAGCTGCCGACCATCGCGCGGGCCGAGGGCATCTACGCGTGGGACACCGAAGGCAAGCGCCATATCGATGCCTGCTCGGGCGCGATCGTCGCGCAGCTCGGGCACGCGCATCCGGCGATTCGCGACGCGATGCTGGCGCAGCTCGACAAGGTGGCATTCGCGTATCGCACCCAGTTCGAAAACCAGCCCGCGCTCGATCTCGCGGACAAGCTGATCGATCTCGTGGGCGGCCGCTACGACCGCGTGTTCTTCTCGAGCGGCGGCTCGGAGTCGGTCGAGTCGGCGCTCAAGCTCGCGCGCCAGTACTGGTTCAGCAAGGGCGAGCCGCAGCGCAGCGTGTTCATCGCGCGCAAGCCGTCGTATCACGGCTCGACCATGGGCGCGCTCGCCATGACGAGTTACACGCCGCTCACGCAGCCGTTTCAGCCGATGTTCCAGCTCTATCCGAAGATCTCGTCGCCTACGCAGTACCGCGTGCCCGCGGGCAAAAGCGCGGAGCAATATGCGCTGGAGTGCGCTGACGAACTCGATGCCGCCATCCGCGAGGTGGGCGCGCACAACGTGGCCGCGTTCATCGCCGAGCCGATCGGCGGCGCGAGCACGGGGGCCGAGGTGCCGCACGATGCCTATTTCGCGCGCGTGCGCGAGATCTGCTCGCGGCACGGCATCCTGCTGATCCTCGACGAGGTGATGACCGGCGTGGGACGCACTGGCCGCTGGTTCGGCTTCCAGCACTGGAATGTGGAGGCCGACATTCTATGTCTCGCGAAAGGGCTCGGGGCGGGCTACTACCCGACCTCGGCGATCGTCACGCGGGCCGAGCTGACCGAGCCGGTGCTCGCATCGGGCGGATTCCAGCACGGCTATACCTACGCGGGCAATCCGCTCGCATGCGCGACGGCGCTGGCCGTGATCGGCGTGATCGAGCGCGAGCAACTGGTCGAGAACGCGGCTTCCACCGGCGCTTACCTGCGCGGTCTGCTGGAGGAACTGGCGACGCGTCATCGCTGCATCGGCGACGTGCGCGGGCGCGGCTTCCTGCTCGCGGTGGAGTACGTGGCCGATCGCGAGACGAAGACGCCGTTCGATCGGTCGTTGAAGTTCGGCGAGCAGGTTACGCGCTGCGCGCGCGAGCACGGCGTGATCATCTATCCGCGCAAGTCGCTGATGGGAGAAACGGGCGACCATACGCTGATTGCGCCGCCTTTGATCACCACGCGCGCGCAGTGCGACGAGATCGCGAACCGGCTCGACGACGCGTTTCGCGCGCTCGCGCTGTGAGGCGGCCGTGATGAGCAAACCGACAAGCAAGCCGATGAGCAAACTCATGCAACTGGCCGAAGCGATCGCGCTCATTCCCGACGGCGCGTCCATCATGGTCGGCGGTTTCGGTTCGCCTGGCACGCCGTTCTCGCTGCTCGCGGAGCTCGGTCGCCAGGGCCGGCGCAATCTCACGATCATCAAGAACGATGCGAACCAGGACGGCTACGGCGTGTCGCGGCTCATCGAATCCGGCGCGGTGAGCCGGCTGCTGACGACGCATCTGGGGCTGAGCGGCCCCGCGCGGCGCGCGCATCTGGCCGGCACGCTCGAGGTGGAGTTCTTCTCGCAAGGCCTGTTCGCCGAGCAGATCCGCAGCGCGGGCGTCGGGCTGCCGGGCGTCGTGAACGACATCGAGTTGCCCGACGAACTGGGCGCATCGCGCGAGACCATTTCGGTCGGCGGGCGCACGCTCTATTTCGAGCCGGCGCTGCACGCGGATTTCGCGCTGCTGTGCGCAGAACGCGCGGACCAGTACGGCAACCTCAGCTATCGCGGCGCAGCGCACAATTTTTCCCCGCTCATGGCGATGGCGGCCAAGCGCGTACTGGTCGAAACGCGCACCGTTTGCGACGCGCCGCTTGCGCCCGATAGCGTGCATACGCCGGGCATTCATGTGCATGGCCTGATCCAGATCGACGGAGACCTCGATGAATACCGGCCCATCCTGCGCTGATCCGCGCCATGTGATCGCGCGGCGCGCCGCGCGCGAAGTGGTGCGTGGTCAACTGATCAATCTCGGCATTGGCCTGCCGACTCTCATCCCCGCTTATCTCGACGAACCCGCTGCGGCATGGGTGCATTCGGAAAACGGCATTGTCGGCGTCGGGGCGCTTGCGAGTCCTGAGGAGCTCGACAGTCAGTTGATCGACGCGGGCGGCGGCTACGTGTCGGTCGTGCCGGGCGGCGCGATCGTCGACAGCGCGACATCGTTCGGCATGATCCGGCGCGGGCTCATCGACATCACGTTTCTGGGCGCGCTACAGGTTTCGGCGCAGGGCGATCTCGCGAACTGGCTCGTGCCAGGCAGCCTGGTCGCGGGCATTGGCGGCGGCGCGGAGCTCGCGCAAAAGGCGCGCCGCGTGATCGTGACGATGCCGCATGTCGACAAGGGCGGCCGGCCGAAAATCGTCACGCGCTGCACGCTGCCGCTCACCGCGAGCAAGCGCGTCACCACCATCATCACCGAGCATGCAGTCTTTACGTGCTCGGAGGACGGGCTGCGGCTCGTCGAGCGGCTTGGCGCGATCAGTATGGCCGAGCTGCGCACGATCACCGAAGCGGATTTCGTCATCGACGAGGAGGGCGCATGACCGGAACATCGCGCAATGCATGGATCGTTGGCTATGCGCGCACGCCAATCGGGCGCGCGTATCGCGGCGCGTTCAACGACACGGCCGCGCCGACGCTGGCCGCGTTGTCGCTGCGCGCGAGCGTGGCGCGCAGCGGGCTCGATCCCGAGCGCATCGACGACGTGATACTCGGCTGCGCCTTGCCGGAAGGTTCGCAGTACTACAACATCGGCCGGCTCGGCGCGCTGGCGGCAGGGCTGCCCGTGACCACGCCAGGCATGACGGTCGACCGGCAATGCTCGTCCGGTCTGATGTCGATCGCGCTGGCGTCGGCGCGCATCGCCACCGGCGAGGCCGAGGCCGTGCTCGCGGGCGGCGTGGAGTCGATCAGCCTCGTGCAGAACGCGCACATGAACCGGCATCGACAGCAGGACGCGCAGTTGCTGGCGCTTCAGCCTGATGCGTACATGCCGATGGTCGACACAGCCGAAGTCGTCGCGTGGCGCTACGGCGTTTCGCGGCAGGCGCAGGACGACTATGCGGCGCTGAGCCAGCGGCGCGCCGCTGCGGCTGCGCAGGCAGGATTGCTGCGCGACGAAATCGTGGCCGTCGACATCCGCAAGATCGAGCACGACAAGGCGCGCGGCATGTCGGAGTTGTGCGCGCTAAGCGTGTGGGCCGACGAATGCGGGCGGCCCGGCACGACCGTCGAGGGGCTTTCTCGACTCGATGCGGTGCGCGAAGGCGGCTCGGTGACGGCGGGCAATGCGTGCGCGCTGGCCGACGGCTCGGCGGCTTGCGCGGTGGTGTCCGACGCGATGCTCGGCACGCTGTCTTCGGCGCCGCTCGGGCGCATGCTCGCGTGCTCGGTGGTGGGCTGCGGCCCCGACGAAATGGGCATCGGCCCGGTGCCGGCCGTGCGCCGGCTGCTCGAGCGCACCGGCTTGTCGATCGACGCTATCGGCCTGTGGGAGATCAACGAAGCGTTCGCCTCGCAGGTGGTGTATTGCATCGACGCGCTCGGCCTGTCGCGCGAGCGCGTCAATGTGAACGGCGGCGGGATCGCGCTCGGCCACCCCTACGGCATGACCGGCACGCGTCTCGTCGGGCATGCGCTGCTGGAAGGCGGGCGGCGCGGTGTTCGCCACGTGGTCGTCACGATGTGCATCGGCGGCGGCCAGGGCGCGGCTGCGCTATTCGAAGTCGCTCGCGCATGATGGCGCGCCGGCGCAGGACGCGCTGTGCGGGCCGGTTCGATACGTCATATAACCTTTCTGGAGACCAGGGATGTCCATCCTCAAGCGATTCACGATCACGGCTTGCGCCATGCTCATCGGCGCCGCGAGTTTCACGCTGCACGCCGAGGACCTCGACAAGGTGAAGCAGACCGGCACGCTGACTTTCGCCATGAGCGGCAAGTATCCGCCGTTCAACTTCATCGACGAGTCCGGCAAGCTGCAGGGTTTTGACGTCGATATCGGCGATCGCATTTCGGCGAAGCTCGGCGCGAAGGCGGTGCCGGTCACGACCGCGTGGGACGGCATTGTCGGCGGGCTGCTGGCCGGCAAGTACGACGCGATCATCGGCAGTCTCGCGATGACCGAGGAGCGCAAGAAGGCCGTCGATTTCACGCAGAGCTATTACCGGTCCGGCGCGCAGCTGTTCGTGCCCAGAGGCAGCAGCGTGCAGAGCATCAGCCAGCTCAACGGCAAGACCGTTGGCGTCACGCTGGGCGAAACCTACGAAGCCTGGTTGCGCCAGAACATGCCCGGTGTCCAGGTGAAGACCTACAAGGGGCTGCCCGATGTGTTGATCGATCTGCGCAACCATCGGATCGAGGGTTTCGTGACGGACCGGATCGCCGGCATTCTGACGATCCGCGACAAGCAGATCGACGCGAAGCCGGTAGGGCCGCTGCTGTATCCGGAACTGATGGCGATTGCGGTGCGCAAGGACAGCCCGAAATTGCGCGACGCCATCAACGGCGCGCTCGATTCGCTCTATAAGGATGGCGAATACAGCTCGATCAGCAAGAGGTGGCTGGGAGAGGATGTGCGCTGAGTGCAGTGACGCTGCGCCGTAAAATCAGGAAGCCTTATCGATCGTCATGCGCTCGATCTGCCTCACGATCTCGTCGCGCAACGCGGGCGACAGGTCCTGATAGCCGAGCAGGTCCGAGATCCACAGGCCGTCCGCCACCAGCCGGCAGATCATGAGCCGCGCCGCGTGTTCGAGCGGCAGCGGGTCGGGGCGCGTCCACTTGCGCATGGGCGCGGAGTGGCGCTCGCGGATCTCGGGGTCGGTCATCATCGCGGCTACCAGCACCCGCAGCACATTGGTGCTCGCGGCGGGGCTCGTTTCGTCGAGGGTCGAATGCAGGTAGGCGCGCGCGCTGGCGCCGTGCGGGTCGTTGCGATCCTTGCGGTCCGCCGCGATGCGCGCTTCCATTTGCGCGTCGAAGCGCTCCAGCGTCTGCTCGAACAGGGCATCGATGAGCCCTTGCTTGTTGGCGAAGTGATACTGCAGCGCGCCCTTGGTCACGCCGGCGCGCTCGGCCACGGCGTCTAGCGTCACGGCCTGCACGCCGTGATCGGTGGCGATATCGGAGGCCGCTTGCAGCAACTGGGCGCGCACCTGCACGGGCGCTTTCTTGCGGCGCGTGCCCGAAGCGGGGGCGCCGGGCGGCTCCGCGTTCTTCCCCTCTGACGTTTCGGCAGATCCTGCATCGGGATGCCGCGCGGCCTCGTGAGGGGCCTTGTCGGGCACCTGCGCGGGCCGCCGCGCCGGGCGCGCGGCGTGTCCTGCCATGCTGGCAGAGGCTTTGACGGGGGAATTTTTCATGCAATCGATCTTACCATCGAGGGTCGAGGCGCAAAACATTCCGTACGGATGGTATTATTCGGCACCATGAAGAATTCCGATATGCCAACCAACGTGCAACGCGCGGCGCTGCTCGACGCCGCCATTGTCCGCGGGCGCGAAGCGCTCGCGCGCCGGCAGCATCCCGACGGGAGCTGGTGTTTCGAGCTCGAATCCGATGCGACGATCACCGCCGAATACATCCTCATGATGCATTTCATGGCGAAGATCGACACGGTGCGCCAGGAGAAAATGGCGCGCTATCTGCGTGCGATCCAGCGCCTCGAAACGCACGGTGCGTGGGACCTGTACGTGGACGGCGCGCCCGATGTCTCCGCGAGCGTGAAGGCCTATTTCGCGCTCAAGGCAGCCGGCGACGCCCCCCACGCGCCGCACATGGTGCGGGCGCGCGAAGCCATTCTGAAGCTGGGCGGCGCGGCGAAATCCAATGTCTTCACGCGCATCCTGCTGGCCACCTTCGGCCAGGTGCCGTGGCGCGCCACGCCGTTCATGCCGATCGAGTTCGTGCTGTTCCCGAAGTGGGTGCCCATCTCGATGTACAAGGTCGCGTACTGGGCGCGCACGACCATGGTGCCGCTGCTCGCGCTCTGTTCGCTGAAGGCGCAGGCGCGCAATCCGCACAACGTGTCGATCGCCGAACTGTTCGTCACGCCGCCCGATGAGGAGCGCGATTATTTTCCGCGTGGCAAGGGCATGCGCAAGCTCTTTCTCGCGCTGGATCGCACGGTTCGCCATCTCGAGCCGCTGATTCCGCAATCGCTGCGCAAACGCGCGATGAAGCACGCGGAAGCGTGGTGCGCGGAGCGCATGAACGGCGAGGACGGCATGGGCGGCATTTTTCCGCCTATCGTCTACAGCTATCAGATGATGGAAGTGCTCGGCTATCACGAGAATCATCCGCTGCGTCGCGATTGCGAAAACGCGCTGGAGAAGCTGCTCGTGGAGCGTCCGGACGGCAGCATGTACTGCCAGCCGTGTCTGTCGCCCGTATGGGACACCGCGTGGAGCACGATGGCGCTCGAGCAGGCCCTGGCGGTGCCGGAAGTGTCGAGCCCTGAATCGACCTCCAGCGCGCCATTGCAGCAGCAGATCACGCGCGCCTACGACTGGCTCGCGACGCGCCAGGTGGACGACCTCGCGGGCGACTGGATCGAGAACGTGAGTACCGACGTGCAGCCGGGCGGCTGGGCGTTCCAGTACGCCAACCCGTATTACCCCGACATCGACGACAGCGCGGTCGTGGCCGCGATGCTGCATCGCCGGGGCCGCTCGATCAAGCGCGCCACGGGCACCGACCCGTACGCCGCGCGCGTGACGCGCGCGCTCGACTGGATGCGCGGGCTGCAATCGCGCAATGGCGGCTTTGCGGCGTTCGATGCCGACTGCGACCGGCTCTATCTGAACGCGATTCCGTTCGCCGACCACGGCGCGCTGCTCGATCCCCCCACCGAGGACGTATCGGGCCGTGTGCTGCTGTGCTTCGGCGTGACGGGCCGAGAGGAGGACAAGCCCGCGCTCGCGCGCGCGATCGACTACATCAAGACGACGCAGCAGCCCGATGGCAGCTGGTGGGGACGCTGGGGCACCAATTACATCTACGGGACGTGGAGCGTGCTCGCGGGTCTCGCGCTGGCGGGCGAGGATCCTTCGCAGCCGTATATCGCGCGGGCGCTTGCCTGGCTCAGGTCGCGCCAGCATGCGGACGGCGGATGGGGCGAGACCAACGACAGCTATATCGACCCGCGCCTCGCGGGCACGAACGGCGGCGAGAGCACCTCGAATTTCACGGCGTGGGCGCTGCTTGCGCAGATGGCGTTCGGCGACTGCGAATCGGAGTCGGTGCGGCGCGGCATTGCATATCTGCTTTCGGTGCAGGACGACGAGGGCTTCTGGTGGCATCGCTCGCATAACGCGCCGGGCTTTCCGCGCATTTACTACCTCAAGTACCACGGCTATACCGCGTATTTTCCGCTCTGGGCGCTGGCGCGGTATCGCCGGCTGGTGGCGGATGGGGCGCGGGCCTGCGTGGCGAGGTCGGTCGAAGCGAAGTCGGGCGAGGCGGTCACGTTGGCTTGAACGCCGCGCGCATGAAATGAACGCCATCTTTCGAGGTGGCGTTTTTTTCATCTATGTAATTTGGAATGCGAAATAAATGTTAGCGGGATTGTCCTTCTGATTGCGCGTTACGGCGCGCCATGGCGTTGAATTTCGAAAGTGCAAGCGGTCACGCCGTCACTTCGTGGCACATCGTTTGCGCGATTGTTGACGTACGCGCAGCGCGGTTTGCGCGGTAAGGCGCGTTCTTGTGGCGACTTGCACAAGAAGGGGGGGCGATGAATCGATCGACGAAACAGGCGGTGACTTGGGTGTTGGCTTTGGCGATGTCGGGTGCGGCTTATGCTGCGGGCGCGGGCGCTGGGGCGGGTGCAGGCGGCACGGGGGCGGGTAATGCGGGTGCTGGCGGCACAGGCGCAGGTAGTGCAGGCACGGGCGGCACCGGCGCAGGCGGCACAGGTACGGGTAGTGCCGGCGCTGGTGGTACCGGCGCGGGCGGCACGGCTACGGGAAGTGCAGGCACGGGCGGCACCGGCGCAGGCGGCACAGGTACGGGTAGTGCCGGAACGGCAGGCACCGGGGCAGCAGGCGCTGGTACGGGTAGTGCAGGCCCGGGCGCGGGCAGCACTGGCGCCGGTGGATCCGGCACGGGTAGCGCGGGCGCTGCAGGCACGACCAGCACGGGTCATGGCAACGCGAGCGCGGGCGGTCCTGGAGGCCCGGCGGGCGTCGGCGCATCTTGGGGGCCGGAGCCTGGCGCCATGTACGTGGAGCCCGGTGCCGCCCCGCCCGTAAACGATTACTATGGCCCACCGCCCGACGCCTACAGGGGTATGGGCGCCGGGGATGCCGTTCCGGTCACGAACGACTACTACGGCCCACCCGCGCCCGGCGCCGCACCAGCCACGGATTACTATGGCCCGCCGCCCGCGCCTGGCAGGGGCAGCTACGCGCCGCCGGGTGCACCGCCGGGGGCGCCTATGCCGAGCTACGACGAGAGTGTGCACACCGTTCCGTATGATCCGACGCAATGACGCCACATCGTGCCGTCCCGAAAGCCCGATCCTTGATGGCCGGATGCACGCACCCTCAGTAGGTGCGCCGCATCAGACTCGTGCAAGTCGCGCTGAGCGCGCCCACGCAGGTGATATAGACCGCAATCCACCATGGCTGCTGATTGCCGTAATGCAGCAGCGTGGTGGCGACGAGCGGCGTGATCGAACTGGAGACGATGCCGGAGATCTGATACACGACCGAGATGCCGCTGTAGCGCACGCGCGTATCGAACAGTTCGCAAAAGAGCGCCGCTTCCGGGCCGTAGACGAATGCGTACAGAACGCCGAGCACGATCACGATCGCGCCGACGATCGCGCCGAGGCTCTGCGAAAAATGGAAGATCGCGAATACCGGCCACGCGCTCAGGCCGCACACGAGCGCGCCCCAGCCGAACACCCGGCGCCGTCCGACCTGATCCGAGAGGCGTGACGCGAGCGGGATCGTGAAGATGAGCACGAACGCGGCCAGCGTGATGGCGCTCAGCACGGCAGCCTTCGAATAATGCAGCACGCCGATCAGATAAGTGAGCGCAAACACCGCATAGGTGTTGAAGATGACGCCGTCGATATAGCGTGCGCCCCAGCCGAGCAGCACGTTCTTGCGATAGTCGCCGAACACTTCCTTCACCGGCACTCTCGCAACCGTATGGGAATCGCGCACTTTCGTGAAGGCCGGCGTTTCGACGACGCGCAGCCGGATGAACATGCCTACGCCCACCAGCACGATGCTCGCCATGAAAGCGGCGCGCCAGCCCCACTGCATGAACGCTTCGGCGCTCATCGATGAAGTCAGCAGCGCGACCACGCCGCTGCTCAGGCACAGTCCCACCGCAAGGCCGATCTGCGGATAGGACGCGTAGAGCCCGCGCCGCCTGCGGGGTGCGTACTCGAACGCCATCAGCACCGCGCCGCCCCATTCGCCGCCAAGGCCGATGCCTTGCAGCAGGCGCAGGAGCAGTAGACACACCGGCGCCCAGACGCCGATCGTTGCGTAGGTGGGCAGCAGGCCGATGAGGAAGGTCGAGACGCCCATGATCGAGAGCGTCAGCACGAGGAGCGGCTTGCGTCCGTGGCGGTCGCCGAAATGACCGAAGATCACGCCGCCGAGCGGGCGTGTGGCGAAGCCGACGGCGTACACCGTGTACGCGAGCATGGTTGAGACGAAGGCGTTGCCGGTTGGAAAGAACAGCTTGTCGAACACGAGTCCGGTGATCGTGCCGTACAGAAAGAAGTCGTACCACTCGACTGTCGTGCCGATCAGGCTCGCGAGCGCAACCGACCTGGCGGTGCGCGCGTTCGTGTCCGTCGGCAGGCTTCCAGCGATTTCCACTGCTTCCATGACATGTCTCCTTGTGTCTCCGGGAGGCGGCCGGTAGCGCGACGGGGTCGATCGGTCGCTGCTTCGGGCGCCGTTCTCGTTTGCAGCGGCGCGCGGCTTGCTCGCGCCAATGTACGCTCGGCGGGCTTGGGCGCCCGCTTCTATTGAGTTCCGTTGTGTTCCGTGCGCGGGCCGGCTCAGGCGTGCGCCGCGAGGAAGTTGCGCCCGCGCGGCCCGCTCAGCGCGTGCGCGATCATGCGGCGCGATTCGTCGTCGCCAACGCCATAGCTCGCGAATTCGGTACGCACGCCAAGTCCTTCGAGAAAGCGCGCAAGAAAATGATCGGCATCGCGAAGCGCGCAGGGAAACACGCGAGCTAGCACCGCGTCGCGGTCCGCGTCGCGTCCGCGTGCGAGACCCAACACCATCGGCAGCGTGAAAGAGCACGCGATGCCGTGCGGGATGCCGTGATGGATCGTCATTTCGTAGGAAATCGAGTGGGCGAGGGCGGTCTTCGTGTTGGAGAACGCCAGGCCCGCTTTGAGCGCGGCGAACGAGGCGCGCTCGCGCAGGAGCGGATTGCCGGGGTCGCTTGCGAGCACGGGCAGCGTCTCGAGCATGTCGCGTGCCGCCGATACCGCGAACTCGTCCGAGATAGGGTTCGCGTTCACGTTCCAGATCGCCTCCAGCGCGTGCGACAGCGCATCGAGCCCGCTTTGCACCGTCACCGCGAGCGGCAGTGACAGCGTCAGGTCCGGATCGACAATCGCCGCCTCGGGCCATGTCTGCTGCAGATGCAGCGAGTATTTGCGCTGCTTCACCGTGCGGTCCCAGATCGTGGCCCACGGCGTGACTTCACTGCCCGTGCCGGCCGTGGTGGGCACCGTGATCAGTTGCTTCGCGTGCGGCGGCGTGAAGGGTGCGCCATTGTCCAGACAGTCAAGCAGTTCGCCGAACTCGCCGCTGTGCGTGCCGACCATCAACGCCTTGGCCGTATCGAGCACGCTGCCGCCGCCCACCGCGACGATTGCCGGGGTCGCGCGATGCGCGCGCCAGTACTCGCCGTACATGTTCGCGAGATGCACGACGTCGGGATTGGGCTGCACGTCACTGATGATTTCGACGATGCGTGCGCCGGCGATGTCGCGCAATCGCTGAATCAGACCGAGCTCGGCGGCTTCTGGAAACGTCACCACCACCGCATTGCGCTCGCCGAGGATCGATGCCAGCCGTTCGAGACTGGCTCGGCCGAAGTTCACCTCAACAGGATTCCAAAACACGCCGTTCATCGTTTTCCCTCAATGAGTGGTCGCGGGTATGAACGGATTATGGGAAAGCGCGGCTTATAGTAAAAATACAAAAATTTTCACATGATCATTCAACGGATCTATGCGTCTGACACACCTCCGGTCGTTCTATGCCGTGGGCCGTTATGGCAGCGTGACGGCCGCCGCGAAGGCGCTGCACGTCAGCCAGCCGACGGTGACGACGCAAGTGCGCGCGCTCGAGGAAGGCTATGGCGTGGAGCTGCTGCATCGCAGCGGGCGGCGCGTCGCGTTGACGCCCGCGGGCGAAACCCTCTACGCGATGGCGCAGCGCATGTTCAGCAGCGAGCAGGAAGCGATCGATTATTTGAAGGAGTCCGCAGGCCTCACGACTGGGTTGATCCGCGTAGGCGCAGTGGGTCCGCTGCACGCGATCGAAATCGTGGCCGCGTTTCATCAGCGGTATCCGGGCTTGAATGTGTCGGTGCGGCTGGGCAACTCGGAAGACACCGTGCGCGATCTGCTGGCGTATCAGACCGATGTCGCGGTGCTCGCACAGTACGAAGACGATCCTAAGCTCTGCTACGTACCTTACCGGCGCCATCCACTCGTCATCATCGTGCCGGCCTCGCATCGGCTGGCGCGCCGCCGCAGCATCCGCATCGAGGACCTGCGCGACGAGCCGGTCATCATGCGCGAACCGGGTTCGACCACGCGCAAGGCGCTGGAGGCGGCCATGCGCGCGCACGGCGTCGTGGCGCGTTACTCGCTCGAGATCGGAAGCCGCGAGGCCATCCGGGAGGCGGTGATCCTGGGACTGGGCATCGCCGCCGTGTCGGAGCGCGAGCACATCGACGATCCGCGCTTGCGCAAGCTGGCGATTCAGGGCGACGACGTTTATACGCACGCGCACGTCGTGTGCCTCGAAGAGCGGCGCGGCGCGCGACTCGTCGCGGCCTTCTTCGATGTCGTCCGGCAATTGCTCGCCAGCGAGCAGGCCGGACCCCCGTCGCCTCGCCACGAACGACGCGGGTGACGGCGCTGCGCCTGCCGTTCATCCCCGCGTGCCGCGCGGATAAACCGCCCCGTTGCTCCCGAGAACAGACTGAACGCTTGCCGCCATGGGTTTCTATGCGCCCTCTAACTCTTATATAAGACATAAGACATTTGACGCTAGAGCCCATTTGCCATTAAAATCCCCCTCAAAGCGGTACCCGGAGCAGCCTTGGCGTGCTTGACAAGCCTTCCCCTGAAACGCAACACCAGTAGGCCCCACATGCTTGAAAACTTTCGTGCACACGTAGCCGCGCGCGCCGCGCTCGGCATTCCCCCCCTGCCGCTGACGGCCCAGCAGACCGCCGAGCTGGTCGAATTGCTGGCGAATCCGCCCGCAGGCGAAGAGCAGACCCTGCTCGACCTGATCACCAACCGCGTGCCGGCCGGCGTGGACGAAGCTGCCCGCGTGAAGGCCGGCTTCCTGGCCGCCGTCGCCAAGGGCGAAACCGCCTGCGCGCTGATCTCGCGCGCCCGCGCCACCGAGCTGCTCGGCACGATGCTGGGCGGCTACAACATCGCCCCGCTGATCGAGTTGCTGTCCGACGCCGAAGTCGGCACGGTCGCTGCCGACGCGCTGAAGAAAACCTTGCTGATGTTCGATCAGTTCCACGACGTCAAGGAACTGGCCGACAAGGGCAACGCGAATGCCCGTGCCGTGCTGCAAAGCTGGGCCGACGCCGAATGGTTCACGAGCCGTCCGGAAGTGCCGCAAAGCCTGACCATCACCGTGTTCAAGGTGACCGGCGAAACCAACACCGACGACCTCTCGCCGGCCCCGGACGCCACCACCCGCCCCGACATCCCGCTGCACGCGCTGGCGATGCTGAAGAACGCGCGCCCCGGCATCACGCCGGAAGAAGACGGCAAGCGCGGCCCGGTCAAGTTCATCGAATCGCTCAAGGAAAAGGGCCACCTGGTCGCCTACGTGGGCGACGTGGTCGGCACGGGTTCGTCGCGCAAGTCGGCCACCAACTCGGTGCTGTGGTTCACGGGCGAAGACATCCCCTTCATCCCGAACAAGCGCTTTGGCGGCGTGTGCCTCGGCGGCAAGATCGCCCCGATCTTCTACAACACGATGGAAGATGCCGGCGCGCTGCCGATCGAGCTCGACGTGTCGCAGATGGAAATGGGCGACGTGGTCGAACTGCGCCCGTACGAAGGCAAGGCGCTCAAGAACGGCGAAGTGATCGCCGAGTTCCAGGTCAAGTCCGATGTGCTGTTCGACGAAGTGCGCGCCGGCGGCCGCATTCCGCTGATCGTGGGCCGTGGGCTGACCGCGAAGGCGCGTGAAGCGCTGGGCCTCGCGCCTTCGACGCTGTTCCGCCTGCCGCAGCAGCCGGCCGACAGCGGCAAGGGCTTCTCGCTCGCGCAGAAGATGGTTGGCCGCGCCTGCGGCCTGCCGGAAGGCCAGGGCGTGCGCCCGGGCACGTACTGCGAACCGAAGATGACTTCGGTTGGCTCGCAGGACACCACAGGCCCGATGACCCGCGACGAACTGAAGGACCTCGCATGCCTCGGCTTCTCGGCCGACCTCGTCATGCAGTCGTTCTGCCACACCGCCGCTTATCCGAAGCCGGTGGACGTGAAGACGCACCAGACCCTGCCGAACTTCATCAGCACGCGTGGCGGCATTGCGCTGCGCCCGGGCGACGGCGTGATCCACTCGTGGCTGAACCGCATGCTGCTGCCCGACACCGTCGGCACCGGCGGCGACTCGCACACGCGCTTCCCGATCGGCATCAGCTTCCCGGCGGGTTCGGGTCTGGTGGCGTTCGCGGCCGCTACCGGCACGATGCCGCTCGACATGCCGGAATCGGTGCTCGTGCGCTTCAAGGGCAAGATGCAGCCGGGCGTCACGCTGCGTGACCTCGTCAACGCGATCCCGCTGTACGCCATCAAGCAAGGCATGCTGACGGTCGCCAAGCAGGGCAAGAAGAACATCTTCTCGGGCCGCATCCTCGAAATCGAAGGCCTGCCCGATCTGAAGGTCGAGCAAGCGTTCGAACTCTCGGATGCGTCGGCCGAGCGTTCGGCGGCCGGTTGCACGGTGCACCTGAACAAGGAACCGATCATCGAGTACCTCAACAGCAACATCACGCTGCTGAAGTGGATGATCGCCCAGGGCTACCAGGACCCGCGCAGCCTCGAGCGCCGTATCAAGGCGATGGAGGCATGGCTGGCCGATCCGCAATTGCTGCAACCGGATGCGGACGCTGAGTACGCCGCCGTCATCGAGATCGATCTGGCTGACGTGCACGAGCCGATCGTGGCCTGCCCGAACGATCCGGACGACGTGAAGACGCTCTCCGATGTCGCCGGCGCGAAGATCGACGAAGTGTTCATCGGCTCGTGCATGACCAACATTGGTCACTTCCGTGCGGCTTCGAAGCTGCTCGAAGGCAAGCGCGATATTCCGGTCAAGCTGTGGGTTGCGCCGCCGACCAAGATGGACCAGAAGCAGCTGACCGAGGAAGGCCACTATGGCGTGTTCGGCACCGCTGGCGCACGTACCGAAATGCCGGGCTGCTCGCTGTGCATGGGCAACCAGGCACAGGTGCGCGAAGGCGCGACGGTGATGTCGACCTCGACGCGTAATTTCCCGAACCGTCTGGGCAAGAACACGAATGTGTACCTCGGCTCGGCGGAACTGGCAGCGATCTGCTCGCGTCTGGGCAAGATCCCGACCAAGGACGAGTACATGGCCGATATCGGCGTGATCAACGCCAACGGCGACAAGATCTATCAGTACATGAACTTCGACCAGATCGCGGACTTCAAGGACGTGGCCGACACCGTGGCGATGTAAATGTGACGATGGCCTGAGGCGCGGGAGTTTTCGCGCCAGGCTGGCGTCCTCGTACTTCGCACAATGGCCCCGCAGGCATTCAGCCTGCGGGGCCATTTTTTTGTGGGCTTTGGAGGTTTCTTGCCCAAGAAGTAATCTTGTAGATTATGTTACGCACGAGTAGCATGATCTACATGAATGCTTGTTCGACGTGGTCACTCCTTGTGCTGACGCTTCCGACTGAGAATGCGACGGCGCGCATGCGCTTCTGGCGCGCTCTCAAGGCGCGCGGCTGCGCCGTTCTGCGCGACGGCATATATCTGCTGCCGTACACGGCCGAACGTGAGGCGATGCTGCGCGAACTCGCAGTCGCCATTGGCGAGAGTGGCGGCACCGCCCATCTTCTGCGTGCGCCGAGCCTCGATGCTTCGCAGGAGGCAGAATTTCGCGCGCTGTTCGATCGTACCGATGAGTACGACGGCTTCACCCGCACACTCGCCGATGCCCGGAAGACGGTTTCGGGCCAATCCGCCGCTGAACTAACGAAGGTCTTGCGGCGACTGCGCAAGGACTACGAGAGCCTCGTTGCGATCGACTTCTTTCCGGCTGAGGCAGCGACGCGCGCTGAAGCCGCCTGGCAGGATTTTCTGGCGCACGTCGATACGGTGCTTTCACCGGGCGAGCCGCACGCGACAGACCGCGCAATCCGCTCGCTATCCGCTAGCGACTATCAGGGGCGAACCTGGGCGACTCGCAGGCGCATGTGGGTCGACCGAGTGGCCAGCGCCTGGCTGATCCGCCGTTTTATCGATCGTGACGCGCGCTTTATCTGGTTGCCGTCGCCGGACGCGTGTCCGGCCGATGCGCTCGGCTTCGATTTCGATGGTGCAGCCTTTACCCATGTTGGAGAACGCGTCACGTTCGAAGTGCTGCTGGCGAGCTTTGGCCTGGACAGTGACCCGGCGCTTGTGCGGCTCGGCGCGATGGTTCACACGCTCGATGTGGGTGGTGCGAGCGTGCCGGAAGGCATCGGGTTCGAAGCGGTCATGGCCGGAACCCGAGAGCGCGCGGCCGACGACGATCAACTACTCGCTGCCATGAGTCCAGTGCTCGAGTCGATGTACACGCATTTCGCGGCTCGTGAAAAAGGCAGCGATTCAGGACGGCGCCCATGAGCACGACCACCGCGCAGGTTCCCGGCTACACGCTTGGGCAGATGGTGCTCTATATGCTCAAGCTCGGCACGGTCGGCTTTGGCGGGCCGGTCGCGCTCGTCGGCTATATGCGTCGTGATCTGGTCGAGCGGCGCGGCTGGATCACCGAAGCGGATTACCGCGAAGGGCTGGCACTGGCGCAGATGATGCCCGGTCCGCTTGCCGCGCAGCTTGGCATTTATCTCGGCTTCGTGCACTACCGTCTACTGGGCGCAACGCTCGCAGGCCTCGCCTTCGTGCTGCCGTCGTTCCTGATGGTCGTCGCGCTGGGCTGGGCTTACGCGCATTTCGGTGGACTGTCGTGGATGCAGGCGGTCTTCTATGGCGTTGGTGCGGCCGTGGTCGGCATCATTGCGATGAGCGCATACAGGCTGACGACAAAGACGCTTGGCACAGACCGGTTGCTCTGGATCATCTTCGTGATCCTCGCGGTTGTAACGGTCTACACGGAATCCGAAATTGCCTGGCTCTTTATCGCGGGTGGTGTCGTCAATTGGCTGCGCCGGTCGCCGCCCGGATGGCTCAATAAAGGCGGTCTCAATGCACTCGCGGCGACACAGGCGCCAGCATTTGCTGGCGTGGCCAGCGGGCTGGATCTCTCGCTGCTTGGCCAGATTGGTTTTTTCTTCACGAAGGCGGGTGCGTTCGTGTTCGGTTCGGGTCTCGCGATCGTGCCATTTCTCTACGGCGGCGTCGTGACCGAACACCACTGGCTCAACGACAAACAGTTCGTCGACGCAGTGGCCGTCGCGATGATTACACCGGGGCCGGTTGTCATCACCGTAGGTTTCATCGGCTATCTCGTTGCAGGGCTGGCCGGTGCCTGTGTCGCCGCGATCGGCACGTTTCTGCCATGCTACCTGTTTACGGTCCTGCCCGCGCCGTACTTCAAGAAATACGGGCGGCTTCCTGCCGTGAAGGCGTTTGTCGACGGTATCACCGCTGCGGCCGTAGGCGCGATTACCGGGTCGGTCGTTGTCATTGCGAGGCGTTCGGTCGTCGACTGGCCAACCGCGCTGATCGCGCTCGCAACCGTACTGCTGCTGTGGCGCTTCAGGAAACTTCCGGAGCCCGTGATCGTTGTCGCCGCCGCCCTGATCGGCTTTGGCTTCTATCCGCTTCTTCACCTGCACACCTGATAGCCCGCGCGCGGGAAGAATGTGAGGAGTGAAAATGAAATCGCGACGTATCTTTCTGCAAGATGCCGCCGAAGTTGGCGCAGAAATGATGCTGTCCCAGGCACGGATGGTCCATGCGGCCAGCGTGCCCGGCTACGTTGCCAGACTCGTTGCGCAGTTCGTGGCAGCGACCGTCGCCACCGAAGCGTCAGGCCGGGGTGTCGTTGGATACCTGCCGGCCGCGTAACGTCGACGCGAAAACTCGGGGACTGCGATGACTCCCGCCAAGGCGCCGCTTTCCGTTCTGCTCCCGCCTGCTGGCGTGGACCGCAGTGCGTGGCTGCTGCTCGTCGCACGAAGCCTGCGCGGGATCTGCGATGGGTTCGTTGCTGTGCTGCTGCCAGCCTATCTGCTGGCGCTCGGATTCGGGAAGCTCACGGTTGGACTGATCGGCACCGCCACGCTGCTGGGCTCTGCCGTTGCGACGATCGCGGTCGGCTTGATGGGCAGCCGTTACCCCCAGCGTGCGCTGCTGGTTTTCGCTGCCGCCCTGATGGCGGCGACCGGCCTGGCGTTCGGATTCCTGTCGTCACTCTGGCCGCTGCTCATGGTGGCGTTTGTCGGTACGCTCAATCCAGGCTCGGGTGACGTCAGCCTGTTTTTGCCGCTTGAGCACGCACGCCTTGCCGCATCCGCGAAAGGTGATGCCCGAACAGCGCTCTTCGCGCGATACAGCCTCCTGGGCGGGCTCTCGGCTGCGTTGGGCGCACTGCTCGCCGGACTTCCGGATTGGATTGCTGTGCATGCCAATGTGCCCGCGCTTCTCCCGATGCGTGCGATGTTCATCGTCTATGCGATAACGGGCTTCGTTATCTTCCTGCTGTATCTGCGGCTGCCAAAACGCGAGGCGCACACGGCGGCAGTCCGGGCATCGCTTGGTCCCTCGCGCGGGATCGTTACACGTCTCGCGCTGCTGTTCAGCGTTGACGCGTTTGCAGGAGGGTTGCTCGTGAACTCGCTGCTGACGCTGTGGCTGATTCAGCGATTTGGCTTTTCGCTTGTCGCCGCAGGGCAGTTCTTCTTCTGGTCAGGGCTGCTGAGCGGGGGCTCGCAACTTGCCGCTGCACCGATTGCCCGCAGGATCGGCCTGCTCAACACGATGGTGTTCACCCACATTCCATCGAGCATGTGCCTGATCGCTGCCGCGTTCACGCCAACGCTTCCGTTGACGTTGATGTTGTTGCTCGCGCGCAGCGCGCTGTCGCAACTCGACGTGCCAACCCGGAGCGCTTACGTGATGGCTGTCGTGACGACACCCGAACGACCGGCTGCGGCGAGCTTTACGGCGGTGCCGCGCAGCCTCGCGGCGGCAGTCGCGCCGACGATCGCCGGTGCGCTGCTTGGAGCAGGATGGCT
The DNA here is from genome assembly GCF_048957375.1 of Paraburkholderia sp. A1RI-2L. Classification (NCBI taxonomy): domain Bacteria; kingdom Pseudomonadati; phylum Pseudomonadota; class Betaproteobacteria; order Burkholderiales; family Burkholderiaceae; genus Paraburkholderia; species Paraburkholderia sp. A1RI-2L. The sequence continues at coordinate 181,869 of NZ_JARBTA010000004.1, forward strand.
CAGTGCGCCGCTGATAGCGTGCGGCACGCTCAAGATCGCCTACGATCTAGCGGTGCTTGCCGCTTTCCGTCATATCAGGCCGGACGGAGGGGCATCGTGAAATGTTTTCGCGCAGGCCATGACGTCATTGCGCCGCGCGTCTGCATGCTTTGCGCGATGGTGGCCATGGCCGGCAGCCTTGTCAGTTGTGTTGCGCATGGCGCGGATGACGCGGTAACCGGCAATCTGCCATTGAAGCACGTCGAGGACGTTCCTCTGCCCGGACGAGCGTCACGATTCGACTACGAAAGCTATGACCCCGGCACGCATCTGCTGTTCATTGCCCATCTCGGGGACAGTGAAGTTGTGGTGTTCGATACGCGCGCGTCTCGCGTTGTCGCGCGCGTACCCGGCATCTCGTCCGTGCATGGCGTGCTGGTAGTGCCCGAACTGTCCCGCGTGTATGCATCGGCAACCGGTACAAACGAGATTGTCGCAATCGACGAGCGCACGCTAAAGATCACTGCTCGCGTGCCTGGCGGTACCTATCCGGACGGTATGGCCTATGCGCCCGATGCGCACCGACTCTTCGTTTCAGATGAAACGGGTGAAACCGAGACGGTGATCGATGTTCAGGGTAATCGTCGTGTAGCGACGATTCCGCTCGACGGGGAAGTTGGCAATTCGCAGTTTGATCCGGTGTCGCGACACATCTTTGTCAATGTGCAGACGCGAAGCCAACTGGTGGACATCGACCCAGCCACCAATACGATCGTTTCCCGTATCGATCTGCCGGGCGCGAAAGGCAATCACGGGCTGTTGATGGTTCCGGAATCTCGCCTCGCGTTGATTGCCTGCGAGGGCAACAATCGCCTGCTTGTGCTCGACATGAGGGCGGAGAAAATTATCGAGGCGTTCGATGTCGGCGGCGATCCGGATGTGCTCTCGTTCGATTCCGCGTTACGCACGGTATACGTGGCCGGTGAGGCGGGCGTCGTGTCGATGTTCGGCGTTGCGGGGAGCCGGGTGACGAAGATCGGCGACGGCAGGGTGGGCCCGAATGCACATGTCGTCAATGTAGACGCGGCGACGCATCGATCCTGGTTTCCGCTGAAAAGTGTCGATGGACATCCAGTGCTGCGGATCATGGCGCCGCAATAAGCCCCGAGCTACCGGCAGGCTAGATATTTCCTCGGGGCCATATTGTGCCGAGGGGCGCTGCGCTGCCGCACAACAGGCAGCCGATGACCAGAGTCGAATGATTCATGGTGCAATCAATTTCCCCAGAAATCCGCGAAGGACTTTTTCACCCGAGCAAACTCTCCCCAATCCCCATTGCCATGCAAAAACCCACCACCACCAGCGGCGCCATCTTCCACCGCGTCAACAGAAAAAAGCCAACACAAGCGATGGCGAAATCGATCTGCGTGCGCACCGCGCTGGTCCATACCGGCGAATAAAGCGCCGCAGCCAGTAATCCGACCACCGCCGCATTGATCCCGGCCAGCGCCGCGGACATCGCCGGCCGGCTGCGCAATGCGTGCCACCACGGCAGCGCGGCCAGCACCAGCAACAGCCCCGGCAGAAAGATCCCCACGGTAGCCAGCAGCGCGCCGCTCCAGTGGTTGGGCGGGCTCGCCATCATCCAGCCGAGAAAAGCGGCAAACGTGAAGAGCGGACCCGGCACGGCCTGCGCCGCGCCGTAGCCGGCGAGAAAGTCATTCGGCGCGACCCAGCCCGTTGCGACCGTTGCGTGCTGGAGCAGCGGCAGCACCACGTGTCCGCCGCCGAACACGAGCGCGCCCGACCGATAGAACGCTTCGAACATTCGCGTGCCTTGCGCGGTTGCGCCAATCAGAGGAAGCCCGAAGAGCAGCACGCAAAAAACGATCAACGCGGCGATGCCCACCTTGCGTGAAACGGGAAATGCACCGGAATGCGCAAGCATGGCGCGCGCATCTCCAGCGCTCGCCGAGCGGCACAGCGCAAGACCGAGCAGCGCGCCCGCGGCAATCGCGATCAGTTGTGCGTAAGCCGCGGTCAGCACGCTCAGCATGGCGATAGCGGCGAGCGCAATGCCCGCGCGGCGGCGGTCGGGGCACAGGCGCCGCGCCATGTCCCAGACTGCCTGGGCCACCACGGCCACCGCGACCAGCTTCAGCCCATGCACCACGCCTGCACCCACCGGCCCGCCCAGGTCCGGCGCGATGGCCGCGAAGACCAGCATCAAGAACACCGAGGGCAGCGTGAAGCCGCACCAGGCCGCGAGCCCGCCGGCCCATCCCGCCCGCAGCAGGCCGATCGCAAAACCGGTCTGGCTGCTGGCGGGGCCGGGCAGGAACTGGCACAGCCCGACCAGATCGGTGAAGGTCGCGTCGTCGAGCCAGCGGCGGCGCTCGACGAACTCGCGACGGAAATAGCCGAGGTGGGCAATCGGGCCGCCAAAGCTCGTCACGCCGAGCCTGAGAAAGACCAGCAGCACTTCAAGAGCGCGGCTGGCGGAGCAAATGCGAGGCGAAGACATGTCGGTATGCATGAGGGTGTGCGGGGTTTGGGCGCTCTCGATCTTATCGTCCGAATATGTCGGGAGCCAAACCGAATGCATCCCGGCAGCGCGAATCACGCGCCAGCTCTCCTGGGATGCCGGTATGCTTGTTGCGCACGAACCATCGGCCATCACGCCAGCCCTCGAAACTCATGCCCTCACGCAAGAATCATGGCACGCCGCCGCCCGCCGTTTCTCCCGCGGCGCGCAGCAGCGACGCACTCGAAGACCCGGCCCTGTTGCGCCGCCTGCTGCGCGCACGCGACCGCATGGACGCCGCCTCGCACGAGGCCTGGCCCGTCAAGCGTCTTGCCGAAGTCAGCGGCGTGTCCGAGGCGCATTTCGCGCGCTCGTTCAAGCGGGCCTTCGGCGTGCCGCCGCACCGCTACCTGCTGACGCGGCGCATCGAGCAGGCCACCACCCTGCTGCGCGACACCGAGCTCGGCGTTATGGATATCGCGTTCGCCACCGGCTGGGAGAGCCTCGGCACGTTCGGGCGCATTTTTCGCGACATCACCGGCATGAGCCCGAGCGCGATGCGCCGCGCGGCGCGCGCGAGCGGGTCCGCGTTGGGGCGTGTGCCCGCGTGCGTGCTGAAGGCCGCGCAGCGCCCCGATCTCACCATGGCAGTTTTGGAGAAGCGCCGCCGGCTTGCCCAAGCTACAGTGCGGCCATCTACCAAGGAGGTCACATGAACCAGGGCATCAATGTAGTGGGCTTGTACGTCGACGATCAAGACGAAGCGCTCGAGTTTTACGTCGGCAAACTCGGCTTTCGCGTTCATACGGATGTGCGTAACGGCACGTACCGCTGGCTGACGGTCCAGCATCCGGATCAGCCTTCGTTCCAGCTCGGCCTGTTCGCACCCGGCCCGCCCGTGCACGACGAAGCCACCGCGCAAACTCTGCGGGCCATGGTCGCCAAGGGTGCCATGCCGCCCCTCGTGCTGGCGGTGGCCGACTGCCGCGCGAGCTACGCGGCGCTCAAGGAAAAAGGCGTGGAGTTCACGCAGGAGCCGGTGGATCGCTACGGCAGCGTGGATGCCGGCTTTCGCGACCCGGCCGGCAATGGATGGAAAATGATCCAGGCGCCGGACCAGGGGCACTGAGCGGCCAGTGAGGCCCCGCCCTGACGCCTCGCTTCGAATCCCGGATGAGCGGTCCGTCCACGCGCAAGGATCGCGCTGCGCGCTGCCTTAAAATGACTCCGTGAACTCGTTCCTGCGCCTTGCGGCTTGTGCCGCGAGGCCGCAGCCCGTTACCGGAGTGACCCGATGTCCGTCGATACGAAAGCAAGCGCCGCGTCCGGCGAGGTCTGGCTGATCCGCCACGGCGAAACCGAGTGGAGCCGCAGCGGCCAGCACACGGGGCGCACGGACATCGCGTTGACCGACCATGGCCGTGAACAGGCGCGCGCGCTCGCGAGGCCGCTCGCTTTGCAGCGCTTCGACGCGGTGCTCGCGAGCCCGATGTCGCGCGCCATCGAGACCTGCCAGCTGGCGGGCCTCAGCAACGAGATGATGGTGTCGGCCGATCTGCACGAATGGGACTACGGCATTTACGAAGGCCGCACGACCGCCGAAATCCGCAAGACGGAGCCGGACTGGAATGTCTGGAATTCGCTGATCCCGCACGGCGAGAGCCTCACGCAGGTGGAGGCGCGCGCGCGTGGCGTGGTAGGGAGTTTGCTGACGATGCTCGCTCAGGGCCGATCGGGGCGGCGCATTGCCGTTTTCTCGCACGCGCATTTCCTGCGTGTGCTCGCCGGATGCTGGGTTAGCAATTCGGCGGCGCTGGGCGCGCATCTCTATCTGGACACGGCCACGCTCAGCGTGCTCGGCTTCGACCGCGAGAACCGCGCGATCCGGCGCTGGAATTCGCGGCCCGAAGGGTGCGCGTAAGGGCGCGCCGCAGCGTTTTTTCTCTTCGTGCCCCTTGCCCCTCGAAGGCGGGCATGCCGTCCCAAATCGAACAGCTCATGTTGTCGCCGTATTGAACAAGCGGCCGTTGATTTCTGCGCGCGCAAAAAAGTTTTCGCACATTTCCGGGGAGATAGTTTGCGGATAGGGTGTTGTCGGCCACGACCGGACAACGGTCATGCGTCTCGAAATCGGTCATCCAAATGGCAAGACACGTCTCCCAGGAAGACGTTGGGCGATCTTTGCGTTGGCTGGGCGGATGGGGCAACACGCAGTTTGATCCGGACGATCTGACTGCCGGCAGTCGGTTCGTAAGCGAACAGAGTTTTTTTTGTTCATAGATGTATGAATGGACGATAACCCTATCCCAAATTGAGCCATGCCGAGACGAAAGCTAATAACAACGGTGAGTGTTCTTTTAAGCCTGACTGGACATACGATGCTGGCACAATCACAACAGCCAGCCGTGATGGAGTTTCACCAACATTCTGAAGCGGAACGTAATCGCTTTTTCGACAGGCCGCAAATTAACCCTTCCCCCGGAAAAGCCTTAGTGCTACAGGGGAGCAAGGATGCGCACATCGAAGTCTGGCTACACTTGTCCTATGGAACGAACAATGAAAAATGCAACACGCAGACGTTGTTCGCTAGCATTTTGGGAGCGCCCGATGTACCTCAAACGGTAACCGATTCTGTCCGGATACCCGCTGGGAAAACAGCATTCTCTGCGAGCTTCTTTCTCGATCGATATCTGCCCGGTCGTTGCAACTGGCAACCGTTTTCAGTCAGTCACGCAGAGTTCGAACCAAGCGTGGGTCCTGGACCATACGTGATGAGCGGAGTTGTCGCGATACGGTCCGAAGGAAAACGCAAGACTAAGGTCACGTGGGTCTGCCACCGCAAACCTTCGTACCTTTCTGAGGATGAGCCGAAGCGGCTTGAATGCATAGCGGGAGAACGTTATTCGGACGAGGACACGACGGTATCGATTGACGGTGCCGTGGTGGAGGTCGACTTCACGTTGGCGCCCGATCCAGAGTCGCCTTAAGCGATCCCTCGGGGTGCGGAGCCTCCCCCAATTGTCCAGGGACTTCGCTCCACGCCCGCTCGCATAGGCTCGTGGCATTGCCTCCGAATGTCTGCTGCCAACCTCTAACTGTCCGCAACGGCTCGGTTCAGTGCATTCGCCGGCGGAACGACGGCGGCCGAACGCCAGCGTTCGCCAGCAGGCAAATTGATGGTCATCCATGAACACTGGCCTCGGACGCATCGGAGCGTGCAGCACGGTCGCATCCGCCTTCCTTGTCACGCTCAGTCTGGCTGGTGTGTGGTGGGGCTTTCCAGCGAATGTCCGGCTCTTGCGTGCTACCGCTATTGTTACAGCCTGGACCGGAGCCGGGTTGCTGGTGGGGGGCTTGGCCTTGATGATGCGCGAGCCGCGCCGGGCTGCCTTAATGGGCGGGCTAGATCTCATTTGCCAGTGGCATCATCGCAGCGGTGTCATCGGCTACGGTGCCGACGTGCTGCGCGGCTGTATAGCGCGCAGATATTGGGCTATGTCTCCCGCCGCGTCGCGAGCACTACGCATTACACCGATGAGCGTGGCAGAGGCGGCGCCGCACCACTCGCCGTAACCGACAAACCACAAGCGTTCCTCGTCGCTGGCGCGCGTCCCGTCTGTCCTCGGCAATCCGTTGGCGTCACAGATTTGTAGCGGGTCAAGATGTTTGAGTGCGGGGCGGAACCCGGTGCACCAGATCACGACATCGACGCGGGAATGCGTGCCGTCGCTCCAGACGACGCCGTCTGCATCGAAATGGCTGAACGGACGCATTGCGTGCAGCACGCCTCGCGCACGCGCCTCCCGTACCGGGGCCACCATGACGATGTCGCCCAAACCTCCTACCGGCGCCATTATCGTGCGCCCGTCGCGCAGAGCCTGCCATTTGGCTGTCGCGCGTTCGAACAAGACCCGGCCATCCACGTCGTCTGGAAGAAAAACGGGTTCCTGCAATGTCACCCACGTAGCGTTGCAGACGGTCGATACCTCTGCCAGGATTTGTGCGCCTGAGTTGCCGCCGCCCACCACCAGCACGTTTTGTCCGCGCAGATCGTCAGGATTGCGGTATTGCGCCGAATGCATCTGGCGACCCCCAAAGTTCTCGCGTCCCGGGTAGTCCGGGACATAGGGCGCGCTCCAGGTGCCGGTCGCGCTCACGACTGCCCTTGCCAGCCATTCTTCGTGAGCGGCGGTGACCAGCAGGCCATCCTGAACGCGTGAAACGGATTTGACATGAACGGGGCGCCGAACAGGGAAGTGATAACGGTCCTCATATCGCGCCAGATAGTCGATGACCTCGTTGCGCGACGGGTATGTGTCGTGTGATACGGGCATCTGCCAGCCTGGCAGCGAACTCCATTGCGCAGGCGAAAACAGGTGGAGCGAGTTCCAGGTATGTCGCCAGGCGCCTCCGGGGGCGCTCTGGTCGTCCAGCACGAAATAGTCGAGTCCCGCACGACGCAGGAAGTAGGCGGTGGCAAGGCCGGCCTGGCCACCTCCGATGACTACCACATCGATGTCTGTACGCATGAGTTTTCGTCCCATCTCCTGATTCGGATTCTGGCGGTGACGCGGCACGGCGCACGAACGGCACCTCGCAAGATCTCCCGTTCGATGTCTTTTACGGCAGATTCTCCGCTCTGTCACAAACCATATGGTCCAACCATCGTTGTGTCTCAGCTTTAGAGCGGCCACGGTACCTGTCTTGATTTACGTCAAAAAGGTCGCGACTGCCACTGCCATCATGAAAGGCCGTCAATGCGGAAGCAGAACCGCATGGGCGTCCTTCCTTTGAGGAGCAAGCTCATGAGCAACGTTGAAGTTGTCCTGTGCAGCCCGGTACGTACGGCAATTGGTACCTACGGCGGGACCCTCCGGGACCTGCCAGCGCCGACGCTTGGCGCTGCGGTTATCCGTGAAAGCCTCAAGCGCGCAGGATTGGCCGCCGACAAGGTCCATTCGCTCGTCATGGGCAATGTCATTCAGGCCGGCGTGAAGATGAATCCGGGGCGGCAGGCCGGCATCGCCGCGGGATTGCCGGTCGACGTTCCGGCGCTAACGGTCAACCGCGTGTGTGGATCGGGCGCGCAAGCCATCGCCAGTGCGGCCACCGAAATCTGGGCAGGCATGATCGAATGCGCGATCGCAGGTGGCATGGAAAACATGGATCGCAGCCCCTATCTGCTGCCGCAAGGACGTTGGGGTGCCCGGATGGGCGACGTGACGTTGTTCGACAGTATGCTGCTCGATGGGCTCAATGATGCTTTCAGCGGTCAGCATTCAGGCTGGCACACTGAAGACCTGGTGGCGAAGTGCGGCATCTCTCGCGAGGACCAGGATCGTTGGGCGCTGCGCTCCCAGCAACGCTTCGCACAGGCTCAGGACGCCGGCTTCTTCGATGCCGAAATCGTGCCGCTGGAAGTGCCGGGTCGCAAAGGGCCCACGGTGTTTGTCCGCGACGAGCACAATCGGCCAGACACCAGCGCCGAATCGCTTGCCCGACTCAAACCGGCCTTTCGCAAGGACGGGACGATTACCGCAGGCAACGCGCCCGGCCTGAACAGCGGTGCAGCTGCGCTGATCGTTGCCGGGCGAAGCTGGGCCGAACGCAATGGCCTGACACCCATGGCCCGGCTGGTCAGTTATGGCGTGGGAGCCGTGGACCCCGGTTTCTTCGGCCTAGGCCCGATTCCTGCAGTGCGACAGGCTATTGCACGCGCCCGCTGGTCTGTATCCGATGTAGATCGCGTGGAGATCAACGAGGCGTTCGCGGCGATCGCACTGGCATGCCTGCGCGAGCTGGGCTTTGCGGAAGACGTTGTCAATGCCGAGGGTGGCGCGATTGCTCATGGTCATCCGATCGGTGCGAGCGGCGCGGTGCTGACCACGCGGCTGTTGCACCAGATGCAGCGTGGCGGCGGGCGGCGCGGGATCGTGACGCTGTGCATTGGCGGAGGACAGGGCATCGCGCTGGCGCTCGAGCTTCTGTGAAAGCCCGGTAGTGGTTGCGCCCGAAAGCCATGAGCCGTTGAAGAGGTGAACCTGCCATCGGCTTGCGAGCACCACGGCGCTTGACCTGGGCTGGATCGCCTGGGAGGACAAGGGTGCGGGCGAGTCAGCGCGAAGCAGATCGGTCGAGTCTTCTTGCGCGAGTGGCGCAATGCAGTGCTGATTACCGGGCCGAAACAGGACTGGTCTTTTGAGTGAGGAAACCGGTGAAACCGCTCCAGCGCCACGCAGCGGCGCACTCGTTCTATCACCTTGGTCAGTGCGAGATGACGGGTTGCGCGTGTGCGGGCCTGGCCTGCTTTGCCGCGCGAGCCGATCAGCCGCAGCGCTGGCAGGCCGCGATCGGCCAACGTCCTGCCGTGTACTGTCTGGGCAAATGCTACGAGAGCCCCAGCGATAGCGAGCACGACATCCGCCCGTATATAGGCGCCTGCGCGCGTCATACCGTGCTGTTGAGCAACGTGCTGGCGGGCGGGGTGCGCGATCTGGCGAGCTATCTCGAACGTGGAGGTGGTGCGGCGTTCGCCAAAGCGCGTGCCATGACGCCGAACCAACTGGTGTCGATGGTGCAGGAATCCAGATTGCGTGGACGCGGCGGTGCGGGCTTTGCGGCAGGCATCAAGTGGCAGGCGCTCGCGAACGCGCCCGGGCGTACCAGGTACCTGATCGTCAACGCCGACGAGGGCGACCCCGGCGCGTTTTCCGACCGGTTTCTGCTCGAAGACGATCCATTCAGGCTGATTGAAGCGGCCGCGATCGCTGCCTACGCCGTGGGCGCATCTCGCAGCTACCTCTATCTACGCAAAGAATATCCCCGGGCCGCGCGGGTGCTTTCGGCTGCGTTACTGCAGGCGCGCGCAGCAGGGTGGCCCCACCCGTCATTCGAGCTCGAGTTGGTCGTTGGCCAGGGGGGCTACATTTGCGGCGAAGAAACTTCGCTGCTCAATGCGCTGGAGGGGCGCCGTCCCGAAGTGCGGCTACGGCCGCCCCAGATTACCGAGCATGGCCTCCAAGGTGCTCCCACGCTGGTCCACAACGTGGAGACGCTGTGCGCCGTGCCATGGATCGTCATACACGGCGCGGCCGCCTATGCCGACCTCGGATTCTCGCGCAGCCGTGGTACCAAGCTGCTCTCGCTCAATTCGCTGTTCCGGCGCCCCGGGCTGTACGAGGTGGAGTTCGGCATCTCGCTGGCGGACGTTGTCGGGCAACTGGGGCAGGGATTGCGCCGTGGCACGCTCAAAGGCTTGATGGTGGGCGGGCCGCTCGCCGGCATCGTGCCGCCAGAGTGCATGACCACGCGGCTCGGCTACGAGGAAATGCAGGCCATCGACTGCGCGGTCGGGCACGGTGGAGTCATCGCGTTTGCCGACGACACGCCCATCATCGAGATCATCGCCGAGGTGCTCCGGTTCGGCGCCCGCGAGTCCTGTGGCGAATGCACGCCCTGCCACTTCGGCACACCGCTGCTGGCGGCAATGAGCGATGCTGCAGCGGCAGGCGCTCCGATCGATGCCTCGCGCTATCAGCGCCTGATTGACGCGCTCGCGCAGACGAGCCTGTGCGGCCACGGGCGTGGGCTGGCCGAGTTCGTCCTCTCGGTGCAGCGGCACTATCGCGAGGAGTTGCGCAGATGGTTCAGCTGACGATCGATGGTATCTCTCACGAAGTCGCGGACGGCACGCTGCTGATCGATGCATTGACGGCAGCCGGCGCCGCCGTTCCCCATCTCTGTCACGACAGTCGCGTGAAGCCGTCCGGGGCGTGCCGACTGTGCGTGGTTGACGTGTCCGGTCAGGCGCGGCCCGTTCCAAGCTGCGCGTTGGAAGTGAGTGCGGGGATGGTCGTGCGCACTCGTGGCGAAGCACTCGACGCCCTGCGCCGCACTAACCTCGAGCTGATCGCCGCGCACTATCCTGCAGCGGCATGCGCCGCCGAGCCAGACCATCCATTCCATCGCCTGCTTGCCGCGCACGGCGTGGAGCCTGGAGACGTGCGACAGGAGGGGCTGTTTCAGGACGAGACGCACCCCTATATCGGCGTGGCGATGGAGCGCTGCATTTACTGCGAGCGCTGCATCCGCATTTGCGAGCAGGTGCAAGGCCAATTCGTCTGGGAGGCATGGGGGCGTGGCGACGGCACGCGCATCTCGCCCGGCAAAGGCTCGACGCTGCTCGCCGGAGGGTGCGTGGGTTGCGGTGCCTGTGTGGACAGTTGCCCCAGCGGGGCGCTGTTCGACAAACGGGTCGGCGTCGAGCCGGCTGTCTGGACACGTACAACCTGTGTGTATTGCGGAGTGGGCTGTCAACTGGACGTGGGTACGGCGCATGGCCGCGTGGTGGCGATGCGACCGGCCGACAGCCCCGTCAACCGGGGGCACGCGTGTGTAAAAGGGAGATACGCCTTCGAGTACAACCATGCTCCTGATCGCATCATGCAGCCGATGATTCGCCGCGACGGCAACTGGCAGGCAGTGAGCTGGGACGCAGCGCTCGACTTTGCCGCTTCGAAGCTCGAAGCAATCGTTGCGCGTGACGGGCCCGATGCGGTCGGCGTGCTGGGTTCGGCACGCGCGACCAACGAGGAAAACTACCTCGTGCAGAAGTTCGCCCGCGTGGTGCTCGGCACGCACAATGTCGACTGTTGTGCCCGCGTGTGTCACACGCCCAGCGCCAAAGCGCTCAAGACCATGCTGGGCGTCGGCGCCGCCACGAACAGCTTTGACGACATCGACGAGGCGAATGCCTTTCTGATTTGCGGGGCGAACCCGACGGAGGGTCACCCTGTCGTGGGCGCGCGCATCAAGCAGGCCGTGCTCAAGGGGGCGGGCCTGGTGGTCATCGATCCGCGCCGCACCGAGCTCGCGGAACTGGCGGACGTGCACCTGGCAGTGCAGCCCGGGCGCAATGTGCCGCTTTTCAATGCGCTGGCTGCCACCCTGATCGAGGAAGATCTTGTCGACCGGCACTTCCTCGCCGAGCGCGTGGAGGGCTTCGACGCCTTCGCCGCTCACGTGGCCGACTTCTTGCCCGAGAGCGTGGCCGGCGCGTGCGGCGTGCCGGCAGAGGCGATTCGGGCTGCCGCGCGGCTGTATGCGGGCGGCCGACCGTCCATGTGCTTTCATGGCCTTGGCGTGACGGAGCACCTTCAGGGCAGCGAAGGCGTGATGGCGCTCGTCAATCTGGCGCTGCTGACCGGCAACCTCGGCAAGCATGGCTCCGGCGTCAATCCTCTGCGTGGTCAAAACAATGTGCAAGGTGCGGCGCATATGGGTTGCGATCCGGCGTCGTTGACAGGCGCGCAGGCAATCGATGTCGCGGGTGCGTGCTTCGAACAGGTGTGGGGCGCCAGACTGCCGGTCAGCCGTGGCCTTGATTTGCCCAAAATGATCGACGCGGCTCGCGCAGGCCGGCTCAAGGCGCTTTGGGCAATGGGTTACGACGTCTATCTTTCTTTCGCCAATGCAAACGACACGGCCGCGGCGCTGGCACGACTTGAACTGGTGATCGTGCAGGATCTGTTCATGAACGAGACGGCGCGGTCCTTCGGTACGGTCTTCTTCCCGGTTGCCTCGTCGTTCGAAAAGGACGGCACGTTCATGAACTCCGACCGGCGTGTGCAGCGCATTCGCACGGCGCTGCCAGCCCCGGGGGAGGCACGGCCGGACTGGTGGGTCATCCAGGCGCTCGCTGCGCGCCTGGGCAAGCCGCGCGGCTTCGAGTTCACCGGCCCCGAAGCGGTCTGGGACGAAGTCCGTTCGCTATGGCCCGATGGCGCGGGGCTCACCTATGCGCGACTGGAGCACGAAGACCTTCAGTGGCCGTGCCCGGACGAAAGCCATCCGGGGACCCCCGTGCTGCATCGGGAGCGCTTCGCGGGTGCGAAGACTGCGAAACTGGCCGTGGTCGAATATGTCCCGACGGTCGAGCAACCCGACGAATCCTATCCACTGCTGCTCACCACCGGGCGCACGCTCTACCAGTTCAACGCAGGCACGATGACTCAACGCACCGCCAACCTGTTGCTGCGCGCGTCGGAAACGCTCGACATGGCGCCCGACGACGCTGCGCGCTACGGCTTCGTCGAAGGAGAAACCGTGCATATATCGAGCCGCTACGGGGCGGCGGATCTGACGGTCCATATCAGCGGGGCAATGCGGGCAGGGCAGCTATTCAGCGCTTTTCATTGTCCCGACCTGTTCATTAACCGATTGACTTCTCCGGTTCGCGACCGCCTGGTTCGTACTCCGGAATACAAGGTGGTTGCGGTGCGTGTAGAAAAGCTCGGCGACTAGCTCGGGTTCACAGGTATCTCAATGGCGCACTACCACTTGATGCACATCAAGCCAGAAGTCCGCCTGGACTTGATACTGGATTCGTCCGTCAACGTCTCGCGCAGGGTTTGGTGAGATGAAGACGGGAATTTTGCAGAGCAGCAGGCACCTCAAGGAGAATTGCAGTGACGCGGAGCAAATGTCTCGTCGTCTTCTATTCTCGATCGGGGACGACACGCGCCTTTCTGGTTGCGAATGCTATCGGCGTATTTTTCAAATGAAATACAAAGACTATTACGCGATCCTGGGCGTGGAGCGTACGGCGGCTCAGGACGACATCAAGCGCGCCTACCGCAAGCTCGCACGCAAATACCATCCGGACGTCAGCAAGCACAGTGACGCGGAGGATCGCTTCAAGGAATTGGGCGAGGCCTACGAGGTGCTCAAGGATCCGGAAAAGCGTGCAGCCTATGATCGCATGGGTACTCAATGGCGCGCCGGAGAGGAATTCCAGCCGCCGCCGAACTGGGACGAAGGATTCGAATTCAGCGGAGCGAGCGAGAATGCCGGCACGCATGCCGATCTGAATGATTTTTTCGAAGCAATGTTTGGCCGTGCACGAGCAGCGCATGCGCGGCCCTCGCATGCCACGGGACAGGATCACCATGCCAAGGTGGTCATCGATATCGAAGATGCTTATCGAGGAGCGCAGCGCTCGATTTTGCTGCAATTGCCTGTCGTCGATGCACAGGGTCATGTATCGCTGCAATCCCGTACGTTAAGCGTTGCGATTCCCAAGGGTGTGCGGGCGGGGCAGCACTTGCGGCTCGCAGGCCAGGGTGGGGCCGGAGCAGGTGGAGGGCCGGCCGGCGATCTCTATCTGGAAGTTGCGTTTCGTGAGCATCCGCACTTTCGCGTCGATGGCCCCGACGTCTTGCTCGACTTGCCGGTGGCGCCCTGGGAAGCGGCGCTTGGCGGGCCCGTCACCGTGCCGACGCCAGACGGAAGGGTGGAAATGAGGGTGCCAATGGGCTCGGCTAGCGGCAGGCGCTTGCGGCTCAAGGGCAAGGGGATTCCTGGGAACCCACCGGGGGACCTGTACGTGATCTTGAACATCGTATTGCCGCCGGCCGACAGCGAGCCAGCCAAAGCGGCGTACAACACGATGCGGCAAGCGTTCAACTTTGACCCGCGTGCGCGGCTTTATGGATAGCTCATTATGAAGAGCGCTGAGAGAACGTGTCTGGTGGGCCAGATTGTCGATGAAGACGTCGAGTTCACGCTTGTCGACATGAGTCGGATAAGCGGCGCATCGGAAGAAGAAATAACCCTTTGGGTTGCTGAAGGCGCCTTCGAGCCGAAAGGCGCCGGGCCGCAGGAATGGCGGTTCAGCGGCGCTTCGCTGGGCCGCGTACGCACCGCTTTCAGGCTGGCTCGAGACCTTCAGATCAACGCGCCGGGCATTGCGCTCGCGCTCGATCTGCTGGAGGAGATCGAGACGTTGAAAACGGGCTCTGGATGCGCGTCGGGCGACTGATTTGTCGCGGGCTTGTCGCGGGCGTTTCCCAGGCAGCAGGAGCAAAGGCTGAGTAACGGCGATAACCACGGTTAGGACGGCGACAACGGGGAATGGCCGACGGCAGCCACCGAAGCTTCAACTGCTGGACGCAGCCGCAACGGGGCGTCGGCGAGCGCGTGCACGTCGACGGTGATGTGTCGAACCCGTCGTATTGGCCTTCGCGAGTCGAGCCGTCAAACCGCCTGGGCGTCGGATCGGCAGACGCGCCGCTGGCGGCGCGTCCCTTCTCCGTCACAGTGTGCTGTTGAAGTCCTTCAATTGCCGCTCGGCCTCGTCGCGCGCGATCCCGTAGCGCTCCTGGATCCGCCCCACGAGATACTCGCTGTTGCCGCTGGCCACCTGAAGGTCGTCATCGGTCAGCTTGCCCCACTTTGCCTTCAACTTGCCGGACAGCTGCTTCCACTGGCCCTTAATTCTGTCTTCGTTCATCGTTAGCCTCATCGTCGGGTTGAGAGCCTGCGTATTCGCAAGCCGCGTGCCGCCCGATGGCCTGCATCGAGCCTCAGCCGCATCCATCACCGCCGCCGGGTGGATAAGCGGCCAGGCACACCGCCAGAATTTCGGCGCGAAGCCAGCGATGGGCGGGATCATGGTCAAGGCGCGGATGCCAGATTGACGAGACATTGAACGCAGATGTCGAGACAGGCAGTTCGAACCACTGCAGTCCATTCGCAGCCGCATGTTCAGGCGCGAAGGCATTCCCCACGCAGGAACGCGGGATGACGGCGAGCAAGTCGCCGCGACGGGCCACCTGCATGGCGCTGGTGAACGACGGCACTACCATTGCTACCTTTCGTTGCATACCGCGATCTGCCAACGCCACATCGACAGGATTCGATGCCTCACCGGATCGCGCAGTCAGCACGTGGCCGAACTCGACCCAGCGCTCAACGGACACCCCGGAATCGCGCAGAATTGGATGGCCGAGGCGGCACACGCCGACATACCGATCGCGAAAAAGCAGGCGCGTCATGATCTCGGGTGCGGAAGTCCTCACGGTGCCAATCTCGAGGTCGATTGTTCCGTCACGCAGCGGCTGCGCATCCCAATCTGGCTTCGGCGCGAAACACAGTTGAACGCGAGGCGCGATACGGCTGAGCCGCTCCATTAGCGCGGCGCCGAGAAGATCGATGAATCCTTCGCCCGCTCGTACAGCGAAGCTGCGTTCCAAAGTCGCAATATCGAATTGGTACTCCGGGGGACTGAGTACAGCCTGGGCTTCCCTCGCTAAGGCGGGGAGGCGCTGGCTCAATTGCTCGGCATAGGGTGTGAGGACCAGCGAACGGCCGGCCTGTAGCAGTAGCCGATCGCCGGTCGCCGCGCGCAGACGTGTGAGTGTGCGGCTCATGGCGGATACGCTGAGGTCCAGGCGCCGCGCCGCTGCCGTAACGCTACGTTCGGTCAACAGCGCTTCCAGAGCGGTAAGGAGATTGAGATCGACGCGAGACATGGCCCACAGCATATCGGATCGCCAGATAGCCATGGCGTTCTGTGCAACCTTGGTTTGCAGTTCAGGCGTCTGGTTCAAATCGATTGCGGTAGCCAGAATTGAAGCCATCGCAACGCTCAAGGACGACAAATCTCATGACCCACGCTCAATGTTCCTGCACGCCAACGATTCTGATCGTCGGTGCTTCGCGCGGCCTCGGGTACGCCATGGCCGCCGAATTCGTGACCAAAGGCTGGAATGTGGTCGGTACCGTGCGCGCCGGCCGAAGCCCCACATTGCTGCACGCCTTGGCGGATCAATATCCACAGAGAGTTGAGGTCGCAACGGTCGATATCACTCGGCCCGACGAAATCGATTCGCTGCACACACACCTGTCTAACCGTATGTTCGAGATTCTGTTCGTCAACGCTGGCACAACTAATCCTGATCCGACGCAGACTATAGGCGAGGTCTCCACTGTAGATTTTGTCAACCTCATGATTACGAACGCGCTGAGTCCGATGCGCGTTGTCGAGCGGCTATCCGATCTGGTGCCCGCGGCAGGGCTGATTGGCGTCATGTCGTCCGGGCAGGGCAGCGTCGCCGACAATGAGTCGGGGCAGCGTGAAGTCTATCGGGGCAGCAAGACAGCACTGAACCAGTTCATGCGCTGCTTCGCGGCACGGCAGGTCAACACGCCACGCGCCATGCTGCTGATGGCGCCGGGCTGGGTACGCACAGACCTGGGCGGCCCTGAGGGGCGGTTATCGATTGACGAGAGCGTACCCGGGATCGTTGACGTACTACTGGCCAAGCGGGGGCGTTCTGGGTTGGAGTACCTCGACTACCGTGGTCGTACCGTTCGGTGGTGACAACTCCCGGCGCGACGACCGGAGTGTCAGAGGTCCGTGCGCCGCAGCGCAGAGTGCCACTTTCGCCCCCCGGCTTTGCTGAGCAGCGAGCCGTTCCTTAAAGGGGCCGATTTTTATCCTGTCAATCAAAGACTTCTGGCTTTTTCAGCAGTTGGCCGCGGCCGTTGCAGTATCCGGGTCGCGAATACGTTCAGCCATTCGATTAGAAGCGTGCGGTCTGACTGGTGCAGTCGGCCTAACACGGCAGATACCGCCAACGCCTGGTCGTCCTCCCTGTCCGAGGTTTCCGTGACAAGCTGTGCGATGTTGCACTGGTATATCTCTGCGAGCGTTGCAAGTCGGGCGACAGTCAGGTTCGCGACGCCTCGCTCCATCCGCGAAACGGCTTCTTGTCCGATGCCGAGACGTTCGGCTACCTGTTCCTGAGTCAGTCCCGCTATCAAGCGTCGGCGCGCAATAGCCGTTCCTATGGTGCGAGCCGCAGCTTTGTTGCTGTTGTTCATATTGACCTCCTTCCGCAAAACACCACCCGAATGGTGGCAATACAACCGCTTGACATGAAGGACTTATCCGGTTGTAATCGGTCATCGTTTCAGGTGGTAATGAGTTCGCGGCAATACTTACCGCCATGGATCGAGATGCGCAGTACCTCCCATTCCTTGCGAGTGGATATAAAAGGCGTCAGCGGGGAGGGTGCTTCTTCGTCGGCGTCGGTATCCCATGCGAGCGGCCCGACGACTACGCGAGTCCGGCTCTCTGAATGCTGGATAAACCTGTCGATTTGCTTTCGGCAAGCGGACTTGCTGCAAGTGCAGGAAGCGGATATTCGATCCGTGCATCAGACGGAACCTGAGAGAAAAAATCAAACCAGGGTTGTCTATATTATCCCCCGCCAGGGGGGGTGTGGCGCATGCATGGCCGAGATCACGCGCCCGCATTAGAGGCGCAGAGCGTCCTTCAGGCGAGAAGCGCGCAGAGAGAGTCTCAGTGGCCGGTGCTGCGCAGACGCGATTCCACGGATGGCGGTTGATGGAACCAAGACATCAAAAGACTGGGACGGATGGCATCAATTATTTACTTATTGTTTTCGGTCTGCTTATGTTTTCGTTATCCCTGATCCTGCTGCTTGTCGCGGTGCTGGTGGGCGGTTCGACGTAATTCAACGCAATCAAGCCATGCTTCAAGCACGGGCTTACCCAGCGATCCGGATGCCGCCTCGCGATCCGGCTAACCAGCGAGTTGCTCCGGGCCACCAGGTTGACTCGGATCAAGCGCACGGGTTTTACACGTCCTATGTTCATCAAGAGTAACGACGCAGGCGAAGCGGTGCGCGCCGACAGACAGCGTCGTGGCAATTCGCGCGATTAGACGACGGTACGTGCAGCGATTCGTCGCCATGGCGTGGGAGATGAACGATGAACGACATATTCAGTTTCGCAGACGAATTGGGGCCCACCAGAATCATCCATGTCCACGACGCGTCGATCGGTCTTCGCGCTGTACTGGTTGTGGACAACGTCGCCGCGGGTCCGGCAATCGGCGGCCTGCGGATGGCGCCCGATGTCAGTACCGAGGAGTGCGTCCGCCTCGCACGCGCGATGACGTTCAAGAACGCTGCTGCGGGACTCGCGCACGGCGGCGGGAAGGTCGTGCTATATGGCGATCCCGGAATGCCGCGTGAGGGCAAGGAGCGTCTGATTCGGGGCCTTGCGTGCGCACTTGGTGACGTCCGCGACTACATTTTCGGACCCGACATGGGCACTGATGAAACGTGCATGGCGTGGGTCAAGGACGAAATCGGCCGCTCGGTAGGGCTGCCACGCGAGCTCGGCGGCATCCCGCTGGACCAGATTGGCGCTACGGGCTGGGGCATCGCACATGCAGCGGAAGTCGCCGTGCCGTACTGCAACTTCGAGCTCGCAGGTGCGCGCATGGTGATCCAGGGCTACGGTGCAGTGGGCCGCCATGCCGCGCATTTTCTCGCACAGAAGGGGGCGATCGTCGTCGGCGTTGCCGATTCTGGCGGCACGCTGGTGGACGCGGCCGGCATCGATCTCGCGTTACTCGACGACCTCAAGACCCAAGGCAAATCGGTGGTCGATTACCCGCGCGGCGAGAAGGCCGGGCGCGACGCGGTCGTCGACGTCGACTGCGAGATCTGGATTCCTGCCGCGCGGCCTGACGTCGTGCGCGAGGACAACGTGGCTCGTCTGAAGACGCACCTCGTGATCCAGGGCGCAAACATTCCCTTTACGCGTGGAGCCGAGGGATATCTCCATCAGAAGGGCGTGTTGTGCGTACCCGATTTCATCGCCAATGCTGGCGGAGTGATCTGCGCGGCCGTCGAGTACGCTGGCGGTAACCAGGCGATGGCGCTCGACGCGATTGCCACGAAGGTGCGCGAGAACACGCGCGCAGTGCTTGAGGCCGCGGCGGAGCATGGCCGGTTGCCGCGCGAGGCAGCGATTGAACTGGCGACTGCGCGGGTCAAGAAGGCCATGTCGTTGCGGCGCTGGGGCGCCTTCTGACCTGTCGCTTCTGGCGGCGTCGCTCGGGACGTCGCCGGGCCGCGTTTGCCCGACAATGCTTTTGCGGCCTCGCTCCTAACCAGACAGATCGCGCGCAGGCACGTAAGGCTCGCCGAGCGCACACGCCACTGCCTCGTGAGTGACACGGCCTTCGCAAATGTTCAGGCCGGCGCGCAGGTGAGCGTCGTCGGCCATGGCGCGCTTCCAGCCCTTGTCTGCAATCGTGATCGCATGGCCAAGGGTGGCATTGGTCAACCCGAACGTCGAGGTTCGCGCAACCGCGCCAGGCATGTTCGCCACGCAGTAATGGACGACGCCATCGATAACGTAGGTGGGTTGCGCGTGCGTTGTGGGATGCGAGGTTTCGAAGCATCCGCCCTGGTCAATGGCGACATCCACGACAACGGCGCCCTTTTTCATTCGGGCGATCATGTCGCGTGTAACGAGCCTGGGCGCGGCAGCACCGGGTATCAGAACCGCGCCGATGACGGCGTCTGCGCTCAGCACGGTCTTCTCGACGGCGTGAGCGCTCGAACTAAGCGTGGTGATACGGTTTCCGAAGATCAGATCGAGCTGGCGCAGCCGTTCCACGTTGGTATCGAGAATGGTCACACGTGCGCCCATGCCCACTGCCATCTGCAACGCATTGGTCCCGACCACACCCGCGCCGAGGATCGCGACATGACCGGGTGCGACGCCGGGCACGCCGGCGAGCAGCAACCCCATGCCCCCATGCGGCTTCTCCAGACTGGCGGCGGCGACCTGAATTGACATGCGGCCGGCCACTTCGCTCATTGGCGCGAGGAGCGGCAGTCCGCCGCCCGCAGCGGTGATGGTTTCGTACGCGATGCAGACCGCACCGGAAGCGATCAGTGCCGTGGCTTGCTCACGATCGGGCGCGAGATGCAGGTAGGCGTACAGGATCTGGCCCGGCCGCAACATGCTGCGCTCTGTCGCCTGGGGCTCCTTGACCTTGATGATCATGTCGGCGCGCGACCAGACTTCGCGTGCGTCGCCGCAGATCATGGCGCCTGCGGCAGAGTACGCCGCGTCCGGCAGGCCCACCGCTGCGCCGGCCTGCGTCTCGATCAGCACCGTGTGTCCGCGACGCACGAGTTCGTGGACGCTCGCGGGCGTGAGGCCGACACGATATTCCTGACTCTTGATTTCCTTAGGCACGCCGATCTGCATGTCGCCACCTCGCGGAAAAGCGTTTGATCGAATTCTCGAATTTGCGTCAGCGCTGAAGATGATCTGGATCAAACATCCGCGCGGTCGGTGAACTATCGCGTTTCCAGTCGGTTTGGCGGTGGCAATCGAATCACGTCTACGTGACCAGGCAGGTTGCCTGCGAGTTCTGCTTCCGTATATGCGAAGTACAGTACGGCGTGCCGCTTTGGGTCCAGGATTCGGACTACGTGAACGGTCTTGAATACCGGATCCACCGATTCGTCGAATACCTGCGCCTGGCGGGGAACATGGACTGGCACACTCAAGGTGGCGACCTGGTGGCACGAAACGACGACGTCAGACATGCGCCGTTTGGCTGACCCGCCGAGATTGCCGTCGTCGTGCGAACCGGACAGGTAGCAAGCGACTCCTTTCAGAAGCGGATCTTCATAGGCCGAGATTCCGATGTGCGTGCCGTAGCGCTGCGAATGGGTACCGATGCTTGCGAGTTCCTCGCCGTGAGCGGCGAGGGCGGTGAAGGCCGTGGCCAACACGGCGCCAGCCGTCAGGCCCCGCACAACAGAGCGTGCCATGTCAG
The DNA here is from genome assembly GCF_048957375.1 of Paraburkholderia sp. A1RI-2L. Taxonomy (NCBI): domain Bacteria; kingdom Pseudomonadati; phylum Pseudomonadota; class Betaproteobacteria; order Burkholderiales; family Burkholderiaceae; genus Paraburkholderia; species Paraburkholderia sp. A1RI-2L. Next base: position 202,829 of record NZ_JARBTA010000004.1, read on the forward strand.
TTCTCCCCCATGACGGGCGACAATCCAATGATGTTTTCCGCAAGCTCCTCCCGCTTGCCTGCCAAGCGTATTTCGTCGCTACCTCCGGCGCTTGATGCACGTCAACCTGCCATCGGGCCGGCGCGACATTTGACATTGAGGATCCATGCCGTCGGGCGGGATTTGGGGCTTGTATGTCGGCCACAATCCCGTCGGCGCAGTCGCAATCCTGGCAATGCTGCTCATCACCCGGGCTTCGGCAGCAAGGCTTCCAGGTCGACTGGGTCCGCGACGGCGAAGCCGCGCAACGGCAGTTGCGCGCGCGCTTTCCGGCGTTCGGTGGATTAAGGGTCGAGGTGTACTTTGCCGAGTTGCACGTTGATGCAGATCAACGGCCTGAAGCGGTGCGTCGTTAATGTGAATTGCACGCGGCACATCGGAGACGTGATGAAGACCGTCTTTTCCATTCAGGCAGTCAGCAAGGTCTACCCGATGGGAAGCGTCAGCGTTCGCGCGCTGAACGATGCGAGCCTCGCGCTCGGAGCCGGGGAGTTCGTGGTGCTGCTGGGCGCATCGGGCAGCGGCAAATCGACATTGCTGAACCTCATGGGTGGGCTCGACACGCCCACGAGCGGTTCCATCGTCTACCGCGACCACAGTCTCGCGCGTGCCACGGAGCGCGAACTCACGCGGTTCCGGCGTGAGCATGTGGGGTTCGTGTTTCAGTTCTATAACCTGATACCGGGGCTCACGGCACGCGAGAACATCGCGCTCGTGACCGATATCGCCGAGCAGCCGCTCGACCCCGAAGACGCATTGCGCATGGTCGGCATCGAAGCGCTCGCGGACCACTTTCCTTCGCAGATGTCGGGTGGCGAGCAGCAGCGTGTGGCCATTGCGCGGGCCGTTGCCAAGCGCCCGGATGTTCTGCTTTGCGACGAACCCACTGGCGCACTCGATTTTCGCACCGGACGACGCGTGCTCGAAGTGCTCGAACAGGTCAACCGCGAATTCGGCGCGCTTACCGTTATCGTTACGCATAACGCTGTGATCGCCGACATGGCGAGCCGCGTCGTGCGCATGAGTAGCGGCGCAATCGTGGAGGAGCGCCGCAACGCGCGGCGCTGCAGCGCCCAGGATCTGTCATGGTGAACGCCCTGACGCGCCTTTCGTGGCGAGACCTTTGGCATATGCGCGCTCAGGCGATGGCCGCGGCGCTGGTTGTCGCGTGCGGCGTCGCGACATTCGTGGCCATGCGCAGCACGTATCTGGCCTTGCAGGACGCGCAACAGGACTACTACGCGTCGTACCGCTTCGCGGATCTGTTCGTGCATTTGAAGCGGGCGCCGCTCGCGGTCGCGGCGCGCATCGCGGCGATCCCTGGGGTAGCGAGGGTACAGATGCGCGTGGTGTCGGATGTGACGCTGGACGTTCCCGGGCTGGACGAGCCAGCCACCGGTCATATCGTTTCGGTTCCCGAGAATGGCTGGCCGACGCTGAACCTGCTGCATCTGAAAAGCGGCCGTTATGTCGCGCCGGGCCGCGACGATGAAGCCATGGTGAGTGCGGCCTTCGCCGAGGCAAATGGCCTGCACGAGGGCGAGCGCATCGGTGCGGTGCTGAGCGGGCGCTGGAGATTGCTTCGTATCGTCGGCATCGCGCTGTCGCCCGAATACATCTATGAAGCAGGTGCGGGGTCGATTTTTCCTGACAATCGTCACTACGGCGTGCTGTGGATGGGCAACGACGCCGTCTCTGCCGCCTTTCGCATGGACGGTGCGTTCAACGACCTCGTCCTCGCGCTCGATGGCCGCGCCGTGGTGCCCGCAATCATCGCGCGTATCGACCGGGAACTGGCCGCCTATGGCGGGCTAGGTACACTCACGCGGGAAGACCAGATATCGAACCGCTTCATATCGGACGAAATCGCGCAAAACCGCATCACGGCCACTTATGTTCCCGCCATTTTTCTGTGTGTGGCCATGTTCCTGCTGCAGAACGTCATGAGCCGGCTGATCGACACGCAGCGCGCCCAGATCGGCCTCATGAAAGCGTTCGGATATGGCAACGCACGCATCGCATGGCATTACCTGCAGTTTGCCTGTCTGATAGGCGCGGCGGGGGCGCTCGCCGGCGTGGCCGGCGGTCTCGCGCTGGGCTCTTCGCTGACCGGTCTGTACGCTCGCTATTATCACTTCGCACACCTTGAATTTCGCGCCGACTTGACGGCGTTGATCGGGGCGTTCGGCGTGAGCCTCGCGGCCGCCATGGCCGGTGCGGCGGTCAGTGTCGTCAAGGCTGCCAGGCTGATGCCCGTCGACGCGCTACGCCCGCCGTTGCCGCCCGATTTCGCGGCGGGATGGGCCGAGCGGCTCGGGATCTTCCGGCATCTGGGCGTGACCTGGCGGATGATCGCGCGCAGTATCACGCGGCAGCCACTCAAGTCCTTGCTCTCGTGCCTTGCAATGGCCTGTGCGAGCGCGATCCTCGTGACGGGCGGGTTCTTCTTCGACGCGATCGATTATCTGTTCGACGTGCAGTTTCAGCGCGTCGAGAGGCAGGACGTGACCATCGCCTTCGCCCAGCCGTTGTCACACCGCGCGATTCATGCGCTGCAACGGCTGCCCGGCGTGTTGCGAGTCGAGCCCTTTCGCGACGTGTCCGTCAAGCTTACCGCCGGGTATCGGTCGCGCCGTGTCGTCCTGAGCGGCGTTGCGCCTGAAGCGCAAATGCATCGGCTGGTCAATGACCGGAGCGTGCCGCTGCGTGTCGCGCCAGACGGATTGATGATCTCGTCGCAGCTAGCAGACTCGCTCGGAGTGCGCGCCGGTGATCCGGTCACGGTCGACGTGCTGGAAGGCAAGCGACGAACACAAAGGGTCGTCGTGGCGGGTCGTGTCGGCGAACTGGTGGGCGTTCGTGCGTACATGGATGAGCAGGCGCTCGCGCGTCTGCTTGGCGAAAGCGGGAACTGGAGCGGCGCGTGGCTGCAGGTAGACGCGCGCGCGCTCGACCATTTGTACGCGGATCTCAAACGTATGCCGTCGGTCAATGCGGTCGCCGTGCGCCAGTCGGTGATCGACAGCTTTCGCAAGATCATGAATGAAAGCATGCGCGTTTCCACATCGATCAATTTTGTGTTTGCCTGCATTATCGCGTTTGGTGTCGCATTCAACGGCATGCGTCTCGCTTACTCCGAGCGTGTCCAGCAACTGGCGTCGCTGCGCGTGCTTGGCTTTACGCGGACGGAAGTCGCGTGGATTCTGCTTGGGGAGCAGTGTGTCCTTACCGCGTTGGCCACACCTGCCGGGCTGGTACTCGGCTATGGCGTGTGCGCGCTGCTGGCCAAACGGCTCGCAACGGATCCTTACCGGCTGCCCCTCGTGATCGAGCCCTCCACATTCGCCTATGCGTTCATCGTGACAGCGGGTGCGGTCGCCAGCTCCGGCCTTGTGGTGGCGTGGAAAATCAAACGTCTCGATATCGTGGCTGTGCTCAAGGCGAGGGAGTCATGAAGCGCGGCAGCAAACGCACATTGTGCGTTCTGGCAGTGGCCACGCTCGTGCTTGGGTTGATGCTCGCCTACGCGTTCTGGCCGGCGCCGATGTCCGCCGAGACGGCATTGATAAGCCGCGGTCAGATGCGCGTCACGATTGATGAGGACGGCGAAGTTCGTGCGCACGATCGTTACGTGGTCACCGCACCTGTCACCGGGCGCCTGCTGCGCGTGGCGTTGCGCGAAGGCGACCGGGTCCGCGCTAGGCAAATCCTCGCGGTGCTGGTGCCGGTGCCGATGACGCCCGGCGAAACCGCCGGACAGCATGCGCGTGTGGAAGCCGCCGAGGCGTCGTATCGTGAGGCCCAGGCCCGCGTGGACCATGCGCGCGCCGATCTCGCCCAGGCGCGTCGGGAGCGTGAGAGAGGGCAGAGCCTGGTCGATCTTGGCGCGATCTCGAGGCAGGGTATGGAGCAGTTGCGTGCCATCGAAACGTTGGACATGAGCGATCTGGAAGCGGCGCGCGCTCGCGAGCGGTCGGCGGCCGCGGAAGTCCGGGCCGCGACGGCAAATCTCAAGGCGCTCGAAGCTGGGCAACCCGTCGAAGTCCGCGCCCCCGTCGATGCTGCACTGCTGCGCGTCGACGAGAAGAGCGAGCGGGTGGTGCCGGCGGGTACGCCGCTGATGCTGATGGCAGATCCGTCGCGCTACGAGGTAATCGTCGACGTCCTGTCGACCGATGCGGTCAAGATCAGTCCTGGTATGCGCGTTTCGGTGGAAGACCGGGGCGGCGACGTGCCGTTCGACGCCAGAGTGCGCATGGTCGAACCCGGGGCATACACGAAGATATCGGCGCTGGGCGTGGAAGAGCAGCGGGTCCACGTAATCGCCGACCTCAAAGGACCGCCGGGGCGCCTGAGCGACGGCTATCGCGTGCTCGGCCGGATTGTCATCTGGGAGCGCGACGACGTGCTGCGCGTGCCGATCGGCGCGCTGTTCAGATGCGCTGAGCAGTGGTGCGTGTTTGCCGTCGAGCGTGGCCGGGCGGTACAGCGCATGGTTCGCATCGGGCAGCGAAATGCCGAAACAGCCCAGGTGCTGGATGGCCTGCGCGACAAAGACACCGTGGTCGTGTATCCGCCGACGCTGTTGACGGGAAATGCGCGGGTGCGATCGCAATAGAGATAGAGGGTGTGGGCAACGCGATTTAGTTCGGTATCCATGGGAAATATGCAAGAGTTGATATGCATCAATCGGACCTCGCCTTGCCGATCTCAGCATTTCAATATCAAGTCCAGACACGTACACCACGCGTTCCGGGTTTCGAACACTCCGCTCACGAAATCGAGGCGATCATGCAGAAGATCATGAAACTCCTGTTGGCTGTACTGGTGATATTTTTGGGTACAACGGCCGGCGCGGCTCATGCGGACGCGTTGAATCGAAGTACGACAAAAAGCGGGTTGACGGTGCACTTCGGCGTGGTGCCTGCAGACAAGGCGATGGTGGTCGAGCGAGGGGCGAGCGCACCCGAGGATACGCAGGCACATGGGGGATCCAGCTACCATCTGGTTGTCGCGTTGTTCGACAAGTCGACCGGTGCGCGTATCGACGATGCAACCGTGACCGCGAAAGTAACCAGCCCGGCGCACAAGTCGCGGGCGCAACCCCAGGTCAAGCTTCTGCAGGCGTTGCGAATCAACGATACGGTGACCTATGGCAACTACTTCGAGATGCCGTGGCAAGGGCGTTATCGCATCGACCTTTCGGTCACGAGAAAAGGCAACGCCGAACCGACTCACATCCGGCTCGCCTACGACCAGCATTTCTGAGCAGGTGCCGCGCTGGCCAGTCATTCATGGGTGATTCATGGCAGGGGCGTATAGATAAGCCACTTTGTTCCGAAACATGCGGTGTATAAAACCATCGTTTCGATATTCAAAATGAATGGCCTGTTTCAGAAATTGCCGTGCAAATCGTCCTGCCAGGATGTTTCTATCTGAAAGCTCACGCTTTGACCGAACCGTTCGAAAGCGCACATAATGGGCAAGCCGTGTGACGTAGCAAGCGAGCTGTTCATCGTCCCATTCCCAACGCGAGATGGGTGTCCATGCCGAGCCTGAAGGTAGCCCTATGCCAGAGATCAAACACGTATTCGTCCTGATGCTGGAAAACCGCTCGTATGACAGCATCTTTGGCCTGTCCAACTTCACCGGCACGCTGCCGGGCGGTGGAGCCACCACGGCCAATGGATTGCCGGCGGAGCCCATTGTCAATTACGGACGAACCGGAACCCCATACACGCTAGGGCACGGCTCGCCCTATGCGCTGGGCTTCGATCCCGGCCATGAATTCACCGACGCGTGTGTCCAGTTATGTGGGCTGCAGGTTGCCAGCGGCGCCACCGTGCTCCACGACTCGCTCGTTCTTCCGCCAGGCAAATATCCGCCGTTGGCGGCGGCCCCTGCCAACACGGGTTTTGCCGCAACCTACGAAGATCATTCCGACAATGTCGCCGACGCCTTCAGCGTGTTCACGCCCAATCAACTGCCGGTACTGAACTTCCTGGCGCGTCAATTCAGCGTGTGCGACAACTGGTTTTCTTCCATGCCCGGACCCACGTGGCCCAACCGCTTCTTTGCAATCGCGGGCACTTCGTCCGGACTCGATCATTCGCCGAGCTCGGGACAAGTCTTTCAGGCGGTATTCACGAATGCGCCCATCTTCAACTTTCCGGCAGGCACGATATTTTCGGCCTTGCAGCCATCGGACTGGCTCGTCGTGCAGGGCGACGTCGCGCAGACCCGAGGCATTGCCGGCATACACAATTCGCTGAATCGATTTGTTTCGATGAACACGTTTCTGACGCAAATCGCGGCAGGGCAGGTGACGGAGAAATTCGTCTTTATCGAGCCTACCTACGATGCCACGAACGATTTCCGAAACGGCAACTCGATGCATCCGGCCTGCGATGTTTGCAAAGGCGAAGCGCTGGTCAAGCAGGTCTACGATGCGATTAGCGGTTCAGCGCTGTGGCCCAATAGCGTGCTGCTGATCGTCTTCGACGAGCATGGCGGATTCTTCGATCACGTGACGCCTCCCGCCGCGGTGGCGCCGGGTTCGACCGACAATCCCGCGCTGAACACGCACAAGTTTGCATTCAACCAGCTTGGCGTGCGGGTGCCCGCGATCGTTGTCTCGCCTTTCGTGCGAGCCGGCACGATCGACCACACGCTGTACGACCACACGTCGATCCTGAAGACCACGGACGCCCTGCTTGGGCTTGACGGCGCATTGAATTTCACGGCGCGCGTGAAGGCGGCCAATGATTTCACCCAGGTCCTGAGTCTGGCCGCGCCTCGCACGAGCATTCCACAATGCCCGCAACCGCACGCGCCGGATTCATCGCGGCCAACGAGCGAGGGCACGCCGCGCGCAAAAGATCCTTTCCTGCCGCTGTATGCCCATCACTAGGAGCCCTTTGTCGTCATTCTGGAGCGTGGCGGTCCTGAAGTTGACTGCTGCTGTTGCTGCCGTGAAGTAAGGACTGCCGTTAGTGCCTGGGTCTTTTGCGCGGAGCCTGCGCTGGAGCCAAAGTAAAAACCGATGACATTGGCCCAGCCGGTGCCAACCACGCCCAGTAGTGTGTACAGCAGGTCTTTATAGAGTGTATTCACCTTGTCGCTAAAGAACATCAGGATGATCAGAATGGCGAAAAAGCCAATGCTAACCCCATAGGCCAATATCGAATTGGTGAAGTCATGCGAGGCGATCTGGCGTGCGCGCGCCCCTTCGATATCGCCATATTTCAGGCGCTGGGTTTGCTCGTCGTCCGAGATGACGGCCAAGGCGACCTCTGGGGCAAGTTGAGCGAGTCCGCTGCCGCTTTCCCGCAAGCGTAACTGACAAGATTCCTCCGCAGCCAGAATGGCGTTTTGCATTGCAGGATCGCCTTTCTTCAAGACCGTGAGTAGGTCGTCGGAGTTTGCCTGGACGTCTTGCAGCAGGCAACGCCCGAGCGCGGCGACCACAATGCCTGCGGAGGGGCCGCCGAGCGCTTGCGCAAGGCTCGGGGAAACCGGGCGGACGATGTTAGCGATTTGTGCCAGCTCGTTGTTGGTGGAGGTATCGGCCATGATCGGTTTCAAAGCATGTTGAGAAGTGATGTAGCGCGACTGACCCATCCGCGCAGAAAGATAATCTGCGACTGGTCTTTTGCAACGATATCGGCAATGGCGCCGAACCGCAGTGCGAGCATAGCGCGCGCGAGTTTCGGCGGATCGGTGCAAGCGGACAACGCACCCAGCGTATCGGTGCCCATTATCCCGTCAGCCTTGATTTGCAGCGCTTGCTGAAGCCAGCGCGTCGAACGCGATGTGCCGAACAACACGCCGGCGTCCACCACTGTGAGCTTGATCGTTCCGTCCGTGATGGGCCCGAACCCGGGTAGGGCGATGTAGTCGCGCTTGTAAATGGCGATCGCATCGTTGCGCGACATATTGCTGATCTGCTCGGCGCTCGCGGGTCCATGGAGTCCGAGAAAGCGGCCATAGTCGGCGGCGGTAATGCCGAAGTTGGTCGGGCCGCCGTGATCCGATGGGTTGTTGGTGAAGCCGCCTTCGAACCTCAGCACGTAGTCGATAATGTCGTCGTCAGTCATCGCCACGTCTCCTTTTTTCGAACTCCGGGAACGCATATCCATTAGGATTGCATCACGCTGATATCCATGAATTCTAGAAAGCAGAAATGCCAGGGACGGCGTGAAATTTAAAAAATGTGCGTTAACGTACGGAAGGGATGTGAAGGAGATTGAAGTTGAAGCGGTGTTATGCGAACTGAATTTGTTTAATTGCCGAGACGCAAGCGGTAGGTATGGCACGAGCAGCATTCGAAGCGGCCGTGAAATACGCCAAAGAACGTGAATCCTTCAGTAAATCGTTGATTGAGCATCAGGCGGTCACGTTCCGATTGGCTGACATGGCAACGCAGATTGAAGCTGCGCGATTGATGGTGTGGCGGGGCGCACCGCTGAAGGATGCTGAGATCGCGCCGGGAAGCAGCGGTTTGCGGCTCATATCGAGCAGGCAGCAACGGTTGAGGCGCTATCGGGCTGACGCGTGAGGGTGGTGGATCGCAGGGCCTCAGTGCCCCGGGCCATCTTCGCGTACGCAACTGAGCACGAGCGTATCGCCGGGCGACGCTTCGGCGCCAAGCGCGGCGTCATGCACCTCGCGGCTGCCGCATCGCCATCTTGCGCGGTAGTCGACGCGGCAGGTTCGGGCGGCAGTGGCGTTTCGCGTCGAAGTCAGTGACTCGCCGACGCGGGCCGGCAGCGAATGGATCGCCCGCGCGTCGAGTACATAGCCGCAGGTCCGCAGACCGTTACAGCGCCGCGCGAGTTCGCGCGTGACGTTGCCGTGCGGCGCGCCGCAACTGGCGCCCCATGTGCCGGAAACGATGGCGATTGCCGGCGCAGCAGCGGGTTTCAGCGTGTTCGCAGCGACGCTTTCCGACCATACGGCGAAAGTGGCGAAGGCCAGCGTGCCCAGCAGGATCCAGCCGGCGGGTCTCATGATGCGCCTCCTTCCTGGCCGGGATGAATGCCTGCTCCCGGCCCATATAGAGCACTTCGCTCCAGTCAATGATAGGTCGCCTGACGACGCGCGCCCGCCTCTGGTGCGTGAGTACGCTGCGGTGCACCAATAGCTTTCATCGATCGCACAGGGATGGTGGGCGCACAGCGCCGGGCCGGCCGCCAAGCGGGCATCTAGCGGCTGTTTTGCCGTTGGCATGCAGATTGCTTGATACGCCGCGAGGCCAACGACGGCCTCGGTGATTTCAGTTCGTCCCGCACGCGCGGGACGATTGCAGGCGGCGACTACGAGCAAGGCGGGGCAAAGGCGTCCCGAGGCGGCATCCCATGAAGCACAACAGTTTCATGCGGATGCGCCTCGGGACGCTTTTTTTATGCCCTGTGCCGCCGACGAATGAAATATCGGATTGCGAAGTAAATGGAACCGGGCGCCGCTGGCGCGCACAGACGCATTACCTGGAGAGAGCATCGTGAAAGATCTTTTGAGTTCGCTGAAGAGTGGCAACTGGCGCGCGCTGGTGGCGTGTTTTCTATACTTCGACACCGGATTTACGGTGTGGGTGATGTTTGGCCCGCTTGCGCCGTTTATTCAGAAGGACGTGGCGATGACGCCGGCCGAACTCGGCTTGCTCGTCGCGGTGCCGGTGCTGGGCGCGGCCATATTGCGCGTGACGTTGGGCAACCTCTACCAGGCCTGCGATGGCCGCAAGGTCGCGCTGATGGGCATTGCGCTCTCGGCCATTCCCGCGCTCGTGCTGCTGATGATGCCGGGCGCGCCGTCCTATACGCTGCTGCTCGTGCTCGGCGTGTTGCTGGGCGTGGGCGGCGCGAGCTTCGCGGTGGCGTTGCCGATGGCGGGCAGCAACTATCCGCCGAAGGTGCAAGGCCTCGTGCTCGGCCTCGCCGCTGCAGGCAACATCGGCGCGGTGCTCGACGGCTTCCTGTTCCCGGGGCTCGCCAACAGCCATGGCTGGATGCGCGCAACGGGCGCGGCGCTGCCGCTGCTCGGCCTCGCCGCCATGGCAGTGTGCTTCTGGGCCCGCGATCTCGGCGAGAAGTCGGGCAGCGCGCGCGAGGCGCTGCGCGCATTTTGCATCGCGCTGGCAGGCCTGATCGCGCTCGTGCTCGCCGTGCATGCAGGCGTGTTCGGCGCCGGCAAGACCGGCGTGCTGCTGCTGCCCGTGATGGGCGCGCTGCTCGCGATCGCCGTGCTGCCGCGCCACTATCGCGGCGTGCTCGCGGAGGGCGACACCTGGGTCGTCATGCTCGTGTACAGCATCACGTTCGGCGGCTTCGTGGGCATGTCGTCGTACGTGACGACGCTGCTGGTGTCGCTCTACCAGGTGCCCAAACTCGAAGCCGGCGTGATCATGTCGCTGCTTGCGCTGACTGGCGCGATGGTGCGCCCGATCGGCGGGCTAGTCGCCGACCGCATCTCGGGCGTGCGCGCGCTGGTGCTGCTGCTTGCGGCCATCTCGCTGTGCGACTTCGCGTTCGCCGCGTGGATGCCGCCGTTTGGTGCGGGTATCGCGCTGCTTGCGTTCACTTATGTGTGCTTCGGCCTGGGCAACGGCGCCACGTTCCAGCTCGTGCCGCGCCGCTGGCAGGGCCGCACGGGCCTGATGTCAGGCATCGTGGGTGCGGCGGGCGGCATTGGCGGGTTCTATCTGCCCGTGATCATGGGCATCGCGCGGGAAAGCACGGGCAGCTACCAGATGGGCTTTGCGACCTTCGGCGTGCTCGCGGCGCTCGCGTTCATGCTGGTGCTCGCGCACCGCGCGCGCTGGCTCGAATGGGCGTTGCCGCAGGAGAGTGTTGTAGGGCAGCCGGCCGTGCAGGCCGTGGAGGCAAGCGCCGGCAATTGAGCAGCGCATTGCCGCTTTGATTGGGGCGCTTCGGGACTAATCGGAGCGCCCTTCGCGCGCGGTGCCGAGACGTTTTGTTGCAGCGAGGAAGGTGGTGGTATCGAATGCGCGTTGTTCGATGGGCATATTCGACCCACTGCTGCCGGTCGACGCAACGCGACAGACAGGGCGGTTTTCAAGGTGCTTGAAGACGCGTCTTCAACGCGTGTGCCATCTGCTGCATGGCGGCGCGCGTCGGGGCGTCAGCGGCGAGCGCGTTGAGCAGGCCGAAGTCGTGAATCGTCCCTTTGTACTGGGTCGTCGTCACATCGTTGCCCGCCTGGTCGAGCCGATGTCCGTATGCCTCGCCTTCGTCGCGCAGCACGTCGAACTGCGCGGTCTGAATGAGTGCGGGCGGCAAACCCTTCAGTTCGTCGATCGAGGCGCGCAGCGGCGATGCGTAACGTCCGTTGCGCTCGCGTTCATTGCTCGTGTACGCGTCCCAGAACCACTTCATCATGTCGCGGCTGAGGAAGTAGCCGTTCGCGAAAGCGTCGTACGAGGCGTTGTCGAACGCGTGGTCCGTCACCGGCCACATGAGCCCCTGGAAGCGGATGGCAGGACCCTGCCGGTCCTTCGCCATCTGGCTGACGACCGCCGCCATGTTGCCGCCCACGCTGTTGCCCACGACGGCCAGGCGCGCACCATCGACGCCGATTTCCTCGCCATGCGCGGCGACCCACTTCGTCGCCGCATAAGCCTCGTTGATCGCGGCCGGATAGCGGGCCTCGGGCGAAGGCGTGTATTCGACGAACACTGCGGCTGCGCCCGACTGGACGACGAGGTCGCGCACCAGACGCTCATGCGTCGGATAATCGCCGAGAATCCAGCCACCACCGTGGAAGAACATGAACACGGGCAGCACGCCGCGCGCGTTCTGCGGCTTGACGACCACGACCGGCACGACGAGGCCATCCTGTTCGATCGTACGTCGCGTGACGTCGATGCCCGAAACGTCGACCGGCACGCTGCGCTGGGCGCCCGCCAGGACTTCGCGCGCTTCGGCGGGGGCGAGCGTTTCGATCGCCGGGCCGGTTGCGCCGTTGAGCGCAGCGAGGAAGGCGACGGTTGCGGTATCGGGCGAATTCGGCGTGGTTTGCGTGTTCATCGTGATTCTCCTTTTCCGTGTGGTCGAGTGGCTTTCGACGCGTGATGTCGTGCAGCCGGTCGATAGGAGAATACGGATTGCGCGATATTTGCGAAATGGAAGTTTTCTAAACTTACTATTGCATAAATGCAATGATGCGGGCCGGCTCGCCGAATCGGCCAGCACACTACTTCGGCCATCGCCACGATGGCTCGCAGAGATGTTCCGCAAAGAAGTCGGACAGCGCGGCCACCTTCGCAGGACGCGCGCGCGCCGACGGCGTGACGAAGTAAAGACCGCCCTTCGTGAGCGACCAGTCGGTGAGGATCGCTTCGAGGCGGCCATCGGCCAGATATTCGCCGGCGATGAATTCGGGCAGCTCGGCGATCGCGAGGCCATCGAGCAGCGTGGGCAGCAGCGCATCGGCGTTCGTCACGCGCAGCGGGCCGGTTGGCATGACCGGCTCCTCCTCGCCCGCCGCGTTCGTAAAGCGCCACACGTCGCTGCGCGCGCGGTACGCGTATGAAAGGCATGGCCGGTCGATCAGCTCACGCGGATGGGCGGGCCGCCCTTCGCGCTCCAGATACGCCGGCGACGCCACCACGAATTGCGTGACCGCGCATAGCCGCCGCGCGACCAGCGACGAATCCGGCAACGCGGCAATGCGCAGCGCGGCGTCGAACCCGTCGGCGACCAGATCGACCGACGCATCCGATAGATGCAGGTCGATCGACACCTCCGGATACGCGCGAAAGAACGCGGGCAGCAGCGGCGCGACCCAGCGCAGCCCGAACGACATCGGCACGGCCAGACGCACCAGTCCGCGTGGCTGCACCGACATCTCGCGCGCGGCGCTCTCCGCTTCTTCAGCCTGACGGTAGATCTCGCCGGCCTTCTCGCAGATCGTCCGGCCGAACTCGGTGAGCGAGAGCTGGCGCGACGTGCGGTTGAAGAGCCGCGCGCCCAGCCGGTCTTCCAGACGGGCGACGCCGCGCGAGACCGTTGCCACCGACACCCCCATCGCGCGCGCCGCGGCCGCGAACGATCCTTCCTCGGCGACCTTCGCGAACATCGCGAGTCCTTCGAAATCAGGCAGCTTCGCCATTTCCCCTCATCTTTTCATTTTTGCAACGTTTGATTGCAATCAATTCTATTTCGAAAAGAAGCGGCCGTCGATATTCTCCTCACATCGCAGCACGCAACACCGAACGCAGTCATTCACCTGGCGAACGAAAGGAGAAACACCATGGCACGCAAACTCGACAACAAGATCGCACTCGTTACCGGCGCAACCAGCGGCATCGGCCTCGCCACGGCACAGCGCTTTGCCGCAGAAGGCGCGCACGTCTACCTCACCGGCCGCCGTCAGGCCGAACTCGATGCCGCGGTGAAGCGCATCCGCGAAGCCGGCGGCAACGCGACCGGCGTGCGCGTCGACTCGACGAAGCTTGGTGAACTCGACGCGCTGTATGCGCAGATCAAGGAAGAGCACGGACGCCTCGACGTGCTGTTCGCTAACGCCGGCGGCGGTTCGATGCTGCCGCTGGGCGATGTCACCGAAGAGCACTACGACGACACCTTCGATCGCAACGTGAAGGGCGTGCTGTTCACCGTGCAAAAGGCGCTGCCGCTGCTCGCCGAGGGCGCATCGGTGATTCTAGCCGGCTCGACGGCGGGCAGCGCGGGCACGGCTGCATTCAGCGTGTATTCGGCTTCGAAGGCCGCAGTGCGCGCCTTCGCACGCAGCTGGATTCTCGATTTGAAGGACCGCCGCATCCGCGTGAACACGGTGAGCCCGGGTGCGACCCGCACACCCGGCCTGCTCGACCTGGCTGGTGACGATGCCGCCCAGCGCCAGGGTCTCGCCGATTACCTGGCTGCGCAGATCCCGATGGGGCGTCTTGGCGAACCTGGCGAGATTGCAAGCGCGGCGCTATTCCTGGCCTCCGACGACGCGAGCTTCGTGAACGGCATCGAGCTGTTCGTCGATGGCGGCCAGCAGCAGGTCTGAGCGCAGATCGGATGACGCGGGCAATCGCGCGCGGCGGGGCGCCGATGATGGCGTCGTCGTGATCGATGAAGCGCAGCTTACGATGGTTGCGCGAGACGACACGGATGTCGTGCTAGTCGAGCCTTTACGATCGGGCCACTGCGTCCGTCGGCTGGACTGTGCCCAGAGCGAATGCCCGGCTCGTTCCTCATAATGGAGTCTTTGCCGTCGTTGGAATGTCCGCAAATGAATCTCCATCGTCTCGATCTCGTCTCGCTCTCGTTGTTCGCGCTGGTCGTCCGCAGCGGCAGCATCAGCAAGGGCGCCGAGCTCGCCCATCTTGCCGTGGGGGCAGCCAGCAAGCGCATCGCGGACCTCGAAGCGGCGGTCGGCACGCCGCTCCTCGAGCGTCATTCGCGCGGCATCACGCTAACCGCTGCGGGTGAGGCGCTCAAACAGCATGCGCAGCGCATCCTCAGCGACGTCGATCTGATGACGGCCGACATGTCGGACTATGCGGCCGGGGTGGCGGGCGTCGTGCGGCTCTGGGCCAACACGTCGGCGGTCACGCAGTTTCTGCCCTCGGACATCGCGGCGTTCAATGCGGTCAATCCGGAAATCCGCATCGAGCTCGAGGAGCAGGACAGCGAACAGGTGGCGCTCGCCGTCGTGGACGGGGCGGCCGACTTCGGCATCATGGCCGACCAGATGCCGACGTTCGGCCTGCAGACCATGCCGTACCGCAGCGACCGGCTCGTGGTGGTGGCGCCGGGCGGCCATCCGCTGACGCAGCGCGAAACGGTGTCTTTCGCCGATGCGCTGGCATTCGATTTTGTGAGTCTCTCGCGCGGCACCTCGCTCGCAAGGCGCCTGAAGGCCGCCACGGCCTTCACCGGCGCTCAGCTGAAGCTGCGCATCCAGGTCCGCAGCTTCGACGCGATGTGCCTGATGGTCGCCGCCGGACTGGGCATCGCCGTGCTGCCCGACGCGGCCGTGCGCCCGCATCTTCGCTCGATGGACCTGCACAGGATCGGTCTTGCCGAAGACTGGGCCGTGCGCGACCTGCTGATCTGCGCGCGCGACCTGAGTGCGTTGCCGAAGCCGGCGCGGCTGCTCATCAATCATCTGGTGGGCTCGGCTTCGCAGCCGCCAGCCGGGCCGAAGTGATGTCTGCGCCCACGGGCGCGCGGCGAGCTTTAGCGTTTCGCGAAAGCTCGCTTCCACATCGTGTCATTCCGCCCATGGCCATGCGTGCGCAGAATGCCTCTCCATAGGCCGCGGCCTCGCCCGCCAGGGCGACGGACTGCGAGGCAATCATTAGCCGAATCCAGGAGACACATTGATGGAGTCCGCGAGCACGCCCCGCACGCTCTTCGACAAGCTGTGGCAAAGCCACGTCGTCGCCCAGACGCCCGATGGCCCGACGCTGCTCTATGTCGACCGCCACCTCGTCTACGAGGTGACGAGTCCGCAGGCGTTCGAAGCACTGCGCATGGCGGGCCGTAAGCCCTGGCGCGCCGGCACGGTGCTTGCCGTCGCCGATCACAACGTGCCGACGCTCGCCGCCGAGCGCACCAGCATCGACGCCATCGCGGACCCGCTCTCGCGCATGCAGGTCGCCCAGCTCGACACCAACTGCAACGAATTCGGCATCCGAACCTACGGCCTTCGCGACGCGCGGCAGGGCATCATCCACGTGGTCGGTCCGGAGCAGGGCGCGACGCTGCCCGGCATGACGGTCGTGGCCGGCGACTCGCATACGAGCACGCACGGCGCCTTCGCGGCGCTCGCGTTCGGCGTGGGTACCTCGGAAGTGGAGCACGTGCTGGCGACGCAGTGCCTCTCGGTCGAAAAAATGAAGTCGATGCGCGTCGAAGTCGAAGGCGCGCTACCGGCTGGCGTGAGCGCCAAGGACCTCGTGCTTGCCATCATCGGCAAGCTCGGCACGGCGGGAGGCACGGGCTACGCGATGGAGTTCGCGGGCGGCACGATCCGCGCGCTCTCGATGGAAGGGCGCATGACGCTGTGCAACATGGCGATCGAAGCCGGCGCGCGCGTGGGGCTCATCGGTGTGGACGACGTGACGCTCGACTACGTGAAGGGTCGCCCGTTCGCGCCGGGCGAAGCGCACTGGGACGCCGCGGTGAAGTACTGGCGCACGCTCGTGAGCGACGAGGGCGCGCAGTTCGACAAGACCGTGCGCATTGACGCAACGCAGCTCAAGCCGATGGTGACCTGGGGCACTTCGCCCGAGATGGTGGTGCCGGTCGACGGCATGGTGCCCGACCCCGCCGCCGAGGCCGACCCGGTGCGCCGCGCCGGCATGACGCGCGCGCTCGACTACATGGGCCTCGAGCCTGGCACGCCGATCGGGCGCATCGGGCTCGACAAGGTATTTATCGGCTCGTGCACGAACGCACGCATCGAAGACCTGCGCGCCGCCGCGGCGGTCGTGAAGGGCCGCCGCGTCGCGCCCACCATCCAGCTGGCGCTGGTGGTGCCGGGCTCCGGGCTCGTCAAGGCACAGGCGGAAGCCGAAGGGCTCGACGCCGTGTTCAGGGCAGCGGGCTTCGAATGGCGCGAGCCCGGCTGCTCGATGTGCCTGGGCATGAACGACGACCGCCTGCGCCCGGGCGAGCGCTGCGCCTCCACGTCCAACCGCAATTTCGAGGGCCGCCAGGGCCCCGGCGGCCGCAGCCACCTCGTGAGCCCCGCCATGGCCGCGGCGGCGGCTGTCGCCGGCCGCTTTGTCGACGTTTCCCGTGGAGTGATCTGATGCAAGCCTTTACCCGACTCGATGCGCTCGTCGTGCCGCTTGACCGCGCGAACGTCGACACCGACGCGATCATTCCCAAGCAGTTCATGAAGTCGGTGAAGCGCACCGGCTTCGGCGCCAATCTCTTCGACGAGTGGCGTTATCTGGACCACGGCGAGCCGGGCCAGGACCTGGCGACGCGCCGGCCGCATCCGGATTTTCCGCTCAACCAGCCGCGCTACGCGGGCGCGCAGATCCTGCTCACGCGCGAGAACTTCGGCTGCGGATCGAGCCGCGAGCACGCAGCCTGGGCGCTGGCGGATTTCGGCATCCGCGCGCTGATCGCGCCGAGCTTCGCGGACATCTTCTACGGCAACTGCTTCAAGAACGGCATGTTGCCCGTGCGCCTGCCCGAGCGTGCCGTAGCGGCGCTGTTCGATCTCACCGCACGCACGCCGGGCCTGCGCATCGAGATCGATTTACAGGCGCAGATCGTGCGGCCCGCCGTCGGCGACGCCATCTCGTTCGAGATCGAGGCCGAGCGCAAGCGCCGGCTGTTCAATGGTCTCGACGATGTCTCGCTCACGCTCGAGCAGGCCGACACGATCCGCGCCTACGAGCGCGAGCGCAGCGCGCGCGAACCCTGGCTCTTTGGCTAAGCGGTTTCACGTGCCCACCGTATTTCAGGAGTGAGTGTGATGAGTGCCCAATCTTCCCTGCCGCTTTCGCCCGCCGCGCTCAAAGGCGTGCGCGTGATCGAGATGGGACAACTGATCGCCGGGCCGTTCGCGGGCAAGACGCTCGGCGAATTCGGCGCCGAGGTCGTCAAGATCGAGCCGCCCGGCGCCGGCGATCCGCTGCGCAACTGGCGCCTGATGAAAGACGGCACCTCCGTCTGGTGGCAGGTGCAGTCGCGCAACAAGCGCTCGCTTGCGCTCGATCTGCGCAGCGCCGAAGGCCAGGAGATCGCGCGCACGCTGATCGCCGAGGCCGACGTGCTCATCGAGAACTTCCGTCCGGGCACGCTCGAAGGCTGGGGCATGAGTTACGAGGCGCTCGCGGAAGTCAATCCGCGCCTCATCATGCTGCGCATTTCGGGTTACGGCCAGACCGGCCCGTACCGCGATCTGCCGGGCTTCGGCTCGATCGGGGAAGCGATGGGCGGGCTGCGCCATTTGACCGGCGAGCCCGGGCGTGTGCCGGTGCGCTGCGGCATCTCGATCGGCGACACGCTCGCCGCGCTGCATGGCGTGATCGGCGTGCTCACGGCGCTCTATCACCGCGACGCAAACGGCGGCAAGGGGCAGGTGATCGACGTGGCGCTGCACGAAGCCGTTTTCAACGTGATGGAAAGCCTCATTCCCGAGTACAGCGCGTTCGGCGCCGTGCGCGAAGCCGCCGGCAGCGCGCTGCCGGGCATCGCGCCGTCCAACGCGTACCGCTGCGCCGATGGCTACGTGCTTATCGCAGGCAACGGCGACAGCATCTTCCGCCGACTGATGATGGCGATCGGCCGTGGCGATCTCGCCGACGATCCCGCGCTCGCGAACAACGCAGGCCGCGTCGCGCGCGTGGACGAGCTCGACCGCGCCATCGAGGCATGGACCGTCGGGCGTTCCAGCGAAGCGGTGCTGGCCACGCTGACCGGGTCGCGCGTACCAGCAGGCAAGATCTACACGGCCCGCGATATCGCGGAAGATCCGCACTACCGCGCGCGCGACATGATCCTGCGGCAGCCTACGCGCGACGGCTACGAAGTGGACGTACCGGGCATCGTGCCCAAGCTCATGGGCACGCCTGGTAGCGTGCGCTCGTCGGCGCCCAGGCTCGGCGACGACACCGAAAGCATCCTGCGCGAGATCGGTCTTGCCGAAAGCCAGATCGCCGCGCTGCGCGAAAAAGGAGTGATTGCATGAACGTCTGGAGTGGAGAGCGCCGGCGCATTTACATGCAGGAAGTCGGCACACGAGATGGTTTCCAGTCCGAAGGAACCTTCGTCGAGACGAACGAGAAGATCGTGCTCATCGATGCGCTTTCGCGCACCGGCGTTGCCAAGATCGAAGTGACGGCGTTCGTGTCGCCCAAGGCGATTCCCGCACTGAGCGATGCCGAAGCGGTGCTGCGCGCAATCGAGCGCCGGCCCGGGGTGGTCTACACGGCGCTCGTGCCCAACGTGCGCGGCGCCGAACGCGCGATCGAGGCGCGCGCCGACGAGCTCAATCTCGTGATGTCCGCTACCGAGAGCCACAATCTCTCGAATCTGCGCATGACCCGCGAGCAGTCTTTCGACGGGCTGAAGCAGGTGGCCGCGCTCGCCGGCGAGGCGGGCCTCGCCGTCAATATCTCGCTGTCCTGCGCATTCGGCTGCCCGATGGAAGGCGACGTACCGGACGCGACCGTGCTCGAATGGACGCAGCGTTTCATCGAAGAGGCGGGCGCGCGCGGTGTGACGCTGTGCGACACGACCGGCATGGCGTATCCGCGCCAGGTCGCGGCGCTCACGGCGCAATGCCTCGCACGCTGGCCGCAAAGCGAAATCACGCTGCATTTTCACAATACGCGCGGCATGGGGCTCGCCAATGTGCTCGCCGCGATCGATGCCGGCGCGGATCGCTTTGACGCGTCGCTCGGCGGCATCGGCGGCTGTCCCTACGCGCCGGGCGCGAGCGGCAACGTCTGCAGCGAGGAAATCGTGCATGCGCTCGAGCTGATGGGCTACGACACAGGCGTCGACCTGGCGGCGCTCATCGCGGCGTCGAAGCGACTGCCCGCACTGATCGGCCACGACACGCCAAGCCAGATCGTGAAAGCAGGGCAGCGGCTGGATCTGCATCCGCTGCCCGCCGATTTTGCGGCTATCCGCGAGCGGGCCGCGCAGCGCGGCAGTATTTAAATTTAGCATCGCCAATCAAATAGCATTGACAGAAAGATCGCGGTTTTACCCGAAGACGAACACAGAAAGCGTCGAAACCACGTTCCTCAGGAGACAGCATCATGCAAGACACCCATATCGCCCAGCCGCCCAAAACACACTGGTATGACGGCCTGAGCGCAACGCACTGGCGCGTGCTGCGAGGCGGCTTCCTCGGCTGGATCTTCGACGGCTTCGAAGCGCTCGCACTCGTGGTCGTGCTCGCGCCCATGCTCAAGTCGGTCCTGACGGCGCAGCAGGCGCATTCGCTGCCGGTCTTCGCGGGCACCGTGATCGGCATCACCTTGCTCGGCTGGGGCGTGGGGGGCCTCGTCGGCGGCATTCTCGCCGATTACGTCGGGCGCAAGCGCATGATGCTGTGGTCGGTGTTTCTCTATGCGCTGTTCTCCGGCCTCACCGCGTTTTCGAATACCTTCGTCGTGCTGTGCGCCTTGCGCTTTCTCACCGGGCTCGCGATGGGCAGTGAATGGAGCACCGGCGTGGCGCTGGTCTCCGAAACCTGGCCCGAGCATGCGCGTGCGAAGGGCGCCGGCTTCCTGCAATCCGGTTTTGGCTGGGGCACGCTGCTCGCCGCCGTGATCTGGTATGCGCTGTCTTCGACTCATCCGCTGGGGGCTGAAACCTGGCGCCTGATGTTCATCGTCGGTGCGCTGCCCGCGTTCTTCGTGCTCTATCTGCGCCGCGGCATGAACGAATCGGAGAAGTGGCAGCAGGCCGTCAAGGAAAAGCGCTGGAACGCCACCTCGGACGCGAGCGCGAGCTCGGCGGCGCGCGCCGGCAAAGCGGACAAGCGTCCGTTCACGCTCAAGCAACTGTTCACGGAGCGCGAAGCGCTGCGCCGCACGCTGCTGACCATGGTGCTCTCGATCGTCGCGACCACGGGCTGGTGGGCCATCTCGAGCTGGCTGCCGACCTTCACCGTCGGCCTCGCCAAGGCGACGGGCGCCGCCGATGCGCTCGCCTGGGGCTCGCGCATCTCGATCATCTACACGGCAGGCGCTATCGTTGCGTATCTCGCGTCGGGCTTCATGGTCGATGCGATGGGCCGGCGCGCGTTCCTGAGCATGACCTTCGTGGGCTCGCTGATCACCACGATCATCACGTACCACTTCACGGCGACGCTCGGTGGCATGCTGATCATCGCGCCGATCAACGGCTTCTTCACGCTCGGCTGTGCGTATGCATGGATGGCGATTTACCCCTGCGAACTGTTCACCTCGACCGTGCGCTCGACGGCGATCAGCTTCGTGTTCAACGCCGCGCGGTTGATCGCGTGGGTCTTCCCGATCCTCTCGGGCTCGATGATCAAGGCATTCGGCGGCGTCTCGCAGGCCGCGCTCATTATGAGTTCGTGCTACCTGCTGGGCATTGTCATTCCCTGGTTCCTGCCGGAAACACGCGGCAAAGGCATGCCGGAGTGAACCGGTGAGGCTGCGGTATGCGCACGGCCATTCACACGGACGCCGGCTCGGCTGTTGCCGAGCCGGCGAAGGTTTTCAAGGCTATATGCCTGTCGTATTGCGCGACAGGCTTGCAAGACGCGATCAGTAGCGGGTGCGTTTGTGGGGAGCGACCCTGCAAGAACGGCCACTCCTCACCACCTCTCGCCAAACCCGCCAAAGTTGGCCCTAAAAATGCGCTTCAAAAGCCGCTGCCGGGCACGATTTCTACCGGAGCAGGGGTTCAGCCCTCGCGCATCGGGTAAACTATGCGCCTGGTCAATGTCCTCCATTAACGGGTTTTGTCGATGAGTACGATTCTTGAAAGTGTTCCGGTTGGTCAAAAAGTAGGTATTGCGTTCTCGGGCGGCCTCGACACGAGCGCCGCGCTGCACTGGATGCGCAAGAAGGGCGCCGTGCCGTACGCCTATACCGCCAACCTTGGCCAGCCCGACGAGGACGACTACGATTCGATCCCGCGCCGCGCAACGGAGTACGGCGCCGAGGGCGCCCGCCTGATCGACTGCCGCGCGCAGCTCGTGGCCGAAGGCATCGCGGCGCTGCAAAGCAGCGCGTTCCACGTCTCGACGGGCGGCGTCACCTACTTCAACACCACGCCGCTCGGGCGCGCCGTGACGGGCACGATGCTCGTCGCCGCGATGAAGGAAGACGGCGTCAACATCTGGGGCGACGGCTCGACCTACAAGGGCAACGACATCGAGCGTTTCTACCGCTACGGCCTGCTCGTCAACCCGGATCTGAAGATCTACAAGCCGTGGCTCGACCAGCTGTTCATCGACGAGCTCGGCGGCCGCGCGGAAATGTCGGAATTCATGCAGCAGTCGGGCTTCGCGTACAAGATGTCGGCGGAGAAGGCTTACTCGACGGACTCGAACCTGCTCGGCGCGACGCACGAAGCCAAGGATCTGGAGAGCCTCGAGTCGGGCATCAAGATCGTGAACCCGATCATGGGCGTGGCGTTCTGGCGCGACGACGTCAAGGTCGACCGCGAGGAAGTCACGATCCGCTTCGAGGAAGGCCAGCCGGTTGCGCTGAACGGCAAGACCTTCCCGAATGCGGTCGAGCTGCTGCTCGAAGCGAACCGCATCGGCGGCCGTCATGGTCTGGGCATGAGCGACCAGATCGAGAACCGCATCATCGAGGCGAAGAGCCGCGGCATCTACGAAGCCCCGGGTATGGCGCTGCTGTATATCGCTTATGAGCGCCTCGTCACCGGCATTCATAACGAAGACACCATCGAGCAGTATCGCGAGAATGGCCGCCGTCTGGGCCGCCTGCTGTACCAGGGCCGCTGGTTCGATCCGCAGGCGATCATGCTGCGCGAGACGGCACAGCGCTGGGTCGCGCGCGCGATCACGGGTGAAGTGACGCTCGAGCTGCGCCGTGGCAACGACTACTCGATCCTGAGCACGAAGTCGCCGAATCTCACGTATCAGCCCGAACGTCTGTCGATGGAGAAGGTGGCTTCGACGTTCTCGCCGCGCGATCGTATCGGTCAGCTGACGATGCGTAATCTCGACATTACCGATACGCGCGACAAGCTGCGTGTTTATGCGCAAGTCGGCCTGCTGACGCCGGGCGAGGCTTCGGCGCTGCCGCAGATCAAGGACGAGAAGAAGTAAGGGGGGCGGCCGGGTGGTTTCAGGCCGCTGCGTCCCTATGCTGTGAATCCCCGCGTTACCGGTCGGTCGATATGGACGGCTTGGGACGCGGGGTTTTTTTTGGCGCTTCGCAGCCAGGCACTTGATGCACCAGATTTTTGGAGGATGATCCCGCAACAGCGGTTTTCCTTTAACTACGGCATGGTTTTTCTTGCGTCGCCGAGGTACGGCAGGAGGCTTGCATGACTGAAACATGGCAGTTCCAGATCCGCATTACCGTCGCGCCCGAACTGGCCGAGGCGTTGCGCACGCGCACCCAGCATCAAGAGCGCGATTTGCTTGAAGCGGTCTTGCATGAGCGCAACGCCTCGTTGAAGTGCCAGTACGATGCATTCGCCGAGTATGTCGAGGAAGCGGAGAAGGCGGGGCGGGACCGTTACCCTCTGTACCAGTGGACGAAGGATACGATCGATAACCCCGAGAAAAAGGCGAAGTATCTGAGGTCGTTCACGGTGTACGTCCGAGGCGACGAGGTCTACGACAGGGAAACAGCCGCCTGGCTATACGAACGGCTATCTGCTCTCGCTGGCAAGGTAGGCATCGAAGCAGTTAGCCGGTTTGATACGAATCCGGCAAATAACCCGCAGCCGCCCGCGCGAAAGTGAGGCAGGCCCGTCGCACCGAAGCAATCCTTTCACATCGAGGCTAGCCGCGCTCCACGCTATCGGCGAGCGCGCGCAGCAAGGCTGCGCCATCGCCGCGCCAGGCGCTGCCGTGCATGCAGGCGAGCGTGGTCGGCTGCAATGCCGCGAGGCGTTCCAGCATTGAGCGGGCGTTGGTGGTGTGCGAGAAGTAATCCATCTGATGACGGAAGGCCTCGCTCGGCTCGAAGATGTCACTCTCGACAAGCGGCGGGGGATGCGAGCCGCCTTGAGTAAACAAGTCGCCGCAGAGCAGCGTTGACGATGTGGTTTCCATGAGAAACCCGCATTCCCACGAGTGAGGTAGATGCGGCGTGTAAAGCCAGCGCACGCTGTGCTGCCCCAGCGAGATCGTCTCGTCATCATCGAGTGCGCGTGGCGGCCGGTCGGCAAAATCGCCAACCGAGACCATGGCCGCGATTTGACCGCATAGAGGCTCCGCACGCGGCGCGACGGCGAGAAATTCATTGAGTGCGCCGCATTCGTCGGATTCGAAATGCGAGAAGCCGATATGGCGCAAACGGTCTATTGGCATGATCCGCTCGACCGCTTCTCTCACGGCCGGAAACAGTTTGCGCAGACCAGTATGAAATAGCAGCGGCTCGTCGTCGTCGATCAGGTACTGGTTGAAGGAGAATCCGCCGCCGGGGATCTCGGCCGGCGTGGAGATGCGATAGATGCGATTCGCAATCTCATCGATGGTCGTACCGCTAAAAAGGGATAGGGTCGCCATGGTGCGCTCCTTCAATCGATGTGCGCGGACTACTGAGGAATCTGCCGGCGTTGATTCGTCGCCAGACAGGTTTTCATTGCGAGCCGCCCGGCCGTGCCACAACCGCGCGCATCACGGCCATCTGCCACCGTGGCGGCCGCCGGTTGCCTGCTGGGGTTTGGGCAAGCATGCGTATGGGCCTCTCGCCTTGCTACGCCTCACCGGCTCCACGCCGCGAGTTTGCCAACGCGAGCGCGAGCCGTGTGCCGACCTCTGCGTTGTGTTTGACGAGTGCGATGTTTGTCGCCAGACTGCGCCCGCCCGTCAGCGCCTTGATGCGGGCCAGTACGAAAGGGGTGACGGCCTTGCCGGTGATGCCTTGCGCCGCAGCCTCAGCAAGCGCCTGCCGGGTCAGGGCATCGACTTCTTCGGACGGCATCGCCGCTGCTTCCGGGACCGGTGTGCTCAACACCACGCCGCCCACAAGGCCCAGGTCCCACTTGGTGCGGATGAAGCGCGCCTGGTCCGCGGCGTCGTCCAGCCTGAAATCCGCGCGATAGCCGCTGTCCCGCGTATAAAACGCTGCGAAATTGTCCTGCTCGCAACTGAGCACGGGTACGCCGTGCGTTTCCAGATATTCCAGTGTGAGCCCGATATCGAGGATGGACTTCGCACCGGCACACACCACCGCCACCGAGGTCTTTGCCAACTCCTGAAGATCCGCGGAGATGTCAAAGGTTTCCTGCGCACCGCGATGCACGCCTCCTATGCCTCCGGTGACGAAAACCTCGATGCCGGCCAGGGCGGCGCATATCATCGTGCCCGCCACCGTCGTGGCGCCGAGACCGCCGCTGGCCAGCACGGCCGGCAGGTCGCGGCGGCTGACCTTATGCACCTGATCCGAGCTGCCGAGCAGTTCCAGTTCGTCTTCGCAAAGACCGATGCGGATTCGTCCGCCGATCAGCGCGATCGTCGCGGGCTCGGCGCCCAGATCACGGACCAACGCTTCGACTTCGCGCGCGGTGCGCACGTTCTCCGGATAGGGCATGCCGTGCGCGATGATGGTCGACTCCAGCGCGACCAGCGGGCGGCCGGCGGCCTTTGCAGCGGCTACGGTGGGGTTGAACGTCAACCAGGCGTGTGCGCGGTCTGCGGTCATGTCATTGGGTCTTCGAGGAGTTTGAACTTGAGTATGCAGTATAGGACCGCTTCATAAGTCCGTTGAACCCGCACAAGGACAGTTTCATCGTGGCCGACATGCCAGGTCTTTGGCTTCGCTTTGTACGGTAGCGCACATCGAGCAAATTTGGTCAGCCTACGATGGCGGCAGGCACTTCACCCCGCACATCGGCGCCGGGAGCAACCATGGCCAACACACCACACCAGGTTCCACAGGCGTCCGGGGCTGACGCCGCGAATCAGCGCGAGCCCTCGCCTGAACGGCTGCTCCAGGTGGGCATGGGATTCTGGGCGGCCAAGACGCTGCTGTCAGCGGTCGAACTGGGTGTGTTCACGCACCTTGCGCTCGCTCCTCGCGACGCTGCGGAACTTCGTGACGTAGTCGGACTGCATCCGCGCTCGGCCCTCGATTTTTTCGATGCGCTGGTCGCGTTGAATTTTCTGGAGCGCGAGGACGGGAAATATCGCAATACACCAGACACCGCGTTGTTTCTGGACAAGGCGAAGCCCAGCTACGTGGGCGGATTGCTGGAAATGGCCAACGCCCGGCTGTATCCGTTCTGGGGCCTGCTGACGGAAGCGCTTCGCACCGGAAAGCCGCAGAACGAGGCCAAACGCGGCGGCAACCCTTTCGATGCGATCTATCGAGACGAGTCGTCGCTACGAGGCTTCCTTCAGGCGATGACAGGGATCAGTCTGGGTGCAGCCAGGGCGATGGCGCAGAAATTCCCGTGGCAAAACTACGGCACATTCATCGACATTGGCGCGGCGCAAGGCGCCTTGCCCGTGGAGATCGCACTTGCGCATCCGCACTTGCACGGCGGCGGTTTCGACCTGCCGGTGGTGGGCCCGGTGTTTGAGGACTACGTGGCCTCGCACGGCCTGCAGGAGCGGCTGCACTTTCATTCGGGCGACTTCTTCAAAGATCCGTGCCCCTCGGCAGATGTGCTGGTGATGGGGCACATCCTTCACGACTGGGACCTCGAGCAGAAGATGGCGCTCCTCGCGAAGTGCCGTGCGGCGCTGCCTCCCGGAGGTTGCCTGATCGTCTACGACGCGTTGATCGACGATGAGCGCAGGCAGAATGCATTCGGCCTGCTGATGAGCTTGAACATGCTGATCGAGACGCCGGGCGGTTTCGACTATACCGGTGCGCAGTGTTGTGCATGGATGAGGGAGGCCGGCTTCTCCCAGGTGCGCGTCGAGCCGCTCGCCGGCCCGGATTCGATGGTGATCGGAACCAGATAAAAGCGTCCGGAATTCCGCCACGAACCGCTCACTCCACCATCAACTTCAAGCCCGCAGGCAACGCTTCGCCAAATACGCGTCCCGTATCGGCGCTGTCGAGCGTCACGACCTCGCGCACCATCTGGATCCACGTGGCCGGCGCATTCGCGCCTTCGAGCCGCTTGAGAACCGCTTCGCGCACAGCAGGCTCCAGATCGCGCGACCGGTCCCCCGTCATGCGCGCAATCTGCGCCGCGGCGAACATGGCCGGCTCGACCTTCTTCCAGTCGAGCGCGAGAATCGCGTCGAGCCAGCGCGTAGCCACCTCGGGTGCTACAACCCCATGCGCACTGCCATAAAAAGGCAAGCGAGCACCAATGCGCCCCACGGCCCACCAACTCTGATGATTCTCCGCAGGCTTCTGCAAGCGCGCCAACAGCTGCTCGCCGATCTCGATCTTTCGCTCCGCGCCAATGCGCTCCAGCGAAGCATAAAGCCGCACCATATCTGCATGCCCGAGCTTCGCGGGATCGAATGGAAGCTTGTGCTTCTTCGAGCTCGCCGCTTCCTCGAGCCAGCGCATCGCTTCGAGCACCTGCTCCTGCGCAGCTTCGTCGAGGCCGCCTGCCGTGCGCCGCCACAGCGTCCACCACTCGGACCAGACCTGGCCTTCATTGACGTGCTGTATGCCGTCGTCGAAGAGCGTCCAGAGTTGTTCGACGCGCCACTCGTCAAGCGGATAGCCGAAGCCAGGGCGCACGCAAAAACCCGCAAGGTTCAGCCACAGCCGCTCATGATCGGGCGAACGGCGTCGGCGCGCCGCGCGCTCCCACAGCGCGCCGAATAGCTCGCGCAGCAGGGGGCCGTCCCAGTTCTGTCTCGGCCCGAGGCAGTGTTCGAGTTGCGCGCGCAGGCGCTTCACTTCCTTGTGATCGACCTTCGCCGACTTCGGGCCAAAGACCCGGTCGATCAAGGCAATCGCTTCATCGAGCCCGGCGTGGCGCGCGCTCTGGTCCGCCGCGGCGCCCGAGGCTTCGTCGCGGCGCAGCTGGAATTCGAGCAGCCAGCGTTGCGCGTCGTTGTCGGTGGCGATACAGCGCACTTCCAGCGTGCCCACTTCGGTCAGTTGCGCAGTGAGCCTGACCGGCCGTTCTTGTTCCGCGTGGCCGCCGGGTGCGCCCCTGGTTTCCTGGCGTTGCACCACCGTGGAGAGCGGCGGCAAGCGCACGAAGTCCGCCGACGAAACATCGGCGATTTCGCCGGGCCGCCAGGCCGTGTCCGCGACCGTCGAGACCAGATGGAATTGCACCGGATGGCCCAGGCGCAGCGCGAACACGCGCTCGTCGAGGCGCACCTCGTGGCCTTCCTCGGTGCCGCGCGGCAACAGGCAGACGCCGCGTGTTTTCGCGTTGTCATCGTCGGCGCGCTTGCCGTGTGCTTCGTCCAGCACGAGAAAGTAGCTGCGCGGCGAGCCGCCGCCGATGCGCGGCGCGCGCCCCGCGCGGGCCAGCGCGAAGGCGACCGCGCCGCGCGCGACCGCCACGTCGGGCTGGTCGTTTTGCAGCACGGTGAGCGGCTGCTCGCGCCACGCGCCCAGCGTTTCGCGCAGCCGCGAGGAAAGCGCTTTCGCGCGGAACACGCCGCCATTGAGCAGCAGCGTGTCGGGTACCGGCAAGGGCGCGGGCAGGGCGGTTTCCCCGCTTCCCGCATCGCCGAGCGCCTCGCGCGACTGCGCGGCGAAGCGGTGCAGGAACGCCGCGATATGGCGCGTGATCGCCGCGTCGGCGGCATAGGGCAGGCCGAATTCGACGATGGCCGCTCGCGAGCGGCGCGGCAGGTCGTCGGGGCCGCCTGCGGGGAAGAAGCCATCCACGACGATGCGTTCGGCTTCGTCGCGCGCAAGCTGGGTCGTGCGCGCGCCGCCGATCAGCCGCGAGCCCGCGCCGAGCAGCGTCACGCCAACGGCCTCGGGCGCGGCTTCGCCCAGCAATTGTTCTTTGGCGACGCGGCACCGCTCCACGAGTTGCGAGAGGCTTGCGGCGCTCAGGCGCGCGTTCTCGCCCGCGAGCCGGCTTTCGGCCAGATGGGCGAGCGCGAGGTCCATGTTGTCGCCGCCCAGCATCAGGTGGTTGCCCACGCCGATGCGGCTCAGTTGCGGCTCGCCGTTCTCGACGTGGACCTTGATGAGCGTGAGGTCGGTCGTGCCGCCGCCCACATCGCACACCAGCACGAGGCGCGTCTGCGCGAGCTCGGTCTGCAGCGTTTCGCGATGGTGGAACAGCCAGTCGTAGAACGCGGCCTGCGGTTCTTCGAGCAGGCGCAGCGCGGGCAGTTGCGCGCGCCGCGCGGCTTCGAGCGTGAGCGCGCGTGCGCCGTCGTCGAACGAGGCGGGCACGGTGAGCACCACGTCCTGCTGTTCGAGTGGCGCGTGCGGGAAACGGTGGTTCCACGCTGCGCGCACGTGCGCGAGGTAGCTCGCGCTCGCGTCGACAGGCGAGACCTTGCCGACGTCGTCGGGCGCTCCCCACGGCAGGATCGGCGCGAGCCGGTCCACTGAAGCGTGCGAGAGCCAGCTTTTCGCACTGGCGACGAGCCGGCCCGGCACCTGCGCGCCGAGCGTGCGCGCCAGCCGGCCGATGACCGGCACAGTTGCTGTGGAATCCGAAACATCGGGCGTGGGCCACGGCAATTGTTGCGCGCCGGGCGCGAGTTCGCCCGGCGCCGGGTGATAGCGCGCCGAGGGCAGGAGCGGCTGCGCGCCCACTTCGCCGGGCGCGGTGAGCTGCTCGATATCGAAGACGCGGATCTCGTCCGCGCCTGCCTTTGCGTAGGCAACGACCGTGTTGCTCGTGCCGAGGTCGATGCCTACGACGTATCGCTTCATGGAGCTCAAGAGAGGGTTGGCCGGAGTCAGGCGCTCACGCCGCCGCGCACGTCGAACTCGACCTTCCAGCGCTCGCTGCTGCCGCTCGGCACGGCTTCGAGTTCCAGCGTGCCGGCTTCGGTCACGCGCGCGTGCAGCTTGACGGGCACGACTTCGCCGGGCGTGCGGCCATCTGCGGGCAGCGTGGCCTGGATCTCTTCGAGCTCTTGCAGTTCTTCCGGCGACCAGTAGTCGAGCAGGGTGCCCACTTGATCCTGGCGGCGCACCGATGAGCCGAAGAAGCGGAAGTGCACCGGCTCGCCCACCACGAGGCCGAACTCTTGCGACGGCAGCGCGGCGTCCGTGCCTTCCTCCATGCCGAACGGCGCGACGCACAGCGCCGAGACCGGCGGCTCGAGCCCGGGCACCGCCGGCATGGCCGATTCGATCGCCACGTAGTACGCGCGCGCCGTGCCGCCGCGAATGCGCACGCCCTTGCCGCGCTTCACATAGCCGTAGTACGCCGCGCCCCTCGCCACGGCGAGGTCGAGGTCGGCGCCGCCCAAGAGGCGTGCCGCGGCCGCGCCTTCGGCGGCGAGCCAGCCGTTGAGAATGTCGAGCACGCGCCCGGCGAGCAGCGGCGACTTGAACACGCCGCCGTTGAACAGCACGGCCGTGGGGTGCAGGAAGCTGGCGCGTCCACCGTTTCCGGCCTGATCGGCCGATCCCGCAAACCCTTCGAGTTCCGCGAGCGCGCCCACCTGGCGGCCGAGGAACGCCGCGAGATGGCGCGTCACGCCCGCGTCCTGCGCGTAGGGCAGCCCAAGCTGCGTGAGGCCGGCGCGGGCGCGCGTGACGGGCCGCGCTGCCGCGTCCACTTGCGGGAAGAACCCTTCGAGGATGATCTGCGTGAGTTCGGTGCGTGTGAGCTCGGTGCGGATCGAGCCGCCGATCAGCTTCGAGCCGCGGCTCGGCACGACGAGCGGCACGGTCTCCACGCTCGGGTCGGAGAGCAGCGTCTCCTTGGCCGAGCGGCACGCGTAGGTGAGCGCGCGCAGTTGCCACGGATCGGCCTGGGTGCCTTGCGCCGCGAGCTTGCGCGCGACCACGTGGGCGAGCGCGAGATCCATGTTGTCGCCGCCGAGCAGGATGTGCTCGCCCACCGCCACGCGGTGCAGTTCCAGATTGCCTTCGCGCTCGACCACGGCGATCAGCGAGAGGTCGGTCGTGCCGCCGCCGACGTCCACCACGAGGATCACGTCGCCGACCTTCACTTCCTTGCGCCACGCGCCGTTGCTCTTCTGGATCCAGCTATAGAGCGCGGCCTGGGGTTCTTCCAGCAGCGTCATGCGCGCGTAGCCGGCGGCCTGCGCGGCCTCGGCCGTGAGTTCGCGCGCGGCCGGGTCGAACGAGGCCGGAATCGTGACGGTGATGTCCTGCTCCGCGAACGGGGCTTCGGGGTGCGCGTGGTCCCATGCCTCGCGCAGGTGCGTGAGGTAGCGAATCGAGCTTTCGAGCGGCGAGATGCGCGCGACTTCGGGCGGCGCGTCGTTGGGCAGGATCGCGGCGCGACGGTCCACGCCGGGATGGCAGAGCCAGCTCTTGGCGCTCGACACGAGACGGATGGGCGTGCCGGCGCCGCGGCTGCGCGCCATCTCGCCCACGGCGTATTCGCGCGTGGTGGTCCAGGGCAGCGTGAGGTCGCCCGGCGTCAGTTCGCCCGCGTTGGGCAAGTAGAGGAACGAGGGCAGCAGCTCGGGCGACTCGATCGCGCCGGGCGCGGTCAATTGCGTGACAGGCAGCACGCCCTGAGTGGCCTTTTCGCCATCGCTGCCGGCGAGGTCGACGTAAGAGAGCGCGCAATGCGTGGTGCCGAGGTCGACGCCGATGGAATAACGCGGATCGCTCACAGTTCCACCTCTGCCGGTGCGAGGACCTTGGCGTCGTTCGACTTCACGAGCTTGGGCAGCTTGACGTCTTCGACGCGCCAGCCGCGGTGGCTGATCGTGCCGTGGTACGGCGCCGCGCCCACCACGTTGCCGGTCAGGCGGATGGCGGTAGCGTCGAAGCCTTCGGCGATGGTCACGCGGCTGCCCTCGGCTTCCGTGCGCACCGGGCGGATCGTGAAGTGCTCGCGCAGCGTGGCGCGGCAGCCTTCGTGCACGAGGCGCGCCGCAGCGCCGATGTCGGCGTCGCCATAGTTGGCGATGTCTTCCTCGACGAAGTCCACGAAGCGCGCGTTGCGCTGGAGCAGGCCGAGCAGTTGCAGCGCCGACTGCGGGCTGGCTTCCTCGATGGCGGCCGCGGGCGCGGGCTTGGCGACGGGCGCGGCGGCCGGAGCCGGAGCCGGAGCCGGAGCGGCGGCTTGCGGTGCGGAGGCGGGCGCAGGCGTGGATACCGGCGTCTCGCCGTCGCGCAGGCGGCGCACGCCGGCGGCCAGTTCGGCATTGCCGAGAATGGCAAAAAACGATCCGAAGGCAAGCGAGAGCCTGCCCGCGAAAGAAATCTTGGGTTCGGTCATCAAAACAACTCCAGTGGGCTCGCCGGTCTGGGCGAGCGGTCCGGCCGGCTTCGCGTCGAGGTGTTCACAGTACCTCTTCGGGACGTCCATCGTGTGACGGCGGGGGCTGTTCAGGCCCCACAGGCGGCAGCCGGCAGGAAAAACATGAGCCCTGCATGGGATCAAACGTGGGCTCAAAACCCGTATTTTGCCTTGTCGCGGGCGCGAGACGGGTATTTTGGCCGTTCGGGGGAGGGAATTAGCGGTTCCGCAGGCCGTTGGCCGCGCATTTGCGCCTGCCGGAACGCGACCGGCGGTGTACCTGGAGCGTCGATATCGGCTTGACTGCGGGACTTGCCTACTTACTCCCGTTAGCTCCGCCATCTTGCCGCGAAAGACTATGACGCAAGCTGAGACGCCATGCAGGGTAAGTCATGCAGGGTAAGTCATGCAGGGTAAGTCATGCAGGGCGCCGGTTACGGGGCTAGCGTGCGGGGTGCTTCGCCGCTCGTCGCGGTTGCAAAAAACCCGCTCTGCGCGCACCTGACAGATATGATTCCAGTCATAGTTAACTGGCGACAGGGCGCGCTACACTGCACGCGCATTGATGACCGGGGACATCCATGGCACGCATCGCCTCCGTTTTCCTGCTTGCCGCGTCCGTCGCGGCAGCAGTCGCCTGTTCTTCCGCCGTTGCCGACGCGACAGCGAGGCAGAAAGACGTTGCCGAACGGGGACATGACGTTATGCCGTTTTCCCTCACGGCGACCACCCACATCTTTACGAAGACCGCGGACGGTGGCATCCAGCAGGTCGTAACCACGCGAAACGATCCCGGACAGGCCACGTTAATCCGCCAGCATCTCGCGATGATCGCGCAACAGTTTGCCGTCGGCGACTTCGAAGGCCCGGAGCATATCCATGGGGAAGACATGCCGGGCCTGGCTACCCTTCGCGCCGCGAAGCCGGGCGAGTTGACAATCACTTACCGCGACCTGCCAAAAGGCGGCGAAATTGCCTATCGGAGCGCTCAGCCCGCGCTGGTTATCGCGCTGCACCAGTGGTTCGACGCACAATTGTCCGACCATGGTCACGATGCGATGGCAGGACACAGCCCGGACATGATGCATCACCATGCGGCTGGTACAGGGACTTCCAGGTAATGCCAACGCGCTAAAGAAGCCCCATGGTCACGTCCGATTCGAACGCAGCCCCGTGCGGGACCAGTCTCCCGTCTTCCTGGCCCGAAACCCTGCGTCTGGCCGCAAAGCCAAGACACTACGACGCCAGCGCGACCGTCTTCCATCGCGGACAGTCGGTGCAGGCCGTCTATCAGGTTCTTTCGGGGCGTTTGCTGCTGAGGCGTGACGAAGCCGGCGGTGAGTCCATTACGTTACAGACTGCCGAACCGGGCGACTTCGTGGCCGAAGCAAGCCTCTTCAGTGCGCGGTACCACTGCGATGGCGTGTGCCCGGTGGCCAGTCAATTGCTGGTTCTGCCTAAAGAAGCGGTACTGGCATCTCTGCGGGCCGATTCGACCTTTGCGATCGACTGGATCCGTCTGCTGTCGCAGCAATTGATGCAATCGCGTGCACGCGCAGAGCGCCTTACCCTCCGATCACCGCGCGAGCGCATCCTGCAGTGCCTGCGGCTCGAAGCCGACGCGCGGGGCACATTCACGCTGCCCGGGACCCTCATGCAATGGGCGCGCACGCTCGGCATGGCACACGAGACCCTCTATCGCACGCTGGCCCAGCTCGAGCGAGAAGGTCTTGTCGAACGTGACGGCCCCCGTTTCGCCTTGTGTGGATCGACTCGTAAGGATCGCTAATCTACTCGATCTGAATCAATGGCGCCCGGCATAGCTCATCACCACGGCGCCATCCGGCGCGACGATGTCAATTTGTCGCACCAAGAGAAGCGTTGCCCGCCGGGGGCTGAAGCGACAGGCAGGTTTCTGAAATTATCGGGTACCACAGTTGATTTGTTATGCGAACCAATTTTTCGACGGCATTGTAAATTCTGAATAAATGATGTATCGTGAATGCATGTTAATTGCCGGTCCGCGTTGAACGGCCGCGCACCCCGGGTCCAGCCAGACCGCCTCAGGCAAGGAGTTGCCATGCATCTCACCGTCTACACCGATTACACGCTTCGGGTGATGATGTACCTTGCTCTGAAGTATCCGGATGGTGGCGTCGCGACGATCGACGAGATTGCGGGGGCTTACGGGATTTCGCGCAATCACCTGACGAAAATCATCCACGAACTCAGTCAGCTCGGTCTCATCGAGACGGCGCGCGGGCGGGCCGGTGGCGCCCGTTTGGCGCGCGCGCCCGGGAAGATTTCGGTGGGGGAAATCGTGCGCGTGGCCGAGAAGGACTTCTCCGTGGTGCGTTGCCACGACATGAGCGTCGCGCACGACTGCGCGATTTTTCCCGCCTGCAATCTCAGGCGCAGGCTGTACAGGGCGGTCGATGCCTTTCTCCATGAACTCGACACCAT
The DNA here is from genome assembly GCF_048957375.1 of Paraburkholderia sp. A1RI-2L. NCBI lineage: Bacteria > Pseudomonadati > Pseudomonadota > Betaproteobacteria > Burkholderiales > Burkholderiaceae > Paraburkholderia > Paraburkholderia sp. A1RI-2L. Next base: position 237,313 of record NZ_JARBTA010000004.1, read on the forward strand.
GACGTTGCAGGATGCCATTGTTGCGCCCGCCGTTGCGGCTTCCGTTCTGGGCGTGACCGGCGGTCGCGAACGGGTACCGGTGGCCGTGTCGAGACCGCACGGTGGCACGAGGCACAGGGCAGGAGTCCAGTCATGAAAACACATCTCCCGCATCGTTTTTCTTTCGGGTCAGCTGCATTGGAGTGGCCCGTACTGAGACTCGGACTCCGACCGTTTTATCTCTGCAGCGCGATGTGCTCGCTACGCTGGTCTGGCCTGGCGCGCGGCAAGGCGTGTCGAATCGACGGCAAGGCGGGCTGACACGAAACGATGTGAGCACACAATGAAGTCCAACAGTTTACTGACCAAAGCCGCACCGTCTTTCGACGAACCCGTTGAAATGCTGAAGGCGTGTCATGAACGCATTGCAGCGCAGTGCGCGACGCTCGGGAAGCTTGCTGCATACCTGCCTTCGCACGGCGCGGATACGCAGGCGCAGCAGGCAGCCAGAACCATCATGCGTTATTTCGACATCGCAGGGCCGCATCATCATGCCGACGAGGAACAGGATCTCTTTCCGGTGTTGATCGAGGCTAGTGAGCGCCTGCACTCACCAGTGGGTGAGCGAATCGCATCCCTGCTTGACGAGCATCGGAATCTGGAGGCGTCGTGGGCGCAATTGCGCACAGTATTGGCCGACATCGCCGAAGGGAGAACAAGGCTGCTCGAACCGGTCCTGGCGTCCGACTTTGTCGACGCTTACCGCAGCCATATCGCGCTTGAGGAACGTGAGATTTTCCCGTTTGCTCAAGCATGTCTCGATCGACAGCAATTGGCGAGGCTAAGCGCCAACATGGTGTCACGCCGCACCATTACGCCTTAGTGACGCCCACGATCAACCACCTTTTCAGAAGAAACCGCCATGCAAGATCCAGCTGAGGTCTTTCCGATTCTTTCCGAACCGCACGCCTTCGACGCCCGCGGCGTCGCCAGACGTTTCCGTCACGCTGCCATTTTCGGCGCGCTCAATGCACTGGGGCCCGGCGAGGTGATGCGTTTTGTCAACGACCATGACCCGCTGCCGCTTCTCGCACAGATCAGGCAGCACTTCGGGTCGCGCGTGGGCATCGGATATGTTGCTCGCGAGCCGGGCAACATCGTGATCGACTTCACGGTGAAGACTCCGGATTGAAACGCGGGCCCGATGCGGTCATGCGTTTAGCTGGATATTCATGAGCAGAGGGAAGCATGTTCACCACAACCTTAACCGGGAGAAGCGCCCCTTCGGTTCCTGTTCGCGAGTTGCCCGTGCAGCCAGGCGACCAGCGGGTACGAATGATGAATGTCGGCTGCAAAACCTGCGCAATGGCGGGACTGTGCACCCATAGCCGCATTGACACCTCCACCCACGAGCGGATCAACGATGCCGTCCAGTGCGTGCGCATCGTCCATCGCGGCCACGCGTTGTACCGCCCGGGCGACGCGTTCCGGAGCATCTATGCGATCCGAACGGGGTCGTTCAAGACTGTGGTCATGCATCGCGAAGGGCATGAGCAGGTCACGGGTTTTGGCATCGTTGGAGATACGCTTGGTATCGATGGCATTGCCAATGGCAGGCATAGCTGCGAGGCGGTCGCGCTGGAAGACAGCTCGGTATGCGTGATGCCGTTCGATCTGCTCGAAGTGCTGTGCCGGGAAGTGAGCGCAATTCAGCATCATGTGCACCAGATGCTGGGTGCCGAGATCGTGCGTGAGTCCACACTCATGATGCTGCTCGGCACCATGACAGCGGAGGAGCGGGTAGCCTTCTTTTTTGCCGACCTGTCGCGGCGCTGGCAGGCGCGCGGCTATTCCGCCGCTGAATTTACGCTGAAGATGACACGCGAGGAAATGGGCTGCTACCTCGGGTTGAAGCTTGAAACGGTCAGCCGGACAGTAACGAAATTGCAGCGGCGCCGGCTGATTCATGCGTGTGGCAAGGATCTCCGGATTCTTGATATTGACGGGTTGCGAGAGTTGGCGGCGGACGCTGCCCCGGCTCCCTTTCGGGGTCAACCGCAGCAGCAGGCATATGGACTGCGTGCCTGAGGCTCGTTTATCAGAGCGTCGGCCTGGAGGACATGGATGAACACGTTACACGAAGTCGAAAGCCTTGCATCCCGACAGGTCGAACATAGCGGAGACCCGGGCGTGAGGCACGCACGGCCTTCGAGCCGCACCACATCAGAAAGCATGGCGGCACCCGCTTGCGCCACGAATTTCCCGATGTTGACGCCGCACGAGATCGCCACGCTCATGCTCGTCGCCCATACCCCCGGGCAGGTCAGCATCGAGCGGCCCGACCTGCTGCCCTTGTTGACCGGCGATCTGGTCAGCCTTGACAGGTGCCGGGGCAAACCTCAGGTGACGCCGTTGGGCGAGCATCTCGTTGTCCGGCTTTGCAGGGCGACGCAGCAGGCATCGAAAATCGCGTCTTGAATCCTTTAGCCCGGTTCAGGCCATCATTGAGGCACGTCATGCAAACGCTTCCTGACACCATACGCACGGACCATTCGTGCGCAGATCACCTCGAAGCCCTGATTGACGAGGCGGGGGCGGAGAGCTTCCCGGCAAGCGATCCTCCCGCCGTCCATCCGGACTCCTGGCGCGTCACGACCCGTGCGACCCCCAGGGTCACGCCGGCAGGAACCCCGGTATAGATCAAGTGCTGAAGGCGGGGGCACCAGCTTGGCTGCCTCCCGTTTGCCTGTCCGGAGGCGTTACGCGTCGTCCTCCGGGCATCCGCAACCCGCTTCGGTCGCGATCACGCGGCGCAGTTGCACAAAGCGCTCATGGACCGGCGTCTGGAAAAGCGGGTCGGCCAACCGATCGGGGCTTGCCTGCGCAATGGAAGACCAGTCGCCGGAATCCAGATGACGCGTCGCGATGGGGAACATCGTGAGTTCCTCAACGGCCATGTTATGGCGCAGCCGCTCCGCGTACAGCCGGACACGGAACTCGAGGAGTTCTGCGGACATATTTTCATCACGTACCATCGATTCGAGGTCCTGAATCAGTTGGTGGCCCTGAAGCGCCAGCGTCGCGTGCTGTGCCGACAGCTCGCTTGCCAGCTCCCGGGCCAACGCCTTCTTCTCGAGCAGCTTGCCGATAATGCGGTCCTCCAGCGCGTGGTGGTTCACGTCAGGAAACCGTGTCAGGTAATACAGGGCATCCACGAGCAGCGCGCTGTTCGCCGCTGCCCGCGCGTCGCGGAGCATCGATTGACGCTCGAGGAGGCGCACGAGTCGCTCAAGACGCCGGTGCTCGGCGATCAGGCTGTCAATGATGCTCGTCATGGCGGGCCTGGCGCGACTGCGCCTCTTCCTTCATTACGTCGAGCGCCAGCACCGAATGTGCGCAAGCCGCGCCTGCACGCATTTCGGCCGCGACCCAGTTCGCCTCCATGATTTCGTTATCTGATTGCAAAAACGCGGACGTTCGAGGTCGACATCGTCGTGCTGGACGTGCCGGGCGCTGACCGCGCCGCCAGGAACTGAGGTTCCGGCGGGCGCGGCCGTCATGACGGCCGGGGTGCGGAACGCGTTTGTAACCATCGCTTGAACTCCAGATACGCGACGATGAAGCGATGCCGGTAGCGATGGGCGTGCGCGAAATGTCCTTTGTTGAGGATCGCACGACGGTAGATGTGCATCGTGCGGCACACCCACTCGGTGGCCTCAGGCAACCCGTCACGTTCAATGAGAAACTCAATGCGCGCCCGCTCGCTCATTCTCGTCTCGCTGTTCTTTTTCAGGTCTGGCTTGTCGAGCTTCCTTGCTGGACGTCTGCCGGGGTCGTCTGGTGAGCATGCGGCAGGTAAAGGGTCACGAGCACTGAGCCGTTTTCTACGGCCTCGAGCCAATGGGGCTCCCCGGGCAGCAGGAACAACAAATCTCCGCTGCGCATCACCTGTGTTCTCGCGCTGGTGCCGAACTTGACGATGCCTTCCAGGCACTGCACGGTTATTTCACCGGGTGCCCGGTGTTCGGGGATATGCTTGCCCGCTGGAAGCACGAGTCGAACGACTTCCATGTGCTCCGAGCGCATGAGGGTGACAGATTTCGAAACTCGCAGTGCATCGCCGAGGGGGCGAACGTCGATCAGTTCGCCCTGTGTCGCCCGTGGCATCGCCATAACGGCCTCGCTATGTTGTTTTGCAGTACTCAAACCGTCCGGCGCGCAAGCATGGTGCGGATCTCGCCGATCGCTCTGGCCGGATTCAGGCCCTTTGGGCAGACGTCCGTGCAGTTCAGTATCGTCCGGCAACGAAAGAGGCGGTACGGATCGTCAAGATTGTCGAGCCGCTCGCCGGTGGCTTCATCGCGGGAATCCACCAGAAAGCGATAGGCCTGCAGGAGGCCGGCAGGCCCGACATATTTGTCCGGATTCCACCAGTACGAGGGACATGCGCTGGAGCAGCACGAGCACAAAATGCACTCGTAGAGGCCATCGAGTTGATCGCGTTCCTCCGGCGTCTGGCGCCTTTCCCGCTCGGGTGGGGGCGTATCGTTGATCAGCCAGGGCTTGATCGAGTGGTACTGTTTGAAGAACGCAGTCATGTCAACGATCAGGTCGCGGACGACCGGTAGCCCGGGCAGCGGCCGCAGGACCGTGTGGCGGGGGATGTCGTTGAGGTTGGTGATGCAGGCGAGCCCATTCTTGCGATTGATGTTCATCGCATCCGAGCCGCACACGCCCTCGCGGCACGAGCGCCGGAAGCTCAGCGTCTCGTCCTGTGCTTTCAGGCGGACCAGCACGTCAAGCAACATCCTGTCATTCGGAGTCACCTCTACCTCGTACGGTTGCATGTACGGGGTAGCATCCTTGTCTGGATCGTAGCGGAAAATTTCGAAGGTTCTTGTGTCACTCACAACGTTCCTCCTTCTGTATAGGTCGCGTGTCCGGCGCGCGACACTCCCCACGTTGATCCACTCCTTGACATCGTGGGGCTAGCCGAATCCCGGGGTCACGGCCCGTATCGTATTTATATCACAACGTGATAGAGTTGGCTCGGCGCATTCGGCCTGAAGTGGCGATAGCAAGTAGATCGTCCGGTGACTGATTTGTCGGGGGCGTTTCCCGGTAGCGTGTACGACGGAAAACGGGAGCAGGAGCAAAGACTGAGGAGCGGCGGCGATAACCAGGGTGAGGACGGGTGTTTCTTTCATATGCGAAGACGGATTGGCACAAGGCCGCTGCGGGGACCTTGCCCATGGCCGCGCGTTCGCTCACAACACGATGATTGCGCGCGCAACGGGTTAACGAATCGCACTCGTTACCCGCGCATCCCGACGCCCCTCACGCCGCTGTCTTCTGCGTTTCCCTGCTACTGCTCGAGTCCGTGTGGAACACGCGCTTCGTGGCGCGCTTGGTCCCTTCCCAACCCTCGCGCGTGGCATGTTTGGTACCTTCCCAACCTTCGCGCGACACATGCGCGATGCCGTGGCCGACCGCTTTCGCCGCGTCCGCAGTAGCGTGGCCAAAGTCACGCGCGGCGTGACCGGTCTTCGTCGCAGCCTCTTTCGAGTCCTGCTTGATGTTTTCCTTCACGTCGTGGAGATCGGCGTAGGCCGCCGAGCTCGCCATGCCGGCCAGCAGCGCGGCTAAAACGATGTGGCGTGTTTTCACGTGGGTTCTCCCTTGAAACGGTTATCGGTGGTCCGGGCCAGCGCGCCGGACGCGTCGAGCATGACGGCTGCGCGTCCGCCAAGCAGGACCTCGTCGCCGCAGCGAATCGTGAAGCCGTAGAGGACGTTGTTGCCGTCCCCGCCTATGCGCTCGGCTTCCACGGTGAGCGGCGCGTCGAACGCGTCGAGGCGCGCGACATGGGCTTGCACGCCGCGCACGCTCGCAAGATAGCCCACGCGCGGGCGGCCCGGCGTTGCTGACGCATGGGTGGTGTTCTGTCCGCCGTCCTGCGAGCCGGCGAGCGCGCCATGCACCGCCATCGCCTGCGCCGCATATTCGATGCCGCACACCGAGGCGAGCCGGCCCTGCGAGCGCAGCGGGTTGTGCGCATCGCGGTGGCTCGTGGCTGTGCAGCGGATGTGCGTGTCGTCCCATGCGTCGACGCTGTCGAGCAGGCACATCGCGCCGCTGTGCGGAATGTGCGCGGCGATCCACGCGCGGTCGAGCGGGACGCGCAGCGCAACGTCTTGTACGTCTTGCGTCATCGCGCGCCCTCCGCTTGCGTTCCCTGCGACGGCGTGACGTCGATGCGCACGCGCGTGTCGGGAAGGTAGTCGATCACCACGCTCGCCGCGCGGCCCGTCGCAATCGCTTGGAGCAGCGGCAGCGCGCGCGCGGCGGGATTCTCCACGCGCAGGGCTTCGAGTTCAGGGGAGTCAAGCGTCGTGGCCGGCGCGTCGGTCAGCTTCACCTCGATGCATGCCAATCCGGTCGCATGAGCGTCTTCGGCCAGCGGCGCAAGCACGAGCGCCACGCCGAAGCCGTTGTCGATCGGGCGCACCGCGTGCAGCGGCTCGGGGTAGGCGCTCTCGTAGGCGATCAGCAGGCTCGGCGCGCCATCGACGACGATCTGGCACAGGCTCTCCAGCAGGCCCGCCGCGAAGCTGCCATCGTGCGCGCACAGCACGTTCGACGCGGCCCGCGAGCGCGCCGCGATGCTCCAGTAACCCGCCGCCGCGTTGTGCACCGAGTTGTGAAAGCGCGTGGGCGAGAGATGGCGGTCGTCGCTCGAAAGCATTGCGCAGATGGCGTGGCAGTTCTCGCCGTCGGCGCTCGATGCGGCGAAAACGGTCGCGAGCGTCGCGCCGTCGCGGCCGCTCGCGGCCAGGGCTTCGTGGCCCGCGGCGAGCGCGATTCTCACGATCGTGCCGGTGCGGCGCCGCTCGGCGGGGGGCAGGCCTTCGGGCGCGGGCGGCGCGGTGCGCGCGCTCGTCCACGGCGCGCGGCCCGCGAGCACGTCGGCGGCGTTTGGCCAGTTGGCGAGGCCAGGCCCGATCAGGCCGATGCTTTCGATGGAAGCGCGCAATTTCATGACGGGTTCCGCGGTTCCTGCGGTTCGTGCCGCTCGCCCGGCAAACGGTCGGCGCGGCCCAGGATCAGGCTGCAATTCGTGCCGCCGAAGCCGAACGAATTGCTCAGGACAGCATAAAGGTCGGCGTCGCGGCTTTGCAGCACATAGTCAAGCCGGTGCGCGCCATCGTTGGCGAAGCCCAGCGCCGGATCGGGCTGCGTGGTGTTCACGCCCGCGGGCACGAAGCGGTGGCGCAGCGCGAGCCCGGCGATCACCGCTTCCAGCGCGCCCGCCGCGCCCAGCGTGTGGCCAGTCGCGCCCTTGGTCGAGCTGCACGGCGTGCCGTCGAAGAGGGCGCGCACCGCGAGGCTCTCGGCGGCGTCGTTGCTCGGTGTCGCGGTGCCGTGCAGGTTGATGTAGCCGATTTCGTGCGGTGCGATGTCCGCCGTCGCGAGCGCCTGCTCGATAGCCGCGCGTGCGCCCAGCCCTTCCGGGTGCGGCGAGGACATGTGATGCGCGTCGCTCGATTCGCCCACGCCGAGCAGCAGCACGGCATCGCGATCGAGCAGGCTGCGGTCCTCGGGCATGCGCTCGATGAATGCGAACGCCGCCGCTTCGCCGATCGAGATGCCGTCGCGCGTCACGTCGAATGGCCGGCACGGCTGGCGCGAAAGCAGTTCGAGCGAGTTGAAGCCGTACAGCGTGGTGAGGCACAGCGAGTCGACGCCGCCCACGACCGCCGCGTCGATGAGCCCGGCTTCGATCATGCGCCGCGCTGTGCCGAACACCTTCGCGCCCGACGAGCACGCCGATGAGATCGCCGTGGCCGGGCCGCGCAGCGCGAAATACGCGCGCACGAATGCGGCCACGGAGTAGGCGTTGTGCGTTTGCGCGTAGCGGAACCCCGCGGGCAGTGCACCCGTTTGCGGGTCGCGCTGGACGTACGCGTGCTCGGTTTCGAGAATCCCGCTCGTGCTCGTGCCGATGAACACGCCGACACGGTCCGCGCCATATCGCGCGGCCGCCGCCTCGACGTTCGCGGCGAAGCCGTCCTGCACGAGGCCGAGCTGCGCGAGCCGGTTGTTGCGGCACGCGTATTCGGCGAGATCGGCGCGCAGCGGCTCGTTGTCGACGCCCTCGACCGCGCCGATCCACGTATCGAGTTCCGCGCGCTCGAAATCGCACGGCGCGAGGCCGCCGCGCTGGCGGCGCAGTGCGTCGAGCGTCGCGTCGAGCCCACGCCCGAGGCAGCTGGTGGCGGTGAAGTGCGAGAGCAGAAGTGGTTTCACGAAGGTCGAATCCGGTGGCTGAAGCGCAGGTCTCAAACGGGAGCCCGTTCGGGTATTGATTCTTATCAAATTTTATCAAATGGGCCGGCTCCGTTTCGGCCGGGGAGCCGGGCTGGCGGGCGGCCGTCGGCCGCCGCCGCTGGGTTCGCTGCGGTGTTCAGCGTCGCCGGGGTGAGGGAGAGGGCGTCGCGCAGCGTCGTCCAGCGTAGCTGCGCGCTCGCGGCGGCGCGCAGCACCTCGGGCAGCGCATCGAGCACCACGGGCTTGCCGCCCGGGCCGCGCGCCGCGTGGCCGTCATGCAGCAGCAGGATGTCGCGCGGCGCCAGGCCGTCCAGCAGGCGCTGCGCGACCTTGTGGCCGTCGTGCTCGCGCGTGTCGAAGCCGCGCCGCGTCCAGCTCGCCAGTTGCAGGCCGAACTCGCACAGCACCGGTTCGAGAAACGGATTGCGCAGGCCGGCCGGCGCGCGGAAAAAGTACGGCCGCGTCCCGCTGATCTCGGTGAGCGTGCGCTGCGCGGCTTCAATCTCGCGCCGCAGCGCGCCCGGCCCGCAGACAGAGAAGTTGTGCCGGTGCCGCTGGCTGTGGTTCTCGATGGCGTGGCCGCGCGCCACGATCTCCTCCACGCAGCGCGGGTGCCGCCGTGCCAGATCGCCGATGCAGAAAAACGTCGCGCGCGCGCCGTGGTGGTCGAGCAGGTCGAGCACGTGCGGCGTGACTTCGGGGTCGGGGCCGTCGTCGATGGTGAGGGCGATGCGGCGGTCGTCGCCGCCCTCCGCTGCGTGCGGCAGGCGCGTCCAGTTGGGCCCGAGCAGCGCGCTCCTCGGCCAGAGTCCCGCTGCCGTCAGCGCAAGATGCGAGGCGACCACGCCGCCCACCGCCCAGGGCCAGGTCGACGGCTGGGCCAGCAGCGCCGCCGCCGCGCCCACATGCAGCGCCGCCGAGCCCGTGATCAGCGGCGCGGGTTTCCAGCGGCGCGGCGCGCCCGGCTGCGGTGCGAGTGTCGAAGGCGTGTTCATGCGCGGTATGCCTCGTGGCCTCGCAGTCCCGTGGCAGACGAGCGTGGCTGCGGTGCGAGAATCGCGGCGAAGGCGAGCGCGAGCATCGCGCCGGGGCCGACTGTGAGGCCGAAGGTTTCGAGCAGCGGCACCCGCGAGAGCGCGAGCAGGCCGAAGCCCGCGACCGTTGCAAGATTGGCGACCAGCAGCGAAACCAGCGTCTGAGGCGTGATGTGCGGCGCGCTTGCCGGTTCATGCAACGGTCCATGCGCCGGTTCGTTCGCCGCGCGGGCCTCGGGCTTGCAGAAGAACAGCGCATAGTTCGAGCCCACTGCCACGATCAGCAGCATGCCGACCAGATGGAGGATGGTCATCGGCACGCCCGCGAGCGCGAAGCACGCGGCCACTACCAGCACCGCCGCGACGAGCGGCGCGAGCGCGCGTGCCGCGCGCAGCGGCGAGCGCAGCGCGAACGCCAGTAGCACGGCAATCGCCGCGAAGCCTGCGAGCGAGAGGCGGATGTCCTCGTGGACGTAGTTCACATAGAGACCGTCGGCCTCCGCCTTGAGGTCGACGAACAGCGCGCCGGGCACGCCCGCGCGCGTGACGGCGGCGCTGATCGGCGCGGTGTCGAGGCTCGATCCGCTCGCGCGCGCCGCCGCGCCCTCGGGCGCGCGCAGCGCGAGCATGGCGCTCCAGCGGCCTTCGCGTTTGGTCAACAAGGCATCGACGGCCAGCGCCATCGAGGTGCCGCGCAGGTCCGCGCGCGTGATCAAGGGCGCGTTGCGCGCGGCCTCGGCGTCGGCGAGGAACGGCGCGAAGACCTCGGGCTTGATGCTGATCGGCTGATTCGCGACGGCCTCGCGCATGCGCGCGGCGAGCGTGGCCGCTTCGGGCAGGCTCGCGAGGCGCGCGCGCTGCGCGGCATCGCTCGGCAGATAGCGCGCCGGGCTTTCGAAGCCCGCGAGCACGCCCTGGTCGACGAGCGGCTGCAGTTGCGCGCCGATCTTCTCCGCGCCTTCGAGCGCGGCCTGCTCGCTGGCGGCGGGAATCTCCACCAGATAGCGCACGTCGGGTGCGCCCACGTCGGCGCGCAGCCGCGCGTCGAGCGCCTGGCTCGCTGCCGGGACCGGGCTCAGCGAAGCGAGCTCGCGGCTCCACAGATCGCCGCGATGCATGGCGAGCACCGCGACGGCGGCCAGCGTCAGCGCCAGCAGGGGCCAGCGCAGACGCGGCGCGGCCTGAGCAGCCGAGGCGAGCCAGCCGCCGACGCGCGAGGTGTCGCGAATCGTCACGGCGCCGCCTTGCAGGCGCGGCAGCACGAAGCGCGTGACGAGCGCCGCCGTCACGAGCCCCGCGATCGAATACGCGCCCAGTTGCACGAGGCCCGGAAAGCCGGAGAACAGCATCGATGCGAATCCGCATACCGAGGTGAGCACGCCAAGCCGGATCGTCGGCCAGTAAGCGGCGACCCAGGCGCGCAGGGTATCGCGCGAGCGCCGCCCGGAACGCGTCTCGGCGGACTGCACGAACAGATAGATCGAATAATCGACGGCCTCGCCGATCAGCGTCGTGCCGAAGCCGAGCGTGAGCCCCTGGACCGTGCCGAACGCGAGGCTCACCGCGGCGATGCCCGCGGCCACGCCCGAGAGCACGGGCACGAGGCCGAGCGCGAGCGTGCGCGGCGAGCGGTAGAGCGTGAGCAGCAGCGCGACGATCAGCAAGAGGCTCAGGGCCGAGATGCGCTGGACGTCGTGGCGGATCGCGTCGCGCGTATCCACCGAGAACACGCCGGGGCCGGTCATTTCCAGCCGGTAGGCGGAAACAGCGGAAGCAGCCGAGGTTTTCGGCAGCGCGCGCGTGGCCGCGTCGAACGCGCTGCGGATCGCATCGATGGCGCCGGCCTGAGCGTCGGTATCGGAACCTGCTGCGGCGGTCTGCGCGACCAGCACGGCGCGCGTGCCGTCGCGCGAGGCCCACACGCCGTCGCGGCTTGCCGGCTGCGCGGCGCTGTCGAGCTCGCCGACCAGCGCGGCGACTTCGCCGGTCGGGTCGTGCGGCAGCAAGTCCTTGGCGACGAGGCCCGCCGACGAGCTCAGCAAGTCGAGGCTTTCGCCCAGCGCCGCATGCAGGCCTCCGGCCGTGAAGCGCTGCGGCGTGACCGCCGGGCTCAGCGCGTAGCGGTGCGCGAACACGAATTGCTGATCGCGCGCGTCGTTCACGGCTTCGCCGTTGTGGACCGCCGCGAAGCGCGGGTCGGCGCGCAGCCGGGCCGCAACTTGCCGCGAGAGCTGGGCGCGCGCGGCGGCATCGGCGTTGTTGCTGGGATCGTTGGAACCGTTGGGAACGCCCCCGGCGATGGAGACGAGAATCAGCCGCGAGACCACGCCGTCGCGCAACTGATCGACGAGCACGCGCTGGCCGGCGCTCGGCGAGCGCGGCAGGAACGCGGAAAGGTCGGTGCTGAAATGGGTGCGCGCGATGATTCCCGCGCAGGCGATGAGGAACAGCAGCCACACGAGCACTGCGTGGCGCTGCAGCGCCTGTGCGAGCGCGCGCAAGCCTCGGGCTTGCTGCGTTGGCGAGGTTGGCGAAGTGCGATCGTCCATGCGCGCGGCTGCCTGCTTACCGGTGGGTTGGGCTCAATTCAGAGCTCAATTCGCCGTCGACGCGGGCAGCGGGCGCAGGCGCATCAGCGAATGATCGCCGCCCGCCTGCTGGATCGCCACGCTGCGCAGCGCGTCGCCGGCGCCTTCGAGCGTGATCGCGCTCACCGCCTTGAGCATGCGCGAATCGCGCGGCGTGAGCGTGAGCGTCCAGTTCTGGCCGCTGCCGGCGAGCGCGACCTGATACGTCTGTTCGAGCACGGGCCGGTTGCCCGTGAGCGTGGCGCGGATGCTCTCGATGAACGCGCCCAGCTCCGGATAGCGCGCGAGCGCGAGCGTGTATTTGCGCTGGTTGCGCTCGACGGTGAGCATGTCGCCGTCCACCACGAGATGCTCGGGCTTGGGCTCGAGCGTGTTTTTCTCCAGATGGTCGGGCGCGACGAACACCAGCTCGCCCGACGATTCGATCGGCTGCGAGGCGATCGCGAGGTATTTGGTCTCGGTGAACGCGGCGCGGCCCGACTTGTGCTGGGCGAGCGTGGACATGAGGCGGTCGAGCGTCCAGGCGGAGGTGTCGGGCGTTTGTCCTGTTTGTGCCGCTTGTACCGCTTGTACCGCTTGTTCTGCCTGGGTTGCGAGCGCCGGCACGGCGGGCGCGAACGTAAGCGCGGTCACGGCGCTTGCGCTCATCGCGCACGCGACGACGCGGCGCGCAAGCCGCTGGCCGATGAACGGGCGGACGAAACTGCGGATGGCGCTCATGCGTCGGAAGTCTCCCGGGCGGCAAGGCCCGCGTGCGCTGCTGCGCTGCGTCGCGCGCGAGCGGTGTCGGCGCGGTTCGTCGCATAGGCGTTTCTGGCGACGCGCGCGGCAATGTCCGCATGCGCCGGCGTTGCTTTTGCCGCCTGGGTGGCCGGCGCCGGTTGGGCCGGTTGCGGCTTCTTCTCGGCCTGGTCCGCTTGCGCGGTCTGCCAGAAGTCGAAGTAGTTGAACCAGTTATACGGCGCCGCGCGGCAATGCTTGTCGAGCAGCGCGACGTAGCGCACGAGCGCCGCATCGACGGCGGCCCGGCGCGCTTCGCGCGGCGTATCGGTGAAGTCGGCGACCAGCTCGAAGTGCACGTCGTAGCGGTTGCCGCCGCGATACAAACCGGTCATGAAGATCACTGGACGCCTGAGCATCGCGGCCATGTAGAGCGGCCCGAGCGGGAACGCCGCGGGATCGCCGAGAAAGGCCATGCGGCGCGTGGAGCTGGCGGCGTCGGCGAGCAGCGTGCGATCGGCGAGCATGCCCACGAGGCAGTTCCGGTCGAGCCGCTCGTTCACCTGCAGCATCGAATCGACTTGCCCGAGCGCGATCACCTCTGGCTGCGCGGTCGGGTTCACGGCGCCGATCGTCGCGTTGATCTTGCGTGCGTTCTCGTCGAACATCGTCACGACTACGCGCATGCCGGGCCGCGTGCGTCCCAGCGCGCGCACCACCTCGAAGCTGCCGAGGTGGCCGCCCATCAGGAACGCGCCGCGTCCTTTCGCGAGCGCGGCGTCGACGAGCGTGTGCCCCTGCGGGCGAATGTCGAACAGATCGAAGCGATTGTTGATCAGATAGATGCGGTCGTGGATCGTCGTCGCGAAGGTGAACACGTGCTGGTAGATGTCGCTCCAGCGGGCGGGGCGGCCCAGCGCGCGGCGCAGGTAGTCGCGCGAGGCGGCGCGCGCGCGCGGCGAGAACAGCACGTAATAGACGGCGATCAGATGCAGCAGGCCGCGCGCGGCGGTGCGGCCGAGGCGCAGCGAAAGCCAGGTCATGGCGCGCAGCAGCAGCGCGCTGCCGCGCTCCTGGCGTTGGGCCCAGTCGGTGCGCCTGGTCATGGTTGAAGCCCTTCCTGCGAGCCTGCGCGCGTGGCGCACGCTGGTGAGGCGGCCGTCCTGGGGACGGGGGATGGTTCGGTGGACAGCGTCCCGCTCGCCACGTCGCGCTGGCCCGCGCGCACGGTGAAACGGATCGCGCCGCTGGCCGTGGCGTCGAAGTCGAGATCGAGCGCCTCGCCGGGCCAGGCCGGGCTCAGGAACTTCGCGGCGCTCAGGCGCCACGCTTGCATCGGGCGGTTCAGGGCCGCGCCGATGGCGTCGATGGCGTGGTCGAGCAGCACGACGCCAGGCACGATCGGATGGCCTGGGAAGTGGCCAGGCAGCGCGGGGTGATCGGCGGGAATCGTGAAGGAGCGCGCAGAGGCGGTGCTGCTTTTGCAACTGGCGCGGCTTGCCTGTGCCGCTGCCGCCGCCGCTGTTTCACGCGCGTGCTGTGCGATGAGCGCCGCGAGCCCGTCGTGCGGGAGCTTGCCGGTTTCGTTGCGGGGCAGCGACTCGACGAACACTAGCGGGCGCGGCATGAATGCGGCGTCGATGCGCTCGCGCAGCGCGCGCTGCACGCTGGCGGCCGTGAGCGTGGGCGCGACGACGAGCGAGGCGAGGCGCGTGACCGCGCCTGTGCCTTCGCGATCGGCGCGCGCGTCGGCATTGGCATTGGCGAGCGCAGCCGCGTCCGGCATGAAGAACACGCCGTCGGCCACGCCCGGGATCGCGTTGAGCTGATGATTCAGGTAGGCGAGCGAAGTCCGCTTGCCCGCGATGTTGATGAGGTCGGCCTTGCGCCCATGCAGCAGGAAGTGGCGCTCGTCGAGCAGTTCGAGCGCATCGCCCATCGGCATGGGTTCTTCCACGTGAGCGCCCGAGACCCAGAACGTCGGCCCTTCGTCACTATCGTCGCGCTCGTTACTTGCCGCTGCACGCGCCTCCAGGCGGATGTGCGGCATCAGTTCCCACGTCGCGCCCTGCGCAGTGCGCCGGGTCGCGATCTGGCCCGTCTCGGTGCTGCCATAGATCTCCACGAGCGGCGCGTGCAGACGCGTCTCGGCCTCGCGGGCGAGCTTTTCGGCGAGCGGGGCGGTGGCGCAGAGCACGAGCGCCGCTTCCGGCAGCGCCGCGTCGCTCGCGAGCAGCGCGCGCAGGTGGATGGGTGAGCTCACGAGCACGCGCGGCTGCGGCACGGCCTCCAGTTCGGCGCGGATATCGAGCGGATAGAACGGCTGCCGGTTGCTGAACGCAAGGCCGCCGATCAGCGCCAGCAGCACGGTCGATTCGAAGCCGAACATGTGCTGCGGCGGCACCGTGCCCACCACGGTATGGGTGGCGGCGCCCGCCTCGGGCAGCCCGAGGCGTTTGGCCGACGCGCGCACGTTGGCCACCAGCGAGCCCCAGGTCTTGCGATGCGGCACTGGCGCACCGGTCGAGCCCGAGGTGAAGATGCAGGCCATGATGCGCGACGCGTCGATCTGCGGTACATCGAAGGGCGCGTCGTCCTGAGCGTCGTGGTTCGAGCTGATGTCGGAGGCGGCTGGCGCGGCGTCGGGGTAGCCAAAGCGCGGCAGGTCGATGGTGCAATCGGCGCTGTCGTGCAGACAGAACGCGTCGGGTGCGAACGAGGCGAGCTGGCGGACCATCTCCGGCGTCTGCGTGGACGGCAGCAGGCTGATGCGCCCCGCCACCAGCGCTGCGCACAGGCTCACGGCGAAGCGGTAGCGGTCGCGGCAGACGTTGAACACGTGTGCGCCCGGCGGCAGTGCAGCGGCCACTCGCGCGACCTCGGCGAGGAACGCGCGCGCCGTGACCGGTGAGCCGTCGCGCCAGGCAATGACCTGGCGGGGCGAAGCGTGAAAAACGAGCGGATAAGTCGACATAACTTCAGTTGAACCGGAAACAGGGGGCGGCGCTGCTGCGCGCCGCCAGTCGCGCGGGGATTCACTCATGGCACGGGTGGACCGTTCGGCCCGCGTGGTTCGGATGCCCGGCGTAACCGCGAGCCGACGATTGCCGGTACGCGCGAATCGCATCGAGCATGCGGGCGGACGGCTCGCCCCGCAGCACGAGGCGCCGGCACGCGTGCTCGACGACGAACATCGCCCCCACCAGTGGCAACGCCAGGTAATTGGCGAAGGTCGCCCAGGCGACGGTCGGCGCGGCGGCGAACAGCAGCGTCGAAACCGCGGCAATGGCGACGAAGAACACCGTCCACCCGACCGTGATCTGCCGCGTGTAGCGCGCGACAGCCGGCGTGAGCGAGCCATGGATCATCGTCGCGAACTGCGTGCAAAGCGGCACGCGCGCCTTGGCGAGCGTGCGGCCGAACACCAGCGCCATCCCGAGATTGAAGCTCACGTGCTCGATGTACAGGCCCCATTCAAAATGGCGCGCCAGCGGCATGCGCGCGGCCCACAACGCGGCGGCCGCGAGCGCCCAGAGCGGCAGCAGCCAGCCCCGGCGCGGCGAACGGGCCGCCGCAACCAGCGCAATGGCCAGCGGCGGCACCAGCGCCATGGCGAGCCCGAAACCGTGCTCGCCGGGTGTGGCCACCGCGTGATGAGCCAGGATCTGGTACGCGACCACCGCCCCAACCGCGAGCGCCGCGCGCGCGAAGCCTGCGAGCGTGCTCATCGCAGTCCTCCGGGACGGCGCTGCCGGCCATGAGCCTCGCGCACGTGTTGTCCACGATGCGCGCCCCGCACGCCGGCCTCGCCGGCGGACGCGAGGCGAACCGGCAATTTTACCGGAACGGGGTCCGGTTCGAGGCGAAAGCAACAGGGCGGGTGCGGCACGACGAGTTCGGCTCCATGGGTGGGAATGCGACCAGTCAGTTCTCTCATGACGAGTAGCGGACGGTTATTCACGCACTTTGGTGCCCGCGCGCAACATATATGTCATAGGAATAGCTGGTCGCACGAGGGCGACACGCATATTTTAAGATGGCGACGGACCATCGCCGGAATGGCGCGCCCCCGGTTTGTAACCGTTTGTATGTCCTCGCGCGCGGCTGTGCGGGCGTCCGAACCGGATGCGCGCAATGCCGCGCAAGCGTCTGGCGCGTTCGCGTCCCTGAATTGGCGCGGCGCGCGTCCGACCCCTTGTAACCTTTCAGCGGCGAGCACCGTATACGCCCCGATACCCATCGTCTAGAATCCGCGTAACTTTTACTAAACGAACCCCAAAATCAGACAGGTGGGGCACCGGGCAGGCGCCGGGAGGGGCGGCGGGGAGCACGTGCGATGCGTGCGCCGTGTCGCCGGTTGCGCGCCGCCTGTGCGCCAACTGTCGGGCACGCATGATGAACGCACTGGAAAAAGAGCTTGCCGCGCTGATCGTCGGCGAACTGAATCTCGAGGACGTCTCGCTCGACGACGTGAGCGCAGACACCCCGCTCTATGGCGAGGGCTTTGGGCTCGACTCCATCGACATTCTGGAGATCGCGCTGCTGATCTCGAAGAAGTACGGCTTCGAACTGCGCTCCGACAATCCCGATAACGAAAAGATCTTCGCGACGCTGGGCGCGCTGGCCGCCTGCGTGGAGGCCAATCGCGTGCGCTGAACGCGCTCGATGCCGCTCGAGGGGCAGCATCGCCTTGTCCGTATTTCGTTTCATGCAATCGCTCGCTTCCATGTCCACGCCGGCCGTTTCGTCCACGCATCTCGTCCTGATTCCGAGCTACAACCCGGGCTTCAAGGTCGACGAGACCGTGCGCGCTGCGCGCGCGTGCTGGAACCCCGTCTGGGTGGTCGTGGACGGCAGCACCGATGGCAGCACCGAGCGCCTGCAGGCAATGGCGGCGAACGACCCGGGACTGCGCGTGATGGTGCTGCCCACCAATTGCGGCAAGGGCGGCGCCGTGCTCGCGGGCGTCGAGGCCGCGGCGGCGTGCGGCTTCACGCACGTGCTCACGCTGGATTCCGACGGCCAGCATCCGACCGAATTGATTCCGCGCTTCATGGCCGCTTCGCAGGCGCAGCCCGATGCGATGGTGCTGGGCCGGCCCAAATTCGACGCGAGCGCGCCGTGGGTTCGCGTGCAGGGGCGACGCCTTTCGAATCTGTTCGCGGATATCGAAACGCTGTGGGCCGGGATTGGCGATTCGCTTTACGGCTTTCGCGTCTATCCGATCGAGCCGCTCAAGACGATCATGCAGCGCCATGCGTGGATGCGCCGCTTCGATTTCGATCCCGAAGCGGCGGTGCGGCTTTGCTGGGCCGGCGTGCAGCCTATCCAGATCGAGGCGCCGGTGCGCTACTTCAGTGCGCACGAGGGCGGCGTTTCGCATTTCAATTACGTGCGCGACAACCTGCTGCTGACGGGGATGCATCTGCGGCTTCTGGGCGGCTTCGGCTTGCGGCTGCCTTTGCTTGCGGCAAAAAGAGTGTTGGGGCGCAGGGAGACGGCGTAGCGGGCGCGTGGGTATCAGGACCAAGGACCGAGGATGGATGAGTTCGTTATCGACGAAAGAGGCAATGTTCTTCGCTATTTCGATCTGCATTCCGGGCGTGAGGCTTTTGAGCCGCTCGTTTATATTCACGGTTTGGGGTGCGCCTCGAGCAGCGATTACCCGCCCGTAGTCAGCGCTCATTCGTACGCGAAGCGCAGGTCGTTGCTGGCCGATCTCATGGGCTCGGGCTTTAGCGACAAGCCACGGGACGGACATTACCATTCGCAAGCGCAGGCAGCAGTCTTGTCGGACTTTGTCGAGAGCCACGGTTGCTCGCGCGTGAACCTGTTCGGCCACAGCGCCGGTGCATTCGTTGCACTGAAACTCGCACAGATGCTGCCGATTCAGATGCGCACGCTTATTCTGTGCGAACCGGGGCTGACCGAATACGGCATTGCTATGTTGTCCGAAATTGCGTCGCAGACAGAAGAGCAATTCGTCGACGGCGGGTTTGCGCATTTGCTGGCGCAACTGAAAACCCAAGGCGGCAACGATGCGTGGCTGGGGCCATTTTCCGTGGCGTCGCCTTATGCCATCCATCAATGGGCCCAGTCGGCCATCGAAGATAATTCGAGCCATTGGCTCGATGATCTGGCCAGGCTGAACGCGATAAAAGGCGTGGTCCTTTCCGGTGCGGCAACGCGCGACGAGATTGCGAAATTCGAGCAAGCCGGCTGTACCGTTGAACTCGTGGCCAACACCGAGCATATGATTGCGTACGACAACCCCGATGGTCTGGCGCGGGCCATTTCGAATCTTCTCAACCTCGGCGAATAGGGCGATCGCTTCCTCGCTACGCGCTGCGCAATAGCGACACCTGCGCGTCGAACGCAGCCAGCGTAACCGCCTCCCCAATCGCCTCCCCAATCGCATCTCCCACGAGAATGATGGCCGGGCTGCCGAGTCCCGCTTGCGTCGCCGCAGCGGCGATGGTGCCGAGCGTGCCCGTCACGCGGCGCTCGTTCGCAGTGCCGGCCCATTGCACCACCGCAGCCGGCGTCTCGCTCGATAGTGCTTGTGCGAGCGTCGCGCACAGCGTTTCGATGCGGCTCATCCCCATATAGATCGCGAGCGTCATGCGCGTGGCGGCGAGCGCACGCCAGTCCGGTTCGCTGTGGTCGCGCAAATGCGCCGTCACGAAAATCACGCCCTGGCAGTGGTCGCGATGCGTAAGCGATACGCCGAGGCCCGCCGCTGCCGCAAATGCAGACGACACGCCGTTCACGATCTCCACAGGAATCTGCGCTCGTCGCAGCGCCGCGAGTTCTTCGCCCGCGCGGCCGAACAGCAGCGCCTCGCCGCCTTTCACGCGCACCACGTGAAGGCCCTTGCGCGCATGGCGCTGCATGAGACGCTCGATGAACGCCTGCGGCGTGGAACGGCAGCCGCCGCGCTTGCCGACCTTGACCACGCGCGCCTGCGGGGCGAGCGACGCAATCTCGGGATTCACGAGGTCGTCGAGCAGCACGACGTCGGCGCATGCGAGCGCTCTGGCCGCCTTCAGGGTCAGCAGGTCGAGGTCGCCGGGACCTGCGCTCAATAAGGTGACCTTGCCCGTCGGATTCATGTTTGTCCTTTCGCGTTGGTTCAGTTTGTTCGTTGATGCCGTCACGCAAATTCCAGACCAGCGCGCAACGAATCGGTCGATGCCCCTCCCCTTCGCCGCCTCTCGCGGGCGTGCACCGATTGACAAGCTATGCGAATGCATCGCCGTGGCGCACCGAACGCGCACAGCAAGCGTGCTGCAGGGCACCAAATTTGTGCCGGGCCCCGTCGCGGCGCACCATGGTTCGTGGGAACCAGGCCGCGTAGAAATTCGCGTGCGCCCCGCCGTGCGGGGCTTGTGGAGATTTTGCGCGAATTGGCACGGTGCTTGCGTAACGATTCGCGAACAGGATCAATGGCGATCCGGCGGCCGGCGATCCGGCTGCCATGTTGCAGCGTGGCAGTGCAAATCGATTCAATCTCAGGGCAACGGCGTCCCCCGAGTCTGGCTTCTCGCGAGCCAGATTCGCGGGACGCCTTTTTATTGGGCAGGGGCTACAGGCATGACGCAATCAACGCTCGCAGTGGACGGTCTGGACATCGTCGTCATTGGTCACGGCATGGTGGGCCACAAATTTCTGGAGTGCGTGCTCGCCGACGCCGCAGCATCAAGCGTGCGGAACCTGCGCGTGACGGTGCTCTGCGAAGAGCCGCGTCCCGCATATGACCGCGTGCACCTCTCCGAATTCTTCGCCGGCAAGTCCGCCGAGGATCTCTCGCTCGTGAGCGACGGATTCTTCGAGCGCGACGATGTTCGCCGCAGTGTGCGCCTCGTGCTGGACGCGAAGGCTGTTGCAATCGATCGCGCGGCGCGCACCTTAAGAGTGTCCAACGGCGAGACGCTTTCATACGACAAGCTCGTGATCGCGACGGGGTCGTCGCCGTTCGTGCCGCCGATCGCAGGCAACGATCGTATGGACTGCTTTGTTTATCGCACCATCGAGGACCTCGAGGCGATGCGCTCGCGTGGCGCCAGCGCGAAGTCGGGCGTGGTGGTGGGCGGCGGTCTGCTCGGGCTCGAATGCGCGAAGGCCCTGCGCGACCTGGGGCTCGATACGCACGTGGTCGAGTTCGCGCCGCGCCTGATGGCCGTGCAGGTCGACGAAGACGGCGGCCGCATGCTGCGCGGCAAGATCGAAGCGCTGGGCGTGAGCGTGCATACGCAGAAAAACACCACCGCTATCGTCGATGGCGAAAGTGCCGCCAACCGCATGGTGTTCGCCGATGGCACGCATCTCGAAGCCGACATGATCGTGTTCTCGGCCGGCATTCGCCCGCGCGACGAGATCGCGCGGGCCTGCGGGCTCGAAGTGGGCGTGCGCGGCGGCATCGTCATCGACGACGCTTGCCGCACGAGCGACCCCGATATCTACGCGATTGGCGAATGCGCCCTGTGGCAAGGCCAGATTTTCGGCCTCGTGGCACCGGGCTACGATATGGCGCGCATCGTCGCAAAGACGCTCGTGGGCGACGCGGCAAGCGCGTTCGAAGGCGCGGACCTGAGCACGAAGCTCAAGCTGATGGGCGTGGACGTGGCGAGTATTGGCGACGCGCACGGCAAGACGCCGCGCAGCCGCTCCTACCGCTTCGCCGACGAGCGCCGCGAGGTCTACAAGAAGATCGTGGTGTCCGAATGCGGCAAGCATCTGCTCGGCGCGGTGATGGTGGGCGATGCAAGCGAATACGGCACGCTGCTGCAAATGATGCTCAACCGCATCGAACTGCCCGAATCGCCCGAGTTTCTGATCCTCCCGCAAGCCGATGGCAAGGCCAAGCCCGCGCTCGGCGTGGAGGCGCTGCCCGAGGAGGCGCAGATCTGCTCGTGCAACAACGTCTCGAAGGCGCGGATCTGCGAGGCGGTGCGCGAAGGCGCGACGAGCATCGGCGCGATGAAGGCCGCGACCTGCGCGGGCGCGTCGTGCGGCGGTTGCGTGCCGCTCGTCACGCAGATCATGAAGTCGGAGATGCGGCGCCAGGGCGTGGCCGTCAACAATCACCTCTGCGAGCACTTCCCGTATTCGCGCCAGGAGCTTTATCACCTCGTGCGCGTGGAGAACATCAAAACCTTCGGCGCGTTGCTCGCGAAGCACGGCCAGGGGCTCGGCTGCGATATCTGCAAGCCGGTGGTGGGCGGCATTCTGGCTTCGTGCTGGAACGAGTTCGTGCTCAAGAAGGAGCACGCGAGCCTGCAGGATTCGAACGACTATTACCTCGCCAATATTCAGCGCGACGGCACCTATTCGGTCGTGCCGCGCATGCCGGGCGGGGAAGTCACGCCCGAGGGCCTCATCGCCGTGGGCATGGTGGCGAAGAAGTATGGCCTCTACACTAAGATCACGGGCGGCCAGCGGGTGGACCTGTTCGGTGCGCGTGTCGAACAACTGCCGTTCATCTGGGAGGAGTTGATCGACGCGGGCTTCGAATCGGGGCATGCCTACGGCAAGGCCGTGCGCACCGTGAAGTCGTGCGTGGGCTCGACGTGGTGCCGCTATGGCGTGGGCGATTCGGTCGGCCTCGCGATCGAAGTGGAGAACCGCTACAAAGGCTTGCGCGCGCCGCACAAGATCAAGTTCGGCGTGTCGGGCTGCACGCGCGAATGCGCGGAGGCGCAGGGCAAGGACATCGGCATCATCGCCACCGAGCGCGGCTGGAATCTCTATGTGTGCGGCAACGGCGGCATGAAACCGCGTCACGCCGAACTGCTCGCGTCCGATCTCGACCGCGCCACGCTGATCCGCTACATCGACCGCTTCCTGATGTTCTATGTGCGCACGGCGGACCGCCTGCAGCGCACGAGCGTGTGGCGCGACAACCTCGAAGGCGGCCTCGACTATCTGGTCGATGTGGTCGTGCACGACAAGCTGGGCCTCGCTGCGGAACTGGAAGCGGAGATGCAGCTCGTGGTGGATACCTACGAGTGCGAGTGGAAGAAGGCCGTGACCGATCCGCAAACGCGCAGGCGCTTCCGCCACTTCGTCAATAGCGACGCGGGCGACCAGCACGTGACCTTCGTCGAGGAGCGCGGCCAGATTCGCCCCGCCACGCCCGAGGAGCGCCAGCACATTCCGGTGCGTGCGCAGCACCAGGCGCTTGCCGAAATTCCCGTTGTCATCGAAGCGGTTTGAGTGTTACCGAGTCCCTTCACTTACGAGGAGTACGAAATGAGCCACATCGCCAGCCATGCAATCGCGCATAACACCTGGGTTCCCGTTTGCCAACTCGACGACATTGTGCCCAACACGGGCGTGTGCGCGCTCGTAGGGGGCGAGCAGATCGCCGTGTTCCATGTCGACGACGGCGACGCGCGCGTGTTCGCCATCGGCAACTACGACCCGAACTCGCAGGCCGCGGTGCTCTCGCGCGGACTCGTGGGCAGCCTGGGCGAGCGCATCGTCGTGGCGTCGCCCATCTACAAGCACCATTTCGATCTCTCGACCGGCGAGTGCCTCGAGGACCCCGTGCGTTCGGTGAATGCGTTTGCCGCACGCGTGGAAAACGGCCAGGTCTGGGTTTCGGCCTGACTCTTTTATAGCCACGGATTCGAGCCGCACATGACCGAAAAAACCGTCAAGAGCGTTTGTCCGTACTGCGGCGTGGGCTGCGGGATGGTGTTGCACGTGCAGGACGGTGAAGTCACGAAGATCTCCGGCGACACCGAGCACCCGAGCAACTTCGGGCGTCTGTGCACCAAAGGTTCGTCGGCGCACGTGGCGCTGCGCAAGTCCGGGCGGCTCGAACGCGCTTTCGTGCGTTACGCGCGCGACGAAGACCCCGTGCCGCTGCCGCTCGCGCAGGCCATTGCCGATACGGCACGCCGCCTGCGCGAGACGCTCGATACACACGGCCCGGATGCGCTCGCGTTCTATGTGTCGGGCCAGATGTCGATCGAGGCGCAGTACCTCGTGAACAAGCTCGCAAAGGGCTTCGTGGGCACCAACAACATCGAGTCGAATTCGCGCTTGTGCATGGCGAGCGCGGGCAGCGGCTACAAGCTTTCGCTAGGCGCGGACGGGCCGCCTGGCTCGTATCAGGATTTCGATCGCGCCAACCTGTTCCTCGTGATCGGCTCGAATATGGCGGACTGCCATCCGATTCTGTTTTTGCGCATGATGGACCGCGTGAAAGCGGGCGCGAAGCTGATCGTGGTGGACCCGCGCCGCACCGCGACGGCGGAGAAAGCCTCCCTGTTTCTGCAGATCAAGGCAGGCACCGATCTCGCGCTGCTCAACGGCCTGTTGCATCTGCTGCATGAGAACGGCCATACCGATGCCACGTTCATCGAGCAGTACACCCAGGGCTGGGATGCGATGCCAGCCTTCCTCGGCGACTACACGCCGGAGAAAGTGTCGGCCATCACGGGGCTGGCGCAGGACGATATCCGCCGCGCCGCGCGGATGATCGGCGAAGCGCCCGAGTGGACGAGCTGCTGGACCATGGGCCTGAACCAGAGCACGCACGGCACATGGAACACGAACGCAATCTGCAATCTGCACCTGGCGACGGGCAAGATCTGCCGCCCCGGCAGCGGGCCATTTTCGCTCACGGGCCAGCCCAATGCGATGGGCGGGCGCGAGATGGGCTATATGGGAGCGGGTTTGCCGGGCCAGCGCTCGGTGCTCTCGGAAGACGACCGCGCGTTCGTAGAGGACCTCTGGCGCGTGCCGCACGGCACGCTCACGACGCGGCTTGGCGGCGGCACCATCGACATGTTCTCGCGCATGGCGGCGGGCGAGATCAAGGCGTGCTGGATCATCTGCACGAACCCCGTGGCTTCGGTCGCCAACCGGCGCACGGTGGTGGAGGGCTTGCGCGCCGCCGAACTCGTGATCGCGCAAGACGCCTTTCTGGACACCGAAACGAATCAGTACGCCGACGTCCTGCTGCCCGGCGCGCTCTGGGCCGAGGCCGAAGGCGTGATGATCAATTCCGAACGCAACATGACGCTCATGCAGCGGGCGACCGAGCCGCCGGGCGAGGCCCTGCCTGATTGGCAGATCATCGCGCGCGTGGCTTGTGCGATGGGTTACGAGGGCGCGTTCAGCTACACGAGCGCGACGGAGGTGTTCGACGAGATCGTGGCGTTTTCGAATCCGAAGACGGGCTACGACCTGCGCGGCGCGAGCCACGCGAAGCTGCGCGAGACGCCGCTGCAATGGCCCTGTGCGCCGGAGGAAGGCGCTGCGCAAAGCGACCGCAATCCGATTCGCTATCTGAACGATGGCGTCGGTCAAACCCTGCGCGAGGACGAACGCGGCAGCCGCCCGCGCATCGTTTTTCCCACGCCGCATGGCAAGGGCGTATTCTTCGCGCGGCCTCACGTGGCACCTGCCGAGTTGCCCGATGGAACGTTTCCCATCGTCTTCAATACGGGGCGCTTGCAGCACCAGTGGCACACCATGACGAAGACCGGCAAGGTGGCCATGCTCAACAAGCTTAATCCTGCGCCGTTCGTCGAGATCCACCCCGAGGATGCGGGCGCGCTAGGCATCGCCGCCAATGACCGCGTGGAGGTGCGTTCGCGGCGCGGGCGCGTGGTGCTGCCCGCCGTGGTGACCGACCGAGTGCAGCCTGGCAATTGTTTCGCGCCAATGCACTGGAACGACGTATTCGGCGAAGAGCTTTGCGTGAACGCGGTCACGAGCGATGCGATCGATGCGCTTTCTCAGCAGCCCGAATTGAAATTTTGTGCCGTTGCGCTTGCGCGCGTGGCGCCTGAGCCTGACCGTCTCGTGACAGACAAGCACGATACCGGCGCGGCTCATCCGTCTCAGGAACTCGACATGTCCCGAATCGATGCGTTTGCGAATCTACTCGACCTCGGCGCGGTGGCCGCGCCGGAACTCAACGATACGGAGCGGCGCTATCTCGCGGGTTTCGTCGGCGGGCTGCGTTCGTCGACGACCGAGGCACAGGGCCGCGTCGTAGCGGTGCCCGTGCTGCCCGCACACGCGCCGTTTCCCGCGAGCACGCGCGCGTGGGTCGACGGTCTGCTGGCGGGGCTGTTCAGCCGGGGTGAATCGGGCATCGAGCCGGCGCTCGAAGCGGTTCATGTGCATAACGACAAGCCGGTCGAAAAACCAGGCGCCGTGCGGATTGCCCATACTCGCCCGAAGGTGGTTCTGCTGTGGGCTTCGCAAACGGGCAATGTGGAGTCGCTCGTCGAACGCTACGCCATGCAACTGATGGAGTCGGGCTTCGAGATCCGCACCGCGTGCATGGCCGACTACTCGCTCGCGCATCTGGAGAAAGCACAATACGCATTGTTGATGACCAGCACCTTCGGTGACGGCGACGCGCCCGACAATGGCGAGCCGTTCTGGTCGGCGCTCAAAGCGGAGCGTGCGCCGCGCCTTGCCGCGTTGCGTTACGCGGTGCTCGCGCTAGGCGATCGCAATTACGACTCGTTCTGCGGCCATGGCCGCAATCTCGACGCGCGTCTCGAAGCGCTGGGCGCGCAGCGCTTGATGGCGCGCCAGGATTGCGACACCGATTACCAGAACAGCGCGGATGCATGGCTCGACCGCGTGGTCGCCCGCATCAAGGAAGAAGACGCCGCGCTGCATGCCGTGCCTGCGGGCGGCTCGATTCCCGAGGTGCTGCCCGGCTGCGCCGCGACCAAAGCGCGCCCGGCCGCGTCGCACCTCATTCACAACGTGCGCCTGAACATGCAGGGCGCGGTGAAGGACACGCGCTATTTCTCGCTCGCGACGAGCGGCGGCGACGGCATGGGACTCGAATACGAAGTGGGCGACGCGCTAGGCGTATGGCCGACCAACTGCCCCGCGCTCGTGGACGAATTGCTCGCGCTCACGCGCCTTCCCGCCGACGCGCCAGTCGAGGTGCCAGGCGTGGGCGATATGCGTCTGGCGGACGCGCTTGGCAAGCACTACGAGATCGCGCGGCCCGGCCCCGACGCGCTTGCGTTCATCGCATCGCGCACGCGCGGGCAGGGCCTGAACGAACTGCTGCGCGACGAACGCAAGGGCGATCTCAAGAACTGGTTGTGGGGACAACAACTTGCCGATGTGCTGCACGAGTTCCCCATCGATCTCTCGGCGAAGGAATTGACCGGCATGCTCAAGCGCTTGCAGCCGCGGCTCTACTCGATCTCGTCGAGCCCGAAGGCGCACGCAGGAGAAGTGCATCTGACCGTCTCGGCGGTGCGCTACAACAATGGCCGACGCGAGCGCAAGGGCGTGGCCTCCACGTTCCTCGCCGACCGTGCGACGGCCGCCAGCGTGCCCGTGTTCGTGCAGAAGAGCACGCATTTCCGCCCGCCGCGCCACGGCGATACGCCGATGATCATGGTTGGCCCCGGCACGGGTGTCGCGCCATTTCGCGCCTTTCTGCACGAGCGGCGCGCGCATGGCGACACGGGCCGCAACTGGCTCTTCTTCGGCGAACAGCACGCGGCCACCGACTTCTACTATCGCGACGAGCTGGAGCGCATGCGCGACGATGGCCTGCTCAGCCGGCTCGATCTTGCGTTCTCGCGCGACCAGAAAGAAAAAGTCTACGTGCAGGACCGCATGCGCGAGCATGGTGCGCAGCTATGGGCGTGGTTGGAGGAGGGGGCGCATTTCTACGTGTGCGGCGATGCTAGCCGCATGGCCAAAGACGTGGATGCCGCATTGAAATCGGTCGTCGCGCAGCATGGCGGTATGAGCGACGATGCGGCCGGCGAGTACGTCGGCCAGATGACGCGCGAACGCCGCTACGTGCGCGACGTGTATTGAGCGTTAACCGCGATTGGCGCACGCTGGCATGCGGCGATCATGCCGGCTGCGCCGTGAACTCACACCCGTGAACTCACATTAACGCGTGGCCGGCACGCCGGATGCGGCGCGAGCGCCGTGAGCGCGCGCCCCGCTGGCGCGTGGGCGCGTCGCCCAGTCCTGCGAACGGGCCGTTTGCAGCGCTCTTCTGCGCGAATGTTTCGGGCATGAGGAGCGCGCAGAGAAAAGTCAGGCTGGCGCCTGCCGTGACGGTAACGATGGACATTGTGAAGGCCTCGAACATCCTGTCCCCCAAACGGTAGAATAATGGCGCGCCGGCCAGCGCCCTAGCCATGCCGGCAATTAAGCGCAACTTTGCATCGATTCCATTCTGCGCATCGCGCACGAGCGAGTCCAAGACGATATTACGATCGTTGCTATAAGTGCGCCTTATGGAGGCCGCCGCCTTGTTGCTCCGTCCGATCCGCTACGTGCTCACCGTGGCCGAGTTGAAGAATTTCACGCGCGCTGCGGAAGTGCTGCACGTTTCTCAGCCGGCGCTTTCACAGCAGATTCGTCAGCTTGAAGCCGAACTGGGCGGCGCGCTTTTCGACCGCAGCGGCCGCACGATCAGTCTCACGGATTTCGGGCGCGTCTATATCGAACACGCCCGCATGGCGCTCGAACATCTCGACGCCGGCAAGCGCGCGTTGCAGGACGTGCGTGGATTGACGCGCGGCTTACTGCGGCTCGCCTACGCGCCGACCTTTGCCGAATACCTGATCGGCCCCGCGCTGCGCCGCTTTCACGCGACGCATCCGGCCATTGCCGTGGAAGTGAGCGAGCGGCCGCTCGACGAGATCGAAGCCGGCCTCGAGCGCGATGCGCTCGATCTGGGCATCGGCTTCACCGACGTGCGCTCGGAGAGTATCCAGGCCCAGCCGCTGTTTGCCGAGCATATTGCGCTGCTCGTGGCGAGCGGGCATCCGTTGGCGCGGCGGCGCAGCACGGTGACGGCGGAGCAGCTCGATGACATTCCACTCGCCTTGCTGAGCCCCGACTTCGTGGTGCGCAAATTCGCCGACGCCTACTTTCATGCTCACCAGTTGCGCCCGCAGGTCCTCGTGCAGGCCAATGCGGTCGGCACCGTGCTCAAGCTGGTGAAGGACGGCTCGCTCGCGACGTTGCTGCCTTCGACGGTGCTGCGCGAGCACAAGGGCCTCGCGAGCGTGCCCGTGACGCCCGCGCTGCCGCAGCGCACCGTGGCGCTGCTCGCGCGCCGCCGCGCTTCGCGCACGGTGGCGGCGCAGGCGTTCGAGACGCTGCTGTTCGAGATGATTGCAGAGGAAGGGCTCGCGACGGCCTGAGCCGTCGCGTTGCCGCTGAGCCGCCGCGCTGTCCATGGCGCGGCGTGCTGCTAATGCGTTTTGCGCCGCCAGATCTCGTGGCCCGCACAGACTGCGAGAAAGACGCCGAACAGAATTGCGGCCACTGAGGCCGATTGATCGCCAGCGCCGGCGTGAGTGCCCAGATGAATCGCGTGGAGCCACAGCCCCGCACCTGTCGCTACGGCCACGAGGCCCAGCACGACACCCAGCGCCAGCACCACAACATGTTCCCGTGGACGTTGCCGAATCGTCATATCGCTCCCCGACGAGCGTGTCCATGCTCACGCGGGCGGCGAGGTGCACCACCCGCATGGGATAACGATACGCTGCTCCAAACGGCGCGTCATCAGGAATCGGGGAGGGCTGCTTACGGCTTACGCCGCGTGGCCGATCCGCACCCGCGCGGCCCGGCAAGCAGCCAGATCCCATGCGGCGCAGCCCACGCTTTTGAAAAAGACCGGGGCCGCGGGCGCGAGGCTTCCCTCGATGGCATCGGCAAGCGTGTGCACGTTTGCCCAGTCGAAGCCGGCCTGAATCAGATCGCCCGCTTCGTGCTTCGCGCCGGCAGGGTCGTCGACCACGACGAAACTGCTGTCCACGGTCGTCTTGCCGACTTCCGCCATCGCGGGCGTGAATGCGCCCACGCCGACTACCAGCCGCCCGGCCCGTGCGGGTGCGGTGTACACGGGCGATTGACTCGTCGTGACCGTCACGACGACATCGACCGAATCGGGAACGTCGCCATCGAGCGCGCCGAGATTGGGCGCAATCGCGCGCAATGATTCGACAAAGCGCTGCGTGCGTTCCGGCGTCGATCCCTTGATGAGCATCCGCGCATGCGGAAAGAGCGCCGCAAACGCCTCCACATGATTGACGGCCTGTTTTCCGGTCCCGATGATCAGGATCTCCTTGGGTGCGCCCGCATGCAGGCACATGACGCCCAGCGCACTAACGGCAGCCGTGCGGCGCCCGGTGACCGTGGGGCCATCGAGCACGAACAGCATTTCGCCCGTGAACGCATCGCACGCAATGACCTGCCCGTGAATGGTGGGGAGCTGCCGCTTGCTGTTGCCGGGGCAGACATTGACGAGCTTGTGGATCGCGATATCGCTCGCGCTCGAAGGCATCGAGAGCATCACGCCGCCTTCCTGCAATGGAATGACCAGACGTTCAGGACTCACGATTTTTCCGGCGGCGTATTCCACGATGGTTGCGCGCAGCATTTGCACGAGCGCCGGATAGTCGAGCAACGCGGCAGTGGCTTGTGCGTCGAAGGTTTTGACGGGGGAAGGGGTCATGGCTTTGGAGAAGTCGCTGAACTGGATTCAAGTGGATTCAATTTAAACCAGATTTGGGCGATTATCAATCCATGAATCGAGCCTCTGGCTCAGAAGTGGTATATTGAAAACCAACGCATCGAAAGATCCAACATGGCCTCCGCACGCATCGATTCCTCCGCGAACTTTCGCCCTCTACAGATTTACGAGCAGGTCTCCGAAAAGATCCGCGCGGAAATCCGGGCTGGCAGGTACCTTCCCGAGTCGCGCCTGCCTTCGGAGCGCGAGCTCGCCGCTTTGTTCGGTGTGGGGCGTCCTGCCGTGCGCGAGGCGATCGGGGCGCTCCAGAATGAAGGCCTCGTTGTCACGCGCAGAAACTCCGGCACGTATGTCTCGGCGAATGCGCCTGAAGTTCTCGCGCGCGGCAGCGCGCTATCGGGCAGCGGGGAAGCCGGTTCGGTCGAGGCGGATTACAGCCCGTCGGCAACGCTGGATGTCCGCCTGATTCTCGAGCCCGCGATCGCGCGCCGCGCGGCGGCCCACAAGAAGCGGGATGCGCTCGCCGAGCACTATCTCGCCCAGATGGAAACGCTGACCGACGTTTCGGATCCCGAAGAACGTGCGCTCTGGAACAATAGCGACCGCCTGTTTCATCGCCAGCTTGCGGTGATGACGGGCGACGCGCTACTGGTGAAGCTGGCCCAGGAGATTGCCGACACAATGGACCAGTCCTTGTGGAAGCGCCTCAAGGACGACGGCATCTACGATCCCGCCCGAATCCGTCTCTACGTTGCGGAGCATCGGCTCATTTACGAAGCCATCGTAACCGGCGACGCGGACGCCGCCGCGTTCTACGTGGAGCAGCACATTCACCGCGTCCAGCGCGATATCGCGCCGGCGTGATCCGGCGCGACGATATCGCCGCGCGATCAGCGCACGAGAAAACCGTACGTCAGCGGGTCGCGCTCGTCGATGATCCATTGTGCAAAGCCGCTGATATACGCTTCGCCCTCGACTTCGGGAATCACGGCAGGCATGCCGTGAACCGACGTCTCGCGCAGAACCCGGCCTTTGAACACCGTCCCGACGATGGATTCGTTCACGAGCGTCTCTCCGGCCTTGAGCTCGCCGCGCTGATAAAGCTGGGCGACGCGTCCGCCGGTTCCCGAGCCCGTGGGAGAGCGGTCGACCTCGCGGTCGGCGAACACGCAGCAATTGGCCTGGGTCGATCCAGCATGACGCGGCTCGTTGGCGATGATAGTGCCGTAGATATGATTGATTTCCGGAATCTCCGGATGCTGCACCGGGAAGGCCTTGTTGGCGGCTTCCTTGACCTCGGCGCCAAAGCGAATGAGCTTCTCGACCGACGATTCGCGCACCGGCAGATCGAAAGGCGCGCCATCGACATAGAAATAAAACGCACCGCCATAGGCAATATCGCCCGTGACCTTGCCGAAGCTCGGCGTGTCCACGGTGACGTCGCGCTTCCACAGGAATGACGGCACGTTCACGAAGCGCACGCTGCCGGCGTGCTCGCCGTCCCATTTGACGAACGCCTCGATGAAGCCGCAGGGCGCGTCGATGCCCACCCGCGTTTCGGGCATCGTGCGCTGCACCCAGCCCAGCTCGACCGCCGCCGTCGAGAGCGCGATGACGCCGTGGCCGCAATGGTCGCTATATCCTTCGTTATGCAGAAAGATCACGCCAAAGTCGGCGCCCGGCGATACGGGCTCGGTGAGATAGCCGCCATACATGTCGGCGTGGCCACGCGGCTCGAACATCAACGCGCGGCGAATATCGTCGGCGTTGTCCTTGAGCCACGCGCGGCGCTGGACGATGGTGTCGCCGGGCAGGCGCGGCAGACCGCTCGTGACGATGCGGAAGGCCTCGCCGCCGGTGTGGACTTCGACGGTGGAAATGGTGCGGGTCGGTTTCATGAAAATCGGAAGGTCAGGCGGATTCAGGCGAGTCTAGCAATATTGGTTTTTGGAGAGACCAATGTATTGCACTGGTGGTGCGATAGCAAGCACTTTTCATAAAATGCGTCGATTATGGTCCTTGAAAAAACCGGATTGAGTTCCAGACGGCCGCCGCCAAAAAAAATCGCCCTTGCAGCGACACACGCTGCAAGGGCGATTTACATGAATGAGGCAAGGGCGCCT
The DNA here is from genome assembly GCF_048957375.1 of Paraburkholderia sp. A1RI-2L. Taxonomy (NCBI): domain Bacteria; kingdom Pseudomonadati; phylum Pseudomonadota; class Betaproteobacteria; order Burkholderiales; family Burkholderiaceae; genus Paraburkholderia; species Paraburkholderia sp. A1RI-2L. The sequence goes on from NZ_JARBTA010000004.1 coordinate 269,594, forward strand.
CGTGCCGGGCGAGGCCCGGCAGGGCCTCCCGGCTTCGAGCGGGACTTACTTCGCCACGGCTTCGAGGGCGGCGTTGAACGTCTTGCTCGGGCGCATGACTTCGGCGAGCTTCGCGAAATCGGGCTTGTAGTAGCCGCCGATGTCGACCGGCTTGCCCTGCACCGCGGCGAGTTCGCTCACGATGGTCTTTTCGTTCTCGGCCAGAGCCTTTGCGAGCGGTGCGAAGTGCGCTGCGAGTTCCGCGTCGTCCTTCTGCGCGGCCAGCTCTTGCGCCCAGAACATCGCGAGGTAGAACTGGCTGCCGCGATTGTCGAGTTCGCCGGTCTTCGGCGAGGGACCCTTGTTGTTGTCGAGCAGCTTGCCGGTAGCAGCGTCGAGCGTCTTCGCCAGCAGCTTGGCCTTGGCATTGTTCGTCTTGATACCGAGGTCTTCGAGCGAGACGGCCAGCGCGAGGAATTCGCCGAGCGAATCCCAGCGCAGGTGATCTTCCTGCACCAACTGCTGCACGTGCTTCGGCGCCGAACCGCCGGCGCCGGTTTCGTACATGCCGCCGCCGGCCATCAGCGGAACGATCGAGAGCATCTTCGCGCTGGTGCCGAGCTCCATGATCGGGAACAGGTCGGTCAGGTAGTCGCGCAGGATGTTGCCCGTGACCGAGATCGTGTCCAGGCCGCGGATCACGCGCTCGAGCGTGTAACGCATCGCGCGGACTTGCGACATGATCTGGATGTCGAGGCCGTTCGTGTCGTAATCCTTCAGGTACGTCTCGACCTTCTTGATCAGCTCGTTTTCGTGCGGACGGTACGGGTCGAGCCAGAATACGGCCGGCATGCCCGAGTTGCGCGCGCGCGTGACGGCGAGCTTGACCCAGTCGCGGATCGGCGCGTCCTTCACGAGACACATGCGCCAGATGTCGCCTTGCTCGACTTGCTGCGTGAGCGCTTCGAGCACTTCGCCCGTGGCGTTGTCGACGATGCGCGCCGTGCCGTCTTGCGGGATCTCGTAGGTCTTGTCGTGCGAGCCGTACTCTTCAGCCTTCTGCGCCATCAGGCCGACGTTGGGCACCGTGCCCATCGTGCGCGGATCGAATGCGCCGTTGGTCTTGCAGAAGTTGATGATTTCCTGGTAGATGCGCGCGAACGTGCTTTCCGGAATCAGGCACTTCGTATCCGCGGGGCGGCCGTCGGCGCCCCACATCTTGCCGCCGGCGCGGATCATCGCGGGCATCGAGGCGTCGACGATCACGTCGTTCGGCGCGTGCAGGTTCGAGATGCCCTTGGCCGAATCGACCATCGCGAGCGACGGACGATGCTCGTGGCAAGCGTGCAGGTCGCGGATCACTTCTTCGCGCTTCGATTCCGGCAGCGCTTCGATCTTCGTGTAGAGATCGACCATACCGTTGTTCACGTTGATGCCGAGCTCTTCGAAGAGCTTCGCGTGCTTCTCGAATGCGTCCTTGTAGAACACCTTCACGGCGTGGCCGAACACGATGGGGTGCGAGACCTTCATCATGGTGGCCTTCACGTGCAGCGAGAGCATGACGCCGGTCTTGCGCGCGTCTTCCATCTGCTCTTCGTAGAACGCGAGCAGCGCCTTCTTGCTCATGAACATGCTGTCGACGATCTCGCCGGCCTGCAGCTTGACCTTCGGCTTCAGCACGATGGTCTCGCCCGACTTCGTGACGAGCTCCATGCGGACTTCACGGTCCTTGTCGTTCGTGATCGACTTTTCGCCGTGGTAGAAGTCGCCGTGCTTCATGTGCGCCACGTGCGTGCGCGAAGCCATGCTCCACTCGCCCATGCTGTGCGGGTGCTTCTTGGCGTAGTTCTTCACGGCCAGCGGCGCGCGGCGGTCCGAATTGCCTTCGCGCAGCACCGGGTTCACGGCGGAGCCGAGGCACTTCGAGTAGCGCTTCTGAATCGCTTTCTCTTCGTCGGTCTTGGGGTCTTCCGGATAGTCGGGGACCTTGAAGCCCTTGCCCTGCAGTTCCTTGATCGCGGCAACGAGCTGAGGAACCGACGCGCTGATGTTGGGCAGCTTGATGATGTTGGTGTCCGGGAGCTGGGTGAGGCGGCCCAGTTCGGCCAGATTGTCCGGCGCGCGCTGCGCTTCGGTCAGGAACTCGGGGAATTCGCCGAGGATGCGGCCCGCAACGGAAATGTCGCTAGTTTCGACATTGACGCCGGCCGGCGCAGTGAAGGTACGGATGATCGGCAAAAACGCGCTGGTGGCAAGCAGCGGGGCTTCGTCGGTCAGGGTGTAGATGATGGTGGGTTGGGTGCTCATCGGTTTTCTTGGCGGGGTCCGAAAACGGGGTGATAAGACCACCGGCTGCACGCAGTCGGCGAAACACGTGAATTTTGCCTCAATTCGGGAGCGCCTGGGGGCTTACTGTCCATCAATTTCATATTATGGAAATGCGTTGCGCCACATAATTTGGCGCTCAAGCAGGCGCATCTGGCCATCGAGCACGGCCCCGTGCTGAAAGCGTTGTCGCGCAGGAGGCCCGTGGCGCAAGGCTTTGGCGGGTGAAGAAGGTTATCCCGGAGCGGCTCGTGTGTTTTTGAATAACTAAATAATATATTTGTCAATATGGCGAATACCCTTACAAAAATAGTGGGTGAGCCGGCCAGTCTTATAGAAGAATTTCGCCCTCGCCGAGGTCATCAACGGCATGGGCGAAATCTAAAGTATCGGCTTTATGTGGCCGATATCCCGGTAGTCGAGTGGAACAATTCGTGCCAGGCGGGCAGTCCCGGACGGGCAGTCCCAGGCGGAGGGTCCCGGTCAATCCAGAAATCGCTTCTCCACCCGAGGCGATCCATGAGGTGACTCATGAACCAGGCGCCGAACGCGCTGCTACATTCGCAATTCGATACCAGCGGTTTGCCTCGCTCCCAGCAATTCGCCGCGTGGCGAGAGGCGATCAATGTGGTGTTCGACACGCAGGCCACCGAGGCGCGCGATGCAGGGTTCCAGAGCCGCGTGAACGCGTATCTGTTTTCGGACGTGGTACTGGGATCGATCAGCACCGGTGCACAGCGCTACGACCGTTCGAACGCGAAGATCGGGCGCGACGGCCACGAGCAGTACGTCCTGCAGTTTTATCTGGGCGGTAGCTGCCGCGTGCGCGACGGCGGGTCGGAGTTGTGCACGCGGCCCGGCGACATGTTCATCGTCGATGCGGCCCAGCCGCTCGCGACCGAGACCACGCGCAGCGAATTCCTCAATCTGGCGGTGCCGCGCCGCATGCTCGCTCCGTTGCTCAATGCGCCCGATCAGCACGGCATGCGCGTGTTGCGCGGCACGCAGCCCACGGTCGCGCTGCTGCGCGAGCATCTGGGCGAACTCTATCGTCATGCGCCGCAAATGACGCAGGCGGATGCCCATGCCGTCCTGCCCGCGACCTTGCAACTCGCGGCGTGCGCAATCAATGCGAGCGTGAATCCGGAACACATTCCGGCGGTTCAGCAAAGCGTGTTCGTCTCGATCTGCCGCTACCTGGAGCAGCACTTGAGCGACCGGCAATTGAGCGCGGAGCAGGTGGCGTTCGCGTTCGGCATGTCGCGCGCCACGCTGTATCGGCTGTTCGAAAAGGAGGGTGGTTTCGCGACGTACGTGCGCGAGCGGCGCTTGCGCCGCTGTCGCGAGTTGCTCGTCGATCCGGCGCGCAGCGGCGTGTCGATTGCCGATATTGCTGCGGAGCATGGGTTCTCGAACGCCGCGAATTTTGCGCGGGCATTTCGCCGCTCGATCGGGCTGTCTCCACGCGCGGTGCGCATGCTGGCGCTCAGCGGTGGTGGTGGCATCACGCATGCGCAAGGCGCGTCGGTGGACGACTGGCGCTACTGGATGACCTTGCTGCGTTGAACACATCGCGCGGATCGCGCAGGGTTGGCGTGAGACGCCGCAACAAGTATTTGAGACGTATGGACAGGTTTTGCCGTTGGTCTCTCGCATTCGTTGCGCCCGCGCGCCGCCACCTGCAAAGTTGCCGGCATTCGCGAGATCAGCGAGATCTGCGCAGGACGGGGAAAAATGAAAAAAAATCCGAAAAAGCCGCCGCATGGTGGCGGGTGTCACTACGAGTCGGTCTGGTTGCTCGAACTCGCGCGCGGTGCGTCGCATATCGCCAGCATGCTGTCGGCCGAAACGCTGGACGCCGCCGTGCGTGAGGTCATGCAAGAGTTCGTCGCAGCGCAAGGCAGCGCGGAGCTCGATACCTTTTGCTGGCTGCTGGCCGAGCGGCTCGAAAAACGCGAATGCGCGGCGGGCGCGGCCAGGGTCAGGGAATTCGATGCATCCGGGCTGTCGCGCCAACTGCTCGGTGAGGCGTGAATTAGAAAAAAATTAAAAAACGCCTGTTCGAATTTGGGTTTCAACCAGGTGTCTCGATGCTCCGGTGCCAATAAGCTTCATGCTGTGCCGCGTATTCACGCGAGCGCGCGCCGTGGCACGAGAATGAAGAGGCCGCAAGGATCTGTGCCGGGGAGAATGCGTGAACCATGGTTGTGCACGCAAGTCACCGGCTTTTGCTTTCTTTGTGCTTACAAAAAATGGTTGAGGTATTCCGATGTCGATAGAAAAATCCGCGGAAATCGCCGCCCGATTCGACCGGCTGCCGCCGTCGCGCACGGTCTGGTCGATGGTGGTCCTGCTTTCGCTCGGCGGGGTGTTCGAGTTTTATGATTTGTTCTTCACCGGTTATGTCGCGCCGGGCATGGTGCATTCGGGCCTGTTCACGCCCGAATCACTCGGCTTCTTTTCTGCGCTCGGGCCGCTCAAGGTCGCCGGCTTCGGCACTTTCGTGTTCTCGACATTCGCGGGGCTGTGGGTGGGCGCGCTCGTGTTTGGCCAGGTCGCCGACCGGTTCGGGCGCCGCATCATCTTTACGTGGTCGCTGATCTGGTACATCGCGTGCACGGCCATCATGGCGTTCCAGACCACCGGCCTCGGGCTCAATATCTGGCGCTTCATCGCCGGCATCGGCATCGGCATCGAACTGGTCACGATCGACACGTACATCTCCGAACTGATCCCAAGCGCAGAGCGCGGGCGGGCCTACGCGGTCAATCAGTTCATCACCTTCAGCGTGGTGCCGGTGGTGGCGTTTCTCGCCTACATCCTCAAGGACACGCAGCCGCTCGGGCTCGACTACTGGCGCGTCGTGATTCTCATCGGCTCGGTGGGCGCGGTGGTGGTGTGGTTCCTGCGCCGCAAGATTCCCGAAAGCCCGCGCTGGCTCGCGCGCCATGGGCACGTGGATGAAGCGGAGCGGATCGTCGCCGACATCGAGCGCCGCGTGGCCGCCGAGAAGTCGATCGAACTGCCGCCGCCCGGCGCCATTCAAGTCGAAAAGGGCGGCCGCGGCTCGCTGGGCGAAGTGCTGCGTCCGCCTTATTTGCGTCGCACCGTGATTCTGTCGATCTTCAACATGGCGCAGGTGATCGGCTTCTACGGGTTCGCGGCGTGGGTGCCGACGCTGCTGATCGACCGCGGCATTCACGTGACGCAGAGCCTCGCCTATGCGTTCGTGATCGCCATCGCCAATCCGTTCGGGCCGTTGATTGGCGTGTGGTTTGCCGACAAGATCGAGCGCAAGACGCAGATCGTCGGCGGCCTGTTCGTCATGGCGGTCGTGATCGCGCTGTTCTCGCAGGCCTCCCAGCCTTCGGTGCTGATCGTGCTGGGCGTGCTCTTCACGCTTGCATCGAACGTGATGTCCTATGCCTACCACGGCTATCAGGCCGAGCTCTATCCCACGCGCGTGCGCGCTCGCGCGGTGGGCTTCGTGTATTCGTGGAGCCGGATTGCGGCGGCGTTCGCGGGACTCGCTATCGGCATCTTGCTGCACCACTACGGCGTGCCGGGTGTGGCGATCTTTATTGGCATAGCGATGTTCGTGGGTATCGTGATGATTCTGCTCGGGCCGAATACGCGCGGCCTCTCGCTCGAAGATATCAGCCACTGAACGCGCAGGAAATGCCGCGCGCCGCTTCGTCACGCGGCGCGCGCGCCGAATTTGCCGCGACAATTTCCAGATACAACCGCATATCGGCCGGTATTTATAACTGAATATCGGCGGTTTATCCGCCGATATTCGGGAATTATTTCAACTGCCGATCCACGGCGCATAGGCTTGAAACTCCGCCTTGACAACGCGCTGCAATACCTCCTATTTTTCCTGTGCCAAGATTAATTACTAAATATTTCACAGGCATCTGTTTGAGGCGTGCGGTATAAATTTCCGGAGTTTTTAAGCATTATTTAGTTTGTAATCCGAAATAAATGCCATTCCGAACAGGCGGATTAACAGAGTCAGAATCAAGAAAGCTAATTGTCAGCCGCTGTGCGTCGACGATCCCGGCATGTGCGGTGCGTTTTCCTATGCGTCTCTGCGGCGAAAGGCGGCCTTTGTGTAGCGGTACTTCACCATTCACAGGCACAAAAATGAACCCAGAAAGTAGCTTCAACCATGGCCGCCGGCGCAGTTTGGGGCGGCTGGCCTCGCCCGGCGCGCTGATCGCCGGCGTGCTGATGCTCGCGGGATGCGGTGGCGGCGACAGCAGCACCGGCGTTTCCGGCGCGAGCGCGATGAACGCGGTGGCTGCGAATCAACAGACGCCAAACAGCAGCACGCAGGCGCAAAACGGCAATCAGCGCTATGTCGACCCGATTGCATACTCGCCCAATGCCGCCGATGCACTGCCGCTAAAGACAGTCGCGGAGAAAGCGGCCATCATGCATTATCAGTGGACGGCGGGTAAAACGACGATCAACTATACGACGACAACGGGGCATTTGACGGCCTCGAATCCAGACGGCACGCCTGAGGCGACGATGTCGTACGTCGCCTACACCGCACCGGCCGCGAATGGCGCGCCCCGGCCCGTCACGTTCATCTACAACGGCGGCCCCGGTTCGTCATCGATCTGGCTGCGCCTGGGTTCGTTCGCGCCCACTCGCGTCGCCACGCCCGATCCGCTGATGACGAACTGGCCGAATTTCCCGCTCGTGGACAATGCGGATAGCCTGATCGACACCACCGACATGGTCTTTATCGATCCCCCGGGAACGGGGCTTTCGGAAGCGATTCAGCCGTACAAGAACCAGGACTTCTGGGGCAGCGATGCAGACGTCAATGTGATGCGCGATTTCATCATGCGCTATCTCGCGGCGAACAATCGTAGCGGCTCGCCTATTTACCTCTATGGCGAATCGTACGGCACGCCACGCACGGACATGCTGGCACTCGCGCTCGAAACGGCTGGCGTGAAGCTCACCGGCATCGTGCTCCAGTCTTCGATCCTCAATTACTTCGCCGATGCGATCGAGGCCACCGCCATCACGGCTTCCACGGAGGGACTGGCGCTCGACACCGATACACTCGCGGGCTATTACCCCGGCTATGCCGAGGTGGCCGCGTACTTCAATCAGGTATCGCCGCCGCTGATCGATCAGGGGCTGTTTGCGTATCAGTCGGAAGTCTTCGCGACCGGGCAGTACAACCATTTCGGGCGGTACGCGCAATCGTGGGTGCTGAGCCAGCTTGGCATTCCCGATGCGCTCGGCACACCCGTGTTTCCGCCCGCGCGCACGCTCGACTCGTGGCGCTGGCCATCGGGCCTGACTTTGCAGGCGCTTCAGGGCTACTTCAATGCGAATCCCTTCAATGTCGAGTTGCTTCCGGGGACGACCATTGGGCGTTACGACGGACGCGTATCGTTGCCCAATTCGGACCCGCGCCTGCAGAACGATGGGGACCCCTCGGATATTCTGATCTCGCTGCCGTTCACGATGGCGCTCTCGACGCAGTTGCCGGGCTACCTCGGCTACCGGGCGCCGAACGCGACCTACATGCCGCTGAACGACAACATCATCAACGTCTGGGACTTCTCGCACGACGGCCAGCCGTTGCCGGACACACTGCCGGATTTGCTGGCGGCCATTCAGCTGAATCCGCAGTTGAAGGTGCTGGCCGAGAATGGGTATCACGATCTTGCCACGCCGTTCTTCAACACGGAGAAGCAGCTTGCGCGGTTGCAAACGGTGAAGGGGCTGGCTCCGGATCTGCAGGTCAACTTCTTCCAGGGCGGACACATGATCTATCTGGACGATGTGGCACGGACGAAGATGAAGGCCGATCTCGTGAACTACTACGCCGGGCAGCCGATTGCGCAGGCGCTTTCGCTCTGGACGCTGCCGGCGCCGTGGTCCGACGAGAGCCCGGCGGGCACGCCCACGACGGTCACTGCACAGGCCGCGGCCACGCGGTAACCGGCATTGACCTCATGTACACCTAATGAATGCGAGCGATCATGTCTGAATTCGATAAATTGCGGCGCCTCGCGCCGCTAGTCGTCCTCGCTGTCGTGGCGGGAAGCACGCAGGCGGCTGCCCAGGCCACTAGCGGGGCAACTACGCAGGCGACCACGAACGGAACCACCCAGGCCGTGGCGCCCGTCAAGCTCCCGCAGGGCGGACATGGCGTGGACGGTCCGTTTTTCCCCGCCAACCGCCCGATGCCCGTGACGCCATCCACCGGAACGCAGTTGCAGAACGAGGCGCAAAAGCGCATTGAAGCGAGGCTCGGCGCGAATTCGGTGCTGAGCAACGGCGCTTCGATCACGAAGGAGCAGGCGCAAAGCAATGGTCTCGGCTATATCGCGCAGCACTTCGATCAGATCGATGCGGCGCACACGGGCCGCGTTTCCATGAGCGACGTGCGCCAGTACTTGCAGCAGAAGAAGGGGCAGTAATGCCTCGCGCCTCGGCGAGGGGCCGCGTCGATCCGGCTCCCTCGTTTCGAGCGCGGATTAACCTGCGCCCGGGTGTTCCCGATCGTGCGCTATCCACTCGCTGAAGCGTTGCACCTTCTGTTGCCGGGCGACGCACTCGGGATAGACGAAGTAGTAGCGCCAGCCCGTCGCCACGGTCAGCTCGAAGGGCATCACGAGCCGGTTCGCGGCGAGATCCTCGCTTGCGAGCGTACGGTCGCCAATGGCCACGCCGAACCCTTGCATCGCGGCGCTGCTGGCGAGATCGAGCGACTCGAACGTGGGGCCCACGTGCGCATTCACGTGCCGCGCGCCCGCGTGCGCGAGCCATAGCTTCCAGTCGCGGTGGTCGCGCGTCGGGTGCAGCAGGGTTTGATGCACGAGGTCATCGGCATGCGCGAAGCGGTGCTTCTCCAGCAGTTCGGGCGCGCACACGGGCGTGAGGTATTCGTCGAAGAGTGCAACGGCGTGAACACCCGCGCCGGGCGCCTGCGCATAGACAATGGCGGCGTCGAACGGCTCGGCCTGGAAATCTGCTTCGTGTTGCCAGGTCGTCGTGATCTGCACCTGAAGATCGGGATGCTCGGCCTGGAAACGCATGATGCGCGGCAGCATCCAGCGCATCACGCAGGTGGGGACTTTCAACGCCAGTTCGGTGCGCTGGCGCGTGAGGCGCATCGAGGCTTCTTCGATGCGGGTAAAGCCGTCGCGCACGGCAGGCAGCAGCTGCTCGCCCTCGGGCGTGAGCACGAGCCCCTTGGGCGAACGGCGGAACAGCGGCAGCCGGTAGTATTCCTCGAGCGCGAGAATCTGCCGGCTCACCGCGCCTTGCGTGACGCACAGGTGTTCCGCCGCGCGCGTGAAGCTGCCGTAGCGGGCGACCGTTTCGAAGATTTGCAGCGCGTTCAGGGGCGGGAGATGCCTCATTGAAAGACTGTCGTGGGGTCGTTAATGCCGGAAGTGTAAACCACGCGCTGCATTCACGAATCGCGCGCTTTTCGTTCCGGCGCCTTCTGACCGGATCCCGCCCGCTTGACGAGATGCTCGACCATGCGCTGCGCGGCGGGCTGCAAGGCATCGAATTCGCGAAAGCAGACGATAAAGCGCCGGCGCGCCCAGGCGTCGGAGAGCGCGATCATGCGCACGTTCATGATGCGCGTGTACGTCTGGCCGACCTCTTGCGGCACGACGCTAATGCCCAGATTCGCCGCCACCACCCGGAACGCCGCGTCGAAATTCGACACCGTCGCGCGATAGTCGATGGTGCGCCCGCTGCGCGCCGCCGAGCGCTGCAGTAGCGTATGCACCGCCGTGGAGGGCGGCAGGCCCACGTGTTCGTAGTCGAGCGTATCGGCGAACGCGACGGACTTGCGGCGCGCGAGCGGATGGTCGGGATGCACCGCGAGCGCGAGCCGGTCTTCGCGCCACGGCCGCGACGCGAGGCCGGCTAGCTCGACGTTGTCCCAGCAGACGCCCACTGCGGCCATGCCGTCGCGCACGCGCTGCACCAGTTCGCTGGAAGTGCGCTCGTCCACGTTCACGCGAATGTTCTGGTGCGCCGGCATGCGCATGAACGAGGCGAGGTCGTCGAGCAGCGCCTCCGCTATCGCCGAGGCTGACGCGCACACGCTCACGCTGCCGCGCAAGCCGCTGCCGAACGCCGCGATGTCGCCGAGCGCGCGTTCTAGCGTGAAGATCACGCTGCGCGCGTGCTCGAGGAGCGCGACGCCCGCCGGCGTGGGCTGCACGCCGCGCCGCGAGCGCGTGAGAAGCGGCACCCCGAGGCTGGCTTCCAGTTGCGCGATACGCTTGCTGATCGCCGAGGGCTCGATGTGCTCGTCGCGTGCCGCGCGGCCCATGTTGCCGTGCTCGCACACGGCCACCAGCAATCGCAAGGTCTTGAGGTCGATGTCGTGCATGCGCTGCTCCGCCTCTCTCCACAGTGTTTCCAGATCGGAATGTCAACGGTTCCAAAATACCGCTTTATGTATCTCAAGGAATGACTAAAGTTAGCACAACGCCGGTTCCCCATATAGCTGGGGATGAACCGGAAAACGCCCCCGAATGCTGATGGAGACACTTCATGCCCTCATTCCCCGAGCGCGCCGTTATTCGTGAAGTCGGCTTGCGCGACGGCCTGCAAAGCATCCCGAGCGTGCTGCCCACGGAGCGCAAATGTGCATGGTTGCGTGCGGCGCACGCGGCCGGCTTGCGAGAGATCGAGGTGGGCTCGTTCGTGCCCGCGCGCTTGCTGCCGCAACTGGCCGATACGGCCGAACTCGTCGACTTCGCGCGGCGGCTGCCGGGACTGTCCGTCTCGGTGCTGGTGCCCAATCTCAAGGGCGCCGAACGCGCGATCGAAGCGGGCGCCGATCTCATGCTCGTGCCGCTCTCCGCGAGCGAGGCGCACAGCCTCGCGAACCTGCGCAGAACGCCCGCCGAAGTCGTGGCCGAAGTCGCGCGCATGCGCGCCGCGCGCGACGCGGCCGGCGCGAAGACGCTGATCGAAGGCGGCATCGGCACGGCGTTCGGCTGCACGTTGCAGGGGCAGGTGCAAGCGCAGAACGTGCTCTACTACGTGCAGGCGTTGCTCGATGCAGGCGCCGACCGCGTGAGCCTCGCCGATACGGTCGGTTACGCGAACCCTGCCGCCGTGCGCGATCTGTTCGGCGCCGCGCGCGCCATCGCGGGCGAGCGGCTCTGGTGTGCGCACTTTCACGACACGCGCGGCCTCGCGCTCGCCAACGTGGTGGCCGCGCTGGAAACCGGTGTCACGCGCTTCGACGCTTCGCTGGCGGGCATCGGCGGCTGCCCGCACGCACCGGGCGCGAGCGGCAATGCGGCGAGCGAGGATCTCGCGTTCATGCTGGGCGCGATGGGTATCCAGACCGGCATCGACATCGAGGCGCTGCTCGCATTGCGCGCACAAGTGGCGCAGTGGCTCGAACACGAGACGATGCACGGCGCACTTTGGCGAGCAGGCTTGCCGAAGATCTTTCGCGCGGCCTGCGTAGACTAATTCGTCATCCTGAGGTTATTGTGAACACAGCAAAGCGGCTTCCGCTCGATGGCGTGCGCGTCATCGAATTCACGCACATGGTCATGGGGCCCACGTGCGGCATGATCCTCGCCGATCTCGGCGCGGAGGTGATCAAGATCGAACCGCCAGGCGGCGACAAGACACGCAATCTGCCTGGGCTCGGTATCGGCTTTTTCCGGTCGTTCAACCGCAACAAGAAAAGCGTCGTGCTTGACATCAACACGGAGGAGGGCCGCGCCGCCGCCATCGAGTTGATCGGGCAGAGCGATGTGATGCTCGAGAACTTCCGGCCCGGCCTGATGCACAAGCTCGGGCTCGACTACGCCACGCTTTCGCAGCGCTTTGCGCGCCTCATCTACGTATCGCACAAGGGCTTTCTTCCGGGCCCCTATGAGAACCGCCTCGCGCTCGACGAAGTCGTGCAGATGATGGGCGGGCTGTCGTACATGACGGGGCCGGCGGGCAGGCCGCTGCGCGCGGGCACCTCGGTCAACGACATCATGGGCGGGATGTTCGGCGCGATTGGCGTGCTGGCGGCGCTGCGCGAGCGCGATGCCACCGGGCGCGGCCAGGAAGTGCAGAGCGCGCTCTTCGAAAACTGCGTGTTTCTGAGCGCCCAGCACATGCAGCAATATGCGATGACGCACGAAGCGCCGCCGCCCATGCCGTCGCGCGTCTCGGCGTGGAGCGTGTACGACGTGTTCACGCTTGCCGAAGGCGAGCAGCTGTTCATCGGCGCGGTGAGCGACAGGCAGTTCGTGACGCTGTGCGAGGTCATGGGCTGTCCGGATCTTGCCGATGAACCGCAATACGCCACCAATGCTTCGCGCGTGGCTGTGCGGCCCGAATTGCTCGCACGGCTCGGCGAAGTGCTCAAGAGCGTGCGCGCGAACGAATTGACGCCACGCCTCGAAGCGGCCGGCATTCCCTATGCGCCGATCGTGCGCCCCGACCAGCTGTTCGATGACCCGCATCTGCGGGAAAGCGGCGGACTCGCGCCGATGCAGACCGACGACGGCGAGAACACCGAGGTCGTGCTCCTTCCGCTCCTGATGGATGGCCGCCGCCCAGGCGTGCGCCAGCCGCTCGCGAAGGTGGGCGAGCACACGGAGGAAGTGCTCGCGCGGCTGGGCAGCATTGCAGCGAAGCCATAGCGCGCCGGCTCGCCGTGACATCTTGCGGGCCGCAGCGGCTCGCGCAAGCCTGCATAACGAAATTCCTGCGGCGGCAATCGCCCGAGCGATGCCGCACGCAAGGCAGACATGGAGACAGACATGCAACGCACCCTCACCACGGACGAGGCATCCAGCGTGGCTCTTGACGCGGCCGCTCACGGACTGGCTGCCGGAAACACGGCAGCACAGGCCTTGTCAGCGCGCCTCGACCGGCTGCCCGTCACGAGGCAGATATGGAAGCTCGTCCTGCTCATCTCGCTGGGCGGTTTCTTCGAGGTCTACGACCTCATTTTCACGGGCTACATCGCACCGGGTTTGGCGAAGAGCGGACTGCTGCACACCACCACGGCGAGCTTCTTTGGTTTCAATGGCATTGGCGCATTCGTCGCCGCGACCTTTGGCGGGTTATTCGTGGGCACGTTGTTTTTCGGCTGGCTGCCCGATAAATTCGGACGCCGAAGCGTATTCACATTCTCGCTGCTGTGGTATTCGCTCGGCTCGGTGGTGATGGCAATGCAGCATTCGTCCGAGGGGCTGATTCTGTGGCGCTTCATAACGGGAATTGGCGTGGGCATCGAGATTGTCACGATCGACAGTTACGTCACGGAGATGGTGCCTCAGCAGATGCGCGGGCGCGCCATGGCGTTCAACCAGGCGGTCATGTTCGCGGCTGCGCCGGCCTCGGCCTTGCTCTCGTGGTGGCTCGTGCCCAGCGCGCCATTCGGCATCGACGGCTGGCGCTGGGTCGTGCTGGCCGGCGCGCTGGGCGCCGTGCTGGTGTGGTTCGTGCGCCGCGCGGTGCCGGAAAGCCCGCGCTGGCTCGCCAGCCACGGGCGCACGGAGGAGGCCGAGCGGATCATCGCCAGGCTCGAGCGCGCTGCGCTGCGCGAGAGCGGACGCGACTTGCCGGCGAGCGCCGCCATGCCCGCGCTGCCCACGCATCGGCGCGCGTCGCTCGCCGAACTCTGGCGGCCGCCGTACCGTGCGCGGCTCGTCATGCTGATCGCGTTCAATCTGTGCCAGGCCGTCGGCTACTACGGGTTCGCTAACTGGGTGCCGACGCTCCTGATCGGGCAGGGCGTGACCGTCACGAAGAGCCTGCTCTATGCCTTCGTGATCGCCACCGCGTTGCCGTGCGGCCCGCTGCTCGCCATGCCGGTGGCCGACCGCATCGAGCGCAAATGGCTCATTGTCGGTTCGGCGCTGGCTGTGGTGGTTTTCGGGCTGGGCTTTGCGCAGGCGCGCAGCACCGCTGCGCTGATCGTGCTCGGCATCCTGGTCAGCCTCGCCGGGCAGATGATCTCGGTCTGCTACCACGCTTACCAGGCGGAGCTCTTTCCCACCTCGGTGCGCTGCCGCGCGAACGGCGTGGTGTATTCAGCGAGCCGCGTGGGCGCCATGATGTCGGGCTTCATTGTCGCCGCGCTGCTGCGCGACTTCGGCGTGCAAGGCGTGTTCGCGGGCATCACGATTTGCATGCTCGTGGTGATGGTTTCGATAGGCGCTTTCGGCCCGCGCACCAATGGCGTGTCGCTGGACGAGTTGTCGAATTGATGGCGATGCGTGCGCGGCGTGCACCATAAAGTGCAACTAACTGTCAATCCGCCGCGGCATCAGCAAATTGGGAAAACGAAACGGGACTTTATTTGCGCGCGATGATTCAGGTGTCTTGCAGGGCGGGCGCATAGGGAGGCAATGCGGCAATGCGTCTCTGGATCGTTCGGACGCGTGTCCTAGAATTAATTTCGTTGCCAATTTGCCGTCTTACGCACCACCATGGCCAAGAAAATCCCGCTGCATCCGAAGCATCCTGAACGCATCTGCTGGGGCTGCGACCGTTATTGCCCCGCCAGTTCGCTCAGTTGCGGAAACGGTTCGTCGCGCACCCAGCACCCCATCGAATTGCTTGGCGACGACTGGCTCGATTACGGCGACTGGGGCTTCGAGGCCTCCGAAGAAGACGTCTCGGCTACCGCGAGCGCCCAGCACTGACGCAAGACATAACGGAACGCGAGCGCTATGGCGCTCGCGTTTTTATTTGGGCGCGGCGTTTATCGCGCCAAATTCCGTGCGGCTGCGGCGCAGCCCGCGTCCATCAGCGGCTCGACCACGGCGCGCCGGTCGTCGGGCAGGAAATCGCTGATCCACACGAGGCGGCAGCGTCTGCCTGATTCGGCCACGATTTGCATCGATGCAGCGTGCTGCTCGAAGTTCGGCCCGCGCACGGCATAGGCCACGCGCATGTGCGCGTCATCCACGGCCACGATTCGTTCCTCGATCACGCTGCCGTTAGCAAACGTCACGGTGCGCAGGTCGCCTTCCACCCGCACGTCGGTTAGCACGCCCGCAAACACCCGCGCGAGGTTGCGCGAATCGCGCAGCGTTTCCCATGCACGGGCCGCATCGGTTTCGAGGGGAACTTCACGGTAGAGAGAAACCATCGCATTGTCTCCTTCGTCCATGCCTCAGGCGTTGATCGTCAGGCGATTGTGCTCATCCGCTCGTTCACGCGCTTGGGGAAAATTGCTGTGCCGTTCCGGGCGTCGTCAGTGCCGTCAATGCGAATGCCGATGATGCACATCCGGGTAATGCGCATGCGTGTGCGCGAGCGGCACATGGCGATGCGCATGCGTGTGCGGCTCGGTGCCGTCCCAGTCGAAGTCGTGCTCGTGCTGATGGTGCGCGTCGTTGCGGTGCCGGTGCGTATGGTCGAGCGCCTCATGCGTGTGCGTGTGCTCGTGGCGCTCGCGCACGTGCAGCCAGACGCCCAGGGCCATGAGCGCGAGGGCGGCCCAGAACGTTAGCGCTGGACGCTGCGGCCAGAGCAGCAGCGAAAGCGCGACGCCGAACAGCGGCGCCACTGAAAAATACGCACCTGTGCGCGCCGTGCCCAGATTGCGCAGGGCGATCACGAACAGCACGAGGCTTACGCCGTAGCCCGCGAAGCCCACGGCCAGCGTGCCGGCGAGGCTCGCGGCGTCGGGCCAGTGCGCGCCCAGCCAGAACGCGACGGCCAGATTCACGGGGCCGGCCGCCAGGCCCTTGAGGCAGGCGATGGTCATGGCGTCGTTGGCGGAGACCTTGCGCGTGAGGTTATTGTCGATGGCCCAGCACAGGCAGGCTCCGGCCACGAATAGCGCACCCGGCGCGAGCCCCGCGTGCGGCCCGTTCCACGAGAGCAGCACGCCGCCCGCGACGATGGCCACCATGCCCAGCGCGATCTGCGCGTCGAAGTTCTCGCGAAAGCAAACCCACGCGATGAGCGCCGTGAGCACGCCTTCGAGATTGAGCAGCAGCGAACTGGTGGCGGCGGGTGTCGAGACCAGCCCGAGCATCAGCAGCGCCGGGCCGGCCACGCCGCCCGCGAGGATGGCGCCCGCGAGCCAGGGCGCTTCGGCCAGACGCAGCGGGGCGTGTGCGGGCGGCTCGTCCGCGCGCCGGGCGAGCCGCCGCACGAGCATGACGAACGCGAGCCCGGCGCCGCTGCCCAGATAGAAAAGTCCCGCGACCATGAAGGGCGGCAGCGTGCCGAGCAGCGCTTTGGCGAGCGGCGTGGCTACGCCGAACAGCGCGGCGGCCAGCAGTGCCATGGCAATGGCGTGCAGATGCGATTTCATGATGGTTCAGCGTTTAGTACGAGCGTTGCTTGATGCCCTGGCGGCGTGCGTCGCCGGTCACGATCCGGGGGGATGGAGCGTTACGATCGAGCCGTCGGCGCGTGAGCGCGACGCCGTCATGGAGAAAGAGGCGCATTCGATTATCGCCGATGCATGTGACGGGGAGCCCGCGCAATCGTGTTTTATCGGCGTTGGCGTTCCGCGCGTGTGCATCGCGTATGGAATTCGTAGGGAACTCGAAGCGAATCTGCAATGTCAGACGTTCCAGTTTTGCCCATCCGGAGGATTTCGTCCCATGCGTCATTGATGCCGCCGTCGCCCCCGACGGCCCTTGTTTGCGCCCCCTTCGCAGGTTGCTTGTCGGCTTCATGCCGATCGTTTGCTGATCTCGAGCGAGGGGAATGTCTGGCATCCACGGCACGCATCGGCCCATGACGAATTCCTCTTTGACGCTGGAAGGCGTTTCCTTTGTTCTGCCCGACGGCAGGCCCCTTTTTTCCGGTCTCAACGCATCGTTCGATGCACGCCATACCGGCCACACGGGGGGCGTCGGCCGCAATGGCGCCGGCAAGAGCGTGCTCGCGCGCATGATGGCGGGCCGGCTCGCGCCAACGACTGGGCGCTGCGCGCGCACGGGCGAGGTCTTCTATCTGGCGCAGCACGTCCAGATCGGCGATGCTCGCGCGAATGTCGCCACCCTCGCGGGCGTGCAGAATGCGCTCGACGCGCTAACGCGCATCGAGGCCGGTGATGGAACGCCTGAAGATTTCGGCTTGCTTGGCGAGCGCTGGGAATTGCGCCAGCGCTTGCAGGCCGAGTTCGAACGCTGCGGTCTCGGACATCTGGATCCGCAGGCGCCGGCGCATGCGCTGAGCGGCGGCGAGGCGATGCGCGTATCGCTTGCGGGTGCTGCGCTTTCACAGGCCGACTGGCTGATTCTCGACGAGCCGGGCAACCACCTCGACCGGCCGAACCGCGAAGCATTGATACGCCAGTTGCAGCGCTGGCCGAAGGGGCTCGTGGTCGTGAGCCACGACCGGCGGCTGCTCGACACCATGGCGCGCATCGTCGAGTTGTCCGCCACGGGCTTGCGCAGCTACGGCGGAGGCTACGCGCTTTACGCCGAGCGGCGTGCGCAGGAGGAGGCGGGCGCGCTCGCGCTGCTCGAAAGTCGCAAGCTCGAACGCCGCCGCGCTGCGCTTGCCCTGCGCGAACAGCGCGAGCGCGCCGAGCGGCGCGAAGCGCAGGGGCGGCGTCATGGGCGCGAGGCCAATCAGGCGAAGATTCTGCTCGACCGCCAGAAGGCGCGCAGCGAGAGCACGGCTGGAAAGTTGCGCGCGCAACATGCTGCTGCGCGCGAGCAACTCGACATGAACGTGCGCGAAGCGGCAATGGCGGTCGCGGACGACGCGCGCATCGTCATGCGCTCAACGCCGGTAACCGGGATGGCGCGGCGCTGGATCGTGGAACTCGACGACGTCGTGCTGCCGCACGCGCCCTCCGTGACGCGAGCAATCCGCCTGGCATTGCATGGGCAACAGCGCGTGGGCGTGACGGGGGCGAACGGCAGTGGTAAATCGACGTTGCTCAGGGTGCTGGCGGGGCAACTCGCACCGCTTGCGGGGCGCTGCTCGGTGCGCGTAGCGAGTGCGTGGCTCGACCAGCGGCTCGCGAACCTGGCGCAGCAACGCACGGTCATCGAGCAGATGCGCGAGGCCAACCGCACGGCGAGTGAAGATGCGTTGCGCACCCGGCTCGCGCAACTAGGGCTGAGTGCGAGCAAACTCGCCGTGCCCTGCGGGGTGTTGAGCGGCGGCGAGCGGCTCAAGGCGGCGCTCGCCTGCGCGATTCACGCCGATCCCCCCGCGCAGCTTCTGCTGCTGGACGAACCGGGCAACCATCTAGATTTGTCTTCGCTCCACGCGCTGGAGGCGATGCTGTGCGATTATCGCGGCGCGCTGATGGCCGTGTCACACGACGAGGTTCTGCTGGAGCGCCTCGAGTTGACCGACCGGCTGGAAGCGACGCCGGAAGGCTGGACGGTGACGCCGCTTTGAATGCTGCCATTCGCCGCTCCTGCTTTGATTGCCTGAACTGAACGCCGCGCTTCGCACTCGCAGGCGGCGCGGCCGTTTCCAGCAGCGCGTCGGCCGCGAGGAACGCGTCTGAGCGGCCGGCGATCATTGCATCTACAGACCTCCGACTCGCCAGCAGCTTTCGGCCAGTCGCGCTGGCCGCAGTCGCGAAACGAAATCTGGGAGGCGTTGCGCGGGCGTGTCGATCAGCTCCATCTGGTTGCCGATGCGCGCGTCCAGCGACAGGCAACTGGCGATTCGCGAAGGCCACCTGGCGGCGCGATCGATCGTCTGAGGGGCGCGGTGTGTGGCTTCGCCGCCGACGCCGGGCACTTGGGTCGCTTCCGTGCGTTGGGAATGGCGTTGAATCAGCGTTCCTGGCATGCGCGTTGGTCTGCTGGCTACAGCGGGGCCCCTGACACGCGGATCTGATTGTCGACGTCTTTGACGCCAGCGACCTGCTTCGCAGCCTCGACAGCGAGGGGAATTTGTGTCGCGTCCACCACCGAGCCGGACAGCGTGACGAGACCATCGTGCGCCTTCACGAGAATGCGGCCCGAAATGAGCCCGCGCGTATGAGCCAGTGCGCGGGCGACCTGACGCGCAAGCTTTCTGTCGGCCGTCTTCGTCGAGGGCGAGGGTTGCGCCGTGCTGGCGGGCGGTGCATCGTTCACGCCAGGATTGGGCGTCTGCGCGAACACATTGGCTGCAAGCACGGCGAACATCGCCATAGTGAGGGTTCTCAGGAGTCGAAAAGAAGTGTTCATGTCGTATCGAGCCATTAAAGCGGGAATGGGCGTTCGGTTGCCTAGAAGCGGGTCATGAGGCCGAGCGATACACCAGTCGTCGAGCGCGTGCCGGACGCCAGGCCCATCGCGGCGAGATTGGTCGGATCGAAGCGATACGCGCCCGAGAGGCCGTTGTAATCGGCTTCCGCATAGACCTCGGTACTTTTCGAAAGGAAATATTCGGCAATCGCATAAGTCGTGAACTTGTGGCCACTCGCCGATTGCGCATTGTGGAGATGGCTGGCGATGTCCTGATAGACCGCGGCGGTGAGCTGGAACGCCGAGGCGGTCGGCGTCCAGACAATACCGCCGCCGGGAATGTGGTCGCGCCGATTCGGTGCAGCGGCATTCGCCGCGCTGACCTCGAGGTCGGAGTAGCTCAGATAGAGACGCACCGGACCAGCCTGCAGCGAACCACCGCTCCCGAACGTCTGCGCCCATTGGGTCCCTGTGGCGTTCCAGGTCTTCTGATAGGAGAGGCCGCCGAACGCCACGCCCCACTGATACATGGCGGCGCCGGAAAAGTTGGTGCCGGCCCGATTTTCTCCCGCGACACCCCCTGGCGAATAGCTCGCGCCGAATCGGAAGCCCCCAGCCTGCACGAGGTATTTGATCGTGTTGTTGAATCTCGAGTCGAGCGTGAAGTAATTGGCAGCCCATACTACCCCGGGCTCGATCGCAAGCGTCTGGCCCCGGCCGAGGTTCGGGTCGACCAGTATCGAGAAGTTCTCGCTGGCGTTGAGTTGGCGACCGAATGTCAGGCGCCCGAAGCGACCTGTCAAACCCACGAATGCAGCCTGAGAAAACACCGCGCCGTCCTTCTTGAGGGCACCAGTGCCACTGTTAAAAGCGTTCTCCAGCTTGAAGATCGCCTGGACACCGCCGCCGAGATCTTCCTTTCCAGTGATGCCAAACGCATTGACGGCGATGACGTTGTTGTTGAAGCCGACAGTCGAGCCTCCCTTGAGTCCGTTGGCCCAACGCACGCCCCCACCGATAGCACCGTACAAGGTCACGCTCGACTGGGCATGCGATGCGACGGGAAGCACGCTGCCGAGCAGGGCGGCCAGCAGAATTTTTTTCATAAATCTCCATGATTTTTTATTTGCATTGCTTATTAAAATAAAACTGCCGATTTCCAGGCCATTCTTTGCAGGCGGCTAGTCGGGGGCGGCGATCGTGTGGCTCACCTTCGTGGCTGTCACGCCGCATGCGATCCGGGTAGCGGAGCGCTGCGGATCGAGCCAGCATGCGCAAAGCGCACCGCAGGCGAGCAGCACAATGCCGGAAGCGAGGCTTGCCGATTCGAAGCCGTGCGCGGTTGCTCCCCCGGCCTGATCGATGAGCATGCCGGTTACGACGGGCGCCGCGAGACCCGCAAGCGACGAGAACCCATTGCTCAGAGCAAGAATGCCGCCGCGCTGCGTGTCGGGCGTTACTTCGCCGAGTATCGCGGGGCCGATCGAGTACATCGCGAGCGTCATGCCGCCGCCGAGTGTCAGCAGCACACACTTCACCACCGGCGGCGGGTCGAACAGTTTCAGCGCCGCGAGCAATGTGCCGGCGAGCATGAGCGCTACCGCGACGAACGCTCCTCGCCCGATCCGGGACGGTACGCCCCGCTCGAGCATGCGCTGCGAGAGCGTGGCAAGTCCGAGACTCATCGGTGCGGTGACCGCGACGAACAACGCGAATATGCGTCCGGCGGCATGGGCGTCGTAGCCCATGCCGAGTTGCAGCCATCTTGGCGTCCAGGTGAGCGTCATCGCGAGAATCCAGTTCGCCGCAAAATGGCCCGCAAACGTGCCCAATATGGTTCGGTCGGTAAGCAGGATTGCGTAGGGAACGCGTGCCTCGCTCGTGACGCGCGCGCGGGTCGTCAAACGACCTTCGGCACCGAACAGGAGCCAGGCGATGCACCAGAAGATGCCGAGCGCGGCCAGCGCGAGGAAGTTCGCGCGCCAGCCCCAGTGCGTGCTGATGACGGGAATACAGAGGCCGGCAATGAGCAGGCCAAGTGAGCTTCCCTGAAAAAGAACCGCAACCGGCAGATTGCGCTTTTTGTCGGGAAACCACTTATATAGTGAGTGCACGGAAACGGGTGAAGCCGGCCCTTCACTCGCGCCGAGCAACACGCGGCAGACGAGTACGCCCCAAAGGGAGCCGGCGAACAGCATCGGCAACTGCAGGATTGCCCACGCGGCACCCATCAGGAGCAGTAGCGGTTTTGTGGAGGTCCGGTTTGCCACGATGCCGCCAATTACGGCTGAAATGGAGAACAGCCAGTTCAGGCTGCCGCCGATCACGCCGAACTCCGTCGACGAAAGATGCAGATCCCGCATCATGGGTACCGAAACGAGTCCCAGCACCACCTTGTCGAGAAAATTCACCAACATCATCAACGAAAGCAGGAACGTTACGATCCATGCCCGCACTGGATTGAATGAAGGGGTTTCGCTTATCACCGTATCTGTCTCCGTCATTGTTTTTTCTGGCCGACGCCTTAACGTTCGTGCTCGCCGGGCATCGGAACGTGGTCGTCGCCGTCGGGCAACCCGAGCGAGAACTGCACCGGAAAACGGCATGCGATCGTCTGGTCCGCCGATATCGCGCGGACCATGCCGCGAGCCTGCACATGCGGATCGTCGAACAACTCGCGTGCATCGAGAACCGGCGAGACCGGCAAGTCGAATTCCTGCAGCGCGGCCATCCATTGCGCGAGCGAACGGGTTGCAAAGATCTGCGCGAGCAGCGTGTTGACCTCCTGCTTGTGCTGCTGACGCCCCGCACGCGTGGCGAAGCGCTCGTCCTTCAAGGCGGGGAAATCCGCGCCAATCGCGTCGCGCAGATTCAGCCAGAACTTGTTCTCCAGAATGCCGAGCGCAAGGTGCCGTCCATCTCGCGTTTCAAAGAGGTCGTTCTCCGGCATTACGCCCGGGGAGTCCAGAGGATGATCGACATACTCGCGGGCAGCCCATGCGGCGGGCGCTGTCCATGCCATCACGCAATCGTGGATCGACACGTCGAGGTACTGGCCACGTCCCGTCGCGCGTGCGCTGAGAATGGCAGCGAGTAGCGCAACCGCGGCGTGGCTCGACGCGGCGTAATCGGCGACCCGCACGCGTGGACGCGCCACCCGGTCGCGCACCTGGACCGCAACGGACCAGAATCCTCCGAGCGCCAGATAGTTGAGATCGTGGCCGGGCGCGTGCGCATAGGGGCCGGTCTGCCCAAAGCCCGAGATCGAACACATCACGAGACGCGGATTCACAGCGGCGAGCGTCGCATAGTCGAGGCCGCGCCGCGCCATGACGCCTGGCCGGAAACCCTCGACGAACGCATCCGCGTCGCGGATCAGCTCGATAAAGGCATCCTTGCCCGCCGGCGTCTTGAGGTCGAGCGCCACCGATCGCTTGCCGCGATTGAGTTGTGCGAAAAGTGCGGGGCTGAGCTGGCGTGTGGGGTCGCCGGCGCCGGGGGGCTCGACCTTCACGACGTCGGCGCCGAGTTGCTGCAGCATGGACGTCGCGTGTGGCCCCGGCAGCAGCTGGCTCGCGTCGACGATCTTCACGCCACTGAGGCAGGACCAGCCCGTTTGCGGGTGAGACATAATTATGGCTTCCGTTCGTGATTCAGGCGGCCGGCTGGGCGGCCTCGAGGATGACGCGCGCAATCGTGTTGCGCTGGATTTCGCTGGTGCCCGTGAAGACGCGGAACATGCGCAGCTTGCGGAAGGTCTGCTCGATGGGGTGGTGGCGCGTCACGCCGACGTTGCCGTGAATCTGCACCGCCTTGTCGGCCACCTCGAAGCAGCGCTCGGAGACGAACAGCTTGCAGGCGGCGCCCTTCATGCGCAGATCGTCGCCGGCGTCGGCAAGCATCGCGGTCTGCGCGATCATGCTCTCGCAGGCCCAGAGCGCAGCCGCCATGTCGGCGAGCATGTGCTGGATCGCCTGGAAGCGCGCAATCGGACCGCCGAACTGGCGGCGCGCGCGGGCATAGTCGAGCGACGCCTCGTAGGCGGACGTCGCAAGGCCGAGCATGGTTGGGCAATGCAGCAGACGGTTCACGTTGATGCGGGACATGCCGAGCCGGAAGCCGTTGCCTTCGCCGCCGAACATGTTCGCGCGCGGCACGCGCACGTTGTCGAAGCGAATATCCGCATCGATATGCTGTCCTGACATGGGTACGTAGCGCTGCTCGACCGTCACGCCGGGCAAGTCGAGGTCGACGAGGACGGCCGTGATCGCGGGCGGACTCGTGTTTGCATCGGTCACGCACATGACGATTGCGAAATCGGCGAACGGGGCGCCGCTGATGTAATGCTTCGTGCCGTTGATCACCAGCGCGTCGCCATCCGCGACGGCGGTGGTCTCGATGCTTTGCGCGTCCGAGCCCGAATGCGGTTCGGTCAGCGCGAAGCAGGTCGACTTCTCGCCGCGTATCACCGGCTTGAAATAGCGCTCGACCTGCTCGGGCGTCGCGTACTTCAGCATGTTGCCGACTCGCGGCGGGCCGCCCAAATCGCCCAGCACGTGCGGCGCGAGCGCTGCGCCGGATGCGGCAAGGTCGGCCTTGAGCGCGCATTGTTCGAGGATCGAAAATCCTTTGCCGCCGAGCGCGGCCGGCAGGCACGACGCGTAATAGCCGAGTTCGGCCGAGCGCCGCCAAACGCGCTGCAGCGTTGGCTTCGGCCACGCGTCTTCGCTGCCGAGGCCGAGCTCGCGCTCCATCGGCAACAGCTCTTCAGCCACGAAGCGCCGGATACCATCGCGTGTTTCAACGAACGCGGGTTGATTCAGGTAATCGAACATGAAGGCTCTCCGGTGGATTCAGTTGACGCGCCGCACGGCGCCTTGCCAGTACTGTTCGCGCACGAGCTTGCGTGCAACCTTGCCGCTCGCGTTCTTGGGCAGGTCGGCAACGAAGGTCACCGAGCGCGGCAGCTTGTAGTCGGCGAGCAGCGCGCGGCAATGCGCGACGAGCGTCTGCACCGCAGCTTCGCGTCCCGGCTTGAGGACGACGACGGCCTTCACCGCTTCGCCCCATTTGTCGTCGGGGACGCCGACCACGCAGGCTTCCAGCACGTCCGGATGCCGATAGATCGCCGCCTCGACCTCGTTCGGATAAACGTTGAAGCCGCCGGAAATGATCATGTCCTTCTTGCGATCGACCAGATAGATGAACCCCTCTTCATCGACGCGCGCGAGATCGCCGGTTCGCAGCCAGCCGTCGACCAGCACCTCGGCTGTGGCCTCGGGAGCGCCCCAGTAGCCGTGGAATACGTCGTTGCCGCGAATCACGATTTCGCCGATCGTATCGCCGCTCACCTCGCGCCCTGCATCGTCCACCACGCACACCTCGGTCTCGCCGAGCGGCCGCCCGCACGACGCAAGCCGCGCGGGACGATGCGCAAGCGCGTGCGCGTGATCGGCGATGGACAGGCGCGTGACACCCGAAGTCGATTCGCTGGCTCCGTAGCCCTGCGAAAGAATCGGTCCGATGCGTGCCCAGGCCTCCTCGATGCGCGCAGGCGCCATGGGCGCCGCGCCGTAGCTGAGCATCTTCAGGCTGTTCAGGTCGGCTGTGTCGAGCGCGGATTCGCCGAGCACCATGTTGATCATCGCGGGCACCATGAACGCATGCGTGATGTGCAGGCGCGCGATATCGTCGATAAAGCGCGCTGGCTCGAACGCATCGAACAGCACGAGCGTCGCGCCGCAAAAAAGATATGGCTGCATCAGCATGCCCGAAGCATGCGTGACCGGACCGATCAGCGCGAGGCGGTCGCCGGGGCGTGCCGGAGGATCCATGCCCAGCACGATCTTGCGCAGCGACGCGAGGCGATTGCCATAAGTCTGCATGGCGGCCTTGATGCGCCCGGTCGAGCCCGACGAAAAGTGCAGCACGGCGAGATCTGCGGCCTGCGGATGGTATTGCGGCGCGCTCGTGCCGGCGCGCTCGATCAGCGCTTCGTAGCTCGCGTATCCGGGCACCTCGATGCCGATCGCCACAAACGTCTCGATCGAAGCGAATCCGGCCGACTCCCGCGTATGGGTGGTGTATCCCGGACCCGCGATCAAGACCCGCGGCGCGCAGTTTTCGACGACATCGGCTGCCTCGTGCGACGTGAAGCGCGGATTCAGCGCGGCCTTCACGAGGCCGGTCTTGTAGAGCGCGCACTCGATTTCGACCAGTTCCGTGCAATTGCGCGCCTGCACGGCGACGCGATCGCCTCTCGTCAGGCCCAAAGCCAGCAACGCGTTGCCGAGGCGCGTCGAGCGTTCGTCGAGCTGGCGAAAGCTCAGTTGCCGATCGTGATGAATGACCGCCGTGCGGTCGCCCCAATATCGCGCGGCGCGCCGCAAAAAGTAGGCAAAGCTCAATCCGGGTCTCCTGGTTCAACTGTCTGGCCGTAGTCTGTAAGATGTGAGGCATTACCTCAAGACACCACTTGGCATATAGCCATAACCATGAGGAATGGCATTGGAAACGCGCGATCTCGAGTATTTGCTGGCCGTGCAGGATCACGGCAGCATCGGCAAGGCGGCTGAGGCGGTCGGTGTGAGTCAGCCAGCGTTGACAAAGGCACTGCGGCGAGTCGAGTCCCAGGCAGGGCTGGCGCTCTTCGAGCGCACGCCGAACGGCGTCACGCCGACGCCCGCCGGTGAGCTGTTTCTTGTGCGCGCACGGCGTATCGCGCTCGAATACGACGATGCGTTAAAGGAAATGGAAGCGCTGCAGGGCGGCGAGCATGGTCTGCTGCGGATCGGCTACTCGCCGACTGTGCCGGGCGCGCTCGTGCCTGGCGCCTGCCAGAAGCTGATGAAAGAACGGCCGGCCGCGAAACTGCGGCTGCGTTTGCGGCTGGCGCGCGACCTCGGCGAACTGCTGCGGGCGGGCGAACTGGACCTGATCGTCGCGCCGCAACTCAGTCGCGAAGATGAGACGTGCGTATTCGTCGAGCTCTTTCACGACAGCCTCGTGGTGCTCGCGGACGAGGCTCACCCGCTTCATCGAAAGCGTCATCTCACGCTCGCCGATCTGGCCGGTGAGGAATGGCTGTTGCCCGCGCCCCATATGCCGATTCGGCAGCAGGTCGACGACGTTTTCCGGCGGCACGGTCTCGCAGGACCGAAATTGCGCGTCGAGACCGATTTCGGCAGTACGTCGTTGCTGCATTTGCTGCTCGGTACGAAGATGCTCTGCGTGGCAGGAGCCGAATCGATGAACGCCCTGCGCGGCTTGCGCGCCTTGCGGCTGGACCCGGATCAACTCGACCTGCGTCGGGAGGTGGGCATTACGTACCGGGCAGGCTCTTATTTGCCGCCGCTCGCACAGCGCCTGATCTCGGTGTTGAAGGAGCATTTGGCGTGACCGCCGGGGGGCGTGCCCGCCCCGACCCTGTTGCTCCGGATGTTGGCGGCCAATCGGTTTCAGCGCGGCCATGAAACCCGAAAGACGTTCAGGCGCTAGCCCAGCCAGCGCGCGTCAGGCCAGCGGCCCTGCTCGAACGTGCTCTTGACGCAGTCCAGCAGCACGCCGACCACGCAGCGCACGGGCGCGGTGGCCTGGCGGCTGCTGGGCGCGGCCAGCACGATGGTGCGCCGCAGCCCGGGCGACGCGAGCGGAGCCGCGCTCAGCAGACCCCGCTCGACCTCCTGCGTGACGCCCACAGCCGGAATGATGGTCCAGCCGTGGCCTTGCGCGACCAGTTCTTTCTGCACGCTCAGCGCATTGGTTTCGGCAAACACGCGCAGCGTCACGCCGGCTTCCGTCGCGGCGTGCTCGATCATGGCGCGCAGGCCTTGCGGCGCGGCGGGCAGCACGAAGGGCTCGCGCGCCACGCGCGAGAACGCGATCGCTCGCTTGTGCGACAACCTCGCGGATGGCGCGGCCACCGCCCACAAACTTTCTTCGATCAACGCCTTCACGTGCAGCGCGGGCGTTTCTTTCTGGCCATAGAGCAGGGCGGCGTCCACGTCGCCGGCTTCGAGCCAGTCGTGCAGATGCCCGGCGTAGCCGATGGTCAGCCGCAGGCGGATATGCGGGTAGCGCCGCGCCACCTCGCCGGCCAGCAACGTGGCCAGCAGATCCGAGGTGCTGGCGAGGAGCCCGATGCTCACGATGCCCGAGACCGGCCCTTCGGTGGGCTGGATTTCAGCCTTGGCGCGCGCCACCTCGTCGAGGATGCGGCGCGCGTATTCGAGCATGGTCTTGCCCGAAGGCGTGAGCTGCATGCCGTGACGGCCGCGCTCGAACAGCTCCGTGCCCATGTCCTCCTCGAGCAGGCGCAACTGACGCGACACGGCAGGCTGCACGAGGTTCAGCAGGCTGGAGGCGCGCGTGACGTTGCCGGTCTCGGCCACCGTGACGAAGGCGCGGAGTTGCTTGAGATCCATCGTAGATACCTCGATGCCAAATACTGATGCATCAATCAAATAATTCTATTATTCCTCGGTGCCATCAAATATTACTATGGATCAACACAAGCCACTCACGAGACACCCGCCATGAGCGCTTCCATCTTTTGCGCACCCGACCAGTATCAGGAGATCCGCGACGCAGTGCGCGCGCTGTGCAACCAGTTCCCGGCCGACTATCACCGCAAGATCGACGAGCAGCGGGGCTACCCCGAGGCGTTCGTCGATGCGCTCACCAAGGCCGGCTGGCTCGCCGCGCTGATCCCGCAGGACTACGGCGGCCCGGGCCTTTCGATAGCGGAGGCCTCGGTCATCATGGAGGAGATCAATCGCTCGGGCGGCAATTCAGGGGCGTGCCATGGTCAGATGTATGTGATGAACACCATCGTCTTCAGCGGCACCGAGGCGCAGAAGCAGCGCTATCTGCCCCGCATAGCCGAGGGCGGGCTGCGCGTGCAATCGATGGGCGTGACCGAGCCCACCACGGGCAGCGACACCACCAAGCTCAAGACCACGGCGGTGAAGAAGGATGGCCGCTGGGTCATCAATGGCCAGAAGGTGTGGATCTCGCGCGTGCAGCACAGCGACCTGCTGATCCTGCTCGCGCGCACCACGCCCATCGACCAGGTGCAGAAAAAGAGCGACGGGTTGTCGTGCTTTATCGTCGAGCTCGACAAGGCCATCGGCAACGGCCTCACGGTGCGGCCCATTCTCAACATGGTCAATCACGAGACCAATGAGCTGTTCTTCGACAATCTGGAGCTGCCCGAAGACGCCTTGCTGGGCACCGAGGGCAAGGGCCTGAAAGTGATCTTCGACGGCCTGAACGCCGAGCGCACGCTGATCGCGGCCGAGTGCATCGGCGACGGCTACTGGTTCCTCGAAAAGGCGCGCGACTATGCGAGCGAGCGCAAGGTGTTCGGCCGCGCCATCGGCCAGAACCAGGGCATCCAGTTCCCGCTGGCTGAATGCTTCATCGAGCTCGAAGCCGCCAATCTGATGCGCTGGCGCGCCTGCGAGAAGATCGACGCGCGTCAGAACGCGGGTGTGGAAGCCAATATGGCCAAGTATCTGGCCGCCAAGGCCAGTTGGGAAGCCGCCAACGCCTGCCTGCAAACGCATGGCGGTTTCGGCTTCGCCTGCGAATACGACGTCGAGCGCAAGTTCCGCGAAACGCGCCTCTATCAGGTCGCGCCCATCTCCACGAACATGATCCTGGGTCATGTGGCCGAGCACGTGCTGCAGCTTCCGCGTTCCTATTGATGGCCGAAACAAATCGTAAGCAATCCTTTTGATAAAGCGCGACACCTATGAGCCAGGAAAACCCGCCTTCCTTCGAAGCCTGGGTGGGCCGCAGCGAAGCAAACGCTGACCGGATCACCGAAACGCCCGTGCGCCTCATGCAGGCCACGCTGGACGCCGCCGATGCCGGCACGCCGCCGTCGCAACTGCCGCCGCTCTGGCATTGGCTGTACTTTCTGCCTGCCGCGCGCCAGTCCGACATCGGTGCGGAGGGGCATCCGCAGCGCGGCGGCTTCCTGCCGCCCGTCACGCTGCCGAGGCGGATGTGGGCCGGCGGGCGCTTGCAGTTTCTGCAGCCGCTCACCATCGGCGAGCCGATCCGGCGTGTTTCCACCGTCAAGAGCATACAGAGCAAGTCCGGGCGCAGCGGCCAGTTGGTGTTCGTGACCGTGCTGCACGAAATCAGCGGCGCGAGCGGTCTGGCCATCCGCGAGGAGCACGACATCGTCTACCGCGACGCCCCGGCCCCCGGCGCGAGCGCGCCGCAGCCCGTGGCGGCCCCCGTCGACGAGCAGTTCGGACGCACCATCACGCCCGACCCCGTGTTGCTGATGCGCTATTCGGCGCTCACCTTCAACGGCCACCGCATCCATTACGACCGTCCCTATGTCATGGAGGAAGAGGGCTATCCGGGCCTCGTGGTGCATGGGCCGCTGATCGCCACGCTGCTGATGGAGGAGTTGCGCCGCGCGCATCCGGAAAAAACTATCCGCAGCTTCGAATTCAAGGCGGTGAGCCCCTTGTTCGATATCGCGCCGTTCACCGTCAACGGCAAGCTCGAAGGCGACACCGCGCATTTGTGGGCGCGTGGTCCCGAGGGCCAGTTGGCCATGCAGGCCAGCGCAAGAATCGAATAAACGCATCGAATAACTGTGTCGAATAACTGCGCCTATAACGTCGAGACAAACCATGTCGGAACCCAACCGCAAGGGCCCGCTCAGCGGCCTGACCGTCATCACCCTGGAGCACGCGATTGCCGCGCCGTTCTGCACCCGTCAGCTTGCCGACCTGGGCGCGCGCGTCATCAAGGTGGAGCGGCCTGGCGTCGGCGATTTCGCGCGCGCCTACGACCATCGCACGCGCGGGCTGGCCTCGCACTTCGTGTGGACCAACCGCTCCAAGGAAAGCCTCACGCTGGACCTGAAGCAGCCCGCGGCCCAGGCGGTGCTGGGCGAGCTGATCGCCGGGGCCGACGTGCTCGTGCAGAATCTCGCCCCAGGCGCGGCCGCGCGCATGGGCTTGTCGTTCGAGGCGCTGCACGCGAAGCATCCGAAGCTCGTCGTGTGCGATATCTCCGGCTATGGCGCCGATGGCCCCTACCGCGATAAAAAAGCCTACGACTTGCTGATTCAGAGCGAAGCCGCCTTTCTCTCGATCACCGGTACGCCCGATGAGCCCTGCAAGGCCGGCAATTCGATTGCCGACATCGCGGCCGGCATGTATGCCTGCACGGGCATCCTGAGCGCACTCTTGCAGCGCGGCATCAGCGGAGAAGGTTCGCATGTCGAAATATCCATGCTCGAAGCGCTGGGCGAATGGATGGGCTTTCCCATGTACTACGCTTACGATGGCCAGGAGCCGCCCGCGCGCAACGGCGCGGCGCACGCCACCATCTATCCCTATGGCCCGTTCAAGGCCGGCGATGACCGCGTGGTGATGCTGGGCCTGCAAAACGAGCGCGAGTGGAAGCTATTCTGCGATCTCGTATTGCGCCGCCCCGAGCTTGCGGCAGACCCGCGCTTCGACGCCAATGTGCGCCGCACGGAAAACCGCTCGGCCCTGAAAGCGACGATCGAGCAGACGTTCGCGAGCCTCACGGCGCAGGAGGTGATCGCGCGCCTCGATGAAGCGCAGATCGCCAATGCCGCCGTCAACCAGGTGGGCGATTTGTGGACCCATCCGCAACTGCACGCGCGCGAGCGCTTTACCACCGTCGGCTCGCCCGCTGGCGCGTTGCAGGCGCTGCTGCCGCCTGCCAACGTCAATAGCTTCGACGTCCGCATGGATCCCGTGCCGGCGCTCGGCGAGCACAGCGCGGCCATTCTGCGCGAACTGGGCCGCTCGAACGCCGATATCGAGCAACTGCAGGCCGATGGCGTGATCTGAGCCCCGACCGCAATCATTGCTTCCCCCCATCGCAGGTGGGTGGCGTGAAGCAGGCCTTGGGCCATACTCACGCCGAACTATGCTGGGCACGCCGCGTCAATGGGCGGCCGGGGCGCATCCCATTACTCTAGAACACACGATGAATAGCGAAGACCTTTTGGCCCAACACGGCCCGCGCGAATCCATGGAGTACGACGTGGTGATCGTGGGCGGCGGCCCCGGCGGCATGGCCACGGCCATCCGCATCAAGCAACTGGCGGCGGAGCAGGGCCAGGACGTCTCGGTGGTGGTGCTCGAAAAGGGCTCCGAACCGGGCGCGCACATTCTCTCGGGCGCGATCATGGACCCCATGGCGCTGACCGAACTGCTGCCGGACTGGAAGGCGCTCGGCGCGCCGCTGAACCAGCCCGTCACCGAAGATGCCTACGTGTTCCTCGGCGAGAAAACGTCCCGACGCGTGCCCAACCGGCTCCTTCCGCCGTTCGCGCACAACCACGGCAACTACATCATCAGCCTGGGAGCCCTGACTAAATGGCTGGGCGGGCAGGCGGAGTCGCTGGGCGTGGAAATCTTTCCCGGCTTTGCCGCGACCGAGGTGCTCTACAACGAAGACGGCTCGGTCAAAGGCGTGGCCACGGGCAACATGGGCATCGGCAAGGATGGCGAGCCCACCGGCAATTTCCAGCTCGGCATGGAACTGCACGCCAAATACACGATCTTCGCGGAAGGTGCGCGCGGGCACCTGGGCAAGCAGGTCGTCGCGCGTTACCAGCTCGACACGGGGCGCGATCCGCAAAGCTTTGGCCTTGGCATCAAGGAGGTGTGGGAGATCGACCCGGCGCGCCACCAGCCCGGCTTCGTCATGCACACGGCCGGCTGGCCCATGGACAGCAAAACCTACGGTGGCGCTTTTCTGTACCACCTGGACGGCAACAAGATGGCCGTCGGCTTCGTTACGGGCCTCGGCTACGCCAACCCTTACCTGAGCCCGTTCGAAGAGTTCCAGCGCTGGAAGACTCACCCGGGCATTCGTCGCTACTTCGAGAACGACAACGGCGAGGTCACGGCGAAACGCCTCTCGTACGGCGCGCGCGCGATCAACGCGAGCGGCATCAATGCGCTGCCCAAATTCGTGTTCCCTGGTGGCGCACTGGTGGGTTGCGATGCGGGCTTTCTCAATGTGAGCCGCATCAAGGGCAGCCATGCCGCCATCAAGACCGGCATGCTCGCGGGCGAGGCGGCCTATGCGGCCGTGGCGGCGGGGCGCCAGCACGACGAACTCGAAGCCTACCCGGAAGCCTTCGAAAAGAGCTGGCTGCATGCCGAGCTGAACAAGGATCGCAACTTCAAGAACTGGTTTCGGTACGGTCTCGCGGTGGGCACGCTGATGAACGGCTTCGAGCAACTCGTGCTGCGTGGACGCATGCCGTGGACGCTGCGCCGGCACAAGCCCGACCATGCTTACCTCAAGCCGGCTAGCGAGTGCGAACCTATCGTGTATCCGAAGCCCGATGGCAAGCTGACGTTTGATCGCCTTTCCAGCGTATTCATCAGCAATACCAATCATGAGGAAAACCAGCCCGCGCATCTGACGCTCAAGGATGCGGGCGTGCCGGTGGGGATCAATCTGGCGAAGTATGCGGGGCCCGAGGCGCGTTATTGTCCGGCCGGCGTTTACGAGTTCCTCGACGACGGGCTGCGAGGCGGCCAGCAGTTGCGGATCAATGCGCAGAATTGCTTGCATTGCAAGACGTGCGATATCAAGGACCCGACGCAGAATATCGTTTGGGTCACGCCTGAAGGTGGTGGCGGGCCTAATTATTCGGGCATGTGATAGGGGCTGCCGCAGGTGCCTTTTGAGGCGTGGTCTTATGCTGTCTTAGCTTACTGGCGCATGAGCGCCATCATCGCGCCGAAGCCGACGAACACGCCGCCCGTCACGCGGTTGAACGCCTTTGCCACGCGACGGCTCTTGAGCGTCGCACCGATGCGCGTGCCAAAACTCGCATAGACCAGATACCAGCTCACCTCGCATACCGCGAAGGTCGTCACCAGCACGCCGAACTGGGGCAGCGTGGGACGGCTCGCGTCGATGAACTGCGGCAGCAGTGCGGCTGCGAACAGGATGGCTTTGGGGTTGCTGCCGCCGACGAGGAAGCCGTTGCGAAACAGCGCGCCCGGCGAACGCGAAATACGAGTAGCGGGCGCTTCGGTCATGGCGTCGCTGGCGCCGGCGCTGCTTTCGCTCACCGGCGAGCGCCACGCCTTCACGCCCAGATAGACCAGATAGGCCGCGCCAACGATGCGCAGCGCATTGAACAGGGTCGGCCACGCCTGGAGGACCGCGCCCAGGCCGGCGGCCGAAACGGCCAGCATCAGCACGAGTGCGGAGAGGCAGCCGCCCATGGTCGCGCTCGTGCGGCGCAGGCCGTATTGCGCGCCGTGCGACATGATCAGCAGCATATTGGGGCCAGGAATGGCGCAGACGACGAAGACAGTAGCGAGGAACAGCCACCAGGTATGGAGACTCATAGCGACAACCGGCTTAAAAAGCAAAACCTGAATTATGCCAGCCCTCGTGGACTGAAAGGCGCAAGCGGTTAAATGATTTTGTATTCGAGACGTAGGCAAGAAGAAAAAAACGAAAGTATCGTAAGTAATTCGAAGCATTATCAACCGTTAACCATTGTCAGTTCTTGAGCGATATGATTGCCGTGCGTACCGCGCGAGCCCAGAATGCATCAACGCCCGCTGCTCTGGGCATGCAGCCTGGATGCAGGCAAGCAGCGCGCGGCAGCAACGGCCTTTAACCAGGCAAAGCCTGGCAATTTCAGGCAAACGCACTGCAATCAACCGGAGGAATCAAATGGGCATTCTTGATGAAGTGGGCAAGGTCGCGGGCGCGATTGCGGCGGTGGAAGCAACGGAAAAGGTCGACGCCGATGCCGGCTTCCTGACCAAGGCGGCCGCGGCGATCGCTGGCTTCGAGGGCGCGGGGGCGCTCGAGAAAATGGTCGAGAAGAAAGAGGATGAGAAGCAGGCCGACGACACCCAGCAAGCCGATGCAGGCGATGCGGCACAGGATTCGCAAACCTGAGTGCAACGCTCGTCGTGATTCCCGCGTGTGCCGCCCGAGTAAGCGGCACACGCGGTCGATAAGCATCGCAGAAAGCTTCTACCGCGGTCCGATGACCGCGGTTTTTTTTCGCCGCTCGAATGCTCCGACCGGGTTCACGCACCCGTTTTGCCGATTGCGTCGAGCCGCGCGAGTACTTCGCCGTTCAGTTCGAGCGTTTGCGCCTGCATGTTCTCGCGCAGATGCGCGAGCGACGACGTGCCCGGGATCAGCAGGATATTGGGCGCGCGATGCAGGAGCCACGCGAGCGCGACCGTCATCGGCACGACGTCGAGCGACTGCGCGATCTGCGCGAGCGCCGTCGACTGGATCGGCGTGAAGCCGCCGAGCGGAAAGAACGGCACGTAGGCAATGCCACGCGTGGCAAGCGAGTCGATCAGCGCGTCGTCGGCGCGGTTCACCAGGTTGTAGTGGTTCTGCACGCAGACAATCGGGGCAATGCGCCCGGCCTCGTCGATCTGATTCGCCGTCGCGTTGGAGATGCCGATATGGCGCACGAGGCCGCGTTCCCGCAGCGCGGCGAGCGCTTCCATTTGCTTGGCGACAGGACCTTCGGCGGGCTTGTGGACATCGCCCATGATGCGCAGATTGACCACGTCGAGCGTATCCAGACCCAGATTGCGCAAATTGTCCTGCACGGCACGCTCGATATCGGCGGGCTCCTGAGCGGGCAGCCACGCGCCCGCGGCATCGCGCACCGCGCCCACCTTCGTGACGATCGTGAGATCTGCGGCATAGGGATGGAGCGCCTCACGGATGATCTGGTTCGTTACGTGCGGGCCGTAGAAGTCGCTGGTGTCGAGATGGTTCACGCCGAGCGCGAGCGCCTCGCGCAGCACGGCAACCGCCGCCGCGCGGTCCCTGGGCGGACCGAATACGCCGGGGCCGGCGAGTTGCATGGCGCCGTAGCCCATGCGGTTGACGGTGCGGCCCGCGAACGCGAACGTGCGGGAAGGTTGGCTGGACGATTGCGGCATGTCGTGCTCCTCGTGAACGGATGGCGCCAGTATGGGCGCGTTCGCGTTGTTGGATAATCCCGCCTGATCCGCACGGGTTGTTCGAAATTCCGCACAATGCGTCATGGACCCCTCCGCCCGCACCCAAACCGACATGACCCACGAGAACCCTCTGCCCGCGAATCCCTCACCCGCCGCGTTCGAAATGAACGATCTGGCCGCCTTCGCCGCCGTTGCGCGCGCGGGCGGCTTTCGCGACGCGGCGCGCGCGGGTGGCGTCTCGGCTTCGAGCCTGAGCACGGCGGTGCGCCGGCTCGAGGCGAAGCTCGGCCTGCGCCTCCTGAACCGCACCACGCGCAGTGTCGCCCCCACTGAAGCGGGCCAGCGCCTGCTCGAATCGATTACGCCGCTGTTCGCCGAAATGAAAGCCGCGCTCGATGTCCTGAACGGCTATCGCGACCGTCCGGCGGGCGTGCTGCGCCTGAACGTGCCCGCCAATGTGGCGCGCAGCATTCTGCCGCCGATCCTCACGCGGTTCGTGGCTGCGTACCCCGAGATTCGCGTGGAAGTGGTGGTGGAGGATGGCTTCGTCGACGTGCTACAGGCGGGTTGCGACGCGGGCATTCGCTATGACGAGCGGCTCGAGCAGGACATGATCGCGATTCCGATCGGCCCGCGCGTGCAGCGCTTCGCGACGGCGGCGTCGCCCGCGTATCTCGCCGTGCATGGCAGCCCCACGCATCCGCGCGACCTGCTCGGGCACGTTTGTTTGCGCGTGCGTTTTTCGGGAGGCGCGATGGCGGTCTGGGAATACGCGCGCGATGGCGAGACGCTGCGCGTCGACCCGCCCGGCGCGCTCGTGGTGAAACCCGCAGCGGCGCTCGATCTCGCGATGGAGATGGCGTTGCGCGGCGCGGGCGTGATCGCGCTATTCGAGGACATGCTCAAGCCGCATTTTGCAAGCGGCGCGCTGGAACCGCTGCTGCCCGACTGGTGGCCGCAGTTTTCCGGGCCGTTTCTCTACTATCCGGGCAGGCGCCATTTGCCCGCGCCGCTTCGGACGTTTGTCGATTTCCTGAAGGCGGACGACAGCGCGCAAGCTTAGGCAACTTGGTGTGTTTTTGCCGGAGCCGTATCAGGCGAGCGCGTGCGGATAACCCTGCGCGACGAGCCACTGGCGAATCGTGTGGGCGGCGTCGGCATCGAGGGATTTAAGCGCTTCGTGCGCGCTTTCATGTGGATTTTCACGCGCGTTCTCGTGCATGAGCGCCTGAACGATGGGCGCGAGCGGCACGCCCTGGAGATGCCAGACGCCAAGTGGTTGATCGGGGCTCACGACGACGTCGGCCTCGGCGATGAGATCGCCGTCGATCACCGGCGCGCGGGCGATGGCAAGCTGGCCGAAATCGCGAACCTGATGCGTGCGCTCGTCGTCCGGCCATTGGCTGCGCGCCTGCCAGAAGGGGGCTGCGCCAAAGCGCTGCTCGAGCGCGTAGACGTCGCGGCCGGTGCGGGCGAAGTGCCTGAACAGGTGCTCGATGCGTTGTTGGTGAAAGCGCAGTGCGAGATCGGCGCGCTCGGGGCGGCTAATGAGCGTGTGAATCACGGCGGGCGCCTGCAAGGCCGATGAGAGCGACTGCAAGATGCCGTTGCCCGCGAGCGGATCGACGGCCATCGCGGCGTCGCCCACACGCAACCAGTTGCGCGCGCCGGCGCGCCCGCACAGCGTGGCTGTGCTGCTGCGCGCATGAAGCCGTGCGTGCGCGCCCGTATCGCTGGCGAAAAACGCGCTCGCAAGCGGCGAGCGCCGCTTGCGAGCGCAGAATGCGAGCAGCTCGTCGCGTTGCGGCAGCTCCGCGCACGCGACGTCGAGTGTCATCTGCCAATAGCAGCGGCCGTCCGGCAGGCGCGCCATCCACGCCCAGCCGTCCTGCAGGCTTTCCACGGCCGAGCCGGCGCTAGCGGCAGAGGCGGCCGCACCTTGCCAGACGTTGAGCAGGCTCAGCGTTTGCGGACCGCGCGTGGCGTCGCGCATGAGCGGCGCAAGCCGGCCGCGCGCCTCGACGAGAAAGTCGGCATTCAGCGAGAGCGGCCCATCGGCGGTCTCGATCATCAGGTCGTGCGTGTGCGCCGTGGTTTGTACCGAACGCACCGCGGCCTCCACGATTTCGACGCCTGCTTCACGCAGATCGTCGCGCAGGGCCGCATCGAACGCGTGCCGGTCGACCAGAAAGTCCGCGTTGGCCGTCTGCATGGCGCCGTTCCAGAGCGTGGTGCGCACGCTCGGTCCTTGTGCGCACAGGGCGGCACGCAACAGGCCAGCACGGCGCAGTCCGCCGAGCGCGTGCAGGGAGAGGCTTTCCACAGCGTCGAAACGGCGCCGTTCGCTCACCACGGTGACCGCGTAGCCGAGCGTGGCGAGCGCGCGCGCCACGCTGGCGCCCGCCGGCCCCGCGCCAAGCACGACGATTTGCGGGGCCGTCATGACGCGAGCGGGCGCGGTCCCGCGCAGAGGCTTTCGCCAATTTGATTAGACATGCAAAGCATGTGCAAAGGATCTGGAAGCACGGCTCCGGGAGGAAGAACGTCTTGCATGCTGTCCCCCTTGAGAGTGGTTGGGGTTCCGCACCTGGAAAGGTGGCGTGCGCGATAGCGCCCGTTCAATCTCGCACAGAAGCAAGGGCGAATCCATCCGGTGAACAACGCATATTGGAAAATTGACGGGAGTGTTTTCCCTGTGTTTTGACCAGGTTTTACAGTTGCGCATGCACGCTGAATAGGGCGCGAAGCGCATGATCGTTCGTTCGCGTTTGGCTCGGTATGGCATGAGCGCAGCACGATCATTCGTACTGCTGCGTTGGATGGCGTGACGAGCGGGGCCCCGATCTATCGCCGGGTCAGTTGTTGGCCGAGCCGCCTGTTTCGTCGGCGTTTTCTAGCGCCTTGCGCTCGCGCCGTTCCTCGTTGCCGCGGCGCGCGCGCATGCGCTGGCGCGAGAGGACGTGGATGACCTCGCCCGTGCTGGCATTCTCGGGTATTTCGTTGCGGATCACGTTGGCGACCATTGGCAGGCCCTGGCGATGGCGTCGCAGCGCGCGGGCAATTGCGCCACGGCAGACCGGTCCGTGGCAATCCCACTCGTCGCGCATTTTTCCGCAGTAACGGCATGTGTCCATGAGTTGCAGTTTAACTGGAATCGCATGACGTTTTAGGGGCACGATCCGGAGCGAAGGCCAGAGTGGACGCGTTCATGCAAGCGCGTCGTTCGGGGGGGCAAGCCTGCTGCGCAGGCTGATCTCGGCTGCCTCCGCAACTGGCCGCCGTGCCGCACGAAACGATTCTTCGTTGACGACGGCGAGGCGAACGTGCAAGGCGCACCGGCCGCGGGCTTGCATGCGTGCCGTTGGTTGACGTCGGAACACTCGCGCAAGACCTGCATCGCTATGGCGCGATTGATGCGTGAGCGGACGTATGAGCATGTGACGCCATGTGAAAAATGCATTCGGCTCCCGGCGGATAAGATAAGTGCGATCCGCTTGAATGGGGAGTCTGCGATGAAAGGTTATCGAAGCGTGTGCGTTGCGCTATGTGTGTGCATGGGGCTCGGCGTGGCTGCGCCGGCGCTGTTCGCACAGACGAGCGGCGCAGCCGCAAGCGTGTCCGCGCTGGCGCCGATCGTCTACGTGAGCGATTTCGAGCTCGACGCAGGCAGCGTGACAGCCGACCAGAACCCCGTGGATAACGCGCGCCACCTCGCGGGCAGCCTGCTGCCCCGGCCGCTCGCGCGCCGCGACGACTCGCAGGCGCACGCTCGTCAGATCGTCGAGCAGATGGCCAATACGCTGGTCGCGGACTTGCGCAAGGCGGGCGTCGATGCACGGCGCTTGCCCGCCGGCGTCGCGCCGCCCGCGCAGGGCTGGCTCGTGCGTGGCGTATTTCTCGACGTCGACGAAGGCAACCGCTTGCGCCGCGCGATGGTGGGCCATGGCGCGGGTGCGGTCGAGATCGATCTGGCGGTTGCCATCGACGATCTCGCGAAGCAGGCGCCCGCGCCGCTTTACCAGGTGATCGAAACGCATTCGAGCGAGAACAAGCACGGTGCTGGCGCGGCCATTGCACTCAATCCCTACGTGGCCGCCGCAAAGTTCGTGCTCGCGCGCGGCGATCAGCGCATGAGCGTCGAGCATGCGGCGGGCGAGGTCTCGGACGCCGTGTTGGCGCGCGTGAAACCCGCCCGTTGAGACCGTTTCAAGACCGTTGCGCGCGCATCAATTGCGTGCGGGAATCTCCAGTCCGCGCTTGACAGCCGGACGCGCGAGGAACGCGTCGAGCGCACGCGCGACATGACGGAAATCCTTGAAGCCGACCAGATCGCCGGCCTCGTAGAAGCCGATGAGATTGCGCACCCAGGGGAACGTCGCCATGTCGGCGATCGTATAGTGCTCGCCCATGATCCACTGGCGATTCGCTAGATGCTGATCGAGCACGCCGATGAGGCGGCGCGATTCGGCCACGTAGCGATCGCGCGGGCGCTTGTCCTCGTACTCCTTGCCGGCGAACTTGTGGAAGAAACCCACCTGGCCGAACATCGGCCCGATGCCGCCCATCTGGAACATCAGCCACTGAATCGTCTCGTAGCGCTCGCGGCCTTCGCGCGCGAGAAACTGACCGCATTTGTCGGCGAGGTAGATCAGGATCGCGCCCGACTCGAACAGCGGCAGCGGTGCGCCGCCGGGGCCGTTGGGATCGATGATCGCGGGAATCTTGTTGTTCGGATTGAGCGAGAGGAATTCCGGCGACATCTGGTCATTCGTGTCGAAGCGAACCAGATGCGGCTCGTACGGCAGCCCCGTTTCCTCGAGCATGATCGACACCTTGACGCCGTTGGGCGTGGGCAGCGAATAGAGCTGGATGCGTTCGGGATGTTGCGCGGGCCATTTAGCGTTGATGGGGAAGGCGGAAAGATCGTTCATGCGAAGTCCTGTTGCAAGGCGCCGAGGTGCGGGCGGCGTGGCAGCGCCATGCCGCATGCGCTGTGCCCGGCGCGAGAATTTAGGGGAAACGCCGCGCGCTTAGCGCTGCGTCCACAACGTGCGGCCCCAGAACGTGAGCGTGCGATCCCACGCGCGCTGCGACCAGACCGGATCGAACTGCGTGTGCGCGATGCGGCCGGGGCCGACCGCGGTCTCGTTCGCGAATCCGTGGTAAGCCAGGTAGCGGTGGAACTCGACGTTCACGCCGCCGTCGCGCAGCTTCTTTTCGAGCTCGTCGACGGTCTCGATCTTGAAGAAGCCGTCCTGCGTGCCCCAATGGCCCAGCACCGGCGCGGTGATCTTGCTCGCGTCGAGATATTCGAGCGGCGGAAAGCCGTACCACACCACGACGCCCGCGAGGTCCGGAATCATGTTCGCGGCGAGCAGCGTGAGCGCGCCGCCCATGCAGTAGCCGCTCACGCCGACGCGATCGGTCAGCGTCTTGAGGTGATCGACCGCGCCACGGATGTCCTGCGAGGCGGCATCGGCGAAATCGAGGCCCGTCATCAGGTGGTGCGCCTCTTCCTCTTCGACGGTGCTCTTGCCGCGGTAGAGGTCGGGCACGAGCGCGTAGTAGCCCGCTTGTGCGAGGCGGTCGGCCACGCCGCGAATCTGGTCGTTCAAGCCCCACCATTCCTGGATCACGACGATGGCGGGCGCGCCCTCGGTCTTCGCGGGCGTGGCGAGATAGCCCTGGAGCGATTGGCCATCGGGGCGATTGAAGCTGATCATGGAGCCGGCGGGGTGTGTCATGGGGTTCCTCGATGTATGGATTGAAAGGCGTTGGCGAGCAACGGGCAGCCCGTAGCATAGCGCCTGGCCGTGCGCTTTGCTTGCACGTCCCATCGCACATGCTGGTAGCATACCGGCCTTGCCGCCGCCCTGGCGGCCGACGTTAGACGACTTTGTATGGGACCAGCGTTAGTGCTGAAGCGCTCACTCTGGCCGGCACAGGAGAACCCAGTTGAACCTCACCCGTTTCGCGAAAGCGCGCCATGCCACCAAGGCTTTCGATTCCACCCGCAAGATTCCGGCCGCCGTTATCGATGAGCTCAAGGAACTGATCCGCTTCAGCCCCTCTTCGGTGAACTCGCAGCCGTGGCACTTCGTGGTGGCCGAAAGCGACGCGGCGCGTGCGCGCGTGGCGAAGTCCATGCAGCCGGGCTACGCCTATAACGAACCGAAGGTGATGCGCGCTTCGCACGTTCTCGTGTTGTGCGTGCGCACCGACATGGACGAGGCGCATCTGAACGCCGTGCTCGCGCAGGAAGAGGCCGATGGCCGCTTCGCGAGCGCCGAGGCGAAAGCGGGCCAGCAGAACACCCGCGCCTTCTACGTGAACCTGCATCGCGAGCGCGCGGATCTGCCGGCGTGGATGGAGAAGCAGGCTTACCTTGCGCTCGGCACGCTGTTGATCGGCGCATCGACGCTCGAAATCGACGCCTGCCCGATGGAAGGCTTCGATGCGAAAGTGCTCGACGAAGAACTCGGGCTGGCCGCGAAGGGACTGACCGCGCTCGTCGTGATCGGCCTTGGCTACCGCAGCGCCGACGATTTCAACGCGAAGCTGCCGAAATCGCGTCTGGCTGCGCAAGCGGTTTTCACCGAGCTGGCGTAAGCGTTCAGCATCGCATGCCGTGCACGGCGGTGTGCGATGTCACGGGCTTGGCGACTGCCCTGGTTTGTTGGGGTTTGCGGGTGCCATAGCATTGGGCGCGGCGGCGGTATCCACGCTTGCTGCCGCAGTCTGATTGGATGCTGGATTCGCCGCCGCCCGATCGGGATGGCGGGGATCGTGCAGCACGCCCGTCCATCCGCCGCCCAGGTCGCCGATCAGCGCCGCCGCATTGAGCAGCCGCTGCTGCTGCACGTTGAGCGAATTTTGTTGCGTGCTCAACTGGGTGGTTTGCGCTGTCACTACCGTGGTGTAGTCGACCGTGCCCGCCTCATACTCATTCAGCGCTATCTGCGCGCCGCGGATCGAATCGCGCACGGCGGCGTCCAGCCACTCGCTCTGCTGCGCGAGAATGCGCAGCCCCGAGAGATCGTTCTCGACGTTCTGGAACGCCGTGAGCACGGTGCCGCGATAGTTGGCCACCGCCGCATCGTAGCTCGCGCGCGCCGCCGCCACTTCGCCGCTGCGCGCGCCGCCGTCGAAGATCGTCTGTGTTGCGCTCGCGCCGAGCGACCACACATAGTTGCTGATGTGCAGCAGGCCAGAAAGCGGCGCCTGCGTGAAGCCGTCGAACGCCGAAAGCGAGATGTTCGGGTAATACGCGGCTACGGCCACGCCGATGGACGCATTCGCCGAGGCCATCTGGCGCTCCGCCGTGGCGATGTCGGGGCGCCGCTGCAGCAGCGTGGACGGCACGCCAGCGGGAATCGCCGGCAGCACCGGGAGCCGCGTGCTGTGCGGGATCGTCATGTCCTCGGGATTGCGGCCCACCAGCACCGCGATGGCATGCTCGTACTGCGCGCGCGCGACGCCCAGCGCGATCAGGCTGGCCTGGGCGTTCTCCAGCTGCGTGCGTGCCGTGATGAGGTCGGAAGGCGGGATCGTGCCCGCGCTGTCCTGGTTGCTCACCACGCGCAGCGAAGCCTCGTAGGCCGCCACGGTTTGCGTGAGCAGATCGATGTCGGCATCCGTCACGCGCAGGTCGATCACGGCATTGGCGAGCGCAATCTGTTCGGATAGCTGAGCATTGGCGAGCATGGCTTCGCTGGCCTGCGCGGTGGCCGATTGTTCCTCGATCTGGCGGCGCACCTTGCCCCAGAAGTCCGGTTCCCAGCTCACGCTGGCTTCCAGCGAGCCCGAGTTGACAATGAGCGCCCGGTTGCTTTGCGTGGTGCGGGACGAACGCTCACGCGCGGCGGAACCCGTCACGCCCAGCGCGGGAAAGAGGCTCGCGCGCGCGATGCGCACTTCGGCCAGTGCCTGCTGGTAGTTCGCGTAGCTTTGCCGCACGGTCTGGTTCGAGACGGCCACGAGCGGCTCGAGTTCGTCGAGCAGCGGATCCTGGAACGCGGTCCACCATTCGCCCTTCGGGCCTTCGGCGTCGGCGGGCTCGGCCTGGGTCCAGCCGGGCAGTTCCTTCCATTGCGTGGGCACGGCGACTTGCGGGCGCTGGTAGTCGGGGCCCACCATGCAGCCGCTCGCGAGGAACGTGAGGGATGCGGCCAGCGCAAGCGGCAGCAATCGGCCTGTTGCGCGCATGCGCGGCACGAATTCAAGCGGGGCTTTGCGCCGCCCCCGGCGGTGAATCGTCTTCATGGTGCACTCTCATCGGCCTGGCGGCGGTTCCAGGGCAGGCGTGCGGCCCAGCGTGCGAGGCGTGCGCGCAGGCGGTCGAGGAACAGATAGATCACGGGCGTGGTGTAAAGAGTGAAAAGCTGGGAGAGGAGCAGGCCGCCCATCACGGTCACGCCAAGCGGCTGGCGCAGCGAGGCGCCCTGGCCAATGCCCACGGCAAGCGGTGCCGCGCCCAGCACGGCGGCGAAGGTCGTCATCATGATCGGGCGCAGTCGCACCACGGCGGCTTCGTGAATCGCGTCGCGCGCGTTACGGCCTTCGCTGCGCTGCAACTGGATCGCCACGTCCACCATCATGATGCCGTTCTTCTTCACGATGCCGATCAGCAGGATGATGCCGATCATCGCAATGACCGAGAACGGCGTGCCGAAGATCAGCATCGCCAGAATCGCGCCGATGCCGGCCGAAGGCAGCGTCGAAAGAATCGTGAGCGGGTGGATGGTGTTCTCGTAGAGCACGCCCAGCACGATATAGACCACGCCGAGCGCCGCGAGAATGATCAGCGGCACCGTGCCCATCGATTGCGCGTAGGCCTGCGCCGCGCCCGCGAACTCTCCGTGGATGGAAGCGGGCATGCCGATGTCGCGCTTGGCCTGCTCGATGATCTTGCCCGCCTCGGAGAGCGAGCCGCCCTTGGGCAGGTTGAACGAGATCGTGCCCGCCACCTCGCCGCTCTGGTGATTGACCTGGGTGGCCGTGTGGCCGGTGGTCCAGTTCATGAGCGCGGTGAGGGGCACCATGGTTTCCGCGGCGGTGCTGTTCGCGCTGCCGCTCGAACTGCCGCCCTTGCTGTTGGCGATCGAGTTGTTCTGCACGTTGGCCACGGCGTTGGCGTTGCGTTCATTGGTATTGCTGACGGTGGTGCTGGCGGCGGTGATCGCGCTATAGGGTTTGACGCCCGACATCGTCGTGCCCGGCATTTGCGTGGTGGCCGCGCCGCTCGCGTTGCCTGCCGCCGTGCTCAGGAAGATGTGGTTGAACGACTGCGGATACTGCCAGTACTGCGGCGCCACCTCCATCACCACGAAGTACTGGTTGATGGGGTTGTAGATGGTGGAGACGGCGCGCTGTCCGAACGCGTCATAGAGCACGTTGTCGATCTGG
Source organism: Paraburkholderia sp. A1RI-2L (assembly GCF_048957375.1). Classification (NCBI taxonomy): domain Bacteria; kingdom Pseudomonadati; phylum Pseudomonadota; class Betaproteobacteria; order Burkholderiales; family Burkholderiaceae; genus Paraburkholderia; species Paraburkholderia sp. A1RI-2L. The sequence goes on from NZ_JARBTA010000004.1 coordinate 314,436, forward strand.
TTCGGATCGAAGCCGTAGCGCTTGGCCGTCGCGCGGTTCACCGTGACATAGGTTTGCAGGCCGTTTTGCTGCAAGTCCGAGTTCACGTCGGTAAGGGTGCCGTGGTGCTTGTTCAGCTCGTCGATGAGCCTGGGCGTCCATTTGAAGAGCGCGTCGGCGTCGTCGCTCGTGAGCGTGTACTGATATTCGGCTGCCGATTGCCGCCCGCCGATCTGCAGATCCTGCTGCGCCTGGAGGAACAGGCGCGCGCCCGACACCGCGTTGAGCTTGGGCCGCAAGCGGTTCACGACTTCGGTGGCGGAAAGCTTGCGTTGCGCGAGCGGCTTGAGCTCGATGAAGACCGTGGCCGAGTTGAGCGCGCGTCCGCCCGTGAAGCCCGCGACCGATTCCACGGCCGGATCTTTCTGCACGATGTCCTGCAATTGCGCGAGCTTCTTTTCCATCGCCGTGAACGAGATGCTCTGGTCGGCGATGATCTGGCCGATCAGGATGCCCGTGTCCTGCTCCGGAAAGAAGGTGCCGGGGAGCAGGCGCGCAAGAAACACATTGCCGACCAGCAAGGCGAACAGGATGAAGATCGTGAGCCGAGCATGATTGAGCGCGACGTCGAGCGTGCGCGAATAAAACTGCTTGAAATGTTCGAACTGCGCGTTGATCCACTGGGCCGAGCGCGAGGGCTTGCGCTTCTTGCGCTCGCGCTCTAGCACATAGGCGCACATGGCCGGCGTGACGGTGAGCGAGACCACGAGCGAAATGACGATCGCGATGGAGAGCGTCATCGCGAACTCATGAAAGAGCAGGCCGACGATGCCCGGCATCAGCAGGATCGGCAGGAACACGGCGATCAGCGAGAGGCTCATCGAGAGCACTGTGAAGCCCACTTCGCCCGCGCCGCGCAGCGCGGCTTCCTTGGGATCGAGCCCGGCCTCGATATGGCGCACGATGTTTTCGAGCACCACCACGGCGTCGTCCACCACGAAGCCGGTGCCGATGGTGAGCGCCATCAGCGAGAGCGAGTCGATGCTGTAGCCGAGCAGGTACATCGGCCCGAACGAGCCCACGATGGACAGCGGCAGCGCCACGGCCGGAATGAGCGTCGCGCGCGGCGAGAGCAGGAACACGAACACCACGCCGATCACGAGCAGCACGGCGATAAACAGCGTGCGCTCGGTGTCGGCCACCGAGTCGCGCACCGCCTGGGAGCGGTCGATCGCCACGTTCACCTTGATCGTGCCGGGCAGCGCGGCCTCGATATAGGGCAGGCGTGCCTGGATCTGCTGCACGGTCTTCACGACGTTGCTGCCCGGCATCGGGTAGACGATCACGAGCACCGCCGACTTGCTGTTGAAGAGACCGGCATTGCGGATGTTCTCGTTGGAGTCGTTCACGGCGCCCACGTCGCGCAGATACACGGGCGCGCCGTTGCGGTAGGCGATGACGATGTCGCGAAACGGCGCGGCGTTGCTGATCTGGTCGTTCGATGTCACCACGAAGCGCTGCTCGCCCTGATCGATATGGCCTTTTGCGCTGTTCGCATTGGCCGCGCCGATGGCGGCGCGCACGTCTTCGAGCCCGATGCCGTAGCTATTGAGCTTGCCGGGCTCCAGCTCCACGCGCACCGAAGGCAGCGCGCCGCCGCCCAGCGTGATCTGGCCCACGCCGTCCACCTGCGAGAGCTGCTGCATGATGACCGAATCGGCGGAGTCGTAGAGCTGGGCCTTGGTGAGCGTATCGGAGGTGAGCGCGAGCACCATGATCGGCGCGCTCGCGGGGTTGTACTGCCGGTAGGTGGGGTTGCTGCGCAGCGTGGTGGGCAGGTCGGCGCGGGCGGCCTGGATGGCCGCTTCCACGTCGCGCGCCGCGCCGTTGATATCGCGGTTCAGGCCGAATACCACGACGATCAGTGATGATCCCGTATTGTTGATCGAAGTGAGCTGGCTCACGTCGGCGATGGTGCCCAGGCGCCGTTCGAGCGGCTCGGCGACCGTGGCCGCCATGGTCTCGGGGCTCGCGCCCGCCATATTGGCCTGCACCACGATCACCGGAAAGGCGATGTTGGGCAGCGGCGCCACGGGCAGCCGGAAAAACGCCAGCGTGCCGGCGAGCAGGATCGCGATCGCGAGAAGCGAGGTCGCGACCGGCCGCCGGATAAAGAGCGCCGAGAGATTCACGGCGTGCCCTCGGGCGCGGGCGGTGCACCGCCGCCATCTGCGCCGCCTGCTTCATCGCCGCTTGTGCCGCGCTTGCGCTTGCGCCCGAAGCGCTCGGCGAGCCGGTCGAAGAACAGATAGATCACGGGCGTCGTAAACAGCGTGAGCAGTTGCGACACCGTCAGCCCGCCGATGATCGCGAGGCCGAGCGGGCGGCGCAGCTCGGAGCCCGTGCCGGTGCCGAGCAGCATCGGCAGCGCGCCGAGCATGGCGGCGAGCGTGGTCATGAGGATCGGCCGGAAGCGCAGCAGCGATGCCTCGAAGATCGCCTCGCGCGGCGGCTTGCCGTGCACGCGTTCGGCTTCGAGCGCGAAGTCCACCATCATGATGGCGTTCTTTTTCACAATGCCGATCAGCAGCACGATGCCGATGATGCCGATCACGTCGAGGTCTTTGCCCGCGATCATCAGCGCGAGCAGCGCCCCGATGCCGGCCGAAGGCAGCGTCGAAAGAATCGTCACCGGATGGACATAGCTCTCGTAGAGCACGCCCAGCACGATATACACGGCCACGATGGCCGCGATCAGCAGATAGATCTCGCTGGAGAGCGAATCTTCGAACGCCTGCGCCGCGCCCTGGAACGACGAGGTGATCGAGGGCGGCAGCTGCACGGCGGCCTCGGCCTTGCGGATGTCGCGCACGGCGGCGGAGAGCGACGCGCCATCGGCGAGATTGAACGAGATCGTGACCGAGGGGAATTGCGCAAGGTGGCTGATCATCAGCGGCGAGCGCGTGATGTCGATCGTCGCGATGCCTTTGAGCGGCACCTGGCCCGAGGCGGCGGTCTGGCTCGGCAGATAGATGTCGCCGATCGATTCCACCGTGGGCAGCGACTCGGGCTTGGCCACGAGAATCACGCGGTACTGGTCCGACTGCTGGAAGATGGTCGAGACGATGCGCTGGCCGAGCGCGTCGTAGAGCGCGTTGTCGATGGTCGCCGCCGTGATGCCGTAGCGCGCCGCGAGCTGGCGGTTCACCTGCACATTCACGGACAGGCCGTCGGTGTTCAGGTTGCTCGTGACGTCGGCAATCGAGGGAATCTGCTTCATGCGCGCGATGAGGGCCGGCACGTATTGCTCGAACGCCTGCTGGTTCGGGCCGCGCAGCACGAAGTTGTACTGGTTGCGCGAGACCGTGGTGTCGAGCGTGAGATCCTGCTCGGGCTGCAGATAGAGGCGGATGCCCGGCACTTTCGCGACCGACTGCTGGATGCGCCGCGCGATCTCCTCGGCGGTTTCGGCGCGGTCGTCGTGCGGCTTCAGGTTGATCAGGAAACGCCCGTTGTTGAGCGTGTTGTTGATGCCGTCGATGCCCACGTACGAGGTGAGCGAAACCACATCGGGGTCCTTAAGAATTTCTTCGGCGAGCGCGGACTGGCGGCGCACCATCGCCTGATACGAGACCGAGTTGTCGGCCACGCTGATGCCCTGGATCACGCCCACGTCCTGCACCGGGAAGAGACCCTTGGGAATCGCCACGTAGAGCAGGCCCGTGAGCCCGACCGTGGCCACCGCCACGGCGAGCGTGAGCGTCTGGTGATCGAGCACCCAGCGCAGGCCGCGCTCATAGGCGGCGAGCGTCTTGTTGAAGAGGCCTTCGCTGACGCGCTCGAAGCGGCTCGGATGGCGCTCGGCCTGGGCGCGCAGGATGCGCGCGCACAGCATCGGCACGACGGTGAGCGAGACCACGGCCGAGAGCACGATGGTCACCGCGAGCGTGACCGCGAATTCGCTGAAGAGCCGGCCGATCACGCCACCCATGAACAGCAGGGGAATCAGCACCGCGATCAGCGAGATCGTGAGGGACAGAATCGTGAAGCCGATCTGCCCCGCGCCCTTGAGGGCCGCCTGCAAGGGTTTGTCACCTTCTTCCAGATAGCGCACGATGTTCTCGATCATCACGATCGAGTCGTCGACCACGAAGCCCGTGGCGATGATGAGCGCCATCAGCGAGAGGTTGTCGATCGAGTAGCCGAGCTCGTACATGAGCGCGAGCGTGCCGATCAACGAGACCGGCACCGAGATGCTCGGAATGATCGTGGCGGGCAGATTGCGCAGGAACACGAAAATCACGGCCACCACGAGCGCCACAGCGAGCACGAGTTCGAACGCCGCGTCGTTGACCGAGGCCTGGATCGCCCCCACGCTGTTGGAGACCACCGTGACCTTCATGCCGGCGGGCAGCGTGGCTTCGAGCTGCGGCAACTGGCGCATGATCTGGTTGACGGTGGCGATCACGTTCGCGCCCGGCTGGCGCTGCACGTTCAGCACGATGGCGGGCGCTTTGTTGTACCACGCGCCGCGCTCGACATCCTGGGCCGCCGTGGACACGCGCGCGACGTCGCGCATGAACACGGGCGCGCCGTTCTGGTAGGCGATGACCGTGTCTTCGTAATCCTTGGGGTCCGAAATCTGGTCGTTCGAGTTGATCGTGTAGTCGAGCTCGGGACCGTCGAAGTTGCCCTTCGGCGCGCTGATGTTGACGTTGGCGAGCAGCGTGCGCAGATCGTCGATATTCAGGCCGTAGCCGGCAAGCTTTTGCGGGTCGGCTTCCACGCGCACGGCGGGCACGTGGCCGCCCGCCGTGCTCACGAGACCCACGCCCTGCACCTGGGAAATCTTCATCGCGAGCCGGTTGTTGGCCGCGTCCTGCAACTGCGTGAGCGACATCGACTTCGAGGTCAGCGCGAGCGTGAGAATGGGCTGGTCGGCGGGATTCACCTTGGCGTAGGTGGGCGGCGCGGGCAGGCCGCTCGGCAAGTAGCTGTTGGCCGCGTTGATGGCCTGCTGCACGTTCTGCTGCGCCACGTCGAGGTTGAGCGAGAGATCGAACTGCAGCGTGATGACCGAGGCGCCCTCGGAACTGTACGAGACCATCTGCTGCAGGCCCGGAATCTCGCCGAGCTGCACTTCGAGCGGCGCCGTGACCGTGGTGGCCATGACGGTCGGGCTCGCTCCGGGGTAGAAGGTCTGCACCTGAATGGTCGGGTAGTCGACCGAAGGCAGCGACGACACCGGCAGGAACTTCATCGCCAGCAGGCCGACCAGCACCAGCGCGATCATCAGCAACGAAGTCGCGACCGGCCGCAGGATGAAAAGACGCGAAATATTCATCGGCGCAAGGGCGGGGGATCAGGACGCTTCTGAGGCGGGTGCTGCTTGAGAGGCGGCCGGTTGCGCTGCGGCGCCCACGGTGCTCGCGCCCGATGCCGGCGGCAGCGGTCTCGAAAGCGGATGCGCAGGGTTGCCCATGCGCGCCGCGCTCGCGCCGTGCGGCGCGCCAGCTGCACCTGGTTTTGCCTCGGAGGGCTGGATTTTCGCGCCGTCGTTGAGGCGGTCGAACCCGTCGGTCACCACGCGCTGGCCCGCCGCGAGGCCCGCGACGATCACCGTATGCCGGCCGTCGCCCGGGCCCAGCGTGACCTTGTGGACCGACACGGTGTTGTCGGCGTTCACGAGATACACATAGTCGCCGGGTGCGCCGTTTTGCACGGCGGGCGTGGGCACGAGCACGGCGTTTTCCATCGTGTCCACCAGCAGCCGCACGTTTACGAACTCGTTGGGAAACAGCGCCTCGTCGTCGTTGGGCACGCTTGCGCGCAGCGTGACCGTGCCGGTGGCCGTGGCCATCTGGTTGCTGATCGCGTAGAGCATGCCGGTGGCGAGCTCCCGGGTGTTGTCGCTGCTATAGATCGTGACCGGCAGTTTCGCGCCGGCGTTCACGCGCTGGAGCACGCTCGACAGCGCGTTTTGCGGCACCGTGAATTGCACCGTGGTGGGCTTCATCTGCGTGATGACGGCGATGCCGGTCGAGCTCGACGCCGTTACGTAATTGCCCGGATCGACGAGGCGCAAGCCCACGCGCCCCGATACAGGCGCGGTGATGTGGCAGTAGGCGAGATCGAGCTCGAACTGCTTGATGTTGGCGAGATCGGCCTTCACGGCGGCCTCGTCCTGGGCCACAAGGAACTTCTGGTCGGTATAGGTTTGCTCGGCAACCGACTGCTTTTCGTGGAGCTGCGAGTAGCGCGCGAGGTCGGCGCGGGCCTGCGCGAGCGACGCGCGGTCCTTGGCGAGCTGCGCCTCGGCCTGCTCCTTGCTGATTTCATATTGGCGCGGATCGATCTGCGCGAGGAACTGGCCTTTCACGACCTCCTGGCCTTCGCGGTAGCCGACTTCGGTGAGGTAGCCGCTCAGTTGCGGCAGCACCGTGACGGTGGCGACCGGTGTGACGGTGCCGAGCGCGTCGAGCGTCACCGGCATCGAGCCGAGCGTGGCGGGCGCAACGGTCACGACCTGCGCGGGCGCGGCGTGCTCGGGCTTCTTGCCGCGCAGCACGTGCATGACGACGAGCGCGATCAGCACCAGCACGATCAGCGCGAGAATCCAGCGCCCGCGGCGCTTGCGCGGCGGCGGCGCGTCGGGCGCCTTGGACGTGGGCGGCGTGGGGGGAGTTGGGACTTGCGGGGCAGCGGGGTGGTTTGGCGTGTCGCTCATGCCAGTCTCCCAGTGGTGCCGACGGGATGCGCAGCGCGAATGCGGGGGGCATGAGCGGACCGCGGCGCCTGGACCGCGCCGGGCCGGTTATCGTCGGATTGCATACGCATACTCTTGGTTGTTGTGTGCCGCCGATGCTGGGCGCGGTCGGGCTGAGAGGGCCGGACCGCGAAGCCTGGAAACTCGCAGTCTAACCAACTCATGCGTTAATTTATAAACGTCAGCTATTTGAAAGATTTATTGCCATTACAAGGGGCGGATTTTGTCATCCGGCTTTACGTGACATTGAGCGGCTTTACCGGCAGCGGGTTTGCGCGGGGAGCGACAAGCAATGGAAAGCAGCGGCAACATGCAGTGCGCACGCTACCTGGGGATTCTTGCAAAAAGCTTTCGTGCGGTGAGAAGCTCTGCGCTAGCGCAATGGCGGGGGCGCGTAGGGTTTCGATTGCGCAGAGCGTGGCGTTGCGGTTCAGCCGGCCGTACCCGCATAGGCCGCTCTCAGCGTGGCTACGTCGAATTTCACCATCGACATCATGGCTTTGGCCACGCGGGCGGCCTTGACCGGGTCGGAATCGGCCATCATGCGCATGAGATCGTCGGGGACGATCTGCCATGCGATGCCGAAGCGGTCTTTCAGCCATCCACACTCGAGTGGCGCGCCGCCACCTTCGAGCAGGGCGTTCCAGTACCGGTCGACCTCGGTTTGATCTGCGCAGTCGACCATGAGCGAGATCGAGAGGTTGAACGCCTCGGGCTGACCGGAGCCCATGGCAATAAAGGGCTGCCCAAAGAGTTCGAAGTCGACTACCTTGGTATCGCCGGCGCTCGTAATCGGCGTGACGCGGACGATGCGCGAGTCCGGGAAGATTGTCGTGTAAAAGGCCGCGGCTTCCTCGACCTGCGCGGCGGAATACCAGAGAAAAGGCGTGATTTTTTGAATCGCCATGACGCATCTCCTGTTGATGTCTGCACCCATGTGCGGGCGGCCGAAAGTAACGCATGTTGCCATCGATAGGGCGAATGCAGGCTAACAAAATAGATACCCGGCGCCGAAAAGTCTCGATTTTTTGCGCCAGTCGGGCGTGATATTCTCGAAGCCCCTTTCCCCAAGGCCAGCCGGTTCGTCATGAAGATCATTCGTAGCAGGCGCTTTACTGCTGACCGCCCTTGGGGCGCGCTCGATATTGCCAATATGCGCGGCATTACCACGAGGCTGCACTGGACGAATGAACCTTATCAATGGCACGTCAACGATGGCGAAGAGGTGTTTGTCGTGCTCGATGGCCGTGTCGACATGCGCTACCGCGAAGCGGGTATTGAGCAATCGGTGATCCTGGAAACAGGCGATATTTTTTATGCGTCCGTTGGGACCGAGCATGTGGCGCATCCGCTTGGCGAGGCGCGCATTCTCGTGGTTGAAACGGAGGGTAGTGTGTGAGGCCGGCGTGGCCTCCGGGCTGGCGGGCAACTACCCGAAAACCCGAGCCCAAACCGCACGAATGCGCCGCGCGCGATCTTCAAGGAGATATGAAGCGATCAGTGCGAGCAGTCCTGAGAGGATTCCCGTCATGATGTGCTCGACAACGGGAATACGGTAGTGGCTTTTGTGCGAGTAGGCATCGCCCAGCGTCGTCAGGCAGCCGACAATGAGTGCATTGCCGTATCGATGCGCGTAGAGTTTTGCAGCCGGCGTGAAAGTTAGCAGTACGGCCAGAATTCCGGTGAGCAGTCCGGTATGGAGGGCAATCGTCCAGTGGGCGAGACTCATGATATTGCCCCAGCTTCCCGGCATGCAGGTCATGCAGGCGCTGGTGGGCTGCCAGAAACGCTGGACGAACAGCCGGGCGCGGCGCTTCCATTCTCCTGACATGATGTGTTCCCCGTTGGGATCCCGTCATCGACATCCTCTTGACGTCACGCCAGCGTACTCTTGAGCTTCAAGGGCTGCATCGGGTGATTCGATGGTGAACGTTGATCGGACGGTGCCAGGCACCCCCCGTCAAACCCACTGATCGTTCGCAACCGTGCGTTCGCTCGCGGCGTTCTCTCCGGTATTCACAACGCCGCGCGGCTCGATCAGCAGCACTTTCACTTCGCCCTGAGCGCAGGGTTTGTGCTCGACGCCTTTGGGCACGACCGCCATTTGACCGGCGTGCAGCACGATCGAGCCGTCGCCCTGTGGGCCACCGCGAAAATCGATGCGCAGTTCGCCGTCGAGCACGATAAAAGTTTCATCGGTCTCGCTGTGCTGGTGCCAGACGAAGTCGCCCTCGAGCTTGACGACCTTGAATTGGTAGTCGTTCATTTCCGCGACCACCCGCGGCTGCCAGTGGCCCTCGATCAGCGCGATCTTGCCAGCCAGGTCGATCGCTTCGCATTGGCCGCGCGCGGCGGGTGCAGTCTGGGAAGGCGTTGATGCGGACATCGTTCTCTCCGTGCAGGTGTGGATGTCTTGCCGAGAATATGCAACAGCTGCGCCTGCACAAGGCACGAGCCAGGGCTCCGAGAATGCCACATTTGCGCGCCGCGCGCCGCCGCGCTTGCAGCCGCGCTTGAACAGCACCCTCAAACAAAAAAGCCGCTCCAGAGAGCGGCTTTCGTCCGGAAGTAAGGCGCCGGTTCGAAATCCCCGGGCGCCCATCCACCCTCAATCGTCGAGCAGCGAAAGGTCCCGCACCGCGCCCTTATCCGCCGACATCACCAGCTTGGCATAAGCCTTGAGCGCCGCCGACACCTTGCGCGGACGCGCCTTCGCCGGCTTCCAGCCCTTGGCGTTCTGCTCTTCGCGACGGCGCGCCAGTTCCTCGTCGGACACGAGCACGTTGATCGTGCGATTCGGAATATCGATGCGGATCTTGTCGCCATCGCGCACGAGGCCGATCGCGCCGCCCGCCGCCGCTTCAGGCGAGCAGTGGCCGATGGACAGCCCCGAGGTGCCGCCCGAGAAGCGGCCGTCGGTCAGCAGCGCGCAAGCCTTGCCCAGGCCCTTCGACTTGATATAGCTCGTCGGGTAAAGCATTTCCTGCATGCCCGGGCCGCCCTTGGGGCCTTCATAGCGCACGATCACCACGTCGCCGGCCTTGACCTTGTCGGCGAGGATGTTTTCAACCGCTTCGTCCTGCGATTCGGTCACGTGCGCCGTGCCTTCGAACACGAGAATGCTGTCGTCCACGCCGGCGGTTTTCACCACGCAGCCGTCGAGCGCGATATTGCCCGTGAGCACCGCGAGGCCGCCTTCCTTCGAGAAAGCGTGCTCGTTCGAGCGGATGCAGCCTTCGGCGCGGTCCAGATCGAGGCTCGGCCAGCGCGTGTTCTGGCTGAAGGCCACCTGCGTCGGCACGCCTGCGGGGCCGGCCATGTAGAACGTCTTCACCGCATCGTCGACATTGCGCACGATGTCCCACTGGTCCAGCGCATGCTTGAGCGAGGGCGCGTGTACGGTCGGCACGTCGGTGTGCAGCTTGCCGGCGCGGTCGAGCTCGCCGAGGATCGCCATGATGCCGCCCGCGCGATGCACGTCTTCGATGTGGTACTTGTTGGTGTTGGGCGCCACTTTGCACAGCTGCGGCACGACGCGCGAGAGGCGGTCGATGTCGGCCATGGTGAATTCGATGCCCGCTTCCTGCGCGATCGCCAGCAGGTGGAGGATCGTGTTGGTCGAGCCGCCCATGGCGATGTCCAGCGTCATCGCGTTCTCGAACGCCTTGAAGCCCACCGAGCGCGGCAGCACGCGCTCGTCTTCCTGCTCGTAGTACTGGCGCGCGAGTTCGACGATGCGGCGGCCGGCGCGCTTGAACAGCTGCTCGCGGTCGGCGTGCGTGGCGACGACGGTGCCGTTGCCCGGCAGCGAGAGGCCCAGCGCCTCGGTCAGGCAGTTCATGGAATTGGCCGTGAACATGCCCGAGCACGAGCCGCAAGTCGGGCAGGCCGAGCGTTCCACTTCGGCCACTTCGGCGTCGGAGTACTTGCTGTCCGCGGCGATCACCATGGCGTCGATCAGGTCGAGCTTCTTGACTTCGATGGCCTTGGTGACGGGGTTGGCCAGGCGCGTCTTGCCGGCTTCCATCGGGCCGCCCGAGACGAAGATCACGGGGATGTTCAGGCGCATGGCGGCCATCAGCATGCCCGGGGTGATCTTGTCGCAGTTGGAGATGCACACCATGGCGTCGGCGCAGTGCGCGTTGACCATGTATTCGACCGAATCCGCGATGATGTCGCGGCTCGGCAGCGAATACAGCATGCCGTCGTGGCCCATGGCGATGCCGTCGTCCACGGCAATGGTGTTGAATTCCTTGGCCACGCCGCCCGCGGCCTCGATTTCGCGCGCAACGAGCTGGCCGAGGTCTTTCAGGTGCACGTGGCCCGGCACGAACTGGGTGAACGAGTTGACCACCGCGATGATCGGCTTGGAAAAGTCGTCGTCTTTCATGCCGGTGGCGCGCCACAGCGAGCGCGCGCCGGCCATGTTGCGGCCGGCGGTGGAGGTCTTGGAACGGTATGCGGGCATCGTGGTCGCTTGAGAGTGATTGTCGGGGCCTGTTCACACTAATAACAGGCTCGCGAACGTGCCTTTCCGGTCGCAGTGCAAGGAGCAAGGAGCGCCGTATGGCCGAGCCATACAAGCGACGCGCGACGCCGCAATGCGGCCGGAAAGACACGTTCCCCAAATTAAGAATTTCATTGCGCGGGCTGGCCGCTAGAAGGGCCTGTTATTAGTGTGAACAGGCCCCAGGTAGCGGGCCGCGGGATTGAAGGCCCCCTGAGCCCGTGCGAACAACCTCTTGAGCTGCACTCCGGGCAAGCGGCGATTATCCCACACCCGCTCCGATCAGAAGATGTGGCGCATGCCGGCTGCCACACCGGTCTGGTTGTTGCGGCCGGGGAAGTCGGCCCTTGCCGCGCCCGAGCCGTGCGCGTAGTCGACCGTGCCGTAGATCTGCGTGCGCTTGGACAGCGCGTATTCGGCCAGCACGACAGCCGTGTAGCGAATGCCGGTGCTCAGCGTCGCGCCGTCCGCGTTCAGCGCGTTGCTGGCGTGGTCGTAGTAGTAAGCGGCCGTGAGCGTGAGCGGCGAGGTGACCTGCCACACGGCGCCGGCGTAGAGACCGTTGTCGATGCGGTTGGTCTTTGCCACGGGACCCGCGAAGCTGGCCGCCGGCGAGTTGGCCGAGGCCATGTACAGGTCGACGAAACCGGTGTTGTCCTGGCCCCAGAGCCAGCCGGCCAGCGCCTTGACCGGGCCGATCTGGTAGACGCCGCTCACGTTGACCACGCGGTACTTGTTGTTGTGCGGGTCGCTGTTCTGCTGGTAGCCGACGTCGAGCGAGGCCGGGCCCCAGGTGTACGCCGCGGTGAAGCCGTACATGTTGTTCGCGCCGGTGCTGCCCGGCACGCCGCCGAAGCTGTACATGCCTTCGAGTTCGAGGCCGCCGAAGTGGCCGTCGTACTTGACCGAGTTGTTCTGGCGCAGGCCGTAGCCGAGCGCGCCCGGCAGCCAGCCGTCCTGGTCGAAGTTGCCGACGGTCAGCGGGTCGTACACGTTGCCGAGCTGGTCGAACAGCGGCGTGTTCTGGCGGCCGAACGTGAGCGCGCCGTACTGGTTGCTCTGCAGGCCGACGTACGCCATCCGGTTGAACAGGGTGTTCTGGCTGGCCATCTGGCCGTTCCAGAGGTTGAAGCCGCTTTCGAGGCGGAATACCGTCGAGAGGCCGCCGCCCAGGTCTTCGGAGCCTTTCAGGCCCCAGCGGCTGCCGGTGACCGGGCCGACGCCCATTTGCACCTGGCTGTCGTTGTTGGCGTTGGCGTTGGTCAGGTAGCGGACGCTCGTGTCGACGATGCCGTACAGCGTGACCGAGTTTTGCGCGAAGGCGGATTGCGCGGAAATCGCGAGCAGGGCGGCGCCGAGCGCTGCGGTGGTCTTCTTCATGTGTTCCCTGTTTTTTAGTCGTTTGGCCTGCATCGCACGGGGGCGTGGGGACCGTCCCGCGCGCGGACGCGGGCCATAATATTGCGAACCGTTCACATTCCTGCAACAACTTTGTCGGTGTGTCGCAGTGCTGCAACATTGGTTGACACCGGCTGCCGCAGGTCGCCGGGCGACCGCCGTGCGCCGCCCGGCGGGTAAGATGGGCAGTTCCTTCAACGGGTTGTGACCGCGCCCTTTTTGCCAATGAACGCTTCCCCTCTCGCAGTTCACGACGACGGCCCCGAGGGCGTCTACACGCGCGGTGCGGGCGAGGTGCGCGAATGGTGGCGCGTTTCGCTCTCCGAGCGCGCCAACCTGTTCCGCATCGAGCATGGCCACGGCGACGCGGCCACCGGCAAGGTCGATATCGATACGGTGGTCGACCTCGATAATCTCGATGCGAAGCTTCTGAAGTGGCGTCGCGAGGGCTTCGCGGCCGACGCGGGCCGCGAGGACGAAGCACGGGCCGCCGAGGCGGGCAGCCGGTTCGGCGCCGAGTTGCGGCTCGCGGCGGCATCGGCGGCATCGGCGCGGGCCGCGCGCAGAGGGGCTCATGGAGCCGGCAGTGAAGTGCGGACCGTGCGCATCGGCACGGTCGACGTGCCGGTCGCGCAAGCCGCGTTGAACGGCGCGCCGGCCTCCCAAGCGCGGGTGCCGCGCATCAACGATGCGTATCTCTTCACGGCGCGCACCGACGACATCGCCATGGACATCGTCGAAAACCGGCGCGTGATGCTGATCGGCCACACGGGCTCGGGCAAGACCAGCTTCGTCGAGCAGATCGCCGCGCGCACGGGCCACGGCGTGCTGCGAGCGAACATGAACGGCCAGACCACCATCGGCGACTTTGTCGGTTTCTGGACCGTGAAGGGCGGCGAGACGGTATGGGTGGATGGCGTGCTGCCCATTGCGATGCGCGAAGGCGCCTGGCTTGTCATCGACGAGCTCGATTTTGCCGAGCCGTCCATTCTCGCGGTGCTGACCGCCGTGCTCGAACCGGACGGCAGGCTGCTGCTCAAGGAGCGCGGCAACGAGATCGTGACACCGCATCCCGAGTTTCGCCTCTTTGCCACGGCGAACGCGGCGGGCGCGATGAGCGCGTATCGGCACCTGTATCAGGGCGCGAATCTGCTCAACGAGGCTTTTCTCGACCGCTGGCGGGTGTATTTGTTCGATTACCTGTCGAAAGATGAGGAAGCCGAAGTATTGCGGCGGACCTTGCCGCAACTTCCGCCCGCGCTCGCGCCGACGCTCGCCGCCATTGCCGCCGACTGCCGTGCCGCGTTCGCGCGCGAGGACCTGGCGAGCGCGTTCTCCACGCGACGCCTGATCGACTGGGCCGAGCTGATGCTGCGCACGGGCGACGCGGAGCGCGCCGCCGGCCCGTCGATCTACGCGAAAGTGAGCGCGGAGGACGCGGCGCTCATTCGCAGCATCATCCGCCATCACGCGATCTTCGACGCCGATCCGGGCGCGCGCTAGAGACGGGCCGGCCATCATGGACAGCGCACGGACCGACAATCTGGAAGCGCGCCTCGGCAAGCTCGCGCGCGCGTTGACGGGCGAGCCGCGCCTTGGTGTGTCGATCGGCGCGGGCGGGCCGCGCGTGGAGCGGGGACGCTTCGTGTTGCCTTCGCATGCGGCTGAATCTGTCGAAGCCGATGAAGACTTGCTGATCGGCTACCTCGATTTGCTCGCGGCGCGCTGGCGGCATAGCGCGCAGCCCCGGCTCGACGCCGCCCAGGCGGGGGTGACGGGGCGCATTGCCCAGGCCGTCGAGGACCGGCGCGTGCTCGCCCGGCTCGTGGCGGCCTATCCGGGTGCGCACCGTTATGTCGAGCGCTTGCGCGCGCAGTTCGCACGCGATGCAGCGCGGCGCTGGAGCGCACTCGCCTGGCGGGAGCGGCTCGTGTGGGCCATCGAGCGTGCGCTGTGGGACGAAGCCCCTGGCGCGCGCGAGCAAGACGCGGCTTCGCTGGCGGCCGCGTTGCGCGCGTTGGGTGACTGCGGTGGCCGCAACGGGCCGCTTGCGTTGGCGCGCGCGAGCCGGTCGACCGGCGAGAGCGTTCGGGCCGCGCAGGCCATCGTCGCGGCTGTGCGCTCGCTGGCTTCGCGCGGCGCGAACACCATGATGCAGACGGCGCGCCCGCTCGACACCCTCGACGAGGAAACGCTCGCACGCGAACTCGACGACTTCGGCGCGCACGACGACATCGATTTTGCGTCGACGCCAGACGATGCCGATGCAGCCGCCGCCGAGGCCGCGGGCTATCCCGGCGCGCCGGCGCTGGAAGCCGCAAGCGAGGCGCCCGGCGATGCGGCTTCGGCGCCCGGCGCCACGCTCTCCGAGGCCGATACCGTGCCGCCACGCGCAGCTCCTCGCGAAGCGCCGCGCGCGAAGCCGGTCCGCTCGATCCCGCTCACTGCGGCGTTTGATGTCGTGACCGATCTCACCGGCAGCGGCGACGCCACGGCGTGGCGCAAGCTGCGGGCGCTGGCGCGCGCGGAGACGGGGGCGCTCAAGACCCAGCTCGAACGCGTGCTGAAAGCCGACGAACTCACGCACTGGAAGCGCGAGCAGGAGCGCGGCGAGATCGACCGTGCCGCGCTCGCCCGGCTTGCGGCCTCGCGCGGCTATCGCACGCCGTTCCGCGTCGCCAGGCACGCGCGTGGCCGCGACGCGGCCATGACGCTGCTGCTCGACCTCAGCGGATCGATGGCGGGGCGCAAGATCGAACTCGCGCGGCTGTGCGCGGCCGCACTGGCCGACGCGCTCATGCAGCTTGGTTTCGACTGCGAAGTGCTCGGTTACAGCTCGGTCGAGTCGCCCGACATGCGTGCGCAATTCGAGCGCGCCCGCGCGGCGGGCGCGGACCTGCGCGGCTACAACCGCTTCGTCGAGCGGCTCGATCTGCGGGTTTTCAAGCGCTTCGATGCGCTCGGCTCAAGCGATGCGAGCGGTCTGGCGGCGATCGAATGCGGCTACGAGAACCCCGACGGCGAGGCGCTCGCGTGGGCCGCTGCGCGGCTCGCCGCACGCAAGGCGCGGCGGCGCCTGCTGTTCGTGCTCTCGGACGGCTACCCTGCCACGAGCGACGGCGATCCCGCGGTCTTGCGCAGCGACTTGCATGCGCGCGTGGCGGAAGCGGTCGAGCAGGGCATCGAGCTCGTTGGCATCGGCATTCAGGACGATGCCGTCGAGGCGTTCTATCCGCACGCCGTCGTCGTGCACAAGCTGCACGAACTGCCTGCCGTGGCGTTCGCGACGCTGAGCCGGATGCTGGCGCAGCGCGCGCGCCGAGGTTGAGCGCATCCGCCGCGATTCTTGCCGCGAGCGCCCGCGTGTTATACCTTTTCCGATAACACCGCCAACCGCGCGGCGCAGTTGCTCAACTCAACGACTCAAGCACTTCACGGAATCGACACTCCGGTCATGCCCGCCTCCGACCCAAGGAACCGAGAAGACTACGACCGCCTCTATTACCGGCTCGATCTCGAGCCCGGGGCCAGCGCGGCCGATATCAAGCACAACTACCGGCAGCTGGCGCAGATCTTTCATCCAGACAAATGGCGGCATCCGAGCCCGGCGTCGCTGCACTGGGCCTCCGAGCAGTTCAAGAAGATCAAGGAAGCGCGCGAGGTGCTGGAGACATACTGGCACGTGCACGACGAAGCGCCCGCGAGCCGTGTGGCACAGAGCGATGCGCATATTGCCCGCGTGCGCGAGCAGGTGCGCGAACTCCAGTTGAATCGCGAGCGGCTGCGCAGCGAACTCGATGCGTTGCAAAGCGCAAAGCTGCGTGGACTTGCCGAGTTCGCGCGCATGCAGACCGAGCGCGAACGCCTGATCGGCGAACTAGTGCGCTTGCGCGAGGACGCTACACGGGAGCGTGCGAGCGCCGCAGAGCGGCGCGAGCAGGCGCAGGCGGCCGGTTCCGCCAGTCCCGCCGATTCCGCGAATGGCAACGGGAGCCATGCAAGGCATCATGATGCGGACCTCGCGCTGCCCGAACGGCACCCCGTGCGTGACTTCTTCTACTCGCGTTTCGACGACCCCGCACGCGGCTGGCTGATGACGTTGAGCGGCATTGTTGTGATGTGCATCGTCATTTTTGTGGTGGCGCACAAGATCGTCTTCAGCATATTCGACGCGGGCGGTTCGTGGCGCTGGCTCGGCGAAACGCTGCAAGGCCTGCTGATTGCAGTGGGCGTGGTGCTGGCAGGCGGTTATGCGTGGGCGCAGCGGACCTTCTATCGCGCCGATCGTGCGGGGCGCGAGCATGGCATGCCGCTGCCTGCGCATTCAACGTGGCTGCGTGTGTGCGCCGCGCTGCGCGGCACGGGCCGGCATGGCGCGCAATGGAGCATCGAGACGCTCAAGCAATTGCCCGGCGACGCGGGCTTCGAACTGCGCGCAGTCCTGCGCTATTCCACGGCGCGGCCAGGGCAGAGCGAGGGGGAAGCGCACCAGGCCGTGATCTTCCTCTGCCGCGCGCGCGCCGTGAGCGCGGGCGAGACGCGCATCGCCTGGGGCTTCGGCGTGCATGCGCCGGCGTGGTGGCTTTTGCCGGCGGCGAAAGTCGTGCGCGATTTGCGCAGACGGATCGAGATGGACCTCGCGGCGCGGCTATGAGATTTCTTTGTGCCGCGCGCTTTGTTCAGAAGAATTGACGGAACACCCAATAGAGCAGCGCAGAAAGCGCAATCGACGCGGGCAGCGTGAGCAGCCACGCAAGCGCGAGATTGCGCACGGTTCCCCATTGCAGGCCCGAGCCATTGGCGGCCATCGTGCCGGCAACGCCGGAAGCGAGCACGTGCGTGGTCGAAACGGGCAGGCCGTAGGCGTCGGCCATGCCGATGGTCAGCATGGCCACGGCTTCGGCGCAAGCGCCTTGCCCGTAGGTCAGATGCTGCTTGCCGATTTTTTCGCCCACGGTCACTACCACGCGCCTCCAGCCCACCATCGTCCCCAGCCCGAGCGCGATGGCCACCGCCACCTTCACCCAGGTGGGGATGAACTTGGTGGCGTGGTCCATCTGCTTGCGGAAGGCGTCCAGCGTGGCGGCGTCGGCGGCCGAGAAGGCGGGCGCGTGCGCTTTCTCCATCAGCCGGATGGCCTCGGAAGCGACATACATGTTGTTGCGCACGTTGTCGACGATCGCTTGCGGCACCTGCGCCATCGAGCCGGAGCTGCTCACCTGGTCGCCGATGGTGTCGGTGAGCGCGCGCAGCGCAGGCAGCGTGGCGGGGCGCAGGCGGTGCGTGCTCACGTAGGCTTCGACTTCCGCGCGCGGATTCGCGGGCAGCGCCTCGCGCGGCCCTTCAGGCACGTAGCGCGCGAGCGTGGCCGAAGCCGTGCGCGCGGCGGCCACGAAGGTCACGGTCTGCTCGGGCGTGACGGCCTTGTTGAGCGCATAGGCGGTGGGCACCACGCCGATCAGGATGAGCATGATGAGGCCCATGCCTTTCTGCCCGTCGTTGGAGCCGTGCGCGAACGAGACGCCCGTGCAGGTGAGAATCAGCAACGCGCGGATCCAGAGCGGCGGCCGCTCGTTCGACGGCGGCTCGCGATAAAGGCGCGGCGCGCGCACGAACAGCTTCAACGCGAGCAGCACGAGCGCGGAGAGCACGAAACCTGCCACGGGAGAAAACAGCAGCGCCTTGCCCACGCCCAGCGCCTGGGTCCAGTCGACCCCGGACGTGCCGGAGGGGCCGCTGATCCACTGGTTCATGATGCCCACGCCGATGATCGAGCCCACGAGCGCATGCGAGCTCGACGAGGGCAGTCCGAAATACCAGGTGCCGAGATTCCAGAGGATGGCCGCGATCAGAAGGGCGAACACCATGGCGAAGCCCGCGTGACTGCCCACCTGGAGGATCAATTCCACGGGCAGCAGCTGCAGGATGCCGAACGCGACCGCGCCGCTCGAAACGAGGACGCCAAGAAAATTCCACGCGCCGGACCAGATCACGGCGGTATGCGGTTCGAGTGAATTCGTGTAGATGACCGTGGCGACGGCGTTGGCGGTGTCGTGAAAGCCGTTCACGAACTCGAAGCCGAGCGCGATGAGGAGCGCGAGGCCGAGCAGGACGAACGGCAGCGCGGACCGGCCTTGCACCGTGCTCAGGTCGACGACGAGATGATCGATAACATAGACCGTGCCTGCTGCGATGACGAGGAAGAAGAGCGCGGCGGCCAGGCCGCGGCTGCGCGGCTGGCTGGGCAGGCGCGGCTGGCCCGGCTGGGATAGGGGAACGTCCGGCATGAATGTGCGCTGATGATTGGGCTCATGAGCCTCGCGCGCAGCCGTGGAAACCTCATGTGCGATGACGCCGCGAACCGATGGCGCCAAGGGGTGGCGGACGCGTCGAGCGCGCCAGAACCGGGGCGGCTCGATCGAGACGCGCCAGTGTCTCATAATGATTCGATCATCGGAGCCGGAATGACACCGCTGCGCGCTGCTGCCGTGCACAGACGCCCGCGTAACGCGGGAGCGCGGCGAATCGCGTCGTATAGACGCATGTCGGGCCGCAAACTGCGCGGCCCGACATGGGTGTCCCTACCTGGGCGTCCGCCTTAGAACAACACAGCAATGCCCGCCATGCCGACGAACTGCGAACGCGTGCTCGACGGCGTGCTGTTTTGCGAATCGCCTACGGAGGGGCTCGCATCGACGATGTCGCTCGCGCCGTGTACGCCCAGGGTCTGCCCGCTCGCGTGTTGATAGCCCTCCAGCGCGTAGAGCGAAGTGCGCTTGGAAAGGTGATACGTCTCCTTGAGCGAGATCTGCTGATAGCGCGCGGCGTCGCTGATGCCGTTGGCCCTGGAGGCCAGCGTATATGCATAGCCGCCGCCCACGTCGAACGCGGGCGTGAAGCGCCAGGTGGCAAGCGCGGCCCACGTGTTGAAGACAGCCGTGGAGCCGAACAGCGACTTGCCGCCCGCGAGGTATTCGACGTTGGAATACGACGCTCCCAACATCAGATTGCCGATCGTATAGTTGCCTGCCACCGCCACGTGCTGAACAGCGCGCGCCGAGACGTAGCCGGTGTTCAGCGACGATTTGCCGAAGCTTGCTGTCGACGCGCTGTCGAAGCCGCCCGTGATCGCGGCGTTGTCCATGCGCAGATAGCCCGCGCCGAGCGAGACCGGGCCATTCGTGTAGCGCAGCGCAGCGCTCCATGTCTGGCCTTTGCCGGTACTGCCTGCAATGCCGCCGAACGCATACATGGCGCTTGCCTGCACGCCGTACCAGCTGGGCGACGTGTAAACCGCCGAGTTGTTGATGCGCACGGTGGTGTCGAGTCCGTCGATATCGCCGGGGTGAGCGCCGGTTGCGCCCGTGAGCCAGCTACTGCCCGTGAGCGGCCCCACGAACTGATAGTAGGGCGTGTATTGGCGGCCGAGCGTGAGTTGGCCCGCGCTGCGGTTCTGCAATCCCACATAGGCCTGGCGGTTGAAAATCAGGCCGTTGGTCTGGAGCGCGCCGCTGTTCGGATCGAAGCCGTTCTGCAGGTCGAAGATCGCGAGCGTGCCGCCGCCCAGATCTTCCTTGCCTTGCAGGCCGAACTTCGACGCATAGAGGTTGCCCTGGCGCAGATACACATTCGAGTGGCCGTTCTGGTTGTTGACGTAAGTGATCGCGTCGTCGATTGCGCCGTATAGCGTGACGCTGGATTGCGCAAATGCGGGGCTCGCAATCAGTGCTGCGCCCGCAGCCACGAAAATCACCGGGCCAAAGCCAGTCTTCTTCATCGTTGTAGATCTCCAATAATCAATAACAACAGGATTGCTTATTTATTGTCTGCGGCGCCGTCCTGGCTCGCCGCCCTTGATCGCTGGCGGGCTTGCGCGGCGAGACGTACTGCGGCGTTCGGCGCGCCGTATCCGTCGTAGCCGCCGCGCCGCTCCACCAGTTCCAGGAAGAAGCGCTGATCGAGTGTTTCGGTGTAAGCGTGCAGGAACTCGCCGCCTTGCTCGTCGCGGTCGTACAGAAGGTTGTGCTGGCGCAGCGCGTCGAGGAATTCAGCGGGTAGTGCGTGGCGCGCGTCCAGATCGTCGTAGTAGTTGGCCGGCACGCGCAGCAACGGCACGCCGGCCGCTTCGAACTCCGTCACCGCGCGGAAGATGTCGGCGGTGCTGAAGGCCACGTGGTTCAGGCCGGTGCCGTGATAGGCGCGCACGGTCTCGGCGGTGGCGGTGTGCGGATCGACCGACGCATTGAGCACCATGCGCAAGCCACGGTCCGCGCTGAAGAGCGCGCGACTGCGCACGAGGCCATACGGATCGGGCAGCAGGACGGCGGCGCTCGCCTGCAGGCCGAACACCGCTTTCAGAAACAGCACCCACGCATCGAACGAACCGGCCGGCAGCGAAAGGCTCACGTGATCGATGCCGGTGATGGGGCCGACCTCCGTGGGACCGTCCACATCGGTGAGGACGAAATCGGCTTCGAAGAGCGTCGGCTGGCCCGGCTGCTCGTTAACGAAATAGTTAAGACTTCCGTCCGGTGCCTGCACGGCCTGCACGACGCGCTCGTTAGGGCCGACGCGGCCCGAAAACGGTTGATAGCCAAAGCCCGCTGCGCGTTCGAGCGCGAGGCGGGCGTCGTCCACGCGCAATGCCGAGGCGCATAGCGAAAGCCCGTGGCGCTGGAAAAACGCATCGGCGAACGAATCGGGTTCGGCGTTCAGCACGATGGCCGCCGAGCCATGCCGATAGAGCGTCACGTCCTTCGATCGATGCTGCCCCGCGAGGCGGAAATGGAGTTTTTCGAGCCAGTCGGCTACGCGCCGGCGTGCGCCGTCGTCCACCGCGAACTCGAGGAATTGCCATCCCGCATGCGCCGGCGGCGCGCTCGGGTGGTAGAGCGGCACGGCTTTGTCCGCGCTGTGCAGTGCCTCACGCGTGAGCGCTTCGAGCAGCAGCAGCGAGCGATGGCCATCCGTTGCCGTGGCCGCCGGCGGCGCGCCCCGAAAGCCGTCGTTGAAGATTTCCAGCGAGAGCGGGCCCGTGTAGCCGCTCTTCACCACCTGCGCCGTGAAGTCCGCGAGCGCGAAATCGCCCTGGCCCGGAAAGCAGCGGTAATGGCGGCTCCATTCGAGCACGTCCATGTTCATCTTCGGCGCGTCGGCGATCTGCACGAAGCCGATGCGCTCGCCGGGAATCGTTGCGATGGCATCGGGCGTGTCGTCGAGCGAGAGCGTGTGGAAGCTGTCGAGCGCAAGCGTGAGATGCGAATGATTCACGGCGTTCACGAGCTGCCATGCATGGCGGTACGTGCGCACGTGGCGGCCCCAGGCGAGCGCTTCGTAGCAGGTCACCACGCCTGCCTGCCCGGCGGCCTGCGCGAGCTGGCCAAGCTGATCGATGGCGAGCGCGTCGTCGCCAATCGTGTCGGGCGAGACGTTGCTGCACACCAGCAGCCGCTGCGTGCCCAGTTCGTGCATCACGTCGAACTTGCGCTTCACGCGCTCCAGATTGCGGGCGAGCCGTTCAGGGCTCACGCCCTCGAAATCGCGAAACGGCTGATACAGCACGATCGCGAGCCCGAGGTCGGCGGCCATGCGACGCACATCGGCGGGCGAGCCTTCGAAATAGAGCAGGTCGTTTTCGAAGATCTCCACGCCCGTGAAACCCGCGGCGCTGATGGCGGCGAGCTTTTCCGCAAGCGTGCCGCTGATCGAAACGGTCGCGATGGAGCGGCACAACGGAGCGAGGGTGGGGCTTTGAGGCAGCTTGGACATGGCGTGGCGCGGCAGCGGATGAACGATAACCAGGGGACCGGCAGGCCGGCGGTGCCGGCAAGACTGGAACACGCAAGCGCCGCCGGAGTGCTGCAAGGATAATAAAACTAACTAGTTAGTACAAATTCTCGAAAACCCCAGGGTGACCCGCGCGCATGAGCGGGGCACACTGGCGGCCATGCGTGGGGTGAGCGTATTTGCAGCAGTGCAGGCGAATGCGCCTGCGAATGCATCGCCACCCGCGTTGTTGCAAAGCCGTTTTCGAGTTGTCGTTGTGTATTCTGGAGCGCCTGATGCTATTGCCGTCGGTACTGGTCCTGAACGGGCCGAATCTCAATCTGCTGGGAACGCGGGAGCCCGCGATATATGGGTCCGAAACGCTCGATGACGTCGAGCGCTTGTGCCGCGAAGCCGCCGAGCGGCTTCACATCGAAGTCGACTTCCGCCAGTCGAACGCCGAGCATCAGTTGATCGACTGGCTGCACGAGGCGCGCACGCGCATCGACGGCGTCGTCATCAACCCCGCTGCCTATACGCACACTTCGGTTGCGATTGCCGATGCGCTTTCCGCCATCGACAAGCCCGTGATCGAGGTCCATATCTCGAACGTCCACAAGCGCGAGGCGTTCCGGCACCATTCGTTCGTCTCGCCGATTGCCGAGGCGATCATCGTCGGTTGCGGCACCCAGGGCTATGTGCTCGCGCTCGAACGCATGGCCACGCTGCTGGCAGCGAAGATGGCAAATAAGGCGGCAACTACAGCTGCGAATAAGGGGGCGAAATGAGCGAGCACTCGAACAAGCCGCGCTCGTTTCTCTGCGGGCTGATCGGCAAGGGCATCGGCGGCTCGCTTACGCCCGCGATGCATGAGAAGGAAGGGCGCGAGCTCGGCTTCAACACCGTGTACCGGCGCATCGATCTCGATGCGCTCGGCCTCACCGTCGACGCGTTGCCCGAGCTGCTGCTCGCGGCGCAGCGCATGGGTTTCGACGGCCTGAACATCACCTATCCGTGCAAGCAGGCCGTGATTCCCCTGCTCGACGAACTCTCCGACGATGCGCGCGCGCTGGGCGCTGTGAACACCGTGTTGTTCCGCGATGGCAGGCGCATCGGCCACAACACCGACTGGTCGGGTTTTGCCGCCGCGTTCGAGCGCGGGCTGCCCGACGTCTCGCTCGAAGCGATCGTGCAACTGGGAGCAGGCGGGGCAGGCGCGGCAGTCGCCCATGCCGCGCTGCAGATGGGGGCTCGCGCGCTCACGCTGTTCGACGTGGACGCCACGCGCGCTCAGGCGCTCGCCGGCGAATTGCAGGCACGCTTTCCCGCGGCGCGCGTGAGCGCGGGCAGCGATGGCGATTTGCAGCAGACGCTGGCCGCCGCCACGGGCCTTATTCACGCGACGCCCACCGGCATGGCGAAGCTGCCTGGCTTGCCACTGCCGGCCGAGTATCTGCACGCGCGCCTGTGGGTGGCCGACATCGTCTATTTCCCGATTCGCACGGCGCTGCTCGAAGCGGCCGAGGCGCGCGGCTGCCGTGTCTTGAGCGGCGGCGGGATGGCGGTCTACCAGGCCGTGGACGCGTTCCGGCTGTTCACCGGCCAGGAGCCGGACGCCGAGCGGATGTATGCGCATTTGCAGTCGATGCTGGCGCAGGACGCCGGCCAATAAGCTACCCGCCGCTCGAGCATCACGGCGGCGCTACACGTACATAGATAGTTAGTTTTACATGGGACCAGAGTTAAGCGCCAAACCGCCAACTCTGGTCGACAGGAGAGAGACATGGCACCACCTGTATCGACGGGGCGCGACGCGCCTACCCTTGACGCCGCGCCCGCAGAAGGCGCGTTGCGGCGCTCGAAGGCGCGCTACCGCATCCTCGGCCTGCTGGCCGTGGGCACCATGATTAATTATCTGGACCGCACGGTGCTCGGCATCGCGGCCCCGCAGCTCACCAAGGAACTGGGCATTAACGCGGCACTCATGGGGCTGCTGTTTTCGGCGTTTTCGTGGAGCTATGTGGTCGCGCAGATTCCGGGCGGCGTGTTCCTCGACCGCTTCGGCAGCAAGCTCACGTATTACCTCGCCATGACGTTCTGGTCGCTGTGCACGCTCGTGCAGGGCTTCGTGGGCAGCGTGGGCGCGCTCCTCGCGTGCCGGCTGGGGCTCGGGGTGGCGGAGTCGCCGTGCTTCCCCACCAATAGCCGCGTGGTGGCGACCTGGTTCCCGCAGCACGAGCGCGCGTTCGCGACCGGAACCTATACGGTGGGCGAGTATATCGGTCTCGCGTTCTTCAGCCCGTTCCTCTTCGCGCTGATGGGCGCGTACGGCTGGCGCTCGCTGTTCTATGTGGTGGGCGGCGCGGGCATTGTGTTCGGGCTGATCTGGTGGGCGTTTTACCGCGAGCCGCACGATCACCCGGGCGCCAATCGCGCGGAGCTCGACTATATCGAGGCGGGCGGCGGTCTTGCCAGGCACGACGCAGCCGCGGCCGAGGGCCAGCAAGGGGACAAGAAAGCGGGCAAGAAGGCCTTCGACTGGCGCATGGCCGGCAAGCTGCTGCGCAAGCGCCAGCTCGCGGGCATCTGCCTCGGCCAGTTCGCGGGCAACTCCACGCTCGTGTTCTTCCTCACCTGGTTCCCGACCTATCTTGCCACCGAGCGCCACATGGGCTGGCTCAAGATCGGCTTCTTCGCGATCATGCCGTTTATCGCGGCGTCGGTTGGCGTGATGTTCGGCGGCACGTTCTCCGACTGGATGCTGCGCCGGGGCTTCTCGGCCAACGTGGCGCGCAAGCTGCCGATCATCGCCGGCCTGCTGCTCGCATCGTCCATCATTCTCGCGAACTTCGTGCAGAGCAACGTGACGGTGATCGTGATTCTTTCGGTGGCGTTCTTCGCGCAGGGCATGGCCGCACTCGGCTGGACGCTCGTTTCCGATATCGCACCGGCCGGCATGCTCGGCCTCACGGGCGGCATCTTCAACCTGGCGGCCAATCTTGCCGGCATCGTTACGCCGCTCGTGGTCGGGCTGATCGTGGGCGCGACGGGCTCGTTCGTGTGGGCGCTCGCGTTCATCGGCGCGATTGCGCTGGTGGGCGCCGCGTCGTACATCTTCGTGGTCGGCGATATCAAGCGCATCGAGCTGTAAAAGGCACTCGGGCCTGGCGCTCCGGCGGTCCGCGCCGGGTCGCCGGGTCGGCGGGCGGCTCGCCAGACGGGCCGCGAGAAGGCGCAACGAAGGCCCTCAGGGAGGCCGGCCAGACGGGCCGCGAGACAGCGCAACGAAGGCGCCCTGGGAGGCCGGTCTGGCGCGGGCCGGCCAGCAAGGATGCGCAGAAGCCCATGCTAGAATCGGCCGCATTCCTTCCCACTCGCGTTCCTCAGAAAAATGGCAAGACCGGCGGCTTCGGCCGAAAGCAACGACGCTCAATCCGAAAGCCGGCGCAAGTACGACCCGGAGCAGACCAAGCGCAATATTCTGGAAGTGGCGACCGCGGAATTTTCGGCCATGGGCCTCGCGGGCGCGCGCGTGGATCAGATCGCCGAGCGCACCCACACCACCAAGCGCATGCTCTATTACTATTTCGGCAGCAAGGAAGGGCTGTACGAAGCGGTGCTCGACAAGGTCTACGCCGATATCCGTGCGCTGGAGCAGGACCTGCATATCGACGAGCTCGATCCCGAGGAAGGCTTGAAGCGTCTCGTCGAATTCACCTTCGACTATCACGACCGCCATCGCGACTTCGTGCGTCTCGTGACAATCGAGAACATTCACGGCGCGAAGTACCTCGAGCGGCTCAAGACGTTTCGCAGCCGCAACGCCAGCGTGATCCGCACCATCGAGGATCTGCTCGCGCGCGGCGTGCGCACGGGCGCGTTCCGCGACGACATCGATCCCATCGATCTGCACTTGCTCATCAGCTCGATGTGCTTTCATCGCGTGAGCAACCGCCATACTTTCGGCGCGGCGTTCGGGCGCGATCCTTCGCATCCGCGGCTGCGTGCGCGGCATCGCGAGATGGTGGTGGATGCGGTGGTGAGGTTTGCGCGCAAAGGTGGGTGATATCGCCGGGCGCAAGGGAGCGTGCCCGGCTACGAATGCTTCTGCATGTTTTCTACGGCTCTATCGAGGGCGTTCTGAGCGTCCATCATCAGCCTCTACGCCGCGCAGTACCTTTAAATGTTGGCCAGCGTGAGCGGATCGACGTATTGGGCGCACAAGCGCTATCAGTTACAACCGTGACTGGCCGCGGTCCGATAACAGGTGGTCCCGCCGGGGCCTTTCATTACGCCTTTGCCATTGATAGTTTTCGCCTGCCCGCCACGATTGGTCTGCGTCGTCCGCACGCCATTCTGGTTCGCCTGGGATGTCCAGGCCGTGCCGGTATTGCGGTTATAGCCGCCGGCCGTTTGCCCGTTGCCGCATACCGTTTCACCTCGGGCATTCCTCGCGCATTCTGCGAATGCGTTCGCAGACAATGCCAGGCATGCCAGTATCACCAAAGTCTTCATGACGCTCTCCTGCAGGCGTTTCGTCGGCCTATTGCCCCGTGACGACTGAATCGCGACCGGGCTGCTGGTCCAAGCCGCACCGCTTGCTGGATCATCCCGCCGATCTGGCAGGACTGGTTGATCTTAACCAGCAAGATGGACTCAAAGTGGCTGGCCAGATGCACCGCTTTCAGCTCGTCATGCTGTCTCCGTTGATGTCCACGTGTCAGCCAGTTTCCCGGTGGGAGTTTGAATCTATGTGCCGTCGCGCCCATTGGGTATCGGACCTCGGTCCGATCCTCGGGCGACGAATTCCGATGTCTCCCGTCGATGGCGAGCGCAGGCTTCCGATGGCCCCGGCCTCATGTATTCGGTATCCCTGCCGTAATCCCGTTATCCGCGCTGCATAGTGTGGCGTCGGCGCATCCTGTTCTTCCCTCATCCCATAAAAGTGCCGGGACGCATTACACTACGCCCCGGAAGCCCGGCCCACTGGCTTTTGCTGCGGCGTCTGTTCGTTTGCGCACATGGCGCGAGCAACGGGCGTCATTCTTCTTCACCCGGATAAGGCCACGCGTAATGAGCACAGCCATGCCCCGTTCCGGCTCCGCCGGACTGCCGCGCCAGACTCAAGGTCGCTATACCCTTGGAACGCGCATCGTCTTGAGCTTCGGCTTGCTGTTCGTGCTCATGCTCGTGATGGCCGCGATCTCCTACAACCGCCTGCGCACCATCGACGACGAAGCCGTGAGCCTCACGCGCGATTCCGTGCCGGGGCTGTACTATTCGACGGCGCTGCGCGCGTCCACCTCCGACGTGCACGACATCGTCGAGCGCGCCACCTTTGTCGAGCCCGATGCGGCCGGCATGGCGCGCGTGCTCGGCCAGTTGCCCGCCGCCGTCAAGCAGGTCGACGAGAACGGCGCGCACTACGAGGCCACGGTGTTTCGCGGCGACGACCGCGCACAGTACCAGCACTTTCACGACGCTTACGCGCGCGTTCTGCCGCAACTGATGGCCGTCGCGCGGCAATTGCCGGCGCAACGCGCCGCCGCGCAGGCCGCGTTCCTCCAGATCGATGCCTCGTGGCAAGAGGTGCTCACTGCCTCCAATGAGCTCGTCGACGAAAACCGCAGACAGGCCCACGAGTCCGCACAGACCATCCGCGGATCGGTCGCGGGCACCGAAATCGCGCTCGCGGCGGCGCTCGCCGTCGTGCTGCTCGCCTCGCTCGTGACCGGCTATGCGCTGCATCGCGCGATCACGCGGCCGATGGCGCGCCTCGTCGAGGTGCACGATTCAATGCGCATGGGCAATCTCTCGCAGCGCCTGCAACTGAACCGTCAGGACGAATTTGGCGTGCTCGAGGACGGTTTCAACCGCATGAGCGACGAGCTCACGAGCCTCGTGGCCCAGGCGCAGAAGTCGTCGCTGCAGGTGAGCACCTCGGTGGCTGAAGTAGCGGCCACCTCGAAGGAGCAGCAGGCCACGGCGAGCGAGACCGCGGCCACCACGACCGAGATCGGCGCGACTTCGCGCGAGATCTTCGCGACCGCGCGCGACCTCGTGCGCACGATGGGCGAAGTGGCGACCGTGGCCGAGCAGTCGGCAGCGCTCGCGAGCACGAGCCAGAGCGGCCTCACGCACATGGAAGACACCATGCGCAGCGTGATGGAGGCGGCGGGTTCGGTAAACGCCAAGCTCTCGATCCTCAACGAGAAGGCCGTGAGCATCAACCAGGTGGTGGCGACCATCACCAAGGTTGCCGACCAGACCAATCTGCTTTCGCTGAACGCCGCCATCGAGGCTGAAAAGGCCGGCGAGTACGGACGCGGCTTCGCGGTGGTGGCGACCGAGATCCGGCGTCTCGCCGACCAGACGGCGGTGGCCACCTACGACATCGAGCAGACCGTCAAGGAGATCCAGTCGGCGGTCTCGGCGGGCGTGATGGGCATGGACAAGTTCGCCGAGGAAGTGCGCCGCGGCATGCACGACGTGCAGGAAGTGGGCGCGCAGCTTTCGCAGATCATCGGCGCGGTGCAGACGCTCGCGCCGCGCTTCCAGGTGGTCAACGACGGCATGCAGGCGCAGGCCACCAGCGCCGAGCAGATCACCCAGGCGCTCACGCAGCTTTCGGAAGCCGCGCAGCAGACGGCGGAGTCGCTGCGCCAGTCGTCGCAGGCCATCGACAACCTCACGCTGGTGGCCAACGAGCTGCGCACCGGCGTGTCGCGCTTCAGGATCGAGGCGTGAGCGGATTGATGCCGATGCTTGCGGGCATAAGTGCGGGTGTGGGCTTGGGCAGCGGCGAGCCTGGCTTGCCGTTTCATTGAACGGAGCCGCGATGCTGTTTCTCGTGTTCGAGCTGGACAGCGAACGTTACGCGCTCGATGCGCGCGAGATCGTGCGCGTGTTGCCGCTGCAGCCGGTGCGCGCGTTCGCGGGCACGCCGCCGTATATCGCGGGCGTGATCGATCACGAGGGCGCGCCGGTGCCGGTGATCGACATGGCGATGCTGGCGCTCGGCCGGCCCGCGCGCATGCTGATGTCGACGCGGCTCGTGCTGGTGGACGACAACGCGCCGGCGGCTTCCAATACGCTTTCGGCCACGCCTGCGCTTACCCCCGGCGATGGCGTGCCGCCGCGCCGCATCGCGCTGCTGCTCGAATGCGCGACGCGCACCCAGACACTTTCGCCTGAAGCGTTCGCCGAAGCCGGCATCGCGACGCCCGAGGCGCGCTGGCTCGGCCCGGTGGCAAGCGACCCGCACGGTTTCGTGCAATGGGTGAAGGTCGAGCAGTTGCTCGACGAGCGGGTGCGCGCGCTGCTGTTTCCGGATCCGCCCACCTGGCGCGATGCGGCTTCCGGCAGCGTTTCGCCGACCGGGCGCGCGCCATGATGTCCGCCCCGCAGCAGGTGGACCCGCGCTTCGTGGCCTGGCTCGCGCAGCAGACCGGCATCGACGCCGAATCGCTGGGCGCTCACGCGCTGGCGCGCGCGGTGGCCGCGCGCGCGGCCCTGACCGTGACCGGGCACGACCACGGTGGCAAGACCGCGCCTCACGAGGCGAGCGCTGCGCGCGCAGGTGCGCTGCCGGCGCAATGGGAGGGCGGCGCGGCGCTGCCCGAAGCGGTGTGCGACGCTTATTGGGCGCGTCTGACGACCGATGTCGCCGAGCGCCAGGCGCTCATCGACGCGCTTGTCGTGCCCGAAACCTGGTTCTTCCGCGAGCGCGAAGCATTCGCAGCGCTCGCGCGCGGCGGCGTGCAGCGCCATGCGGCGGCACCCGGCGAACTCGTGCGGGTGCTCAGCGTGCCGTGCTCGACGGGCGAGGAACCCTATTCGGCGGCGATGGCGCTCATGGATGCGGGCCTCGCGCAGACGCAGTTCGGCATCGACGCCATCGATATCAGCGCCACCTCGATCGAGGCCGCCACGCGCGGCGTGTATGGGCGCAATGCGTTTCGCGGGGAGGCGCCGGCGCTTGGCGGGTTTCGCGAGCGCTACTTTCATGCGGCGCCGGACGGCTGGCAGCTCGCCGACGCCGTGCGGCGCGCCGTGTCGTTCGAGCGCGCGAACCTGTTCGACTGGCTCGCGGCGCATCCGGTGCGCTATGACTTCATCTTCTGCCGCAACGTGCTGATCTATTTCGATCGCGAGGCGCAGGACCGCGCGATCGGCCTGCTGCGCGCGCGCCTTGCCGAGGGCGGCATGATTTTCGTCGGGCCGGCCGAAACGGGGCTCATGATGCGTCATGACTGGATCTCGGCGCAGATTCCGCTGGCGTTTGGCTTTATCGCGCCGGATGAGCGCGCCGTGCGCCGGGCGCATGATTCGGATGCCTTAAGGGTTGCCGGGGCGGGGGCAGCTGCTGCGTTGCCGAAGACGTTGCCAAATGCGTTGCCCACTGTGGCGCTGCATTCCGCCGTGCAGGCTCCGCCGCTGGCGCGGCATGCGCCGTCCGTTGCGCTGTCCGCGCGCACGAGCGGCGTCGCGGGTGCCGCGGCTGTAGCGGCTGTAGCGGCGGGGAAAGCGTTTTCCGTTGCGCGCGCCGCCGGCGCGCCGCCTGCAAGCTTGGGGGGCGCACGCGCACAGCCGGCGGTACAGGTGAATGGTGCATTCGCCGCGCCGGGCGTCGCTACGTCGGGCGTCGCTACGTCGAGCGTCGCTACGTCGAGCGTCGCTACGCTGGCGTCCGCGCGCCGCCTCGCCGATTCGGGCGCGCTCGACCAAGCCGCCCGCGCCGCCGCGCAAGTCGCGCAAGCATCCCCGCAAGATGCAGAGGCGTGGTATCTGCTCGGCTTGATCGCCGACGCTCAGGGCCGGCCCGCGCTGGCGCTGGAGCACTATCGCAAGGCGCTGTATCTGGAGCCCGGCCATTACGAGGCGCTCACGCACCTGGCCGCGCTGCTCGAAGTGCAGGGCGACGCGCAGGGTGCGCGCCGCCTGATGCGTCGCGCCGAACGCGCCGCGCCAGCCGTGTCGCGTCGCCACGGAGACGCGGATGCGTGACTGGACCTCCCCATACCTGAACGACATGCAAGCGAACCCGCCAGGGCATGACGCCATGCACGATTCGACTGCGCGCGCCGTGCCGCTCGACGATTGCTGGAACCGCATCGGCACGCTCGGCGATGGCTCGTGCGAGCGTCTCGCGCACCATGTGCGCTGCCTGAACTGCCCCGTCTTCGAAGAGGCTGCCGCGCGCATGCTCGATCGCCCGGCACAGCGTGCGTCGCTCGAGACCGAAGCCGGGGACGTCCACACCTTGCAATCGCCGGCTCAAACCGGCGCGGCGCGGCGGGAAGGCTCGCTGGTGTTCCGCGTGGGCGCGGAGTGGCTCGCGCTCAGCGCGCAGGCGCTGCGCTACGTGGGCGAGGCGCGGCCGATTCACTCGCTGCCGCACCGGCGCAGTCCGGCGGTGCTCGGCGTCGTGAACGTGCGCGGCGTGCTCACGCTGACGGCGTCGCTCGCCGAGTTGCTGCGGATAGGCGCGGCAGCGCACGCAACGGCCAATCACGCAACGGCAGCGGCCACGCCGCGTCTGCTCGTGGCCGAGTGGGAGGGCGAGACGACGGCGTTTCCCGTCGACGAGGTCGACGGCGTGGCTTACTTCGGCTCGGGCGATTTGCTGCCCGCGCCCGCCACGCTCGCGCACGCAGCGGGCCGGCACGTGCGCGGCGTGTTCGCCTGGCGCGGGCGTTCGGTGGGCGTGCTCGAACCCGACGCGCTGTTCGGCGCGCTAACCCGGAGCCTGCGATGAGCGACGACGAACTGAGCCGCCGCTCGCTGCTCGACCTGTTTCGCGAGGAAGCGCAGACGCAGACGCGCACGCTCTCGGCGGGCCTGCTCGCGCTGGAGTCCGCGCCCGCCGACGCGCCCACGCTCGAAGCGTGCATGCGCGCGACGCACTCGCTCAAGGGCGCGGCGCGCATCGTCGGCTTGCCCGAGGCCGTGGACGTGGCGAGCGCGATGGAGGACTGCTTCGTCGCCGCGCAGCACGGCGAGGTGACGATCGATGCGGCGCGCATCGACGCACTGCTGGTGGGCATCGATCTGCTGCTGGCGGCAGGCGACGCGTCGGCGCCGCCGCTCGCGCGCGAAGTCGTCGACGATTTCGTGGCGCGGCTGGCGGGGGCGGGGAGCGCGGCGGGTTCCGGCGCAGCGCCCGCCGGACTGGCCGACGAGGCGCGCGTGAAGGACGCAGCGCAAGCGGACGCCGCCGCCGAGGCGTTGCTAGCCGCGAGTCTCGCAGGCACGCCGGGGTCGGACGCCGCCACGGTCGAGCCTGCGCAATCCGATGACACCCGCGCCGACACCCGCGCCGACACCCCCGCCGCTCACCCCAACCACGCCGCCCAGGACCTCGACCGCATGCTGCGCGTGCGCGCCGGCACGCTCGACCGCCTGCTGGGTTTCGCGGGCCAGTCGCTGGTGGAGTCGCGGCGCATGCGCCCGTTTGCGAACCATCTGCTGCGCGCGCGCCGCGCCCAGGGCGAGGTGCTTGCCGCGCTCGGCCATTTTCACGAGCGCCATGCGCAGGCGCTCGGCGCCGAGGCGCACGCGTCGCTCGCGGGCATTCGCGATCAGCTGGCGGCGCTGGAGCGCCAGCTCGCCGAACGTTTCGACGACCTCGATCGCATCGACCGGCGCGGCACGCAGCTTGCGCAACGGCTCTACGACGAAGCTCTGCAATGCCGCATGCGCCCGTTTGGCGACACGGCGCATGCGTACCCGCGCATCGTGCGCGACCTCGCGCGCTCGCTGGGCAAGCGCGTGCGCCTCGTCATCGAAGGCGAAGCGACCCAGGTGGACCGCGACATCCTCGAAATGCTCGACGCGCCGCTCGGCCACCTGCTGCGCAACGCGCTCGATCATGGCGTCGAGGATCCCGAGACGCGGCGCAGCGCCGGCAAGCCCGACGAGGCGCAACTCACGCTCGAAGCGCGCCACAGCGCGGGCAAGCTGCTGATTGCCGTGGCCGACGACGGCGCGGGCGTCGACCTCCCAGCGCTGCGGCACGCGATCGTCGCGCGCGGCCTCGCGCAGCCCGAGGCCGTGGCGGCCATGTCCGAGCCCGAGCTGCTCGACTTCCTGCTGCTGCCCGGCTTCACGATGCGCGAGCGCGTGACCGACGTGTCCGGGCGCGGCGTGGGGCTCGACGCGGTGCAGAATTTCGCCAAGGCCGTGCGCGGCACGGTGCGTATCGAAAGCGCGGCGGGGCGCGGCACGCGCTTCGTGCTGCAATTGCCGCTCACGCTTTCGGTGGTGCGCAGCCTGATCGTCGAGGTCGCGGGCGAGGCCTACGCGTTCCCGCTCGCGCATGTGCGTCGCGCGTTGCGCGTGCCGCGCGAAGCCATCGAGATGCTGGAGGGCCAGCAGCACATCGTTCACGAAGGGCGGCCCGTGGGGCTTGTCACGGCGCGCCAGCTGCTCGGCGCGAGCGGCGAGCCGGCGAGCGCGGACGATGTGTGCGTCGTGCTCATCAGCGCGGGCCACGGCGCCGACCACGAAGCGGCGCTTTACGGCATCGCGGTGGACCGCTTCGCGGGCGAGCACACGCTGGCGGTGCAGCCGCTCGACGCCCGCCTCGGCAAAGTGCGCAACGTGGCTGCCGCCGCGCTGCTCGAAGACGGCGCGGTGGCGCTGATCGTCGACGTGGAGGATCTCGTGGCCTCGGTCGCGCGCCTCGTGCGCGAAGGGCAGCTCGCAGGCGTGGCGCGCGGCGGCGACACCCAGGCGCGCGAACGCAAGCGCATTCTCGTGGTCGAGGATTCCTTGACCGTGCGGGAGCTGGAGCGCAAGCTCCTCGAAAAACGCGGCTACGCGGTGAGCGTGGCGGTGGACGGCATGGACGGCTGGAACACGCTGCGCAACGGCCAGTACGATCTCGTGATCACCGATGTGGACATGCCGCGCATGGACGGCATCGAACTCGTGACGATGATCCGCAACGATCCGCAGCAGCGCGGCGTGCCGGTCATGATCGTCTCGTACAAGGACCGCGAGGACGACCGGCGCCGCGGCCTCGACGCCGGCGCCGACTACTATCTGACCAAGGGCAGCTTCCACGACGAAGCGCTGCTCGATGCCGTGAACGACCTGATCGGAGAGGCGACCTGATGAACATCGGTATCGCGAACGACATGCCGCTCGCCGTGGAGGCGCTGCGCCACGCCATTGCGGGGCGGCCCGGGCATCGCGTGCTGTGGGTGGCCGCCGACGGCGAGCAGGCCGTGGACTTCTGCGCCGCGCAGCCGCCCGACGTGATCCTGATGGATCTCGTGATGCCGAGGCTGGACGGCGTAGAGGCCACGCGGCGCATCATGGCGCGCTCGCCGTGCCCGATCCTGATCGTCACGAGCAGCGTGGGCGCGAACGCCTGGCGCGTGTACGAGGCGATGGGCGCGGGCGCGCTCGACGCGGTCGACACGCCTACGCTGGCGGGTCCCGCCGCGCGCAGCACGATGGACCTCCTGCTCGCGAAGATCGACCGGATCGGCCGCGTGAACGGCACGCTGGAAACGGCGCGCGCGCCCGAGGTGTTCGCGGCCGGCGCCGATGCGCGCACGCCGCTGGTGGCGATCGGCGCATCGGCGGGCGGGCCCACGGCGCTCGCGGAGGTGTTGGGCGCACTGCCGGCGACCCTGAACGCGGGCATCGTGATCGTGCAGCATGTGGACCAGTCGTTCGCGCGCGGCATGGCGGAGTGGCTCGACGGGCAAACCGCGCTCACGGTGCGCGTGGCGAATGAGGGCGACCGCGTGGTGGCGGGCGAAGCGCTGCTTGCGGCAACCAACGACCATCTGTGCATGATGGCTTCCGGGCGCCTCGCCTACACGCGCGAACCGGCCGAGACGCCGTATCGCCCATCCGTGGACACCTTTTTTCATAGCGTGGTCGAGCATTGGCCGGGCGAGGCGATCGGCGTGCTGCTCACGGGTATGGGGCGCGATGGCGCGATCGGCCTGAAGGCGATGCGCGCCAAGGGCTATTACACGATCGCCCAGGACGAGGCGACGAGCGCCGTCTACGGCATGCCGAGGGCCGCCGCCGCGCTGGGCGCCGCGCGCGCGATCCTGCCGCTTGCGGCGATTGCCGGCGAACTGGCGAGCCGCCTGAGCATGGTAGCGATGACGAGCCCGCCGACGCCTTAAAGACTGCCGGCGAAGAAACCATAACTGCTGCCGATGGACGTACAGCCGGCATCGAGCAGACATCAAGCGTTAGAAACACCGACCGTAAAAGTGACAGAACCATGACCGAGAAGCCGAATCCATCGACCGCAGCCGACTCCGAGCTGGCCGAAGGCGGGCCCGACGAGGCATCGCTCGAAAGCGCGCTCGCTGCCGTGCGCACGGCGCTCGCGCAGCCGCTGCCCGGCTTGGAGGCGCCGATGATGGTGCTGCTGGTGGACGATCAGGCGATCGTCGCGGAGGCCGTGCGGCGGGCGCTGTCGAGCGAGCGCGAGATCGACTTCCATTACTGCGCGTATCCCGACCAGGCTGTGCGCATGGCCGAGCAGGTGCGCCCGACCGTGATCCTGCAGGATCTCGTGATGCCGGGCACCGACGGCCTCACGCTGGTGCGCGCCTATCGCGCCAACGACGCCACGCGCGACGTGCCCATCATCGTGCTCTCCACCAAGGAGGAGCCGGCGATCAAGAGCGCGGCTTTCGCCTCGGGCGCGAACGACTATCTCGTCAAGCTGCCGGACAGCGTCGAGCTTATCGCGCGAGTCAAATATCATTCGCGATCCTATGTAAATATGCTCCAGCGCGACGAGGCCTATCGCGCGCTGCGCCGCTCGCAGCAGGAACTGCTCAAGGCGAATCTGGAACTGCGCCGCCTCACGCAGTCGGACGGCCTCACGGGGCTCTCGAACCGGCGCTATTTCGACGAATTCCTTGGCGCGGAATGGCGGCGCGCGCAGCGCGAGACCAGCGAAGTCTCGCTGCTGATGATCGATGTGGATTACTTCAAGCCCTATAACGACACCTATGGCCACGTGGCGGGCGACAACGTGCTGCGCTCCGTGGCCACCACGATCCGCCGCGAGGTGAACCAGCCGCGCGATCTCGTGGCGCGCTTCGGCGGCGAGGAGTTCGCCGTCGTGCTGCCGGGCGCGGGCAGCGCGCTTGCGCGCCTGCTGGCCGAGAAAATGCGCCGCGACGTGGCGGAGCTGGCGCTGCCGCATAGCGGTTCCGCGGTGAGCGAGCATCTCACGATCAGCGTGGGCGTAGCCACGCTCACGCCCACTGAAACGCTCGCCGAAACCGCGCTGATCGAAGAGGCCGACGCGGCGCTTTATCGGGCCAAGCGCGAAGGGCGTAATCGTGTGGCGTATTCGACGGCGGTGACGGGGCGGGGGGGAGCTCACCCGTAACACTGCCGCGCCCGCGACGTGATCGAAGTCATCGAAGCGCCGAAGTCGGCGCATTGAACGCGGCCGTCGCTCCGCGTATCAAGAAATTGCGTCCCCGCATGGAATAAGCGGCAAAGCACGCGTGTTAGTCCATCGTCCCCAACTCACGCGGTGGCCAATCATGGCGTTGCAGGGGCCGCGCGATGAGCGGCCGGTGTCCGAAGGCGATATCCACGCCTATACCGATGGCGCGCTAGCCAGCGAGCGGGTCGCGCGCGTGCGCCGCTATCTGGCGGTGCGCCCGGGCGAATGGCATCGGATCCTGTTTTATCGTCGGCTCAATGTCGAGCTTCGTCATGCGTTCCCGGAGTCCGGGGCCGAAGCCGAGGCCGCCATCCGTCGGCCCGCGTCGCTGCGCCGTGATCGGACCGGGCCCTATGGCGGCGGGCGCTACCGCAGCGCCGTGCTTGCGCTCGCGGGTATGCTGGCCGGCGCGGCGCTGGCGTGGTTCGCCGTTTCCGGGCCCAGTGTCCAGGTTCTCGACGACGCGGCGGTCATGGCGTTCATGGAGGCCGGCAACGGCGCTTCGGCGGCATCGCCCGCGTCGTCCGTGCAGTTCACGCCGTTGCTGGCTGCGCCGCTACCCGATGAACGCGTGCCGCCGACGCCGGCCAGCATCTCCGCGCCGTTCGATTTCTCGCCAGTGGGCTTGCGGCTCGTGGCTTCCGGCACGGTCGAGCTCGGGCCGTTTGTGCGGGTGCGGCGCTGGGTCTATGAAAACAGCGAGGGGAAACCGGTCGTGCTGCTCGTGTCGCGCGCGTGGTTCGCGCGCGCCGGGCGGCAATGGAGCGCGCGCCGCGCCGGCAATCTGCGCCTGCTCGGATGGAGCGGGCATGGCGAGCGCTGGGTGCTCGCGGGCGATGCGCGCACGCGCGGGTTGATGCGCGCGGCGGACCTCGCCACCCGGGAGCCGGCGGCACGCGTGGACGAGGCAGGCAATGCGGAGCAGCAGCGATGAGCACCCACGATGAACGGGCAGACGAGAATGGCGAGGACCGCGAGGATGGAACATGGATTTCCGTGACGAGCTGATAGAACACGTGCCGCGCCTGAGGCGCTATGCCCGCGCGCTGATCAACAACCGGGAGCTCGCGGATGACCTCGTGCAGGACACGCTCGAGCGCGCACTCGCGCGCATGGCGCTGTTTCAGGCGGGTACGGATTTGCGCGCCTGGCTCTTCACGATCATGCACAACCTGTTCGTGAATCAGGTGCGCAAATCGGCGGCGCGCGGCACCCATGTGAGCGTCGACGACGAGAGCGTGCCCGAGACCGATTACGCGGTGCCGGCCACCCAGTCCGGCACCCTGGAAGTGCGCGATCTCGACTTCGCGCTGCAGCGCCTGCCGCTCGAGCAGCGCGAGGTGGTGCTGCTGGTCGGGCTGGAGGAAATGAGTTACGCCGACGTGGCGCTGGCGCTGGACATCCCCATCGGCACGGTGATGTCGCGGCTTTCGCGGGGACGTGAGCGACTGCGCGCGCTCATGGCCGGTGCCGTCCCGCGTGCGAATCTGAAGGTGGTGCGATGAGCGAGCAACGTAATCCCGTGACCGAAGACGAAATCCACGCTTACGTGGACGGCACGCTGGCGCAGGCGCGCCGCGCCGACGTCGAGCGCGAGCTCGAACGCAATCCCGATCTTGCTGCGCGCACGAGCGATTTCTTCGCGCTGAACAACCTGCTGCACGAGCGTTACGATCGTGTGCTGAGCGAGCCTGTGCCCGCGCGACTGCGCATCGAACCGGCCAGCCGCTCCGGTGCTTCGGACACCCTCGGCAATTCCGGCGAGCCGGCACGGCGGGGCGCGCGCGAAGCTGCGAACTGGCCGAAGTTCGCGGGTCTTGCGGCGGCACTGGTGCTGGGCGTGGGCATTGGCTGGGGCACGCATTATGGCGCGGACATGCTGGACGGCGCGGCGGGCCGCGGCGATCAGCATGCGAATCTATCCACGGCGAGCGCGGACTCGACCATGAACTTCGTGCACGAGGCCGCGCTCGCGCACGTGGTCTATATGCCCGAGGTGGATCGCCCCGACACGATGGGCGCGCGCCGGGAGCAGGATTTCGCGCAGTGGCTCGCGAACCGGCTCGGCACCAACGTGCATGCGCCGATGCTGGCAAAGAGCGGCTTCGAGCTCCAGGGCGGGCGTTTGCTGCCCGGCGCGAATGGCGACGTTGCGCAGTTCATGTATCACAACGCGCAAGGCGAGCGCGTGACGCTGTGCATCTCGCACCGCAGGGCAAGCAGCAATACGACTGCGTTCAAGCTCTACCAGGACGGCCCGGTGAATGTGTTCTACTGGATCGACGGCGATTTTGGCTATGCGTTGTCCGGCGGCATCGATCGCAGGGTGCTGCTGCAGCTCGCGCACGACGTCTATGCGCAGTTGACGCCAACGCCGGCGCCGCACTAGACGCGTTCGCGATATCCGCTTGCCAACGCCGAGCCCAGCCTTTCATGAGCGGGGTATCGGCGTTGCACGCTGTGGACGTTTGGGCTTCAACCACTCATTGCGCGCGCGTGCCCTCACTGGAGCTTCACCGCAACGAAGCTGCGCGCATGGTTTCTCTGGATCAGCACGTCCATGCTCCTCGTCGCCTTGGCCTCGAGCTCGGCGGCCTGGTCCTCGGTTTCGACCAGCATTTCGTTGAGCGTCAGCACGACGTCGCCGCGCCGCACGCCGGCTTTCGCGGCGGGGCCGGTCGAGTCCTCCACCATCAGCCCGAGCGGCAGCCCGGTCGAGCGCTTTTCGTCATCGGTCAGCGAGTGCGTGATGAGGCCAAGGCGATCCGCGGTATGGCGGGGCGCCTGGGCGTCTGGCGTAACCGGTGGTTTGGCGGGCGGTTG
The DNA here is from genome assembly GCF_048957375.1 of Paraburkholderia sp. A1RI-2L. Classification (NCBI taxonomy): domain Bacteria; kingdom Pseudomonadati; phylum Pseudomonadota; class Betaproteobacteria; order Burkholderiales; family Burkholderiaceae; genus Paraburkholderia; species Paraburkholderia sp. A1RI-2L. The sequence continues at coordinate 354,117 of NZ_JARBTA010000004.1, forward strand.
GACGGCCGCTTGCGTCATGGCCGTCTTCACGGCCTTGACGTCGTTCACCTGTGCCGTATTGGCGACGGCCGGGGTGGCGGCTGCGGCGGCCACGGCAGGCGCCGCAACCGCTGCTGCTGGCGCGGGCGCTGCCGCTAGTGCAGGGGCAGGGGCCGCCGCTAGCGCAGGTGCGGGTGCAGGAACCGCATGCACATCAGTTGCCGCATTGGGTGCATTGGGTGCATTGGGTGCAATGGCCGCCTGCGTCCCGGCGGCGGCCGCGTTCGTGAAGTGCGCCTGCGCCGGCTGCCGGTTGCGGATCACCGACAGTGGGATTTTCGTCGCGGGCGGCACGGCGGCGAGTTGCTCGGCGAGCGCAGCGGCACGGTCGACCGGTTTGTCACCCACCCCCACGATGACGTCGCCCGGGTTCACGCCCGCCGCCGCGGCGGGCGAGCCCGGTTCGACGGCGTCGACGAGCGCGCCGCTCGCGTGCGGCAAGCCGAGCGCCGCGGCGATCCCGGCGCTCACATCTTCGACGCGCATGCCGAAGGTGCGGGTCGCGTGCGTGCTGCCGGCGCCGCCCGCGCCTGGGCTCGCATCGGCGTTGGCGTCGGCAGTGGCGGCGGGCGCTGCCGCGTGCGCGGCCTGCAACTGTGCGCGGAACTGGTTCGCGGCTTCGATCGGAATCGCGAAGGTCAGGCCTTCGTAGTGGCCGCTATCGGCGTATAGCTGCACGTCGATGCCGATCACCTCACCCGCGCGATTGAACAGCGGTCCGCCGGAGTTGTCGGGATTGACTGCCACATCGGTCTGCAGAAACGGGAACGCCTTGCCATCGGGCAGCGTGCGCGAGGTTGCGCTGACGATGCCCGTCGTCACGGTGTTCTGGAAGCTGTCGGGCGAGCCGATCGAAAGCACCGGTTCGCCCGCGCGCAGCTTCGACGAGGCGCCGAGCTTCACGAACGGCAGATTGCGCGCGCCGTCGATCTGCAGCACCGCGACGTCGCTCTGCGGGTCGACGGCCACCACCTGGGCCTTGAATTCGCGCTTGTCGGTCAGCCGCACGATCACTTCGTCGGCTTTGTCCACAACGTGCGCCGTGGTGAACACGAGGCCATGCGAGGTCACGATGAAGCCGGAGCCCGCGCCCGTCATCGCGCGCGGCGCGCCGGGCTGGCCCTCGGACGGTGGCCGCGGCGCACGCCTGAAGAACGCGAAGAACGGGTCGTCGGCGTCGATGGCTTCCTGCCCGGGCGCTTCGGACTGGTCGTCGGGGCCGCGCGCGATCACGTGCACGACGGCAGGGCCGTAGCGCTCGGCGAGCGCGAAGAAGTCCGGCGTGGCCATCGCGGAGGGCGTGACTGATGAAGCTCCGGCGATGGTCCCAGCGCGAGTGACGGCAGCGGGCTTGCCTGGCGCGGATTTGTTGGCGCTGGATACGCTGGGCGCCGGCACGGGCGTTGCCGCGTTCGTCCGGAGGCAGAAAGCACTGGCGAGCGCCAGCGTGAGCGCCGCCGCGGGGCGCGAGGTGCGGGCGAAAATGAGGCGGAGCACAGCACACCTCCCAGGGCAATCGTGCTGGCGGACGTGGACCGGGATGCAATGGTGATGCAGCGGGCGCCGACAGAAATAGTTTAGTCACGCGGCGCAGCGAGTGGGGAGGAGGGTTTGTCCGGTTGCGTACGCAGAGGGCTTGGCGCCGGGCGCCGATGCGCCCGCAACGAAAGCGGGCACAGCGCGTGCGGCTACGCCGTCCGGTTGAAAAATCGGCGCTGATATACTGGGCGCTCGTTTTTTTCGTCCCCGCGCGCGCCATGCCCGTTTCCCAATCGTCAGCCGAATCTACGTTCGTCCCGCCCACGGCGCCGGCTCGCGATGCGCATGGGAGCGTCCGCGTGCCCGGCGTGCATAGCGCGGGCTCGCATGCCGCGAACGGGCTCGATTCCCTGCTCGATGCGCTGATGCGGCTCGTGGCCCGCCATTTCGGCGTGGCGGCCGCGTGCGTGTTGCCCGGCGATGCGGCGGACGGCGCGCCGGCATGGGCGGGCGCGGGTGTGGAAGCCGCGGGCGCCGCTGCATCGGGCGTTGCGTTACCGTTGCGCGAGGCGCTGGCCGAAATCCGCTCTGCACAGAGCGCGCTCGCCATGAGCGGTCCGGCTGGCACGGCTGAGCCGCATGACATCGCAGGCGCGGGCGAGCCGTTCATCGTCAGCGATCTCGGGGCCGCCCCCGCATGGCAGGCGTGCTTGTCGCGCGCGAGCGCGCTACCGTTTCGCTTCGTGGCGGCCTGGCCGCTGCGCGGGGCCGGCGGGGACCCGCTGGGCAGCCTGTGCTTGCTCGATCATGGGCCGCGCAAGCTTTCGCCGGCCGACCGTGCGAGCCTCGACGACTTCGCGCGCGTGATCGCGGCGCTGGCGGCGCAGGAATCGACCATCGAAACCCGGGGCGCGCCGTCCCCCGCCGAAGCCATGCTGCTCGAGGAACTCGAATCGCTGCGCGCTCGCGAGCGGCTCCTCGCGCTAGCCATCGCCGGCAGCGGCACGGGCATCTGGGATCGCGATGTGGCCACCGGGGAAATCCGCTATTCCAGCGGCTGGAAAGCGATGCTCGGCTACGCCGACGACGAGGTGACCAACCGCATCGAAGACAGCTACCAGCGCCTGCACCCCGACGATATCGACTACGTGAAGGCCACCATGCAGGCCCACTTCGAGGGCCGCACCGAGCAATACGAAGTGGAGCACCGCATCCGCTGCAAGGACGGCAGTTACAAGTGGATTTGCAGCCGCGGCAAGGTCACCGCGCGCGACAGCGAGGGCCGCGCGCTGCGCATGATCGGCACCACGACCGATGTGACGTCGATGCACCAGATGGCGGAGCGCCTGCGTGAGTCGGCCAGCCTCGTCACCAATCTCACGAATGAAGTGCCGGGTCTCGTGTTCCAGTGCCGCCGCACGCCCAGCGGCCACATGAGTCTGCCTTACGCGAGCGCGGGCATCGCGGAGATTTACGAGCTCGCGCCGGCGCAGGTCGCGGCGCACGCACGCGCGATCGAGGCGCTCATTCATCCCGACGATCTCGACGCGTACCGCGCGTCGTTCGCGGCTTCGGCGGCCACGCTTGCCCCGTGGCACCTGGAATATCGCGTGTGCCTGCCGCGCCAGGGGCTGCGCTGGCGGCAGGGCGATGCGAAGCCGCAGCGCCTCGCCGATGGCGTGATCGTCTGGCACGGCTTCATTACCGACGTCACCGAGCGCAAGCGCATCGAGGCCGAGCTGCAGGAGTTCGCCACGACCGACGGCCTCACGGGCCTCGCGAACCGTCGCCACTTCATGATGCGGCTCGAGGCGCAGCTTGCGCTGTTACGCCATGCGGACAGCGTGGGCAACCCCGGCCATGTCGGCCACGCGAGCGCCGCCGTGCTGATGTGCGACCTCGATCATTTCAAGTCAATCAATGACCGCTTCGGCCATGCCGTGGGCGACGAGGCGTTGCGCCATTTCGCCGGAATCCTGCGCACGCATCTGCGCGCAGGCGATGTGGCCGGGCGCATCGGCGGCGAGGAATTCGCGCTCCTGCTCGGCGGCGCCGATCTCGACGGCGCGTGCACGGTCGCGCGCCGCATCCAGGATTGCATTGCCCGCGCGCCGCTCGCGGGCGGGGCCGTCGGAGTGCCGCTCACGGTCAGCATCGGCGTCACGCAGTTGCGCGCCGGCGACCCGAGCGTCGAAGCCGCGCTTTCGCGCAGTGACGGCGCGCTATATCGCGCGAAGAAAGGCGGACGCAATCGCATCGAGTGCGCCTGAGCCGCATGGTGTGATCGGCCTGCGGCCGACGCTCGGCGCGGCCATGGAGCCGTATATCCGCACGCTCAATATCGTCGACGGCGATCGACTTGTCTGCACTTCGGCGCTCGGCCAGCAGGCGCTCGCCCCGCACGCCGCGATGGCCGTCAATGGGCGCCTGCCGCGCGGCGACTGGCTCGCGATCGTGCCGCACACGCCGATGGTGGTCGATCGCCCGACGCTGCTGGTGGGCGTGCGCGCGCCAGGCGCACGCACCGTGGTTGCGGTGGTCGATTCGCAATATCTGCTCGACTTGCTGCGCGCGGCCGCTCCGCTTTCCGTGTATCGCCAGGCCGATTTGCGCGTGGGCACCGGCACCTCGCTGCGCGAAGCCCGTGACGATACCCCGCTGGCCTCGAGTCCGCTCGTGGCCGATACGCGCAAGCTGTTTGCGGGCAGCGTGATCGACCTGCAGCTTTACGGCGAGCCCGCGCACCTGAACGACATCTGGGGCGGCCTGCTGCTGCGTTACATGCCATGGGTGGCGGCGTTCTCCGCGCTGCTCGCGTGGCTCGTGCACCGCATGCAGCGCAGCCGCCAGTCGCGCCGCGAGCAGTTGCTGCGCGCGATACGCGCGGGCGAATTCCACGTCGAATATCAGCCGCTGTATGGCGTCGAGTCGGGCCGTTGCGAGGGGGCCGAGGCGCTGCTGCGCTGGGTGCGTCCGGGCATCGGCGCGGTGCGCCCCGACGAGTTCATTCAGGCCGCCGAGGAAGACGGCGTGATCGTGCCGCTCACGCAGCATCTGCTGAAGTTGATCGCGCGCGACGTCATGCGCTGGGGCACGCGGCAGGCTTTCACCTGGGCATCAACTTCTCGCCGGAGCATCTTTCGGGCGAGGACCTGCTACCTGACGTGCGGCGCTTCATCGCCCAGATCGAAGGGCGTCAGATCCAGACCGTGCTGGAAATCACCGAGCGCTCGATCATGCGCAATACCGGGCAGGCGCGGCACAATCTGGACACATTGCGCGGCGAAGGCGTGCAGGTCGCGATCGACGATTTCGGCACGGGGTATTGCGCGCTGTCCTATCTGGAGAAATTTCCCTTCGATATCCTGAAGATCGATCGAGGCTTCGTGCTTACGATCGATGCCGAGGGGCGCAGCGCAGTCGTGCTAGACACCATCGTTGGCCTCGCTCACAGCCTGGGCGCGCGCATCGTGGCGGAGGGCCTGGACTCGCAGGCGCAGTTCGAGTATCTGCGCGCGCGCGGCGTGAATTACATGCAGTGCTTTCTCTATGCGAAGCCGATGCCGGCTGATGTCTTCAGCCGCTGGTATAGCCGCGTGGGCAGCGAGGCGTGCGCCAGTCCGGAGGCGCACGCCTGAATCATGACAGGGGCAACGCCGAATAAAGCCACTCAATGCGGCGACGACCAGCCCTTGTAGCTGCCGATGTTATCGCGCGTGATGAGCTGCGGCGTCATCTGGATCAGCGGATTGGCGGGCTTCTTGCCGTTCATGATGTCGTAGCCCACCTGCACGGCCGTCTGCGCCATCTTCCACGGATCCTGGCTTGCCGAGGCCTGCACCAGCGTGCTGGTCTTGAGCGCCGTTTCGATATCGGGCGCGCCGTCCACCGAGGTGATCACGATGTTGCTGCGATTGAGCTGCTTGGCGGCCAGATCGCTGCCCACGGCCTGCGGATCGTTGATGGTGAACACGCCGGCCACTTGCGGGAAGCGCGTGAGATAGCCCTGCATGGTGTTCATGCCGCCTTCGCGCGAGCCCTTGCCGTCCTGGTCGTCGGAGAGGATCTTGATGCCCGGCGACTTCGCGAGCACCTGCTTGCAGCCGTTCACGCGGTCGATCACGGCCGAGACCTGCGGGCCGTTCTCGATGATCACGTTGCCCTTGCCGTTGATCTTCTTCGCCAGATATTCACACGAGATCTGGCCGGCCTTCACGTTGTCGGTCTGCACGGTGGCGTCGGCGCCCGCGGCAGCCACGTCCACGGCCACCACCACGATGCCCGCGGCGCGCGCCTTCTTCACGGCCGGCTCGATCGCCTTCGGATCGGAGGCGTTCAGCAGGATCATGTCGACGTGCGCCGAGATGAAGTTGTCGATCTGCGTGAACTGCTTGTTCAGGTCATAGTCGGCGGACACGGCGGTGACTTTCGCATTCGGATTGAGCTGCCTGGCCTTGGCTTCGGCACCCTGCACGATCGTGACGAAGTAAGGATTGCCAAGCGAGCCCACGGTGATGCCGATCGACTTCAGTTGCTTGTCGGCGGCATGCGCGCCCTGCAGCGCGAAACCGAGCGCGAGTGCGGCAGCGGCGCGAACAGCGAAAGCAGCCTTTTTCTTGAACATAACGATGTCTCCAGAGGGGTCCGGTTGGTGTGTGTCATGCAGGGCGGGGGCAGGAGGACCGCCTGCCCCCGCTTTCAAAGCCGGTTCAAAGCCGGTTCAAGGCCGGTCAAGCGTTTCAGGTGCGCGCCGAGCCGCGCTGGCGGTAACGGTCGAGCGCCACGGCGCCGACGATCACGAGGCCCTTGATGATGTATTGCCAGATGTCCGAGACGCCCAGCAGCACGAGGCCGTTCGAGAGCACCGCGATGATGAGCGCGCCGATCAGCGTGCCGACGATCGAGCCCACGCCGCCCACGAAGCTCGTGCCGCCCAGGATCACCGCCGCGATGGCGTCGAGTTCGTACGACTGGCCGAGCTGCAGGCCGTTCGCGGCATAGAGGCGCGCGGCCGACATCACCGCGCCCAGGCCCGCGAGCAGGCCCGAGACCGCATAGACGAACATCTCGATGCCCCACACCTTGATGCCCGAGAGGCGCGCCGCTTCGGGGTTGCCGCCCACCGAGTAGATGTGCAGGCCAAGCACCGTGCGGCGCAGCACGAACCACGACACGGCCACCACCACCAGCGCGATGATCACGAGCCAGGGCACGCCGAACACCGTGCCGTTGCCGATGAAGGCGAATGAGAGTTGCGGATTGAAGACGGTGGTGTCGTGGCCGATGAGGCGGGCGATGCCGCGCACGGCCGTGAGCGAGCCGAGCGTGACGATGAACGGCGGCAGGCGCAGCAGCGAGATCAGCGCGCCGTTGACGATGCCAAAGCCGAGCCCCACGCCGAGCGCGGCGGGAATGCCCAGCCAGCCCCAGCCCGGCACGGTCGAGCACAGCATGGCCGTGACCGCCGAGGCGGCCAGTATCGAGCCCACCGAGAGGTCGATGCCGCCCGTGAGAATCACGAAGGTCATGCCGGCGGCGAGCACGATGTTGATCGACGCCTGCTGCGCGACGATCGAGAGATTCTGGAACGTGACGAAGCCATCGGTCAGGAAGCCGAAGCCGATGCATAGCAGCACGAGCACGGGCAGCATGCCTGCCGTGCGCATGAGGGATTTCATGCGGGCGCGATGGCCGTTGGGCGCAGCGCCCCCGCGCGCGGCCTGGGCCGGTTGGGCGGGCGACGCTGCAACGCCGTGGCGGGGAAGGATGTTCTTCATGATGTCGTGCTCCTCAATATCTCTTCGACTGGTGCGTCGGACGGGTGCGTCGGACGGGTTCGTCTGTATCAGGCGGCCTCGTCCAGCGCGTCCTGCGAGCCGGTGGCGAGTTCGATGATGGCTTCCTGGGTGATGGGCTTGCCGGTGTAGCCGCCCAGCTCTCCGGCGAATTCGCCTTCGCGCATGACGAGCACGCGGTCGGCCACGCCGATGATCTCGGGCAGTTCGCTCGAAATCACGATGATGCCCACGCCGGTTTTGGCGAGGTCGTTGATGATGCGGTAGATCTCCGACTTCGCGCCGATGTCCACGCCGCGCGTCGGCTCGTCGAGGATCAGCACGCGCGGTCTGGTTTCCAGCAGGCGCGAGAGCAGCACCTTCTGCTGGTTGCCGCCCGAGAGCGCGCCCACGTTCACGCGCGGGCTGGGCACGCGAATCGAGAGCGAGCGGATCGAGTCCTTCGCGCGCGACGCGCCGCGCGCGAGGTCGAGCACGCCGAAGCGCGCATCGCGCCCGGCCACGGCCACGTTGATGTTGTCGCGCACGCTCATGTCGAGAAAGAGGCCCTGATGCTTGCGGTCCTCGGTCAGATAGACGAGGCCCGCCTCAATCGCATCGCGCGGGCCATGCACGTGGAGCGTGCGCCCGTCGATGGCGATCTCGCCACGCACGCGCGGCTCCGCGCCGAAGATCAGGCGTGCGAGCTCGGTGCGGCCCGCGCCCACGAGGCCGGCAATGCCGAGCACTTCGCCCGCATGCAGGTCGAGACTGCAGCCGCGCACGCGGTTGTGGTCGGCCACGTCGCGCACCGTGAGCACTGCCTTGCCGGGATCGTAGGGCGCGTGCTCCTTTTTGTAGAACCCCGAAATATCGCGGCCCACCATCATGCCCACGAGGCTTTCCGCGTTGAGCGCGTCGCGCATCAGCGTGCCCACGTAGCTGCCGTCGCGCAGCACCGACACGCGGTCGGAGAGCTCGTAGATCTCGGCCATGCGGTGGCTGATGTAGATGATCGCGAGCCCTTCCTCGCGCAACTGGCGGATCAGCTTGAACAGACGCTCGGTTTCGCGCGAGGAGAGCGGCGTGGTGGGCTCGTCCATCACGATGATGCGCGCGTCGCCATGCACGGCGCGCGCGATTTCCACCAGCTGGCGTTCGGCGATGGAGAGCGAGCCCACCAGCGCCGCGGGGCCGAAGCTGGCGCCGAGACGCTTGAGCACGTCTTCGCAGCCGCGCTCCATGGCGGCCCGATCGACCATGCCGAAGCGGCGGCCGCCGCGGCGCAGCTCGCGGCCCGCGTGAATGTTTTCGGCAACCGAAAGGTTCGGCGCGAGGCTCAGCTCCTGGTAGATCACGGCCACGCCCAGCTCGCGCGCGGCGAGCGGCCCGTCGATCACGACCGTCTTGCCGTCGAGCACGATCTCGCCGCCGGCGTCGGCCTGATACGCGCCCGAGAGAATCTTCATGAGCGTGGATTTGCCCGCGCCGTTCTCGCCCATCAGCGAATGCACCTCGCCGGGCCACACCGAGAGGCGCACGTTGTCGAGCGCGCGCACGCCGGGAAACGTCTTGCTGATACCCCGCATTTCCAGCAGCGGGGGCGTCTGTTCAGAGCGCGACATGGCTCTCCTCCTGCGCTTGTACGTTGGCTTGTGCGCCGGCGCCCATCAGGATGCCCGCACGCGGCGAAAAGTTGAAGAACATGGGCAGCGTGGCGGCGCCCAGCGCGCCGGCGTCGGGGCCGAAGGTGCCGCGCACCAGCGCGGGCGTGCCGCGCGCCTCGGGCGCGGTGGCCGCCACGGCCACGCGCAGGCGCTGCATGAGCGTATCGATGAGGCCCGCGTCCACGTCGGCGTCGAGCACCACGGCCGGCACGTCGAGCACGCACAGCGCGGCGCGCAGCGCGGGCGCGAGTGCATCGATGCAGTCGTCGAGCCATTCCCCGACGGCCGGATGGCCGCGTGCGATGCACGCCTCGATATCGGCGCGGTTGTCCACCGTCTCGCCGTGATATTGCAGATGGCGGCGCAGCGCGATGAGCGAGGCGCGCGAGAGCAGGATGTCCCACTTGCCGGCGGGCTTGTGCGCCGAGGGCAGGGCGCCCGGCGGCACGGGCATCACGGCGAAGTCGCCCGCGTTGCCGGAGAGGCCGCGCACGCAGTCGCCGTTGATGGCGATGCCGCCGCCAATGGCCGGGCCGAGGAACAGATAAAGGAAGTCGTCGCGCTGACGGCCGCAGCCGTAGAAGATTTCGGCGATGGCGGCGGCGTTGCCGTCGTTTTCGCTGAACACGGGCAGCCCGAGCGCGCGGCCCAGCTCGCCCGCGAAATCGACGTCGCTCCACACGCGGAACGCCTCGGCGGGCAGACCCAGCTCGCTCAGCCAGCTGCCAAGGTTGTACGGCTGCGCGACGCCAATGCCCGCGAGCCGGCTGCGCTCGGATTTATCCAGCAGGGCGGATAGTTCGCGGATGTCCTGCTGGACGATGTCCTGCGCCACCGAAGGCTGGGGGAGCAGCATGTCGTGCGAGCGCCGGCCGATCATCTGGCCCGCGAAGTCGACCAGCACGGTTTCGATATTGGTCCGGTCGAGCCGCACGCCGATGGCGAACGCGCCGCGCGGCGCGAGCCGCAGGAGCGAGGCGGGCTGGCCGCGTCCGCCGTCGAGGCGCCGTCCGCTCATCTCGATGAGGCCGTTTTCCGCAAGCGAGGTGATGATGCTGCCCACGGCGGTGCTGGTGAGATTGGCGAGGCGGGCGAGATCGGCCTTCGAGGCCTCGCCGGCGCGCCGCAGCGCCTGCAGCAGCAGTCGCTCGTTGAAGCGGCGGACATTGGCCGAGTTGCTGCCCTGGCCGACATGCGGACTTCTCACGTGTTTTTCTCCGGTTGCGCCAGCAAAGGGTGTGACAGGGTTGGCGACTAAATAAATCAAGTTGATTTATTTAATGACGGAACGCGGCCTGTGTCAGCCTGGGGAAATCCCGGTCGCCGTGTAGCCGCCACGTCTTCCTCCTGAGCTATGCTTTCTTTGCTTTCAACGGCTTTCATCTGTGCGCGGCGATCGTGCACGGTGCACACAGGAACAGGAACTTCATGGCATACATGCTGCTCATTGCAGAACCGCGCGGCCAGCGGAACGCGCGCACCCAGGCCGAGGGCGAGGCGCTCTACGCCCGCATGCTGCGCTTTGCCGACGATCTTGCCGTGCGCGGCGTGTTGATCGACGCGCAATCGCTCGTCTCCGACAAGGAGGCCGCTCGCGTGCAGGTGCGCGAAGGGCGGGCCAGCGTGCTCGACGGCCCGTTCGCGGAGGTCAAGGAAATGATAGGCGGCTTTTTCATGGTCAATTGCGCAACGCGCGCAGAGGCCCTCGCCATCGCGCGCGAATGCCCCGCCGCCGAGTGGGCGAGCGTGGAGGTGCGCGAGCTTGGCCCGTGCTTTCGCTAGTCAGCGAAGGCTGATTGGCGGCATCGGCCCAGGTAGTTTCCCTGGGTAAGCAAAAAAAATATTCAAGCGATGTCGATTTGCTGGGCCGTGACGCGTCGTGTGAATGAGCGCATCGAAACGATGGCGCTAACCCCGCATCCGAATGGAGACAGGAGAAAGCAATGCGATTCATGATCATGGTGCGCGCCAACGCGCTGAGCGAATCGGGCGACACCCCCAACGACCCGGAGATGTTCGCCCAGATGGCCACCTACCACGAGGAACTGGCCAAGGCGGGCGTGCTGCTCGACGCCTCGGGCCTGCAGCCGAGCTCGCGCGGCTTTCGCGTGCGCTACACCGACGGCAAGCCGGCCATTGTCGACGGCCCGTTCATCGAGACGAAGGAGCTGATTGCCGGTTACACGCTGATCCAGGTGCGCTCGCGCGACGAAGCGCTCGAATGGGCGCGACGTTTCCCGGCGCCGTTCGGCAAGCACACGGACGGCGAGATCGAAGTGCGCCAGCTTTATGAACTCGAAGATTTCGCACCGTGCGAGGGCATCGAACGCTTTGGCGCGCTCCTCGAAAAAGAGCGCCGCGCCAAATAAGCGATTTATTCTGCAATCCAGACGATATCGATAAAGGAAACCATCATGCACAAGCATATTTTCGTCAATCTGGGCGTGCGCGACCTGAAGCGCTCGATGGACTTCTTCGGCAAGGTTGGCTTTACGTTCGAGCCTAAATTCACCAACGACAAGGCTGCCTGCATGGTGATCGGCGAGAACATCTTCGCGATGCTGCTCACCACCGACTTCATGCGCGGCTTCACTGACAAGGCGCTCGTCGATGCGCGCGAGCAGACCGAAGTGCTCGTGTGTCTTTCGTGCGAGTCGCGCGACGAAGTGAACGCGCTCGTGGAGAAGGCGCTGGCGGCGGGCGGCAGCTCGAAGCGCCCGCCCATGGATTGCGGCGATGCCATGTATGGCCGCAGCTTCGAAGACCCCGACGGCCATATCTGGGAGCTCATGTACATGTCGCCGGAAGCGGTCGAGAAAGGCGCGCACAGTTCGTGATGCACGAGGCGCGCCGCGAGCATGACGAAGCAGCCGGCCAGGCGGCGACGCACCGCGCGATTGCCGCGGTCTGGCGCATCGAATCGGCCAGGGTGATTGCCCATGCCGCGCGCCTGCTCGGCGACGTGGGGCTCGCCGAGGATGCCGCGCAGGACGCGCTGCTCGCGGCGCTCGAAAGCTGGCCTGCGAGCGGCATCCCCGCCAACCCGGGAGCCTGGCTCATGACGGCAGCGAAGCACCGCGCGCTCGACCGCTTGCGGCGGGCCGCCTCGCATGCGCGCGCGCACGAAGCGCTGGGCGCCGATCTCGAAGCGCTCGAAGCGCACTTCGCGCCTGATTTCGTCGATGCGCTGGACGCCGCGCGCGAAGACGATATCGGCGACGACCTGCTGCGGTTATTGTTCGTGGCCAGTCATCCGGTGCTGCCACGCGAGGGGCGTGTGGCGCTCACCTTGCGGCTCCTGGGCGGGCTGACCACGACCGAGATCGCGCGCGCGTTTCTCGTGGCCGAGGCCACCGTCGCGCAGCGCATCGTGCGCGCGAAGCGCACGCTGGCGGAGGCAAACGTGCCGTTCGAAGTGCCGGACAAGGCCTCGCGCACGGCGCGGCTTGCTTCGGTGTTCGAAGTCATCTATTTGATTTTCAATGAGGGTTATGCAGCGACGGCGGGCACGGACTGGATGCGGCCGGCGCTTTGTGAAGAAGCGCTGCGCCTCGCCCGCATGCTTGCCGAGCTGGCGCCCGAGGAGTCTGAAGCGCATGGGCTTGCCGCGCTGCTGGAATTGCAGGCGTCGCGATTGCCTGCGCGTGTGGACCGGCAAGGCCGCGCGGTGCTGCTCGCCGACCAGAACCGCGCGCGCTGGGATACGCTGCTGATCCGCCGCGGCCTTGCCGCGCTGGCGCGCGCTGAACAATGTGCGAGGTTGGCGGGGGAGCGATCCGCAGCGCGGCCCGGCGCTAAGCCAGATGCGGGATCGGCGCAGCGAGAGGCCGACGCGGCGCTTGGGTCGTATGCGCTGCAAGCCGCGCTCGCCGCGTGTCATGCGCGCGCGCCGAGCACGCCGGAAACCGACTGGGCGCGCATCGTTTCGCTCTACGATGCATTGCTGCGCATCGCTCCGTCTCCCGTGGTGCAGCTTAATCGCGCCGTGGCGGTGAGCATGGCGCAGGGGCCACAGGCGGCGCTCGACATCGTCGATGAGTTATGCGAGGAGCCGGCCTTGCGCCAATACCCCTGGCTGCCTGCCACGCGCGGCGATCTGCTTGCGAAGCTGGGCCGCGCCGATGAGGCGCGCGCCGAGTTCGAGCGCGCCGCCGCGCTCACGCAGAATGCGCGCGACCGCGAGGTGCTGCTCGAGCGGGCCGCAACGGCACCAACCGATCAGCCGAACGTGAACGGCCAGCACCGGAATTTCAAAACACGCACCTAAACATTGCGCGGCGCAATGCGCTCGCCTGGCATCAGTTCATAGGGGGCCTTCCAGCCGGGCAGATGCGCGATTCGCTGCGCCCAGCGCGCGATGTTCGGATAAGCGACGGGAAGATCGAAGCCCGTTTCTTCGGCTGGATAGAACACGTATCCGGCGAGCGAGAGATCGGCGATGGTGGGCCGTTCCCCCACCATATACTCGTTCCCCGCGAGATGGGTTTCGACAATCGAGTACGCGGCCTCGGCCCGGCCCTTCAAGAACTTCTGGACTTCGGGGTGCTGCGGAGTTGTCGCGAACGAGCGGAAGTAGCGATAGGTGGCGATATAGCTGGTGAACTTGTGGTTATCGAACAGGATCCACCGCAAGATTTCGCGCCGCTCGTGATCGCTGCGCGCGGCGAATGTTCCGAGGCGATCGGCGAGGTAGTCGAGAATCACGCCCGATTGCGTCAGCGTGTTGCCGGCATGTTCGAGAACGGGCACTTCACCCATTTCATTGGTGTTTGCGCGCCAGTCCGCGCCGCGCGTTTGCCCGTGGAAAAAGTCGACGAACACCGGTTCCCAGTCGACGCCTGAGCAGGCGAGCATCAGCGCCACCTTGTACGCGCTGCCCGATTGCGCAAAGCAGTGCAGCTTGTATTCCGTGCTCATGATGGTCCTCCGGGGTGCGCCCTTGGGTTATGCCATCGGCAGCGTAGCAGCAAACCGGCGTGCTGTACGCAAGCGGCCACTAATTCGTTGGCAAGGGCGCGAGCGGCGTGGACGTGGTGCGTTGCTGAGGGCATCGCTTCAAGGGAGCCTCGCCGGCCTCAGCGCAGCGAGCAATTGAGCCAATGCGCGATGCGCATGCCGTCGAGGCGCGAGCCTTCGGCGCTCGCGCTGTCGAGCATGACGACAATCACGGGGCGCCGCCCGTGCACCATCACGCGCATGACCATGTTGTGCCCCGACTCGTTGATGAAGCCTGTTTTCTGCAGGCTCGCCTGGACGCGCTCGTAGCGCACGAGGCGGTTCGTGTTCACGTACAGGAGTTTTCCGGGGTCGGTGAATACGAGTTGCTGTTTGTCGGTCGAGTAGCGGCGGATCAGCGGATAGCCGTTGGCGGCACGCACGAGCCGCGCAAGCTCGCGCGCGGTGGAGACGTTGCGCGGCGAGAGGCCCGAAGCGTTGACGAAATGCGTGTGCGGCATGCCGAGCTTGCGCGCTTTGGCGTTCATTGCTGCTACGAACGCGGGGCGCCCGCCCGGATAGTCGCGGGAAAGCGCCGCTGCCGCGCGGTTCTCCGAGGACATCAGTGCGATATGGAGCATGTCGGCACGCGAGAGGCTCGAGCCCACCGGGAGCCGCGAATGGGTGAACTTGAGTGTGTCGAGGTCGGCGTCGGTCACGGCAATGTGGCGTGCCAGCGGCGTGTCGTGCTGATCGAGCCAAACCACGGCGGTCATCAGCTTCGAGACCGATGCGATGGGGGCGACGGCGTCGGCGTTGCGCGCGTAGACCGGCGTGCGCGTTTTTTCATCGACGACATAGACCGAGCGTGAGAAGAGCTTTCTGCGCGAGGCCGGCGTGAAGCCGCAGCGCGTGCGCAGGCGCGGGCCGGCCGTGCTGGTTGTGCTGGTTGTGCTGGTCGTGCCCCCGGGTGTCGCGCGTGCCGCGTGCCTGCTCTTTGCTGCGCGCGGCGGACGCGATGTATGCGGCGCGGCTTTTACCTTTGGCCGCTTTGCGCGGCGTTTCGCATCGGACGCTTCGCCGCTCGCCAAGGCCGGCGAAGTGCGTTGCACGGAGCGCCGCTTGCGCGTGATTTTTTTCTTTTTAACGGGCGCGTGCGCGCGCATTTCGGTGTGATGCCGCTGTGGCGTGGTGGCGAAGGCGCCGGTTGCGGTCAGGCTCGCAATGAGCAGGGCACAGAGAACCAATGGGAGTCGAAAAAGGGAAATCACCGGCGGACGCAGTTGAAGCTTGAGTTCGGAAGGGCTGAATATCCAGGCGAGTTTCGGGCGTGAATTTCGCACCGAATGGAATCGGGACCTGGAGGTACGAGTCCGCGCCACGATGTGCGCGAGACCTCCATGGTACAGGCACGTTGCTGCGCGGTGCAGTTTGTGGCCGTGCAACGATTCGTGATGCAGCGTCACCCATGGCAGCGGGCTCGATGGCGAGACGCGGTTCGGAAGTATCATGCTGGTTTGCGTAGCAGCGCTCCTAACAAGACAATTCTGTTTCGGCCGCCTGGCCGCTTACCCACGCATGCAACTCACGGGCTCGACAGTTCCCATTTCCCTCGTACGCGGTTTTCTTGCTGCCGCCCAGGCGCGGCCGGAAGTCGTTGGCCACTATCTGGAACAGGCGGGCATTCCTGCGGAACTGCTCGACGAACTCGGCGCGCGCGTGACGGAGGAGCAGTTCTCCACGCTCTACCGCCTGCTCGCCATCGAACTCGATGACGAAATGCCGGGCATCTTCAGCCGCCCGTTTCGCAGCGGCACACTGAAATTCCTCTGCCTGAGCCTGCTGGATGCACGCAACCTCGAGACGGCGCTGCATCGCTTCGGCCAGTTCTTCCATATCGTGCTCGACGACTTCCGGCTCGAATCGCGCCGCAGCGAACTCGTGGCTCAGGTGGAGTTGCGCCCGCATGCCGCGTTCGGGCCGATCGGTCCGCTCGGCCAGGAGTTGATGCTCAAGCTGGTGCACGGTGTGTCGTCCTGGTTGATCGGCCAGAAGATCCCGCTGCTGCAAGTCGAACTGGCCTGTGCGCGGCAGCCTCACGCGCTCGATCACCGCTACTTCTTCTCCTGCCCGGTGCGTTTTGGCTGCGAGACCGCGCTGTTCCGCTTCAGCGCCGCCTACCTCGACATGCCGATCCGGCAGAGCAAGCGCAATCTCAGGCAATTTCTCGAGCGCTCGCCCGGCGAGTGGATTTTCGAGTCGTTCAGCGAGCAACTCGTGAGCCATCAGGTGCGCCAGTATCTGGCCAGCACGCTGCCCGATCTGCCGACCATCGAGGCGGCGTCCATGCATTTGCATTGCTCGGTGCGCACGCTGTGCCGGCGGCTCGCCTCCGAAGACACGTCGTTTCAGATGCTCAAGGACGATCTGCGGCGCGACGTGGCGATCCAGCGCCTCACCGATACGCAGGACACCATCGCCGCAATCGGCGCCGACATCGGCTTCGACGACCCCAGCGCCTTTCATCGTGCCTTTCGCCACTGGACCGGCAGCACGCCCGGCACTTATCGCGGGCGGCCCTGAGCAGCGCGTCCCGGTTCGAGCGCTCCCGGGTGTGATTCCTGCTGCTTGACTGTCCGATGTGTCCAGTTTTGCACGCGATCCGCACCTGACCCGGTTCTGTTCCCCTGCACGATTTCCAGGCAGATTTCACGCCGGAAGCGGCCCCCCGCCCTAAGGGGGCGCGTGCGCCGAAGGCACCAGGTTCAACCCTGGTCACCCGAGCCTCTCATCGAATTCCGGCAAGCCGTGGCAAGATTTGTCACTAGATGGGCCGGTTTGGACAGTTTCGCGGGCGGGTTTTGGGGCTACGATCCATCGAAATCGCCCCAGGTGCGCCGGCTCCGCAGCCAGCCCGCGCCGCGGCTCCCGAGATCCACGCGTGAAAAGAGGTTCGCCATGAGCTTTACCGCCCCCGTCAAAGACATGCTGTTCGTGCTGAAAGAATTGGCCGGCATCGACGAAGTTTCCACCTTGCCCGGCTTCGAGGATGCCGGATTCGACACCGCCCAGGCGGTGTTGGAGGAGGCTGCGAAGCTGTGCGGGGAAGTGCTCGCGCCGTTGAACGTGGAAGGCGACCGTACGCCGAGCAGCTGGCATGACGGCGAAGTCACGGCCTCGCCGGGCTTCAAGGCCGCGTTCGAGCAGTTCGCCGAAGGCGGCTGGCAAGGTTTGCAACACCCCGCCGAGTTCGGCGGCCAGGAGCTGCCGAAGCTCATCGGCACGCCCTGCAACGAAATGGTCAACGCCGCGAACCTGTCGTTCGCCCTGTGCCCGCTGCTGACCGACGGTGCGATCGAGGCGCTGCTGACCGCCGGCACCGAAGAGCAAAAGGCCCGCTACGTGCCGAAGCTCATTTCGGGCGAATGGACCGGCACGATGAACCTGACCGAGCCGCAGGCCGGCTCCGACCTCGCCCTCGTGCGCTCGCGTGCCGAGCCGCAGGCCGATGGTTCGTACCGCGTGTTCGGCACGAAGATTTTCATCACGTGGGGCGAGCACGACATGGCGAAGAACATCGTCCACCTCGTGCTGGCGCGCGTGCCGAATGCACCCGAAGGCGTGAAGGGCATTTCGCTTTTCATCGTGCCGAAGTTTCTCGTCAACGAAGACGGCAGCCTCGGCGCGCGCAATGACGTGCATTGCGTGTCGATCGAACACAAGCTCGGCATCAAGGCGAGCCCGACGGCCGTGCTCCAGTACGGCGACCACGGCGGCGCGATCGGCTATCTCGTGGGCGAAGAGAACCGCGGCCTCGAGTACATGTTCGTGATGATGAATGCAGCGCGCTTCGGCGTGGGCACGCAGGGCGTGGCGATTGCCGAGCGTGCGTACCAGCAGGCAGCGGCGTTCGCCAAGGAACGCGTGCAGAGCCGCCCGGTGGATGGCTCGGCGAAGCAGTCGGTGACCATCGTGCAGCACCCCGACGTGCGTCGCATGCTCGCCACCATGCGTTCGATGACCGAGGGCGCGCGTGCGCTCGCCTATGTCGCGGCAGGTCACTGCGATATCGCGCATCGTCATCCGGACGAAGCCGTGCGCGAGCGTCATCAAGCGATCTACGAATTCCTCGTGCCGATCGTGAAGGGCTGGAGCACTGAGATGGCCAACGAGGTTACGAGCCTCGGCGTGCAGGTGCATGGCGGCATGGGCTTCATCGAGGAAACGGGCGCGGCGCAGCACTATCGCGACGCACGCATTCTCGCGATCTACGAAGGCACGACGGCGATCCAGGCAAACGACCTGATCGGCCGCAAGACGGTGCGTGACGGCGGCGCGGTTGCGAAGGCGCTGCTCGGCGAAGTCGCGAAGACGATCGAGTCGCTCGCCCAGGCCGATGGCGCGGAAGCCGCTTCGATGCGCGTACAACTTGAACAAGGCGCACAGGCGCTCTCGCGTGTCGTCGACTTCATGATCGAGAACGTCAAGCGCGATCCGAACGGTACGTTCATGGGCAGCGTTCCCTATCTGAAACTCGCGGGCATCGTGCTGTGCGGCTGGCAGCAAGCGCGTGCGCTGCTCGCGGCGCAGCGCAATCTCGCCGACGATCCGTCGTTCTACGGCGCGAAGATCGCCTTGGCGCAGTTCTATGCCGACCATGTTCTCTCGCAGGCCAATGGCCTCGCGACGGCAGTGCTGGGTGCGCGCGGCGCGCAAGGCGTGCTGGCGCTCACGGAAGAACAGTTCTGATACCGGCCTGACGCCGGCCGAAACGGGAAACGCAGCATGAATACGAACGATTTGATCGCACAATACGGCCCACGCGAGTCGATGGAATACGACGTGGTGATCGTGGGCGGCGGCCCGGCAGGCCTGTCCGCGGCGATCCGCCTGAAACAGCTGGCAGCAGAAAATGGCGCTGAGATCGGCGTGTGCGTGCTGGAAAAAGGCTCGGAAATCGGGGCGCATATCCTCTCGGGCGCGGTCATGGATCCGCGCGCCATCGGCGAGCTCATTCCCGACTGGAAAGAGCAAGGCGCGCCGCTGAACGTGCCGGTTACCGAAGATCAATTTCTTTTCCTTTCGGAAACCAGCGCGAAAACGGTGCCCAACTGGGCGCTGCCGGACAACTTCAAGAACCACGGCAACTATGTGATCAGCCTCGCGAACGTCACGCGCTGGCTTGGGACAATGGCCGAGGCGCTGGGCGTGGAAATCTTTCCGGGTTTCCCGGCCGCCGAAGTGCTCTACAACGACGATGGCTCGGTCAAGGGCGTGGCCACCGGCAACATGGGCGTCGGCAAGGATGGCGAGCCTACCGAGAATTTCCAGCTCGGCATGGAGTTGCACGCCAAATACACGCTGTTCTGCGAGGGTTGCCGCGGCCATCTGGGCCGTCAACTGAACGAGCATTTCAAGCTCGGCAAGGACGCAGACCCGCAGGTCTACGGCATCGGCATCAAGGAGCTGTGGGAGATCGATCCGGCCAGGCACAAGCCAGGCCTCGTGATTCACACGGCGGGCTGGCCGCTCGAAAAAGACACGTACGGTGGCTCGTTCCTCTACCACACCGACAATAACCAGGTGATGGTGGGTTTCGTCGTCGGCCTCGCGTACCAGAATCCGTACCTCTCGCCGTTCGAGGAATTCCAGCGCTACAAGACGCATCCGGCGATCCGCAAGTATCTGGAAGGCGGCAAGCGCGTTTCGTATGGCGCGCGTGCAATGACGGCGGGCGGGCTGATGTCGCTGCCGAAGCTGGTGTTCCCGGGCGGCGCTTTGGTGGGCGACGACGCGGGCTTCCTGAACGCTGCGCGCATCAAGGGCAGCCATGCGGCGATCAAGACCGGCATGCTCGCGGCGGAAGCGGCGTTCGATGCGGTACAGGCCGGCCGCCAGAGCGATGAACTTGCCGCGTATCCGGAAGCGTTCAAGCAGTCGTGGCTCTACACGGAACTGTACAAGGCGCGCAACTTCAAGCAGTGGATGAGCAAGGGCCTGTACCTGGGCACGCTGATGGTGGGCGTCGAGCAGAAGCTCATGGGCGGCAACGTGCCGTGGACGCTGCATCACCAGCACCGCGATCACGAGATGCTCAAGCCGGCGTCGCAGTGCAAGCCGATCGAGTATCCGAAGCCCGATGGCAAGCTCACGTTCGATCGCCTGTCTTCGGTGTTTATTTCCAATACGAATCACGAAGAGAACCAGCCGGCCCACCTCACGCTGAAGGACATCACCGTTCCGGTGGGCATCAACCTTAAAACTTACGCGGGTCCCGAATCGCGTTTCTGTCCAGCAGGCGTCTATGAATTCGTCAAGGACGATTCGGACGATGACCGCCTGCAAATCAACGCGCAGAACTGCGTGCACTGCAAGACCTGCGACATCAAGGATCCGACGCAGAACATCGTGTGGGTCACGCCCGAGGGCGGCGGCGGCCCCAATTATCCGAACATGTGATGCACGCGGCGCAATCGCGAGCGAGACAATGAGCAAGGAGCGGAAATGAGCAAAGAAGTCGTGGTAGTAGGCGGTGTGCGAACCGCAATCGGCAAATTCGGTGGCAGCCTGAAGGATTTCGCGCCCACCGAGCTCGGCGCGATCGTGCTGCGCGAGCTGCTCGCGCGCAGCGAGGTCAAGCCCGAAGACGTGGGTCATGTGGTGTTCGGCAATGTGATTACCACCGAGCCGAAGGATCTTTATCTTTCGCGCGTCGCGGCCATCAACGCGGGCATTCCCGATTCGACGCCGGCCTTCAACGTCAATCGCCTCTGCGGATCGGGCTTGCAGGCGATCGTTTCGGCTGCGCAGACCATTCTGCTGGGCGACGCCGATGTCGCGATCGGCGCGGGCGCGGAGAACATGAGCCGCGCGCCGTATATCGCACCCGACATGCGCTTTGGCGCACGCATGGGTGACGCGCGTTTCATCGACATCATGCTCGGCGCGCTCCACGACCCGTTCAATACGGTGCACATGGGCGTGACCGCCGAAAACGTCGCGCGCAAGTTCGACATTTCGCGCGAGCGTCAGGATGCGCTGGCGCTCGAATCACACCATCGCGCGGCGCGCGCGATTGCAGAGGGGCGGTTCAAAAGCCAGATCGTGCCCGTCACGCAGAAGGTGAGGGGGCGTGAAGTCGTGTTCGACACGGACGAGCATCTGCGCACCGACGCAACGATCGAAGACTTCTCGAAGCTCAAGCCTGTCTTCGCGAAGGAGAACGGCACCGTGACGGCCGGCAACGCCTCGGGCATCAACGACGCGGCCGCAGCCGTGCTGCTGATGTCGCGCGAAGCGGCCGAGCAGCGCGGCGTCAAGCCGATGGCGCGACTCGTGGCCTACGGGCACGCCGGCGTCGATCCGCTGCACATGGGCATCGGCCCTGTGCCGGCCTCGCGCCTCGCGCTGCAGCGCGCGGGCCTGCGCGTCGAAGACCTCGACGTGATCGAATCCAACGAAGCCTTCGCGGCCCAGGCATGCGCGGTTACGCAGGAACTCGGTCTCGATCCCGCCAAGGTCAACCCGAACGGCTCGGGTATCTCGCTTGGCCATCCGATCGGCGCGACCGGTGCGCTCATCACCGTGAAGGCGCTGCACGAGTTGCAGCGCATCGGCGGCCGCTATGCGCTGGTGACGATGTGCATCGGCGGCGGCCAGGGCATTGCGGCGATCTTCGAGAACCTCGCTTGAGGTTCGATGCGGGTTCGATGCGGATTGATACGGGTTCGATAAGGACTCGAAGAAAGCCTGCTCAAGGCTCGAAAACGCATCGATAGTGCCGGCGCGCCTCGTGAATCGAACGCGGCGCGCCTTTGTAGTTGTCACTTGTAATCGATACACCGACTGTTAGGGACTGCCATGTACGACCCGGCTAGCGAAGCAATGTCATCGGCTTATGCCTACCCTCTCTTGATCAAGCATCTGCTGCGCACGCCGATGGCACACGCGCCGAATCAGGAGATCGTCTACCGGGGCAAGGTCCGCATGACCTACACCCAGCTCCGGGAGCGCATCGCGCGACTCGCGAACGGCCTGCAACGGCTTGGCGTGGAGCATGGCACCACGGTCGGGGTGATGGACTGGGACAGCCATCGCTATCTGGAGTGTTATTTTGCAGTGCCGATGATGGGCGCCGTGCTGCAAACGGTAAACATCCGTCTCTCGCCGGCTGAGATCACCTACACGATCAACCATGCGGGCGCCCAGGTGCTGCTCGTCAACGCGGATTTTCTGCCGGTGCTGGCGTCGATTCGCGACAAGCTCGAACACGTGCGCGCGATCGTGCTGATCGACGACGAAGGCAATGCGGCGGCCTCGTCCGGGATTGAATTCGCCGATGAATACGAGCATCTGCTCGCGACCAGCGGCACGCACTTCGACTTCCCCGATTTCGACGAGAACACGCGCGCCACGACGTTCTACACCACGGGCACCACGGGCCTGCCCAAAGGTGTGTATTTTTCGCATCGGCAACTGGTGCTGCACACCATCACGGGGATGGCGGCGCTGGCGAGCCCTGCGTCGGGCCAGCGCTTCCATCGCGGCGATGTGTACATGCCGCTCACGCCGATGTTCCATGTGCACGCATGGGGCATGCCGTACATCGCGACCGTGATGGGCGTGAAGCAGGTGTACCCGGGCCGTTATGTGCCGGACCGGATCGTCGAGCTGATGCGCGAAGAAGGCGTGACCTTCTCGCATTGCGTGGGCACGATTTTGCACATGCTACTGAGTTGCCCGCAGGCCAAGACCGCCGATTTCAGCAAATGGACGGTCGTGATCGGTGGCGGGGCGCTGCCGCACGGTCTCGCGCGTACCGCACTGGAGCGCGGCATCGACGTCTTCACGGGTTACGGCATGTCCGAGACGTGTCCGTTGCTCACGCTCGCGCAGTTGAAGCCGAGCGCCGAGCGGCGCGACATCGATGAGGAAGTCAGTCTGCGCTGCCGCACCGGTCTGCCAGTGCCGCTCGTGGACCTGCGCATCGTCGACGACGAAATGCAGGATCTCCCGCACGACGGCGTGGCGAGCGGCGAAGTGGTCGTGCGCGCGCCCTGGCTCACGCAGGGTTATCTGCACAATCCCGAAGCCTCCGCGCAGTTGTGGGAGGGTGGCTATCTGCATACGCAAGATGTGGCGCGCATCGGCACGGACGGCTATCTGCAGATCACGGACCGCATCAAGGACGTCATCAAGTCGGGTGGCGAGTGGGTTTCGTCGCTGGAGATCGAGAGCCTGATCTCGCAGCATCCCGCCGTGGCCGAAGTGGCTGTCATCGGCATCAAGAACGAGAAGTGGGGCGAGCGCCCGGCGGCCGTGGTCGTGCTGCGTCCCGGGCACGGCAAGCCGGTGAGCGAAGACGAAATCAAGCAGCATGTCCTGCGCTTCAGCGAAACCGGACAGATCTCGAAGTATGCGGTGCCGGAAGTCGTCAAGTTCGTCGACGCGCTGGAGAAGACCAGCGTGGGCAAGATGAACAAGAAGTGGCTGCGCGAGAACTTCGACTGAGGTGACGGCTTCGTCCGCGATGACCCGCGATGATTCAAAAATCCTCATAAGCGCGTGCCTGCTCGGCAGTCCGGTTCGTTATGACGGCGCGGCTAAAGCGCTTGTTCATCCGGCGCTCGATGCCTGGCGGCGCGAGGGACGCATCGTGTCTGTCTGTCCCGAGTTGAGCGGGGGATTCGGCGTGCCTCATCCGGCCGCCGAAATTGCCCGCGCGGAGTCGGGCGAAACGGTTCTTGCGGACGCGGCCCGCGTGGTCGATATCGCGGGCGTCGATGTCACCGCGCTTTTTCTGGCCGGTGCGCGGGCGGCGCTGCAACTCGCGCGCGAACACGATTGCCGCTTCGCATTGCTGATCGACGGCAGTCCATCGTGCGGCAGCAGCGTCATCTACAACGGGAGTTTCTTGGGCCAGCGCCGCGCCGGGGCCGGGGTGACGGCTGCGCTGTTGCGCCAGCACGGCATCGAAGTCTTCGCGGATTCGGAAATCGACGCGCTCAGTGCGCGACTGGATCGCAAAGGCTGATTCCCAAACTCAGCCAGGCGTAATTGGTGCCGATCTCGGGGCGAATACAATCATCGCTCGCAATGAGATCACCTCGCGCCTCATGACACCCGTTAAATTCATTCTTCGCTACACCGCTATCCCGTTCACAGCAATTGTGGCAGTCGTTATCTGGACTGCGGTGCCATCCTCGAAGGAAGTCGATGCAAGGCAGTACGCGGCGTTGTCGCGTGCATATACGAGCTTTCCGGTTGCGCTCCGGCGTGAAATCTCCGGCGCAATGGACCATGGCCGGATCAGCGACTGGCAGTACCAGACGCTGGTCCGCGACTCGCTCGCCAACGGCGTGGCGCTGGATTGGCCAGCATCCGGCGTGGATGACGTCGCGCTGGAGCGGCAAAAGCTGGCGACATTGATACATGCAGACCCTGATCTTCCAAAGACTTGATGTCGCTCGCCAGCAAGGAGTAGGAATTCAACGTTTTACGTTGTATTATTGATAATCGAATCAATCCTGCCCCTGCTCGCCATGTCCGACGCCACTCTCGATGAAGTCCGTCTCGCCGCCGAAATCGAGCGGCTCAAGAGCGAATTTCCCAAAACCCGCGAGCTGTATCGTGAAGTGTGCGCGCTGCTGTTCTTTCGCTTCGGCGTCACACCTACCGCCAACCGGCTTTATCAGCTGGTGCGGCGGGGCAGCATGGGCACGCCCACGGCGGTGCTTTCTGAATTCTGGGCGGAATTGCGTGAGAAAAGCCGCGTGCGCATCGAGCATGCGGACTTGCCCGAAGAGTTGCAGGGCGCGGCGGGCGAACTCGTGGCCGCGCTCTGGACGCGTGCCACGGCAGCCGCGCAAGACGCGCTGGAGGCGCTGCGAGTCGAAGTCGAGCAGGCGCGCCTGGCGGCCCAGGCATCCGTTACCGCCATGGAGGGCGATCTCGCACGCACCGAGACGGCACTCGAGCAACGCACGAGTGCATTGCTCGCGGCACAGGTGCGCATTCAGGAGCTGGAGCAGGCGCAGGCCGCTGCCGCCGCCACTCGCAATGCGCTGGAGCGCGAAGTAGAGCGGCTGCAGCAGGACGGCCGCGAGCGCGATGGTGCGCTCGCGCAGGCGCGCGCCGATTTCGCGGTCGAGCTTGACAAGCTTCGTGCTGGAGCGGAGTTGGCCGAGACCCGCTTGCAGGCCGCAGAAAAGCGCGCGCTGCTCGAAATCGAGCGCGAGCGCGCGGCCAATGCGCGCCTGCAGCGTGACATCGAGGCGTCGAGCAAGCGCACTGCGCGGGCCGAAGAAAGTGCGCGGGCGCAGATTCAATCCCTGCAGGGACAGCTTGGTGATTTGCGCCATCAGGCAGGCATGCAGGAAGGGCGCCTGGAGACGCTGCGCGCGGAGCATGCGGCGCAGAGGCGCGAACTCGATGCGTTGCGCAAGAAGGTGGGTGAGGGCAGTGGCACGGGCGCGGCAACGGGTGCCGCGCCGGCCCAGCGCGTAAAGCGGCGCACGGGGCGCTCCGCGGATACCCCGGCGAAGCCGCTGCGTCCCGCGCGCAAGGCGATCGCGAGAAAGTGACTCTTGCACCGCAGATGTGACTGGGGGCGGGTTCGTATCGTGGCCCCAGGCGAATGCGCAGTGCTGGGTCTACCCTTGGAGCCACCGTGTCGCTAACGTAATCGGCATCTGAACATGATCGAGGAGATGCCGACGATGTCCGAAACCGATACCGTTTCCGCCAATGGCAAGGCACCGTCGCCGCGTACGCGGGTGCGCCGCATTGCCGAGCGCGCGAACTACGATCGCGACACGCTTTATGCAATTGTCGACGCGGCCTACGTATGCCATGTTGCGTTTGCCGACGAGCACGGCGTGCACTGCATTCCCACGGCATGCTGGCGCGAGGGCGATCATCTCTACATCCACGGCTCCAATGGCAGCCGCATGCTGCGGCTCGCGGCCGACGGCGCGCAGGTCTGCGTGACGATCACGCACCTCGATGGCCTCGTGCTTGCGCGCTCGGCGTTTCATCACTCGATGAATTACCGTTCGGCGATGATTTACGGCGCGTTCGAAGTGGTCGAGGCCGATCGCAAGGCCGCCGCGCTCGATGCCTTTCTCGACCATATTGCGCGGGGCCGCGCACGCGAGGTGCGTGCCGGTGACCGCAACGAATTGGCCGCCACGACAGTGCTGCGTCTGCCGCTCGACGAAGCGGCCGCGAAGATCCGCACGGGTGGGCCGAAGGATGATGAAGCGGATCTCGGCCGCGCCGTCTGGGCGGGTGTACTGCCGTTGGCGCTCACGCCGCTCGCGCCAGAGCCGGACGGCATGCGGCCTGGGGGTGTCGTGCCTGACTATGTGACCGCGTGGATGCGTCGCACGGGAAAGCAAGACTAGCGCTGTGTTCGATGCTGGATGGCGGCGATAGGGCGTGCCGCCTTAGAGCAACCGATTTCGAGTCGCGGTGAAGCTTGGGCCCCCATTGTTACGATTGTGGGCGCGCATCGACTTTCCACACATCCTTCCCTTTGCCTTGCGACGATCGCCGCACTTATGGCATGAGCGCACATTGAATTTGCGTCACCCGATGCAAGTGGATCTGTGCGCCAGATCAATAACAATTAATAACTCATGCTGTAGCATTTTCCGGATTTAAATTTTCATAAAAAGCCGCAATATTTTGCGGTATTCAAATCTGGAAAATCCGGTCTCAAGTTTTGCGTCGTCTTGATGCATCTCCCGGATTCATCGATTCCCTTGCTACTGCATTGGCTGAGTAAAATTATTTTATTTTGCAATGCATATCATTAAGAAAATCGTTTGAACATGACTGATTCATTCCTGAATCCAGACACACCCGGCACTCCATCGCCGGGCGCTGGCGCCTCCCATTCCGGTACGGCCCCGGCGCCGAATTTGCCACCGCGCATAATCGTGGGCTCGGGCCAAGGTCCGATGGTCTTCGATGTTACGAGCGAACTGATCTGCGTGAAGCAGCAGCCCTTGCCCGGCGTCGTCATTTTCGTGCACGGCGTGAACTCCGAGGGCGAATGGTTCGAAGCCGCCGAGGAAGGGCTGTGCCAGGGCCTCAACCGCCGGCTCGCGAGGCTGGACGACCAGATGGCGCACAGGGGTGTCGTCGGTGGGCAGCTTTCCCCCGTCTCGTACACCGAAAGCCTGACGCCGGATGGCTTTCTCAATCCGGAGCTGTGGGCCGGAACCTACATCAAGCCTGATCCGTCGTTCTCGCCGGTCATCCACTTCCGCTGGGGCTACAAGGCCAACAAGGAAGAACTGAAGGAGTACGGAATCTTCCTGAACGATCAGGACTACTGGGGCGGCGGCCCATTCGCCAACGGCTGCACCAGCTTGCCTGACCTGTGGCACGAAGGCATCGACGACCGCGTTTTCGGATTCCTCTCCGTGCAGGCCCTGAATCCGACGCAACGTCCCCTGTATCGCACGCCGCCGCGCGGCTATGGCGTGCTGGCCGCGTTACGTCTTGCCAGGCTGGTGCAGTCGATCCGCCGGATGCAGGCCAATGTCCCGATCACGATCGTCTGCCACAGTCAGGGCAACATGGTGGGCCTCACGGCTGCGTTCTTCGGCGACGCGTTCCCGCAGGTTCAGGACCCGTGGGGCAACACGGGACGCTGCGTCGCCGATGCCTACGTGCTCGCGAATCCGCCTTACAGCCTGGCGAACACCGACACCTTCCTGGAGAACTGGTCCCAGCGCGAAATGCGCGACGCCCGGAACCGGGGCGGCCGGCAGACCTACGCGGCGCGCACCCAGACCCTGCGCAGCTTCTTCGACATCATGCGCGCGCACGGCATTCGAAATGCCGGCCGGCAAGGCCGATGATGACATGGCCAACACGCGTACCTCGGAGACGGGCGGCAAGCCCTACACCGCCGGCGAAGACCGTACGGCTCACGGCCTGAACGGATACACCTATGGCCGGGTGACGCTGTATTGCTGCCCGCACGACCAGGTGATTTCCGCCGCCACGGTTCAGGGCATCGGCTGGCGCGGGCTGGGCCGCGTCGTTGAAGATCCCGCCCAAGGCGGGTCGCGCGCGCCCAACGGGATGCCAAACGACGAACTGGCCGACGTCGGCGCCCATGGGGTGCTGACCCAGCGCGTCTTCGCAAGCGGCTTCGAGGTCGGCAGACAGGCTGACTACCACTACTGGGAAAACGACTGGCGCTACAGGGAGGGCAAGACGTCGGGGTTCTGGTTTCCGCCTTCGCCGCCGGCCAGATACGGCATCAAGCATGCATGGAGCGCCAACGAGAACTACGTGGCGAAGCTCGCCACGACCGCTACCGCGCCCGTGCTTTATCTCGTGACGATGGCGACGTCAGCCTTCGGCCTGTGTCCGGTCAACGCCGAGCCGCCGAAGGGCTGGACGGTCACGGCCGATGCGCCGCCGCTCGATGAGCCGTTTGCGCCACAGGCCCTGCGGTACGGCAAGGAAGTTCACGTCACCGATGGCGAATTCACGAGCAACTTCAACGAGGGCAACGACCCGCTGGCCGCGGCCCGGAATGCGGACAAGCAGGACAGGAACGCCGACGACCCCTACGACAGTTACAAGCTCAAACAAGCCGACCAGGAAGCGGCTGGAACCATCGGCAGCGAGGCGTTACAGCGCTACGAGGACCACGCGTCCCTGCGCATGCGCGTGCGCAGGGACGGCAATTCGCAGTGGATCGACGGCGAAGGCAACGTGATCGGCGAGGACGGCAGGAGCGCCCTGCCCGAGGGGTACGCGCAGTGGCGCAACGAGCAGGTTACGGAGATCCTGGATGGCAGCCGGACGAACAACCCGACCAACCACTCGACCATCATGACGAACCCGATGCATGCGCGAAAGGCGCTTGCTTATGACGTGGCGATTGGGTTGTGCTACCTGTCGCCAGAGCAGATGGCTGCCTTGCGGATCGAGGCGGACTGGAGGCTGGGGAAGGGCATGGATAAGACGAACCCAAGCAAGAAGTACTGGGAATACTTTGATAGCGGGACGATGAATGGCGACGCGATTACCAAATGGCTTGCGAATGATCCGGAGGGCCGCCGGCCCGAGAAGATCGCCAATGAACGTGAGGGCCAGTTCTATCTGAATCTGGGAGTTGTGGAGTTGTGGCATGAGCGCGCTGATCTCGACGTGGCCGCGCAGGCTGGCGCTCGCCGTGCTGGCAATGGTGCTGGGCGCACTCTTCATGTTTTATTTGACCGTGGAGGTTGGCTACCCGCCGGCCGCTGAATTAACTACAGGAGCGTTGATGAAACGACTCGTTGCCATACCCGTCCTGCTGGCCATTGCAACCTTTGCATTCACGACGGCCGCCATGATGCCAACGTCCGCCCGGGCCGCCTCGCCCCACACCGGCACACCTCAGACGGATCCCGCCAAACCCTTCATGGTGCAGGTTGTCGGGCTCGAATGGCTCAATCCGCTGCAGAGGCGCGACTACCCGACCGAGTGGCAGGTGTTGTGGACCATGGGGCTCGTCAAGCCGAACAAGAACGATGACATGGTGCGGACCAAGCCGCAAAAATTCTCGACACTCCAGTCGATCGGCGCACTTGCCTACGGCAATAAGGGTACGGAAACTTTCAAGGGTTTCTATCACAAGTATGTGGACAAATTGCTTGGCTTGTTCGGCACACGCTACGTGACGAACGCGAAATATTTCTACACGGTCAAGCCAGACAGCAAAAAGGAGTGGCGGGAGTTAGCGGGGATTCATGTTGAATTCGCGATTCCCACCCGCCTTGATCCAACCGAGGCACAAACTTATTTGCGTAACGAAATCATTGACAATTACGAGATCGGGAACCCGTCAGCTAAAAGCCTCTGGAGCCGCGACACGCCTCCCGACGTGCACGTCACCCCCGGCGGTGCGAACGCGGGCTTCACCTCGCTGAACAACGCGCTGGACTACCTCCAGGCGAACCCAGACAAAAGCGTCTGGGTGATGAACTGGGACGCCCCGAGCTTTCCGCCAAAGGACGGCCAGCTCAACGAAAACATGGTGCTGCTGTTCCTCGCCGGCCCGCAGATGAAGACCGAACGCGCCCCGCTCGCCTGGATCGGCCGCGCGGCCACGGGCAACGCACAGGACTTCGAACGAAAGCCCGGCACGACGCGCGCGGTCGAAGCATGGAAGGCCACGATCGCCGCCGCCGCGCACAACGCGAACGTATCGGTGCCCGATATCCACTACACGATCCACGATGCCGGCAAGGGCAGCGAAGCCTCCTCCTCGCGCATCGGCTCGCTCGGCCGCACCCTGACCGAGACGATGCCCGACTTCGACTTCCAGAAGCAGACCCTCAACACGCCGGAGCTGCTCGGCGAAATGGGCGCCGGCACGGCGCTCACCGATGTGGTGCTGGCAATCGGCCGGGCGAATCATCTGGGCGAGACCGTGCTCGTGGCCGGCACCACGGACGCGGACCATCCGGTTGCGGTCGTCGTGACACCGCCGCCCCAGGTCGTGCCAATCGATCCAGACGCGGACTGGTTCCGTGCGCGCGGCGAAAACAACGCCTATCTGCCGTGGTGGGGCCGGCGCTACGACTCGAAGTATGGCCAGCAGGGCTGGTCGTGGTGAGTCCAGAGCGCCACACCCCACTAAACCCGCGTCAACGTCTTCGCCAGTGCCGACGTCGCGGCCACATCGCCCGAATTCATCGCCACGCCTCCGGTCGACAGAGCCTTGGTGACGTCGGTGGCATTGGCGGCCGCAAGTTGCCCGATCGTGGTGATGCCGCCTTTGTTCAACGCGGCGGCGGCGCTCGACGACAAGCCGGGCAGGTTGGTGATCGGCGCGCTGGACGCTGCACCGGTCGCCCCCTGGACGCCGAGTGCCGCATTGACGACGGCGCTCCCGCCCGTCGAGCGAATCGCTCCAGCCTGGCGCTCAACGAGGTCGGAGGCTAGCGCGTCCGGGGTCGCATACGAAGCCGTATCCGGAAGAATGCTCACGGCATCCGCGACGCTCATGCCGTTGTCGAGCGTCTGCGTCCCGTAGTTCTTCACCAGGTCGGCCTTGCTGACCGTGTTGCCGCCGAACTGCTGGAGGAATTGCGGATTCGACGCCATGAACTTCGCGAGACTCGCCGGGCCCGACACGCGCGGATCGCTGGCCGGGTTCGACGGCGTCGGCGTTACGTTCGGCAGCATGATCGTGCCCTGGCTGGTCTGCCAGACGGCAACGTCCTTGTCGAAATACTTCGTTGACCCAATGAAGTGAGCGTTCGTGGCGTCGAAGGGCGGGATGAAAGGCGCCGGCTCGTAGCTCACGCGTCCCTGCGCGAGGTTGAACAGGTCCGCATTGATCAGATTGATCTGGGTCCGAATCTCGTCGAGCAGGCTGCGGATCTCGGCGCGCATGTTCGCGAGACACGCGAACACCTGGCCGAGGTCCGTGCGCACGGCGGCAAAATCCTGCTCGATCTTGTGCAGGCGCGAATTGAATCCTTCTTCTCCCGCCGTTTGCTGGGCCTGCACCACGCTCTCGCCGTCCACCCAGTCCGTGTGGTGGAAGGTCGGCGTGAAGGTTTCGACGCAGTCCTTCTCGACAGCCGGGAAATCGGTCTGATAGTTGAAGACGCGCTGCTGCCGCGCGCCCTGCTGGATTAGCCAGTTGCCGAGGATGATCGATGCTTCCGAATCGCCGACGCCCGTGTCGCGAATGGACTTCATCACATCGGAGATCGCCATTCCATCGAGTTGCAGTGTATCGACAGCCATTTTGGTCTCCTATGCGCCGGTGTCGGCGGGGGGCAGTGGCGGAACGACGAGACCGCGATGGCGGTCTTGCCGGAATGGGCGGAACGTGCGCGCGGCGCTGGGCGGGAGCGGATCGGCGTGGCCGTCGCCGTTCAGGTCGACGCTGCTCTGGCGCAGCGCGAAGGTATTGACCAGCACGCCGATCGGCAGGATTTCACCGAGCGTGTTCATCAGGTACTCGTACTGCGGGATCGTGAGCAGGGTACCGCTCGGCACGCTGGCCCGGAATTCGTAGGGATCGTTCAGGCCGGGCCGGCGCGCGTAGCCGAGCACCACGACCGCCGTGAGTCCGGCAGTCGCGGAGGTGAAGACGGTGCGGCTGCCGATCGGCTTGACCTGGCCGCCGGTGCCCGAGAGCGCGACGGTGTACCAGCGAAAGCCGACCGAGCGGCGATCGGAGAGATTCACGCCTGCGCCGGGCAGGCCGATTGCGCCGATTGTCAGGATCACGCGGTGGTCGGTGGTGGTGAGCGGCAGCGCCGAGGCGAGCCCGTTCGCCGCGAACAGTCCGACCAGCCGCTTCAGGTCGTCGGCTGCAGATGGCGTGCCGGCGAGTACCGCCGAGGCCAGCGCGGCCGGCAGGGCGATCGTGGTGACCAGTTCCGGCGGAAGCGCCTCGAGCTGCGCGACGATGGGCGCGGGCGCCGTGAGATCGGCGAGGCCGGCGGCCCGGAACACGGTGAGCGGCGGGTCGGCGGCCGCGTGGGGCGCGGCGGCGTTCCACGCGGTGGTGGCGTCGATGGCCGATAGCGCGGTCCACGCGGCGCCGCCGGACGCCGTCCATTGCGCGAGCGTGGCGGCCAGGCCATCGTGGATCACGACATTCGCCGTAGGGTCGCCGGGCGCCTGGTAAGCCGCTTGCAGCGTGGCCGATGCGTTCACGGCGGCGTTGGCCGGTCCGGCGATCACGAGCCCGAACGCGGGCAGGTGCGAAACGTAGACGGTTGCGGCGTCGACGGCATAGACGGTCTGCAGGCCGCACGCATTCAGGAACCACGCACCGGCCGGATCGCTCGCGGACGATACCGGCGTCATCGTGCTCACGAGCGCTGCGAGTTCAGGGTCGGGAATGGCCGGCGGGTGGGCGACGGCCCCCGCCAGCGCGTCGAGGTCCGCTGCGGCGGGCGGTTTGAGGTCGGCGCCCAGCCCAAGCTGATAGCGGCTGTTCGCAGCGCCATCCTGCGCGCGCGTGATGCTCCAGTGCGCAGCCTGGCCGAGCGCGCGCCGGCAGCGTCCGACGCGATCCAGCGCGGACGCGAGCAGCGGCGCCAGCGCAGCCTGAGCTGGAAAATCGAAGCTCTGGCGCAGGCTTGCGCGCAAGGTCTCGACACTGGCGCGGCGTTCCGTAGACAGCGCGCGCGCCAGGTGAACGCCATTCGCCGTTGCTTCGTCCTGCGGCCAGATCAGATGGACCGCGCGAACGTAAGCGAGGAAGTTCGTGCGGACGGCGTCGCTGCCCGTGCTGATCAGATGAACCGCGACCGCGAACGGATTGACCCGTTCGTCGATCTGGAAGCGCGCCTGCACGCCCAGGCCGGCGAGGAGCCCCGCATTGGGCGCGCCGGCCGAGCCGGGGCCGTTCAGGGCATCGTCGAGCCGCGCGCGGGTCGCGCGCAGGAACGGCCGGAACAGGGCGAGCCGGCGCCGGTAGTGGTCGTCGGGTTCCGGAGCCGGTGCGCCGCCCGCGTCGGTCCACGGCTGGAGAACGATGTGGCCCGCATCGGCGGCGAGCCGGTCGGCTAGGCGCGGCACGGCCACTTCCGCGCCCACCCGGTCGAGCGCGTCGGCCGCCGCGCCGGCCAGTTGCCGCATTGCGGCCAGCTCGCGCGCCTGACGCCGGATCGTGTGCTTCTCCGCCGAGAGCGCGTAGAGGAGCCGGCCGAAGATCCCTTCGATCAATTGAAGCTGGATCTGGTTGGCGATCTGATTGGCGGCGATGGCGCTCGTCGTGCCATCGGCCGCGATGGCGGCTAGCGTGAGCACGAGCGTGAACGGGGCGGCTGTCCGGACATCCGGATCGACTGTCGGCAGATGGAGCGGCACGAACGCGCCCGCTTCGGTCCACGGGGCGAACACGGCGGTGCCGAAGCTCGCCGGCGCATTGTCCGCGAGCAGCGCGGCGCTGACCTGCAGACCGGTTGCGCCAAGCGCGGTGGCCGGCGCCACGACGAGCAGCGGGTCGCGGGTCACATCGGGAATCGCCGCGTGGCCGGTGGCGTCGCACGCGATGTCCCGCACCTGCGCGCCGCCCGCGAACGGCGCGGTGAGATTCGCGAACAGGTTGCCTTGCGACGACGCCGCCCAGCGGTCGGGCTTCAGAATGTCAGCCATGGCGCCTCCTTGCGGCGCAGCGTTCGCGCGCGGCCCATCACGGCGGTTGCGCGTCTCATATGATCGTCAGCACCGTTGCGGTGTCCACGAAATCGGCCACCTGGTTGATCGCCAGATCGATGTTCAGGCCGCAGCCGGGCCCGGCGGGGCCGTTCGTCGATGCCTGAGTGAAGTCGATGTTTTCCATCGCAGGCGGATAGCGGAGCAGCATGACGTTCTGCACATCGGTGATGCCGGGCTCGCTCATCAAGGCCCAGATCACTTCCGAGACCCGCACCGGCTCGCCGAACGACAGGCTGTCGATGTAGCGGCGCAGCCGTTCGTTGAGCCGCGCTTTCAGCGCCTGGGCCGGAGCCGATGCGTTGACGGAAGCCTTCGAGCCGAACGGCATCGGAATCCCGCGCACGACCAGGTCCGCGTTCACGCAGATGCCGATCTGCTCGGCCTGCTGCACCTGCGGGAAGATGCCGATCGGACGCAGATCCTCGATGGCCGTGAGCACCGAGGCTTCGAGGCCGTCGGGCCCGTCCCAGATCGCCGAATCCGTGGGCGACACGAGCACGGTGAAATAGTAAGGATTCCCGAGATCACGTTCGCTGCCGAATACGCGCTCGACAAAGTTGAAGTTGCCGAAGATCGACTGGTTGATGTCGAGTCCGCCCCATGCGTCGCGGATCAGCGCCTGGCGCACGCCAGGCACGAGCGATACGGCGATCTGGATCGCGTCGATGGTCCAGATCGAGCGCGGCGCGCGCAGCAGCAACGAGCGGTAGCGCGCGTCGGGCCATTGCAGCTCGCCGCCGGTCAGCTTCGCGCTGTGCGTGATGCTGATGAGTGCCTTGTTCGCGGCTTCTTCCGCCGCTCGCAGATCGGCGAGCTTGGTGTCGTATGGATTCCAGCGGTCGATTCGCTGCGGATGGCTGCCATCCGCCGCCGTGAGAGCCGGATCGAGATTGTGCGAAGGCCCCGGGTAGAACGCGACGACGGCGATATCGGCCTGGGGGCTCGCGGCGGTGATCGTCGCCGATTCGTCGGTCGCGACGTGATGCCCGCCCGGCGTCAGCAGCCGCGCGCCGCGCGGGACCTTGATCTGCGCGACGCCGTCCGGCAGCGTGCCCGTGAGCTTCAGCGTGATCTTGCCGGTCGCTTCGAGGCAGGGCCTCGGCAGGCCGAGCTCCGCGCCGAGGCTGCTCAATGCCTGGCCCTCTGCCGACACCACGAACATGTTGTCGTAGATCGCGCCGAGCGCCGTCCAGGTGCGGGCGTCCTCCAGCGCCGCGACCTCGAAGAGCTTGCGCACGACCGAGCCCGAGGTGAGGTCGAGGTCGGTGCCGAACAGCGCGCGGCCAAGCGCGAGCTTCTCGGCGAGCAGCCGCGCGAACGGCTTCGCGTAGAACCCTTGCGGCGTGACGCCGAACGGGGCCGCGCTGGTCGTCCGGATCACGGACGCGTCCACCGCCAGCACGTCGGCGGTGTCGATACTGGTGGGGTTCTGGTCAGCCATTCGTCGTCACCTGGCCCGCGCCGAGCGCGATTTGATCGATGTTGATGGAGTACGTGTCGCCCGAAAGCGTTTCGAACGCCACGCGCACGTCGAGAATGCGGCTGCCGGACGTGACGGGATCGAGACGGCCGTCTTCGAGCTTGACGTCGACGATGCGCCGGATGCGCGGATCGGCGCGCAGCACCTTGATGACCGCGATGCGAATGCGCTCGCGCATCAGGACCGGGTTGGTCTCTTCGGCGATCGCGTTGATGCCGTCGAAGCCATAGCCGATGTTGAACAGGTCGCTGCCGAGCGCGGTGGTCAGCGCGATGGACAGCGACTGGCCGAGGTTGTCGATCAGCTCGACGCACGCGAGATCGAGCAGGCCGTTCGTCGTCACGAAGCGGATATCGCGTCCGATATCGGCGTTGGCTTCGGCTGGGGCGCACGCGACTCCCCAGCCCAGCACCCTGCGCCGCAATGGGTCTTTCTGTTGGTCGGTCATCGGTCCTCCCTGAGGGGTGCCCTGACGTACGTCCGTGTGCTTGCCTGTCGTTTGCCCTAACTGGCGGTGAGCTTCGTTTGCCCGGCGATGCCGGCGAGCAACTGCTGCGGGGTGGTCTTGGCCACCATGCCATCGGTGGTGCCGGCCAGCGTGTCGAGCATCACCGGCTGGCCACCGGTCTGAAGCTTGGCCGCTGGGCCGCCCGTCACCGAGGCGACCGTCGTGCACGGTTTCGCGGTCGGGCCGGACGCATCGGAAGCGGGCGGCGTCGAGCATCCCGCGATCGACTGGCCTGCAATGCCGCTTTGAAGCAAAACGGCCGCGCCATTCACCTGCAGCTTCGTGGAGCTCGATGTCGATACGTTGCCCGCGTGGCCACAGGTCACGTTGCTCGAAGTTGTCAGCACGCCTGGCATGGCGGTGCTCCTCAATGAACGTTCATGTTGGACTTCACCTGGACATCGACGCTGTTCGCTTTCATCGTGATGGTCCCGTCCCCGGCGTCGATGGTGATGTTCTTCGCGGTGATGGTCACGCTGCCGTCTTGCGCCATGACGATCGACGATTGCCCGCTGGTGTGCTCGATCGTCACCGCCCCCTGGTTTTTTTGCTCTGGCCGATCGGGCCGCTTGCCGGCGTTCCCGAGATGGTCGCTGCCCACTCGCACCGTGAGCTCGCCGACCTCGATGATGCGGTTGCCGTCTGCGTCGATCAGGTCGTTCGTGACCTTGCCGGCGTACTCGGCGGGCGTCTTCGTGTCGTCCACCTGGCTGCGGCTTCCCGGGTCGACGCCGGCGGGCAGGGTCAGCCAGTAGTCGCCCGGCTGAGATGCTGGCCCGTGCCCCGATGTCCACAATGCGCCGATTTCAACGGGATCTTCGGCGCGGCCGTTGCGATGGGCGAGCACCACGCGCATGCCGGGGTAGCGCGGCAGCACCAGCCCGCATTTGCCCCACGCGAACGGCGACGCGTAGCTCACGCCTTCGAGCGGCGCGGGCGTGTCGCGCTGGATGTCGAGGCGCCGGGCCTGATTGGCGCGCCCGTCCGGCCCCACGAGGCCGCGAAAAACGCGCTCGGTCTGGCCCGGCGGCTCGGTCGTGGCACCGCCGGAAGGATGAAAGCCGCGCACCTCGCCAATGTCGACGCTGCGCGGCGTTTCGGCGCCTTCGCGCACCACCTGGCGAATCGCGGAGGCCGCCGACGCGGCGCCATCCGCGCGGTCGCCCGTGGTGCCCGTCGCGCGGCCGGGCGCATGCGTACCCGCGCCGGAGGCCGTATCCCACGGCTGCGACGTGTCCTTGATCTCGACGCCCGTGACGGTCGTCACGAACCCCGACGCCCGTCCGAGCTGGTGCATCACCGAGGTCACGTAAAGATTGATCGGATTGGTGATGGAGTCCGGGTCCGTGCTCATCCCGGGAAGAAGCGAGCCGGCGAATGCGCCGCCGAGCAGCGAATTCAGAAAGCCCGGCTGGGTCACCAACTCCTCGGGGGGGCTGTCGAAGGTCGCCATGTCGCCCGGTTTGATGTCGGGTCGGCCCTTGAGCGTGAGCCTGAACTGGCGGCGCGTTGGGGTAAGGGTGGGCGCGGGTGGGGTTGCGTCCGCGGCGGCGGCGGGTTTTGTCGAGTCGGATGAGGCGTCCGGATTGGCCTGAACGGCAGCGAGCGGCTCGGCGTTGAGCAGCCCGTTGCCTAGCGTCAGCGGCTTCGATTTATCGTTCGGGGCGAGCGGGAAGCTACGGATGCCGAAATATAATTTTCCGTCGCGGATCACCATCAAGCCGCGCCCATACTTGCCGCTCGCTTGTTCCATCCGTGTCGCGAGGTCCTTGAGCGCTTTGGCATAGGTGCCGCCCGAATCGATCGAGATCTGTTCGTCGCCGGGACTCGTCGCCGAATTGCCGCTTGCATTGCCGCTTGGGTTGCCGCTGGCCGTCGGCATCGAGCCGTCTTTGCCGAAGCCCTGCAGCTGGATGTCGACGTGCGTTTGCTTGCCGATCGTCGTGACCGCCTCGCTGAGCTTGTTCGCTTTCACCGGCTCCGCGATCTGTACGGTCGACAGGTTTTGATAGACCCGCTCCTTGCACTCTATGGTTGCCTCGTAGCGGCGCACTCCCACCGCACGCGACACCTTGACGATCCGCAGCACCGAGACCAGCGACGACTTCATCGACTCGGGATCGAAGCGCCCGAGCGTGTCGGTCAGGCCGCCGAGGTTGGCGAGATAGCCGAGCGGGCTCGCGTTCGCGTCGATCCAGTACAGATAGAGCTGCGCGACCGTCGGCTGCGACGCCGCGCCGGTCTGGGCGATCTTGGCGTAGTCTGCGTCGGTCATGCCTTCGACGGTGATCGAGCAGGCGCCGGCTTCGAGCCCGGCGGGCAGCGTTGCGCTCAGCCGCGCCTCGTAGTCGGCGGAGCACACGGTCCATAGCGCAGGCTGGATCGCGCCGTCGCTATCCTCCTTGTGGAAGGTCAGCGCCCAGCCGGCCGCGTTGCCGATCATCACCTGGTTCGAAGTCAGCGTCGGGAGGCTCATCGCAAGACCCTCGGGATCGTGATGCGCAGCCGGTCGTAGAGCGCCTGCGCGAGGTTCAGGCTGACCACCGAGCGCATCGTGATGTGCGGCGGCAGACGCAGGCGCAGGAAGGGATTGAGCGGCACCGGCCCGAAGGTCTGCACGCCCGTATCGTTGCGGCGCCATGCGAGCGTGAGTGTCGAGCCGTAGTCGCCGGGGCCGATCATCGAGCCCGCGCGCAGATCCCATGACAGCACCGATACTTCGAGACGGCCCGCTGCGTCGCCGCCGTCGGCGGGTACGCTGAACGTCGCGCCGGCCGTGAGCGGGATCGATGCGACATTCGTGCCGCCGCGCTGGATCAGCAGCCGCGCCGTCGAGCGCTCGACGTTGCAGACCGGCGCACTCACAGCAGGATTGGCCGCCGGATCGCATGGATCCGTCTGCACGGTGCTAACCGACACCACCGCGGCCGGGTCCGCCTGCTGCCACTCGCCGGCGAGGCCGGTGGGCACCGCGAGCACGGCGGTGAAGTCGGCGTCGAGCGTGATGGGCTGCGGAATGCCGGTCATGATCTTCTGCGCGAGCGTCGCGAAGCCGTCGGGGGCGGCTGGCGGGTCGGCGGGCGTCAGGTAGCGGTCGACGGGGATGGGCGGCGCGGGCATCGTCAGTTCCCTCCTGCGTCCATCAGCGCGCCCACGCCGACGCTC
This sequence comes from Paraburkholderia sp. A1RI-2L, assembly GCF_048957375.1. NCBI lineage: Bacteria > Pseudomonadati > Pseudomonadota > Betaproteobacteria > Burkholderiales > Burkholderiaceae > Paraburkholderia > Paraburkholderia sp. A1RI-2L. The sequence goes on from NZ_JARBTA010000004.1 coordinate 393,369, forward strand.
GCGAGATCGAGCAGCTTGCCGAGCGCGCCGGGCAGCGGCATGTAGGCCAGCTGGATCGACACGTCGAGCGCTTCGCGCTTCGTCGTGCTCGCCGTGAAGGACAGCGACTGGATCTGCATGTCGGTGCGGATCGTCATCGCGGTGATCAGGATCAGGCCCGACACCTTGCCGCCGGTGAACGAGCCGAGCGCCGTGCCGCGCTTGCTCGACTCGGCCAGCGTTTCGAGCGCGAGCTTCCACGCGAAACGCTCCATGCCGACCAGCACGCCAGTCAGGTCGATGGTGTCGTCGTGCACGCCCACGATCGCCCGCGCGCCGGTGGAACCGATCGGCGGCAGGTGGTAGGTCTCCGTGAGCTTCATCGTCGTGACGGCCCAGATCGGAATCGGCAGGATGCCGTCCGAGATGATGGCCGACGGGATGTTCGCGTAGTTCTGGTAGCTGGAGGCCATCTATTTCCTCCCGGTGGTTGCTTCTTGCAGTAACGCGGCGATCGCGTCGTGCACGGGCGCCGGCGTGCCTTCCTCGGTTTCCACCGACCACGACGCTTCGCCCGGCTGCAAACCGATGGCGCTCGCGCAGTGCGCGAACGCTTCGATCACGCTGCGCCGGTTGCGCTCCACGAGTTGCGCCGGCTGCTGTCCGAATGGCCGGCCTTCGCTGTCGAAGCGCGGGAGCTGGCCGCTGAGCGGATAGCCGAGCATCGGCAAGCAGAGGCGGATCTCGCGCCAGTTGCTGGACCAATGGAAATCGATGTACGCGAGGGTGAGCAGCGTCGGCGTCGGGCGTGCCGCTCCATCGGCGGCGACCCGCCCGTACCACGCCGGCGCTGGAGACAACTCCGGCGCGACGTAGCGCAAGCCGCCTATGAGCTGGACCAGATAGTCGTCGCCGGCGGGAAGATCGTCCACGACGCTCGCCTTCATGGCCGCACGCCCGTCGAGTTGCGTGACCGGCGACGTGGTCGCGGTCTCGCCCGGCCACGGCGCTCGGTCGATCGCCGGCCCGGCCGGCAACCAGTCGTACGCTTGTCCGGAGACGAACGCGTGGCACTCCATCGGAAGAAAGACTTCCGGCGACCAGCGCTCGATCAGGCGGCGCAGCGTCCCGGTCGGGCCGCCGGCCACTTCGACTGTCGATGAAAAATCCAGTATCAGATCGATTGCAAGCATGGTTTGTTTTGCCTTGTCCAATCAGCCTATGGCGTCCAGCTATGGATCAGCGCGCCTTGCGAATTGTAGAAGCGCACCCGGGCGATGCTCTCCGAGCCCACGGCCTTCACTGTCACACGATCCAGAAAGGGCGCCAGCGAGCCGTCCGCCTGCATTTGCGCGAGCAGGTTGTCGAAGGAGAAGCCGTCCGCGGACGGATCGATGCGGACATCGATCTCCCGGCGCAGCCAGCGTATCTCCGTGCGACCGCCATAAACGCCGCCGGGGCTGTATTGGACGACCTTCTTTCTCAAACTCGACGAGCCCAGGCTCTTTTCCAGCGTGAGCAGCGGATTGGCGGGATCGACGGCTGGAATCTCGGTGGCCACCGACTCGCGCCCGATAGTTTCCCCCGTAACTGTCGTGAGCATGACGTCCGGGCCTTTCACGCCTTCACCCGCGACTTCGACTGTAGCGACATTGACATCGGTTGGCAGCGTCAGCATCGTTTGCGCCTGGGCCGGCGAGACGTTGTCGCCCAGCAGCCGGACATACGCGCGCGCTTCCTCCGCTGCGGACGGGAAGGTGGTGGCCCTCGGACCGGTGCCGACCGTGCGGGTCGGAAATCCGGACTGGCCGATATCGGCGGCGATCTGGTCGATTTCGGCGATCGGCGTCGGTCCGCGTGTCGTCACCGACTGGAGCGACTGGATCAGGTCGGTCATCTCGAAGCGCTGCAGGCTGCCGCCGCTCAGCGCGCGCACGCGCGCGAGGAGCCGGCCGAGCGCGTCGATCGCCGCGCCTTCGTTGCCCGGGTAGCGGCCCACGAAGGCGCGGAAAGGCGTGCGATTGGCACGCTGGCGCAGCATCTCCATCACTTCGTCATGGCCGATGATGGCCTCGGCGTGTCCCAGTTCGTTCCAGTACGGCAAGTCGTCGCGATACAGCCCGCGCAGCGCGGAGTCGAAGCGCGCGCCCGTGAGCCGCTGGAATTCCTGGACGGTCATGCCCGAGCGCTCGACGTACACGTTGTCGAGCGCGCGCTGGAGTTCCGTGTCGAGCGTCAGATGCTGCTGCAATACGAACAGCAGCGAGTCGGGCGGAACGCGGTTGCCGGCGCGCAGCAGTGTGGCGATTGCGAGATCCTGCTGGTCCTGCGAGAACGCGCGCAGCGCTCCGGCGAAGGCGTCGAGGCCGGCCACTGCATCGGCAATCGTCGTGCCGAACGGGCCGTGCGCGGCCGCGAGCGTGCGGAATGAGTCGAACCCGTTGCGGCCGATGAAATCGAGCACATTCGGCGCGCTCGCCAGCGGCTCGAGAAAGCCGTCCTGCGCGATCCGATTCACGACTTCCTGCCGCTGCGCACCGAGCCAGCGCAGGTAGCCGGGCGCGTCGGCAGCCGGGATCGCGCGCATCAGCGTATCGGCTGCCGCCGACTCCAGCGCGCCGTACAGGCGGTCGAGTCCCTCGCCGACGCCCGCATTCAAGCCGCCTTTTTCGAGCGCCTGCGCGACGCCCTCGGGCGTCACGAGTTGCTCCGGACGACGAAGCATTTCCAGCGCCGAGATCTGCTGTTCGTCGGTAAAGGGCGCGAGCCGGCCGAGGAAGGCTTCGCAATCGGCCGCCGAAAGCCGGAACGACGGCCCGGCCAGCACATCCCAGATGCGGTTGATGTCCCCGGTCGTCAGGTGGTGCAGCAGATTGGGCGACGACGCCAGGCCATCGAGCTGCCCGCCGCCGATCAGCGCGCCCGCGCGTTCATCGGTAAGCCGCCCGAGCGCGTTCAGCAGTTTCTGCGCGCGGCCGCGGTCGACTGCCACCCGGTTCAGGAACGCCAGCAGTTCTTCTTGCGACATGCGTGCCGCGCCGGCCTCGGTCGTCGACAACAGCCGTTCGAGCCCGTCGGTCTCGACTGGGCCCATGCCGATGTCGGCGAGCTCGAAGACCCGGCGGAACATCGAGAACTCGAAGCGCCGCCCGATGGCGCCGAGGCTCAGCCCTTCGCCGAGCGTCGCCATGCGCTCGCGCAGGCCGGTGATGATCGTCTGCACGCTCGATGCTTCGAGAAAGGTCGCGAGACGTTCGCGGATCGCGGACAGCGCCTGCGAGATCTCGGCCGCATAGCGGGCGGGCGAGACGCCCGATCGGCGGATGACCCCGATGGCTTCGTCGGCGGTGTTCAGCACGGTTTGCCCGCCGACCCGGAACGCGCCCTGCAGCGCCGGGCCGATCACGAACTCGCCGAACAGCCCGAACACGGCGCCCATCGTCATGCCGCGCACATACTGGCCAAGGCTCGGGCCCGGCCCGTTGCGCAGCAGCGTGTCGGCGAGCCCATGCGAGAACACGACCGCGCCGCCGCCGAGCGAGCCGCCGACGATGCCCACGAAGAGCCGTTCCGCGACCCAGCCGCCGACGATGTCCGACATCGTCGCGCGTCCGATGCGCAGCGCGATCGCGCGCCCGCCGATGCCCGCGAAGCGGAAGGTCAGCGCGAACAGGTAGCCGTCGATCGCGGCCATCACGAAGCCTTCGAGACTGTAGTGCTTCGCAGTCGCGAGATAGAGGATCTCCGAGACGAATACCGAGGTCAGCACGGCCCCCGTGCCGCCGGCCGCCTCGACCAGCGCGGTGACGATGCCGGCTTCCCACGCGACGGCAATCACCGCAATGCCGCCGATCACGAGCCCGACCGTCTCCAGCCGGTCGCCCATGCGGCCCAGATCCCAGCCGAACAGGAGCCACTCGAAGTCGAGTTCCGTGGTCGTGCGGCTCGTGCCGGCAAGATCGGTCCAGCTCGATTCGCCTTCGATCTTCTGGACCATGTTGAAGGTCACGTTGTAGCGCTCGATGCCGCGGTCGACGACAAACTCGATCGCGGTCACGCGCAGCGACGTGATCTGGGTGACGGTTTCGAAGTCGTCGTTCGAGAGGTGGATCGCGGCCACCGCCCGGTTGATCGCTTCGTTCGCGAACTCCTGGTTGTTGAAGTCCCTGGCGACCCGGCCGGCCATGATGTCCCCGAGCAGCTGATTGGCCGCGGTCTCCAGGGCAGCGTCGAACTCGGCCCGCCGTTCTTCGCGCAGATGCTTCACGCGCGCGTGCGACGCATAGTCGGCGTAAGCGTCGGCGACCACGCCGTTGTGCGCCACGCGCCGGTCGGCGTCGTGGAACAGCCACATCGCGCCGCTGTCCGGGAAGTAGGCGTTCTTGAGCGCTGCGCGCGTCGCGTTGTTGTAGTCGCTGCGCATCTGGCTGATGCGCGGATGGGCGTTGTAGCGCGCCGACGCCGTGGCCGCCTGGATGAAGTGCAGGGCGGCGTCGCCGCGCGTGCTCGCCATCTTGTCCAGCAGCGCGTCGAACCACCGGCCGCCGTCACGCCGCTGCAGCGCCTCCATCCAGAGGTCGAACATCGTGAGCCTGCCGGCCCCGTTGGCGCGGGCTCCGGGGTCGCTGGTGCAGAGCGCGTCGAGCCGGCTCCACCACGGGATTTCAGCCAGCGAATCGCCGCGCGGATAACTGCCGAGCAGCGTAACGATGGCATCGGCGATCTGCTCGGCACGCGCACGGTGACTGGCCGCGAACTGCTGGTCCTCGCTCAGCGCGAAGGTCGCGGACAGCAGCGCGCCGCGCCAGCCGACCCGCCAGCGGCCCCAGCGGCTGTCCGCATCGAGCGCCAGCGTGGCCGGGGTCGTCAACGGCGCGACGATTGTGCGCACGGCATCCGGCAGCGTGTCCAGCGTGTCCTGATTGAGCAGGCGCAGGTCCCGCCTGGGGTAGACGAGCGGGCCTGCAGACGGCAGTGGGTCGCGCGTTTCGACGAGTTGCTGCAGCGTCGTCGGGAGCACCGGCGCGGTGACCTCGACCGGCGACACGTGCAGCGTCGTCGTTTCGTCGCCCATCGCGGCGATGAAATCGGGCCACGACACGCCCAGCGCATCGCGAAACCCGTCCTGGTAGACGAGGAACTCCAGCTCTCGGTTACGGACCGCGACGTCGACCGGCGTGCCGGGCCGCGCATAGGTCTCCAGCGAGATGGTCGGCAGGACCATCATCGTGAAGATGACCTGCGCGCCGGGCATCAGGTAGACCTCGCCGCCGTAGATCCTGAGGTAGCGGCTGTTGCCGCTCAGGTCGGATGTGGCGCCCGCAACGAGATTGTCTTGATCGAGTTCGATCACGCGCCGCCGGTCCCGCTCCGACAGGTTGATCACCCAGAACCCGTCTTCGCGTCCGGGGTGCGCACGGCTCAGCTCCAGCGCGCGTGCGGACAATTCCGCCGAGAGATCGTCGCGCCGGTACGGCCGGTCGACCCGCACGACCCACAGCGAGACCCATTTCAACTGCTCCTCGTAGTCCGCATAAACGGTGGCGTAGTCGGTGTGGCGGTCGTGGATGGAGGTATCGAGGAACGCGAGGTACTCGCCGACCTTGGCGTGAAAGTTGATGCTCGTCAGCGTTTGCCAGCCGCGCCACGGCCGCCGGCGCAGGCTCGTGCCGGTCGTTGCCGTCCTGCCCGTGGTCGGGGTGCTCGCCTGCGTGCGCGCCGAGCGCTGGATCACGCGCGCGAGGCGCGCCTCGGTGTCCTGGCGCGTTTCGGCCGGGACGCTGCGCAGGTTCGCGCCACGCCACGAGAAGGTCGGGTCGTGCACGACGATGGCCGAAGGGTCGCCGGAGCGCGCCGTCGCCGCCGACGAACGCCGCATGGCGCGCGCCATCGCCGCCGCGAGCGCGGCGTCGAGGTCGGCCGGGCGATGCTCGATCGCGTCGAGATCCACCGACAAACGCACCGGAATGTTGACGTTGATCCGCATACGCGCAGAGAAGCGGGTATCAGCCGGTCAGCTCGCGGGCGAGCCGTTCCAGCGTGGCGTGAATCAGGCGGTCCTCGTCGATGGCCGCCACCGTGTTGCGGACCTCGATCTCCACCGGGAAGTGGTAATGGACCTCCGGCGGGCCGCTGCCGCTCGTTTCGTCTGCTTCGGAACCGAGCGACCAGCCGACCGAATGGCCGTCGTGCACGAGGGTTCCCGAGGTCGGATCCTGCGTGTCGTGTCCGCTGTGTCCATCAGGCATGGTCGGTTACTCCGGGCGGGGCTAGGGCAGCGTGGCGGTGGTGTTGCTCTTGTCGGTCTCGGCGGCGCTGAGACAGAAGCCGGTGAACGTTGCCGTGGGCGCGCCCGAGACGGTCGCGGTGGACGGCACCGCGCTCGTGATGACGCAGTTGCTCATGACCACCGACGCGTACGCCCAGTCGTTGCCGTTCATCGACTCTTGCAGCGTGACGTCGAACGGCGTGCGCTTGATCGCCAGCGCGGTCAGCTCGGCAGCGACCGTGCCGATGGCCTTCACGGTCATCGTGAACGTCATCGACTGCGGCGAGTAGATCACGCCGATGTGCGTGTGCTCGATCGAATGCAGCGGCTCCGCAGTCAGCGTGAAGGTGGGGGTGAACGAGTCGATCGGCGTGATCGTTCTGGTCTGGTTGTTTGCCGTATAGGACACGGCCAGCCGGGTGTTCCAGTCAGGCATGTTGGGCTCCTCTTCGGTAGGCAGCGCGGGAAACGAAGCGGTCGGTCAGAAGCTCGGCGCCAGCGTGACGCGCAGCTGGTGCACTGCCGGGCCATAGGTGATCGACACGAACACGTCGACGGTCCGGTTCGCGCGCGCGGTCACGACCAGCGCGCTGTCCGTCGCGCTCCAGGCCGACTCGGGCGTCATCAGGATGTTGAGCACCGGGATCGTGGTCGAGTAGTCGTCGATCACGGCGGCATTGAGCAGCGGCCCGAGGATCGCATCGATGCGCACCTTGACCTGCGTGAGGCCTGCCTTGGTAATGCGCGAATCGCCGATCAGGCCGATCAGGCCCGCCTTGAGCCGGAAATCGATGTCATCGAGCACCCGCACGATGTCGATGTAGAGCAGGCTCGCGTCGGTGGTGTAGCAGCGGCCCTCGCCGAAGTAAAAGCCGCCGCCGACGATCAGCGAGGGCTGGATGATCGGCACGATGCCGGCCTCCGAGAGCGCCTTGATCTCGCTCGGCCCGTACTGGCTGGCGGTCGGCACGCTCACGCCGCGCACCTGCTTGAGCACCATCGAGACCTGCGGCGCGTAGCCGGCGATCGCGCCAGTGGCCGCCGAGGCGACGTCGACCGTCGCGCCGCGCGCGGCCACCAGCACCATGCGGCTCACGTCGCTCTTCAGCGGCGTGGCCGTGGCGTCGACGTCGTGAACGTAAGTGGGCGACTTAGCGGTCGCCGGGTTGACCATCGCCACGCCGAGCCGTTTCTGGCCTTGCGACGACATGGTCTCGACGTGCGCCTTGAGCGCGAGCAGGTTGGTCGGCGGATTGCCGCCGGCGGCGGGCACGCCGACATCGGTTTCGTTCGCGAGGCAGACGAAGTCGACATCGTCCGCGGCTTCGAGCGACGCCAGCGCGCCGGCGTAGTCGTTGCCGTTGACCTTGACGCCATACACCTTCGAGGGCGTCGGACTTTGCAGCATCGCGAGCTTGAGCGAGGTCGACAGTGTCGTGTCGGCCACGCTGCCGTCGGGGTTGACCTTGGCGAAGTGCTGCGACACGTCTGACGCCGTGTCCACGACGGTCGGCATGTCGAATGCCGCATCGCCGCCGTCTGCGCCGGCGGGGGTCTTGCCAACGATCGCGATCACGCCGGGCGAGCGCTGCGCGATGGGCATCAGCGCGGACGTATCGATGTTGACCAGGATGAAGGGAAACGCCGCAGGGACGGTTGCTGACATAAGTTGCTCCTTTGATGTCAGTTCTGAACACGAAACGGGCGATCCATGCTGGCCCGGGGAAATTTCGCAATGCCAGGTTTAACGGCTCGAATCGATATGGATTGCTAACATGCTTGTTTAGACGACCGCGAGGCCGATTCCCTGGAGCACCAGCCAGCCAGCGGCCGCCGCACGCCGCGCGCTTCGCGCGGCGTCGGCCGCCATGCCTGCGGCGGCGCCCGGCCAGCCGGTATCGTCGAACGTCGCGGCCGGCACGATCCAGGTGATCGGCAGCGGCTCGCGGATCGGCAGCGTGGCGTCTACCGCGCGGGTGAGGCCCATCTGGCCAAGCTGCTGCCGAACGATCCGCGATTCCGTGAGCAGGTCGCCAACCGAAAAGCCCACGTCGCGGATCATCAGCGCGGTCCCGATCGGCAGCGGCTCGGGCAGCGACGGCACGTCGTTGGGCGGCGAAAAAGTGATTTGCAGGGGATAGGCATGGAGCACGCCGCGCAGGTTCACAATCAGGTCGCTCACGGACGATGCGCCGTTGTCGCGCAGCCACTGGTCCAGCAGCGCGCCTGTCATCAGGTCGGGCTGCGCGAAAGCTGCACGCAGATGCGTGAGCAAGCGCGTGCGCCGTTCGTTTTCGAGCGCGGCGGAATCGGCCGGCAGTGCGCCGAGCGCGGCCACGATCTCCGCATCGATCTGTCCAGCATCGACCACGTTGCCGCGCGCCGCGCTCACGTGTCCGGTAGGCGGCGTCGAGCGGGCGATGATCGCGCCGCGCCAGAATGCATCCACGCGAATCGCGCTTTCGCCGAGCCCCGACAGCACGAACTGCGAGTCGGTGCGCTCGCCCGTGGCCGAGCGTCCCCAGTATCCATCGAGAGTGGCAACGCGCGGGACCGCGAGGCCGAGCTGGATATCGTCGAAGACCGCGCTGTACGGTCCTTGAATGGGCATCGCGCTGGTGTCGTAAGCCGTCGATGCGATTTGCGCGAGGCTGTCGCTGTCGAAAACACCACCGCGAGCCGCCGGATCAGCGAGCCTGATGAGGACCGTATCGACGAAGTTCACGCTGGCATCCTTTCTTCGCTAGCCTGCAGACAATCGTGGCACTACGATGAAAACAGACAGCACTGTTTTGAATTGAAATTCAAAAGGCTTTGCCGTGCGTTGAGCGTAGACGATGGGTGAATCTTGTCAAGAAACGGCGAGATTGCGCATCGCTCATTCCTCAGGTGTGAGGCACCTCACGCGCGAATCGTTCGTTGGAGATTATTTAAGCATCTCAGTATCGAATGTTTATTCACGTGTGGATAGATGAAAGCGCTTTCGCAAATATCGAAAACAAACTTTGGTATCCGAAACGTGATTGCGCGAGAGGATCGATGGCAATGCGTTTTGCATGCGCAAAGTTTTTCCCGTCGTCCTCGGTTGCATTGCTGATTTCCGGATACGGCGCGTTATCGGCTTGCCAGCACACTCAGAACTTGTGGCGCAACCCGGCCACCACCACGGTTTGGCTTGCAGAGCTGGACGGAGAGAACATGTAGACGTCGGCGTTCGCACCGCTGGCCCGCTGGTAGTCGCAGAAAAGGTAGATATCGGTGCGCTTCGAGAGGAAGTAATCCGCACCGGCCTGGATGTTGTTCCAGTGCGGCGCGCGGTTATGGCCGCCATATCGGCCGGCAGTGTACACATAGCCCGTCGAAAGCAGCAGCGCCGGAGTTACGCTATATGACGCGTTCACATCGACGTTTACAAGATGCAGGCTGGTCGTGTCGAGATAGTCGTACCGCACGTCGGTCACGAGACCGGAGACGCGCTGACACCGTACGCCCACTGAGGGATCCAACGGACTCGAATGGAAGAGCAGGAAGGGGGCACCTGCGTAGTCGTCGGTCAGCGCACCCGAAGGGTTGGCACCCGCGCCAGGGCGATCGTTCTGCAGGTAGATGGCCGCAAGCCTGAACTGGCTTGCCTCGTAAGCAACACCCGAGCTCACCGAGCGATTGAGCGCCCACTGGCCGGCGGCGTTGCTCACGGCGTACATGACCTGCGCGTGCAGACCGCCGACCGTAGGGCTTTGGTACTTGAGCGAATTGTTGTAGCGATAACTGCCGAACACGTCGTCGTTGTCGCCTGGGTGCACGGCAAGCCCCGTTGCGGCAATGGCCGATTCGAAGGGCGCGAGGTAATCGTAAGCGGTGTCGTACTGCCGCCCCGCCGTCAACGTGCCGAAGCGCTCGCTGCTCAGACCCACGTAAGCTTGGCGCCCGAACATGCGGCCGCCCTGTTGAAACTTTCCGGTCGTGATGTCGAAGCCGTTCTCCAGCGTGAAGATCGCTTTCACGCCGCCGCCCAGGTCTTCCATCCCGCGCAGTTCGAAGCGGCTGTTCTGGTTCGTACCCGAGACGAGTTTCAGGTTGGCATGGCCGCCCTCGTTGCTGGCCCAAGCGAGACCCTCTGAGAGAATGCCGTACAGCGTGATGGAGCCTTGCGCCTTCGCGGGCGCATGCAGTGCCACCAGGCCGAATGTCAGGATGAAACCGGTTCTCAGGCGCACGAACGCCTTGCATGGGGTTGCAGTTATTGTTCTTTCTGATGGTGATGGGAATACGTTTCCAGCGGCGCTACGATTGGCAGTCCAAAAAATATTGGACAGGAAAGACGATTCGATTGTCGCGGGACGGGCAGGCCGTCCCGGTGCGGTCTAAAGGAACTTGGGCGGCGAGCCTAGTCGAACGCGCCTGCGAGCAGCGCCCCGTAGCCGTGCGGCCGTTGCGCGAGACCGAGCGTGCGCAAGCAATGCCAGAGCAGCGCCTGGTTGCTGGTCACCACCGGTTTGCCGCGCACTTCGATGGCGTCGATGACGGGCGCGAGCTGAATGCCAGCGCAACTGATCAGGAACGCGTCGACATTGGCGAGATCCACGCGGTTGGCGAGCTCCGCCCAGTGCTCTGGCGGCAGCATGCCTTGCTCGACCGGCGTGGATCGCGGGTCCGAGATTTCACTTACGATCTCGATGCCCGCGCGCGAGAGAAACGCACGCTCCATCTCGACGACCTCGGCCGGATACGGCGTCATCAACGCGACGCGTTTCGCGCCGCAGGCGGTCAGCGCGGCGAGCACCGCGTCGGTGGTGGTGACCGAACGAATGCCGGTTGCCGCGAGAATGCGCCGGTTGATCGCATCAGCCCCGACCGCCATGCTGGCGGCCGTGCAGTTCATGGCGATGAGCTCGACAGCGGCTGTGGCGAGCAACCCTGCGTGCGTTTCCACGTCGGCAACGACAGCGGTGTCGCTCTCCAGCGAGGTCCGCGAGAAAGGCATGCGCGTGGTGACGAACTGAACTCCCTCGGGCGCCATCAATTGCACTTCAAAGTCGCACAACCCGCCGGACGGATACAAATGCCCAATGCGGGCCCGAGTGCCAAAGCCGAGACTCATAACCAGTTCCGTGACAAGAAAACAGATTTGCCGAAGCACGTGCGCATCATGCGTCGCGCGCGCGCCGCACGTGTTCCGGCGTGGGCGTGAGCAGCACGGCAAGCGATGCGAGCAGCGCGGTCGCGGCGAACATCACGAAATTCCAGAAGGGGGAGATATTCAGACCGGCAAGGTAGCCGCCGATCACCGGGCCGCACATCGCCCCGAAGCGTCCTATGCCCACTGCCCAGCCCGTGCCGGATGCGCGCGCGTGCGGAGCGTAGTAGTTCGCCACGTAGCCGAGCAGCACGAGCGCCACGGCGATACTGCCAAACCCCGCACACGCGACGAGAAGGTAGTTCACTACCATTACGTTTTTATACGAGAGCGCGGCGATCGACACTGCACCGACGAGAAACGCCGAGGCGATCGTGAGGCGCGGGCCGAAGCGGTCTGCAATACGCCCGATCGCCACGCCGCCCATTGCCGCCGCAAGATTGAACACCGCGAAGAACGACAGGCTCGAGCCAAGATCGTAACCGTTCTTGCGCATGATCTGCGGTAGCCACGTGCCCAGGCCGTAGACAAGCATGATCGCCATGAACTGCGCGGCCCACAGGCAGAGCGTGCCCATCGCGTTCTTGCGCGAGAACACTTCATGCAGTACCTCTCGAAACTGCGCCTTTTTCTGCTCGCCCGGCGCGCCGCGCGCCGGTTCGCTCATGCCGAGCCGCACGGCAAGCTTGCGCGCATCCTCGTGGCGGCCTTTGCGCACGAGGAACTCGAGCGACTCGGGCAGCCACATCATCAGCACGGGCACGAAAAGCAGAGGTGTTGCGCCGATGGCCACGACCGCGCGCCAGCCAAAACTCTCGATGAACGCCATGCCGGAGAGCGCCGAAACGAGCGCGCCGATCGGATAGCCCGAGTACATGATCGCGAAGTTCAGGTTGCGCCGCTTCGGCGGCGAATACTCGATGGTCAGTGCTGCCGCCACGGAAATGACGCCGCCGAGTCCAAGGCCGCCTATGCCGCGCATGAGCGCGAAGATGGCAGGGGTTGGCGCCCACACCGCGCCGAGCATCGACAGCGAAAACAGGGCGACGCAACCGATGAGGAGTTGCTTGCGGCCCGCGAGATCGCTCAGAAGGCTGATGAAGTAAGCGCCGAAAAGCGTGCCGACGAGCGCAGCGCTGCTCATCTGGCCGATTTCCAGCGGCATGAGGTGCCAGTGCGTATCGGCCAGCAGCGAGGGGACGATCGTGCCCATTACGCCGATGTCGTAGCCCTCGGAGACGATGGCGACCCAGCATAGCGCGAGGACGAGGCAGGTTGTGCGCAGCGGGATGGTTTGGGCGGGGCTTTCGGCCGCCGCATCGGCAACGTGCATGACATCTCCGGATGATTGGGAAATATGGAATCGGAACGGGCGCTATGGGGACCGCCCAGGCGATGCCATGGCGCGTCAGACTCAGCGACTCGAATAAATAGTGGCATTCATTATTTTTGAGCGCAAACCAGTGTTAACCCTGGTTCATATCAAATTTCTCCCTGCGTGGCGCGATAGGGATCAGGAAAAAAGCCATAAATTCAGGGGAATTGTGGATTCTGCGCGGGAGGCCGTGCGCCGCGGTAAACGCGCGGCGCTGGAATTGTGTGAATCGTATTAGTTATACGCTTTCCGCACGCTTGCGACGCGTGCGTGGCGCCGGTACCTCCGGCCCCAGCACGAGGTCGACCATGAGCGCCGCAACGGCTTCGAGGTCGCGCGTGTCGCCGATGCGGCTGTTGATCGCGAAGCCGTCGTGCGCCATCCACAGCACATGCGCGAGCAGCTTGTTGGTTGCCACATGGGCGACCTCGGGCGGCAGGCTCTCGACGATCAGTTCCGTCACGAAGTCTTCACAACGCGCGAGCAGGTCGTTGGGCTTGGGCGTGCCGCGCGGCGCGCTCGCGAGTGCTTCGATCATGGCGTTCGCGAACGAGTAGTCGGCGGCCGGAATATCGCCCCAAAGCCCCAGTACGACGCGGCGTAGGCGCGTGCGCGGCGTGGGGAACTTGCGCACCGCATCGCGCAGCGTCTCGAGCTGCTGCATCAGCCACGGCGTATAGATCTCGTAGAAGATCAGCAGCTTCGAATCGAAATATACATACAGGTTCGCGACCGTCATGCCCGCAGCGCGGGCAATTTCCGTCATTGTCGTCGCCGTGTAGCCCTTGCGACAGAACAGATCGAATGCCGCGGCGACGATTGCGTCGCGCACGTCTGCCTTTTTGACTTGTGCCATCCATGTCCCCTGTGCGGCCGCCGCTTCCCGCGCGGCCCCGTTGTTGAGCGGTCGATCCCGGAGCGTGTCATGACCGGGTTGCATTCGTTATTTTACCAGGCCTCCCGGGCTCGGCATGTCGATCGGCGTTAAGTCTTGGTCCGGATAAATTGACACTTGACAAGGCTAACGCTGAAAAACAGAATGGCATTTAATTTTGAGAGCTGATTGAACGGAGGCATCGCACCATGAAACCCGAAACGTTTTTCCTCACGGACCGCTATCCCGAGCTTGGCAAAGGCCCGGTGCCGCTCGAACCCTATGTCTCACCCGAGTATTACGAGCGCGAGAAGACGCAGATCTTCAAGAAGACCTGGCTGCAAGTTGGACGTGTCGAAGAGATTCCGCATCCGGGCGACTATTTCGTAAAGGAGCTGGCTGCCTGCGATACCGAAATCATCGTGGTGCGCAACAAGGCCGGCCAGATTCGCGCCATGCACAACGTGTGCGCGCACCGCATGAACCAACTCGTGTACGACAAGTGCGGCCATACGCGCAAATTCTTCTGCAAGTTCCACGGCTGGGCCTATGACCTCGACGGCAAGCTCACCGGCGTGCCCGACGAAGACTGCTTCTTCGACATGAGGCGCGAGGACTATGGTCTCGCCCAGGTGTCGTGCGATGTGTGGCAAGGCTTTATCTTCGTGAACATGGACCCGCAGCCAGCGCAATCGCTGGCCGAGTTCATGCAGCCGGTTTATGGGGAGGTGGAGGGCTACCCGTTCGACAAGCTCACCTGCGGCTTTCAGTGGACGAGCGTTGTGAACTGCAACTGGAAGCTCGCGCTCGATGCATTCCAGGAGGCTTACCACGTTGCCTATGTGCACGGACGCTCGATTGCCGATGCCATTGACCGCAGCGAAGGCGGCAGCATGCGCCCGCTCGACGTGGTATGCGGCGACCTGCACCGGCGACTTTCGCTCGCCGGCAACCAGAAGTCCGTGTATGGCAACCCCAAGGCCGTGACCTCGGGCGGCGCCGCGGCCGAGCAGGCGCTGGCCGAATCCGCACAAACTCGCCCGATTGCGGCAGCGGCCTTGCGCGCGGCGATCGGCAGCGCGAAGCATGAGTTTCCGCTCGACGCGCTGCCCACGGGCGTGAACTGGACGAAAAGCGAAAACTGGCTGTTCGACATCAACGTCGTATTCCCCGACTTCTACGTTTCGCTGCGTCCGAACTATTGCCAGGCGTACAACTTCCGGCCCATCGCTCACAACAAAACCCTGTTTGAAGGCCGCGTGTATTACCCGGAGATGACCACTGCGGGCGGGCGCTTCTTCCTCGAGTACATGAAGGTCGCGCTGCGCGACGTACTGCTGGAAGACATGAGCACGCTGGAGCGCACCCAGCGCGCCGCGGAAACAGGGGCGAAGTCTCACATGATTCTTCAGGATAGCGAAATTCTGGTCCGGCATGGCGCGCACGTCGTCGACCGGCTTGTCGCTGCTGCCATCTGAACTCACGCCCGCCTTTAAATCCTGAGGATTTTTTATGGAAACGAAGACCATCAATATCGAGGCGCTGCGCGCCACCGCCGCGCCGGTGCCCGAACTGCCAGCGGAATTCGCAAGCCTGCAGTGGTTTTCCGGCTGGGCGCTCGACACGGAAACTGCGCGCAACGTGCGCCGCCACGCCGTGACGATGGACGAGATCCACGCGTTCGTTGCCGCGATGCTGCCCGAAATGGAGCGCATTTTCGCGTGGCTCGATCGCTTCGACATGAACGCCCTGCCTGCCGACGCGCGCGCGCTGATGTGTCTGACGCTTTCACTGGCCGAAGTCGCGCCGGCCGTCGAGTTCTACGCGCAGCAGGCCGTTGTGGACGGGTTCGACCCGCGCCGTTTCGCCGCCGATGAGGCGTTCGTCATGTCGCCCGCGCTTTGAGCGACGCAAGGAGACAAGCATGAGTCAATGCCGCGTTTTCGCCATCGACGACAACCTCAAGGAAGTCGTGGCAGATGGTCTCTACATGAAGCATCTCTTCGGGCAGACGATGAGCGTTGCGGTCGTGAAGTTCGTCGAGGCCGCTGGTCACGCCCTGCCGGCCAAATCGCACCAGCACGGTGAGGAAGCATCGCTGCAGGTGAGCGGTGGCTGCTCGGTGTTCACGGGCGAGGGCGCCGCCACGGACGCCGAATTTCCCATGCACGCTGGCGAAGCGCTGCTGATTCCCGCCAACACGCCGCATTACGGTCGCAACCGCTTCGAACCTGCCGGCATGAGCCTGCGCCTGAACGCGGTCACGCCGCCGCGCAAGGAGTATGGCGCGGAAGACACGGTGCCTTACTATCCGCTTGCCGAGCGCAAGGAGCAGCCGTGAGCGAATCATCCTTGCAGCCCTGCCTGCTCGTCAGGCAAGCAGAGTCCGCCACGCGCGGTTCGGCATTCGACATGAGCATTCGCGAGTTGCGGGGCGGCGAGCGGATCGAAGCGGCCGCCGGACTCGCAGGCGAAGAAGTGGCGGCAATTCTCGAAGGCAGCTTCAGCATTGAAGCGGCTGGCGAGCACTATCGGCTCTCGTCTGGCGAAGCCATCATCATTCCGCCTGGCGCGGCGCGGGCGTGGACCTGTACGTCCGCCACCGGTGTGCTGTATCGCGTGATCAATCAGGGCGGCTTCGCAGCCGGCGAGGCGGGGGCATCATGAGCGCCGCGCGGCATGTAGTGATCGTCGGCGCGGGGCATGCAGGCGGTCGCGTGGCCCAGCATCTGCGCGCGCTCGGCTATCGCGATCGGCTGACGCTGATCGGCGAGGAGACGCACGCGCCCTATGAACGGCCCGCGCTCTCGAAAGAACTGCTGCTCGGCGAAAAGCGCGGCGACGAACTCGTGCTCGGCCCCGCTTCGTTCTGGGATGACGCCAGTACCGTCGAGCGCGTGCATGCGCGCGTCACGGGCGTCGACAAGCAGGCGCGGCGGCTCGCGCTCGACGACGGCACGAGCCTCGGCTTCGACGAACTCGTGATCGCAAGCGGCGGCGCACCGCGCATGCTCGACGTGCCGGGTGCGATGCTGTCTGGCGTGATCGGTCTGCGCACGCTCGACGACGGCCTCGCGCTTGCCGAAGCGTTGCGCAGCGTGAAGCGCATCGCCATCGTCGGCGCGGGCGTGATCGGCATGGAGGTGGCGAGCAGCGCGCGCGCGCTCGGTATCGAGGTCACCGTGCTGGAGGCCGGCGAGCGCATTCTCGCGCGCAGTCTTCCGCCCGCGCTTTGCGCATGGCTGCGCGAGCGACACGAATCACAAGGCGTGCGTATCGAGACCGGTGTGCAGGTGCGGGCCATCGCGCCCAACGAGGGCGAGTGCGGCTATATCGTGCAAGCCATGCGAGAGGACGGTACGACGTTCGCATTGCCGGCCCAGCGCGTGCTCGTGGCCGTCGGCATTGAATGTGCGGTGGGCTTTCTGGATGGCACAGGCCTCGCCTCGCGCGAAGGGGTGAGCGTTGACGAGCGCTGCCGCAGCCCGCTCGCGCCGTGGTGCTACGCGGCGGGCGATGTCGCGCAGGCCTGGCATCCGCTTTACGGAAAGCCTGTGCGCCTCGAAACATGGCGCAATGCCGAAAACCAGGCAGCGGCCGTGGCGGGCTTCATCATGGGGCGCAATGAACCGTACATGGAGATCCCGTGGATGTGGACCGACCAGGCTGGGCACAACGTCCAGGTTGTCGGCCTGCCTTCGCGCGACGACGAGGTATGCGTTCGCGCAACGCGCAACGGTCATCCGTCTACGGTGCTGCTGCTGTGCGAAGGATGCGTCACGGGAGGCGTGCTGATCGATAACGGCCGCGAGCGCCGCCATCTCGAAGCACTCGTCGCCCGGCGCGCGAAGCCGGCGCCCGAGCGGCTTGGCGACGCGTCGATTCCGCTCAAGGAGCTTGCACAATGAACGACGCAAGCCTGCACGAGCGCGTGGCGCGCCTGGAAGCCGTCGAGGCGATTCGCGAACTCAAGGCGCGCTACGCGGCACTTGCCGACGCAAAATACACGAGCACCCACGAACGCCAGCCCGCCGACGTGCTGGCACGGGTGGCATGGGACCAGGCACTGTGCTTTACCGAAGACGCCGTGTGGGAAGGTGGTGCGGGATTCGGCGACTCGCTGGTGGGCCGCGCGCAGTTGCACGAGTGGTTCAAGCGCTCGCCGTGGTGCTTTGCGGCGCACTACTACGGCAGTCCACAGTTCGATATTCGCGCGGATGAGGCGAGTGGCACCTGGCGGCTGTGGCAACTCGCCATGCGCGAGGACACGCGCGAGGTCGTGCTGCTTGCCGCCGTCACGCGAGAACGATATCGGCGCGACGCCGATGGCGCATGGCGTTGCGCTTACATGAATTTCGCACAGATCCACCTTGCGCCGCTCGGCGCCGGTGCGAGCCCGCTCGCCGCGACGCTTGCGGCGCTCGACGCTGCTCGATCAGTTCGAGCGTGATTGCGTGAACTTTCAACAGGAAACCTGAATATGTGTACCTTGACAATCGCACATGACGAAGCCCACAGCGAAGCCAACCCGGCCGCCCAGCCGGTGCATTGGTATCGCGCCGGCGAGGTGGCCACGCTCTTCGCAGCCGGCCCGAGCCGCGGCGTGCGCATCGAGCATCATGAGCTGGCGCTCTTCGAGATCGACGGCACGGTCTACGCCCTCGACGACATCTGCACGCATGGCCACGCACGCCTTTCCGAAGGTGAGTTCGAAGGCCATGAGGTTGAATGCCCGTTGCACGCAGGGCTGTTCGACGTGCGCAACGGCCGCGCGCTATGCGCGCCGCTCTCGCGTGACGCTCGCTGCCACGCCGTGAAGGTCGAGGACGGCGTAGTGTTTGTCAACACCGAAGCACTGCCGGAGAAAGCGTGATGCAGGCGCCAGGCAATCGCGCCGCGCTGGCTGTTCGTGGCAAGCCGCGGGTCGCCGTGATCGGCACGGGCGGCACGTTCGCGATGCAGGCACGCCATCGTTTCGACTGGATCGAATATGGCGAAAGCGGCGTCGTCCGATCGATTGACGAGCTGATGGACGAGATGGGCGCGCTCGGCAACGTTGCAGACACTGTCGAACTCGTACCCGTTCCGTTTCGGGCGCTGGGCAGCACGGCCATCGCGCCAGCCGACTGGCTGGCGCTGGCGAAGCTGATCCGGCGCACAGCCGCCGCGGACCCTGGCATTGCAGGCTTCGTCGTCACGCATGGCACCGCCACGCTCGAGGAAACCGCGTGGTGTCTCGATCTGCTGCTCCATCTCGATGTGCCGGTGGTCATCACGGGCGCGCAGCGCCCGTTGAATACGGCCGGCAGCGACGCGCCCGGCAACCTGCGCGCGGCGCTCGCGCTCGCGCAGTCAGATGAGGCCCGTGGCGCGGGCGTGCTCGTGGTCATGAACAGCCAGGTGTTTGCCGCACGCGACGTGACGAAGGCCGCAAGCTTCGAGCTTGGCGCATTCGAGGCGCCGCCGTTCGGTCCGCTTGGGCGCGTCGAGCCTTCGGGGCGCGTCGTCATGCGGCGCGGGCGCGTCGGCGCCGGACCAAGTCTGCCGCTCGACATGGAAACGCTCGGCACGCTGCCGCGCGTCGATATCGTGCTCTCGTACGCGGGTGCCGACGCCGTGGCGATCGACGCCTTCGTTGCTGCGGGCAGCCGCGCGATAGTAAGCGCCGGCCTGGTGCCGGGACGCCCTGCAGCGGCGGAGCAGGCCGCGCTCGCCAGCGCGGCGAAAAGCGGCGTGGTGGTGGTGCAATCGAGCCGCGCAGCGCGCAGCGAAGTGCCAACCCAGGCGTTCCTCGAAGCAGCCGGCGTGCTCGCGGGCGGTGACCTTGCCCCGCAGAAGCTGCGTGTTCTGCTGATGCTCGCGCTGAGTTGTACGAACGATCGCGCGCAGATCCAGCGATGGATCGATGAGGCGTAAGACGGATCCCTGTGAATCCGCCAGGAGCGGTATTAGCCGTGACCGCATCGACGATTGTTCAAGGAAACGATGCCTGGACCAATTTTCCCTAATTTCAGGAGACGGAATGATGAGCGCACAAGTATTCGACTCGAAGGAAGTGCACAGCCTGCTGATGGCGGCCGCGAATCTCAATGGCGGCAGCGGCAACGCGCGTTTGCAGCAGATCGTCCATCGATTGCTGCGCGATCTCTTCATGGCCATCGACGATCTCGACATCACACCAGATGAAATCTGGTCCGGCGTGAACTATCTGAACAAGCTCGGCCAAGATGGCGAAGCGGCGCTGCTCGCAGCCGGGCTCGGTCTCGAGAAGTACCTCGACATTCGCATGGACGCCGAGGACAAGGCAGTTGGTCTGGAAGGCGGCACGCCGCGCACTATCGAAGGCCCGCTTTATGTGGCGGGCGCGCCGGTGCGCGAGGTCGTATCGGCCATCGCCATCGATCCGGATGAGGACGCAGGGCCGCTGGTGATTCACGGCACGGTCACGGATATGGCCGGCAAGCCGCTCGCTGGCGCCCTGGTGGAATGCTGGCATGCGAACTCGAAGGGCTTCTATTCGCACTTCGATCCGACCGGCGCGCAGAGCGATTTCAACTTGCGCGGCGCGGTGAGGACGGGCGCGGACGGCAGATACGAATTTCGCACGCTCATGCCCGTAGGCTATGGCTGCCCACCGCACGGTGCGACGCAGCAACTGCTGGACAGGCTCGGCCGCCATGGCAACCGCCCGGCCCACGTGCACTTCTTCGTCACCGCCGAAAATTCGCGCAAGCTCACTACGCAATTCAATATCGAAGGTGACCCACTGACCTGGGATGACTTCGCCTACGCTACGCGCGAGGAGCTTGTTCCGCCCGTGGTCGAGAAGACCGGCGGTACGACGCTGGGTCTGAAGGGCGATACGTACAAGACCATCGAGTTCAATATCACGCTCACGCCGCTGGTTCAGGGTAAGGACAACCAGATCGTCAATCGGCTGCGCAAGGCCGCTGCGGCGTAACGTCGAAGCCGCAAAGCCCGAAAAGACGATTGCATCCGTGAAATTGTCGTGCTAATTTTTCATGAAATTAAGCCGATGAAATTTCACGGATGCTGCCATGTTCGTCGAATCGACCCGTCATGTGGAAAGCTATTACGCCCGCACGCTGCCCGGCGAGGCGCCGGAGCGCCCGTCCCTCGCGGGCGAGTGCGACGCCGACATCCTGATCGTCGGTGCGGGTTTCAGCGGGTTGCATACCGCGCTGCGGCTGGCGCTAGCGGGCCGGCGCGTGGTGGTCGCGGAGGCGAGCCGCGTGGCATGGGCCGCGTCCGGACGCAACGGCGGGCAGGCGCTGCTCGGCTGGTCGTGCGATATGGGGCAGATCGAGCAGTCGCTGGGACTCGAGAGCGCGCGCGAGCTATGGGACAGCATGCGCTGGGCGGCGCGCGAGGTGCGCGAACTTCCCGCGCGCCACGGCTTCGATATCGACTACCGGCCCGGCAGCCTCTGGACCGCCGTGAAGCGCAACCGCATTGCGCTGCTGGAAGAGGCACGCGACGAAGCCGCGCGCACATGGGGCTACGACGCGTTGCGCGTTATCGTCGAGCCGGACATGTCCGAATGGGTGGGCAGCCCGCGCTATCTCGCGGCGCTTTACGATCCCGAGGCCGGCCACCTCAATCCGCTCAAGCTGGCGCTGGGCATTGCCGCCGCCATCGAGCGCGCGGGCGGGCGCATCTTCGAGCAGACCCGCGTGCAGCAATGGCGCGAAACGCCAACGGGTTTCGTCGCGACCGCACCCCATGGCCAGATCCGCGCGGGCACGCTCGTGCTCGCCTGCAACGCTTATATCGACCGGCTCGACCGCGAACTGGCGCGCCGTGTCCTGCCGGTCGGCACGTATCAGGTGGCGACCGCGCCGCTCGACCCGCAACTCGCGCATACGCTCTTGCCGCGCAATAGCTGCGTGATCGATAACCAGTTCGTTCCCGACTACTTCCGGCTGAGCCCCGATCATCGGCTGCTGTTCGGCGGCGCGTGCACGTATCTCGGCGGTATTCCCAAAGACATTCGCGCAGCGATCCGGCCGAGCCTCGAACGCGTTTTCCCGCAACTGCGTGGCGTCGAGCTCGAATACGCGTGGGGCGGCCATATCGATATCAGCATCCGGCGCACGCCGGACGTGGGGCACGCGCGCGGGCGCTACTGGCTCCAGGGTTTCTCGGGGCACGGCGTGCTGCCCACGCTGGCCGCGGCGCGCGCCGTGTCCGATGCGATCCTCGGCGACACGCGCTTGCTCTCGTGCTACGAGGCCATCCATAATCCGCGTTTCCCGGGCGGCGACGCGCTGGCCGCGCCGCTCGAAGCGCTCGGCAAGCTTTGGTATCGCATGCGCGACGTAGTCTGAATGAGGTATTCGGCATGGACAAGGAAGAAGAGATCGAGGGCCTCGCGATCCTCATTCGCGATCTGCGCAAGCACAAGAAGGTGACGCTGGCCGATCTCGCGCAACGGATCGGCCGTTCGGTGGGTTTTCTCTCGCAGGTCGAGCGCGGCATGTCGCGGCCCACGGTCGCCGATCTCACCGCCATCGGCGAGGCGCTGCAAACGCCGACCACGTACTTCTACAGCGTGAGCAAGCCGCGCGCGCTACCGTGGGTCACGCGGCCCGGCGAGCGGCGCACGCTTTACTACGGTGGCGGCATCACCGATGTGCTGGTTTCGCCGAGCATGTCGTCGGGCTTTTCGATGCTGGAGAGCCTGCTGGAGCCGGGCGCTACGAGCGGCGAACGCCCGGTGGACGACAGCGACGAGCAGGGCGGTTTCGTGCTCGAAGGTGAGCTCACCATCTGGCTCGATGGCGAGGATGAAGCGGTCACGCTCAAAGCCGGTGACAGCTTCCAACTGCCGGCGCGCTGCCGCTTCAGTTACGCGAATCGCTCGGACAAGGACGCGCGCGTGCTTTGGGTGTTCACCTGAGGCCCGATTCGATGACTGCCTCGACGCCTGCCTGATACGTCGCTACGAGAGACACGCGCTTTGCCGGCGCGCGCGTGTTCATCATGATTTGGAGTCCGGATTAAATGACAGATCCACCATTTCCCGCTAAAGAGGAACTCGACGTGAGCACCACCATAACTGACCTCGTGAGCGAAGTACGCGCCTTTCGTGCGGCCCATTCCGATGTGCAATACGTCGACCTGATCTGCCTCGACATCCCCGGGCATTTCTACGGCAAGCGTTACCCCATCGCCATGCTCGAGAAAGTGGCCGCCGGTGCACTGCTCAAGCTGCCGCAAAACTGCATCTTGCTCGGTGCGCAAGGCGGGGTGTATCCGATCGGCGAATACTGCTTCCACGACGGCGATCCCGATGTGCCGCGCCGCCTGGTGCCGGGCACGCTCAAGCGGGTTCGTTGGGAGCGGCAGCCGCTCGCGCAAATGCTCATCACCTCGGACGGCACCGCGACGCCCATCGGCTTCGAACCGCGCCAGGTGCTCGCCCGCGTGCTCGACCGTTTTGCGAAGCGCGGCCTGAAACCCGTGGTCGCGTTCGAGTTGGAGTTCTATCTGTTCGATGCGAAGCTGAGCGAAGGGCTGCCCCGTCATGCGCGCGATCCACTGTGCGATGACGAAGACAATCAGCCGAACATGCATATCGAGCGCCTTTCGCGTTTCGCGCCCGTGCTGCACGAGATGGTCGAGACCGCGCGCGAGCAGGGTGTGGACGCAACGGTCATCACCGCCGAGCTCGGGCCGGGGCAATTCGAAATCAACTTTGGCCATTGCGACGATGCATTGCGCGCGGCGGACTGGTCAGCGCTCTTTTGCCGGAGCACGCGCGCAGTGGCGCTGCGGCACGGCTATCGGGCGAGCTTCATGTCGAAGCCATTTCTCGATGCGCCCGGCAGCGGTATGCACGTGCACGTGAGCCTTTACGACGAGGCGGGCCGCAACGTGCTCGCCGCGCGAGAGCAGCGCGCGTTGCGGCATGCCGTGGCGGGCTGCCTCGCGTTGCTTCCGCATTGCATGCCGGTTTTTGCGTCCAATCACAATGCATTCCGGCGCTATGGCGCGATGGTGAACGCGGCAAGCCGGGCGAGTTGGGGTTTCGAGGATCGCGATGCCTGCATCCGCATTCCCGAATCCGATGAGGCGAATCTGCGCATCGAGCACCGGCTCGCGGGCGCGGATGCCAATCCGTATCTCGTGCTCGCGGCCATTCTCGCGGGCATCGAATATGGCCTGGAAGCGGGCCGCGAGCCGATCGCGTCGCTCAATCAGGACCGCACGAGCGGTGTCGATTTTCCGTGCGACATGCTTTCGGCGGTGGCCGCCATGCGCGGGCATGCCGGCGTGCGGGAGGGGCTCGGCGACGATTTCACCATGGTTTATTGTGAAAATAAACGTCAGGACCACCTCGATTTTATGAATTCGATCGGTGCGCGAGAATATCGGTGGTTTTTGTAAAATAACGCGAAATAGTGACAAAATCGGCGAGAAAATCGCCTGCAGGAATCATTCCTGGCAGTCGCCCAGCCCGTAAGCCCCGTGTGCTTTGCGTTTCGATATGCAACGTAATTTGCCTGTTTGGCCCGTGTGAGGTAGGGTATGCAGGTTTTCTCAACTCAACACAGGTAGCAGATGAACAAACAGGAACTCATTGACGCAGTCGCCGCAAGCACGGGCGAGACCAAGGCAGCCACCGGAGCCGCAATCGACGCGATCCTCGAAGTGGTCACCAAGGCGGTCACGTCGGGCGATTCCGTGCAACTCGTCGGCTTCGGTTCGTTCTCGACCGGCCAGCGTGCTGCCCGCGTGGGCCGCAACCCGGCAACGGGTGCGGAAATCCAGATCGCTGCGGCAAAGACGGTGAAGTTCACGGCTGGCAAGGCATTCAAGGACGCCGTCAACGCGTCGTGATGCGGGCTGCCGCCGCGTGAGGTTGCGGTGGCGAAGCGCATCATAAACCGGGAGCAGGGCGCACGACGCCTCGCTCCCGGTATTCTTTTTGCCGCGCCGAATCGCCAGGTGTCCGTCTGGTTATTTCAGTTCATTACAGTGACCGTCGTTGGCTGCCGGGCTGTCCCGGTCCGCATCACCCGCGTCGCCTGCATCATTCGCCCCAGTGCGCTGCAATTCGTTGCGCCGCCGTTTGGCCTCATACATGGCTGCGTCCGCGGCACGCAACATCGCTTCCACGCTTTCGCCTTCCTCGCAGCTTTGCCAGCCCAGCGAAAAACTCAATCGCGGTCCGCCGTAGAACTGGTTATTCAATTCCACCAGCTTTGTGATGCTTTGCGCAACGACTTCGGCGTCGCGCGGACCGCTGCCGGGCATCAGCACCACGAATTCGTCGCCGCCGATGCGTGCGGCGTGGTAAGGCTTTTGAATCGCTTTTGTCAGCACCTCGCCTGCGCGGCGTAGCAACGCGTCGCCGGCGGCGTGGCCCAACTGGTCGTTGACGGCCTTCAGGTTGTCCATGTCCACGACGATCGCGCTCACCGGGAACGGCCCCTTGCGCTGCAGGCGGTTCATTTCATCCACGTAGAACGAGCGGTTCTTCAGTTTCGTGAGCACGTCGTGCTTGCCGAGGAATTCGAGGTAGGCTTCGGCCTTCTTGCGTGCGGTAATGTCGGTGAGCGCGAGCAGTACGAGATCCCACGACTCTTCGTGACCGGGAAACACCGAGAATTGCAGATGCACGTTGAGCGCGCTGCCATCAAGTGCGTAATTGACGACCTCGCGCTGCTGAAAGAGACGGCCTTCCCATAGATCGAGAAGCTGCTCGCGAAAATACGGGCGCATGTCGTCACGGAACACTTCGGGCAGGCGCGAGAGCAGCGTGTCCTTGTCGGGTGCGCGATACATGCCGAGTGTGTAGTGATTGACGTCGATCACCTGGATCTCGTTCATGCAGCGCTCGACGAATTCAGGGTGCACGTCGGTAAATGTTCTGAAATCGACGATGCCTTGCATGCGCACTTCGTCCAGCAGTTGGCGAATCGCCGTGAAATTCTCGACCCATAGCGATACTGGCGCATGCTCGAAGATGCCGTGCGCGTATTGCTCGCTCATGGCGGCGCGATGGCGTGCATCCTCCAGTGCGGAGACGTCTTCGATCGAGACGAGCACGCGTTTCCAGTCGCCTTCGTGACCGGGCAAAATCACGCCGCGCAGCAGGATGTCCATGCGCCGGCCACCGAGCGTGTAGTTCACGCTCTTGCTTCGGAACGTCGTGCGGCCTTGCCACATTTGCTCGAGTTCGCCCACGTGCGCCTGGAACATGTCGTCGCGCAGCACGTCGGCAAGACGCGCGGTGAGCTCCTCATGGCTGCGCGCGCCGTAAAGCGCAAGCGTATGCCGGTTGACCTTCAGCACGCGGATGCAGGCCGAGCATTCGGCTACGCGGCGCGGGTCTTCTTCGAGCCACGCGCGCAGATTCGTGACGCCCGCTTCGCGCCACCGGTCGAACAGGGCGCGCAACTGGCTATAGTCTTCGAGCCAAAGCGAGGTGGGGGTGACGTCGAAAAAGTCGAGCAGGTCGACGCCCATGTTGGCAAAGCTGGCGGCGGTTGCCTGTGTGCCTTGTTGCATGTTTCGTGCGTTGAGAGGGGGATGGCGCGAGCGCGGGCGGCGCAGCGGATAACTCGCATCCTACCCGAATACCAGGCGCATGAAACTGCGTTCGTGGCTGACTATGCAACGTGTATCGTTTGCGTATTGAAAGGCGGCCCGGCAGGCGGGGTCGCTTTGCGATTGCGTCCGGCCAGGCGGTAGCGAGCGATGACGTAGCACAGGGAGCAGGTGATCATCGGCCGAGTGATGGGGCAAAGGATGGTTGGACGAACCCGTGTAGCGGACACCGGGTTCGTCGAAATGCCGTGCTCGAGTGGCGCGCGACGTTAAAACTCCGCTTCGCCTGCAGCCAGCTCGAACCCTTCGTTCAGCCACCCCGTGATGCCGCCGATCATGATCTTGACGGGCCGCCCGAGTCGAGCGAGCCGGATCGCGCCACGTGTTGCGCCGTTGCAATGCGGGCCCGCACAATAGGTCACGAAGAGCGTGTTCAGCGGGTAGCCTTCGAGCTTCGACGCGACGATCTTGCCGTGCGGCAGATTCACCGCGCCCGGCACGTGGCCGCGCGCAAAAAGCGCGGGGCTGCGTACGTCGAGCAGGACGAAGTCCGCCGAGGACGGACTGCCGGACAGCGACACATACACGTCGGCGCAATCGGTTTCGAAGGCGAGTGAGGCGCTGAAATGCGCGAGTGCCTCGGCGCTCGGTGCAGCGGGGAGTTCGGATACAGGTGACATGCCGGTTCCTTGTTGTGGTGTCGATGGCTTTATTCTCTCGCCTCGCACGGTGATGTCGACAGTGGCGCGATCGACAATTTCCGGTAATATCGCGCCATGTCCGATTCCACATCTCATCTCGTCGTTGCGCTCGCCTACGACCGTCTTTGCACTTTCGAATTCGGTTGCGTGACGGAGTTCTTCGCACTCGAGCGGCCCGAGCTCGACGTCGCCTGGTATCGCTTCGCCGTGTGTGCTGTCGAGCGTGGGCCGCTGCGCGCGGCAGGCGGCATTACCGTGTCCGCACCCTATACGCTTGCGATGCTCGATCGCGCGCAGACGATCGTGATACCTGGCTGGCGCGATGCCGGGGAGCGTCCGCCCGAAGCGCTGCTGAGGAAGCTGCGCGCGGCGCATGCACGCGGGGCGCGGCTGTGCTCGATCTGCTCGGGTGTGTTCGTGCTGGCTGCGGCTGGCGTGCTCGACGGCAAGCGCGTGACTACGCATTGGCGTTATGCCGAACGGTTGCAGCAGTGCTATCCGCAACTGCATGTCGAACCGGATGCGCTTTATATCGAAGAAGGGCAGGTGTTGACCTCGGCGGGATCGGCGGCGGGCATTGACATGCTGCTGCACCTCGTGCGCCGCGATCACGGCGCAGCTGTGGCCAATCGCGTGGCGCAACGACTGGTCGTGCCGCCGCATCGCGAGGGCGGCCAGGCGCAATACGTGCCGCGTCCGATGCCGCGCGACGAAGCCAGTCCGCTTGCCAAGCTGATGGATTGGGTTCGCGCCAATCCCCGCCTCGACCACAGCGTGGCTTCGCTCGCGACGCGCGCTGCGATGAGCGCGCGCACGCTGCAGCGGCAGTTTCTCGATGCGACGGGGATGGGGCCTTACGCCTGGGTGGTGCGGGAACGTGTGAGCCTCGCGCGCGATCTGCTCGAATCGCGGCCAAACTTGCCCATGGACCGTGTGGCGGATCTGGCGGGCTTCGGCTCCGAGGAGTCGCTGCGGCGGCATTTCCGGCGCATCGCGCTTACGAGTCCCGCCGCGTATCGCGAGCAATTCGCCCACGGTGCGCAAAGCAAGCGGCCGCGCGCCCCAGGCGCAAAACGGCGCGCTTCCCAGTCCGGGTAAATCATCCACTGACGCATCAGTACTCCAGAACAATCTTCCCGAAGTGCCCACCTGCCTGCTGCAGACGGAACGCATCGGCAATCGCCTCCAGCGGGAACGAGCGGTCGATCACGGGCTTGATGCCGGTGGCGTCGATGGCGCGCACGAGCTCGATCTGATGCTGCCGGTTCCCGACGATCAACCCTTCCAGGCGCTGCTGGCGGCGCATCATCGTGCCGGTGGGCACCGGGCCCGCGATACCGGTCAGCACGCCGATCAGCGCAATATGCCCGCCAACGCGCGTAGCCAGGATCGACTGTTCGAGCGTTCCGGGTCCACCGACCTCGACCACGTGATCGACACCGCGTCCATTCGTGAATTCCAGCACTTTGCCCGCCCATTGCGGCTCGCTGCGATAGTTGATGGTGTGGTCCGCACCGAGTTTCCGCGCGCGCTCGAGCTTCTCGTCGGATGACGAGGTGGCGATCACGGTCGCGCCCATCGCCTTGGCGAATTGCAGTGCGAACACCGACACGCCGCCCGTGCCCAGCACCAGCACCGTGTCGCCGGCCTTGAGCGCGCCGTTCACAACCAGCGCACGCCATGCGGTCAGCCCCGCCGTGGTGAGCGTGGCCGCTTGGGCGTGACTGTAGCCGCGCGGGCTGTGCGTGAAGGCCGTGGCGGGTGCGACCACGGCTTCGCGCGCGTAGCCATCGACGCCGTCACCTGGTGTGGCGGAGAAGTCGGCAAGCGTGGGCTCGCCGTCGAGCCATGGCGGGAAGAACGTGGACACCACGTGGTCTCCCACGGCGAATTCGCTTGCGCCAGGACCCACGGCTTCGACCACGCCCGCGCCGTCGGACATGGGAATGCGCCCGTCGGCGGCGCCCATTTTCCCGAGCACCACGCCCAGATCATGGTAGTTCAGCGAACTGGCGTGCAGACGCACGCGAATTTCACCAGCCTGCGGCTCGCCTGGCGGGGCGAGATCCACGAGCTTGAGATTGTCGAGCCCGGCGGGCGCGATCAGCTGGATGGCTTTCATGACGATCTCCTGGTACGCGCCGCAGCGCGGCGTCGCGGGTGTTGGCGAGCTTGTCGTTGCGAGCAACAGACGAAGCATAGACGCGTGCGCGCGACGGAGCTCGAGAAGAGGCCTGCCTGAAAGCCATTATTGCCCTGGAGACCGGTGGTTCACTTTAATCGTTTACGTTTGACTAATTGATTAGCTATTGACAAATAAATTACGCTGCTCCTATGATGCGCCAACGGTAGTCGCAAGAGGCACGGCGGCGCAGCAATCCTCCGCATCCGAATCCGGGCTGCCGTTAGTGGAGATTTCATCGAGTCATTCCGAAGGCGCGTCAGACGCCACTCAACGGAGATCCGCGTGGCGCGGATTTCCCAAAAATCTGGAGACAGGCACATGCCGCAATCGATCATCACGGACCGCGCATCCGACCCCACGCTCGCGCCGTCCGCCGCCGCTTCCCCGACCAGCGACGACCTGCTGTACTGCAAAGTCGCGTGGCACGTCATTCCGTTTTTATTTGTCTGCTACGTCGTATCGTTTCTCGATCGGATCAACATCGGCTTCGCGCAGTTGCAGATGAAGCACGACCTCGGCTTCAGCGACGCGATGTACGGACTCGGCGCGGCCATTTTCTACGTGGGGTACGTGCTGTGTGAGGTGCCGAGCAATTTACTGCTCGCACGCTTTGGCGCGCGCCGCACGTTCATGCGCATCATGCTGCTGTGGGGCATCGCATCGACCTGCATGATGTTCGTGCATACGCCCACGCACTTTTACGCGCTGCGTTTCCTGCTTGGCGTGTTCGAGGCGGGTTTCTTCCCCGGCATCGTGCTGTACCTGACTTATTGGTTTCCGCCGCGCCGCCGTGCTGCGGTGCTTTCGATCTTTTTTGCCGGTGTCGCGGTGGCGGGCGTGCTGGGCGGGCTCGTCTCCGGATGGATCATGCGCGACATGGGTGGCGTCATGGGTCTGGAGGGCTGGCGCTGGATGTTCGCGATCGAGGGCCTGCCCGCTGTGCTGCTGGGCCTCATGGCGGCGTTCTGGCTCGTCGACGGTCCGGAGCAGGCACGCTGGCTCAGCGATTCGGAAAAAGCTCATCTGCTCGCGCAGCGCGACGGAGCGACGCTGGACGCGCGCGCGAGCAAGCACGTAAAGGCGTCGTCACATTCGTTCGGCGCGGCGCTGCGCAATCCGCGTGTCTATCTATTCGCGTTCATCTATTTTTCGCTGACCTGCGCATCGCTCACGCTCAACTTCTGGATGCCGCTGATGATTCGCGACTTCGGCGTGCATGACGTGCTGGCGATCAGCCTCTACACCGTGATCCCGAACGCGATAGGCGCGGTGGGCCTCATGCTGATCGCGCGCCGATCCGATCGACGCGGCGAGCGCCGCTGGCATTTCGCGGCCTGCACCATCGGCGGGGGCGTGGCGCTTTCGCTGCTCACGCTGCACCTGGCGAGCTTTGCCGCGATGATGGCGATTCTGTCGCTGGCTGCCGTGCTGATCTTCGCCGCGCTGCCGATTTTCTGGGCCGTGCCGCCTGCTTACCTGACGGGCAAGACAGCGGCTGCTGGCATCGCGCTAATCAGCAGCATCGGCATTACGAGCGGAATCGTGAGTCCGTGGGCGATCGGGCTCATCAAGGTGCATACGGGCAGTATGGACAATGCGCTCTATATGCTTACCGCGCTGCTGGTGGCAAGCGGCGTCGCGTTGCTGGCGGGGGTGCCCCCTGTGCAAAAGGCGCGTTGAGCGCGGGCGGGGGGGGCGCCTCGAGAATCTCCTCGGGCGCCGTTTGGTTCAGATGTCCAGTTCTTCCATGGAGTCCACCCGGTCGTGGTAGAAGGCCAGGTGGTCCTTGATGGGCGCGACGGCGTCGTGCGGCGACTCGTAGGTCCACACCGCGTTGATCGAGCGTTCACCGCCCGGCACGATCGAGTAGTAGCTGCAGTTGCCTTTGTAGGGGCAATACGTGGCATGGTCCGTGCGCGCGAGCAGCGACATGTCGGCATCTTCGCGCGGCACGTAGAACACGGCCGGATAGTTCGCTTCGCGCAGCATCAGCGCCCGTCGCGTATCGGCGACGGTCTTGCCCGCGACCTTCACGACCACGCGCAATGGAGAAGGCTCGATCGTGATGGGATGATCCGGGCCAGGAATCTTCACGGTTTTCGTGTGCATGACGGCACTCCTTGCAGACATGAATCCGGAGCCGGCTGATGCGGCTCGGCCGATGCCTTGCAGTGTAGGGCGAAAACCGGTTTCGCCGCCTGGTGCACGCAGTGCGTCGTGCTGCATCGAGTAGTATCGGTGATAATGATATTCCTAATTTATGCTTATGAGCGATATTGGTAAAATATCGTCTACAGGCATATACTCGTTTTATGCTTTTCAGGAATATCCCATGAAGATCATCGTCCATACGCCGACGGGGCTCGCCGAGATCCTGCAGTCGGCCAGAAAGGCATGCGGCATGACCCAGGCGCAGGCAGCCGCCTCGCTCGGCATCGGGCAGCCGCGCCTGTCCGCGCTCGAAACCACTGGCACAGCGAGTATCTCGCTCAATCAGATGCTTGCGCTGTTTGCGCTCTACGAACTCGAACTGTGCGTGCAGTCGCGCGATCACGGCGAGTTGTACGAGGCGCGAGAAGACCGGCCGGAGTGGTAGGAGATGGGGCGCAAATCGCACTCCCGCACACTCTCGATCTGGGCCAACGGCGAGCGCGTCGGCACCTGGACAGTACCGCCCTTGGGTGAGACCGAACTGCGCTATGACCCCGCCTGGAAGGCATCGGCGGCGGGGCGGCCGCTTTCGCTCTCGCTGCCGTTCGGCCTGGGCGAGCGGCCGCTGCGCGGCGCGCGAGTGTACAACTACTTCGACAATCTGCTGCCCGACAGCACGCAAATTCGCCGACGCATCGCGGCGCGCTTTAGCACCGGGTCACTCGGCGCGTTCGACCTGCTCAAGGCGGTCGGCCGCGACTGCGTGGGCGCCGTGCAGCTGCTGGAAGAGGACGAGACGCCGGCGCGCATCGAACGCATCGAGGGCACGCCGCTCGACGATGCGGCCGTCGAACGGCTCCTGCTGGAAACTTCAGGCGCGCTGCCGGGCGGCATGGGCGCCCCGGACGAAGAATTGCGCATCTCGCTCGCGGGCGCGCAGGAAAAGACCGCGCTGCTTTATCACGAGGGCCGCTGGCATTTACCCCACGGCGCCACGCCCACGACGCACATCCTCAAGCTGCCGCTTGGCCTGATCGGCCATCGCAAGGTGGATTTTCATACCTCGGTGGAGAACGAGTGGCTGTGCCTGGCTTTGCTCAAGGCCTATGGGCTGCCGGTGTCGAACGCGCAGATCGTCACGTTCGGCGCGCAGAAAGTGCTGGCGGTCGAGCGCTTCGACCGCGCGGTGTCGCGCAGCGGCATGCTGCTGCGCTTGCCGCAGGAGGATTTCTGCCAGGCGCTCGGCGTGCCGCCACATTTCAAGTACGAATCTCAGGGCGGCCCGGGCGTGCGCGAGATCGCGGACCTTTTGCGCCAGTCCCAAGCCGCGCGCGAAGACATCGAAACTTTCCTCGCCGCGCAGATTGCCTTCTGGATGCTGGCGGCGCCCGACGGCCATGCGAAGAATTTCAGCCTGCGTCTCCTGCCGGGCGGGCGCTTTCAGCTTGCACCGCTCTACGACGTCATGTCGATCTGGCCCGTCGCGGGCGACGGCGGCAATCAGTGGTCGTGGCACAAGGCTACGCTGGCGATGGCGGTGTGGGGCAAGGGACGGCACTACCGCATGCGCGACGTGAAGCGCAGCCACTTCGACGCCACCGCGCAGCTATGCCACTACGGCGCCGACGCTGCTTCGATCGTCGAGCGTTTCGTTGCTCGCACGCCGACAGTCATCGACGAGGTAGCCGCCACGTTGCCGGAAGGCTTTCCGGAGCGCGTGGCAGCGAAGCTGTTCGACGGGCTGCGCTTCTCCGCGCAACGGCTCGTGTCTTAGCCGTTCACCTCAGGCTGCGTGATGGCAGCGCTCAGCGGATGGAAGAGGGATGCTTCGCGAGCGGCGTGACGTGCATCGTCATGTACGGGAACAGCGGCAGCCCGGAAAGCAGCGTGTGCAGCTCGTCGTTCGATTCCACGTCGAACAGGCTGTAGTTCGCGTATTCGCCCACGATGCGATACAGCGCCAGCCATTTGCCCTGACGTTGCAGGTCCTGCGAGTACGCCTTCTCACGCGCCTTGATTTCCTCGGCCTGTGCAGCGGGCATATCGGCGGGAATGTGCACGTCCATACGAACCATGAAAAGCATGTTCTGTCCTCGTCAAAATCAATTAATCAGGAAGCCAAAATACACGTGAATATTATTTACGGCGATAGTGAGCGAGCTTGTCTTCGTCGATTGCGATGCCAAGCCCGGGGCCTTCCGGCAGATGCAGACAGAAGTCGCGATACACAGGCCGCTCGACCACGATATCGTCCTTCACGAGCAGTGGCCCAAACAATTCCGTGCCCCACGCGAGCCTTGGCAGCGTCGCGAAGCAATGCGCCGCCGCGAGCGTGCCCACACTGCCTTCGAGCATCGTGCCGCCATAGAGCGCCATGCCGCCCGCGTCGCCCACGGCGGCCGTGCGCAGCGTGCCGTAGATTCCGCCCGATTTCATGATCTTCAGCGCGAACACATCGGCGCACGCCCCGCGCACGAGGTCGAGCGCATCTTCGGGGCCCATCAGCGTTTCGTCGGCCATGATCGGTACGACGAAGCGCGCCGCAAGCCGCGCCAGCGCCGCGCGCTGCTCGCGCGGCACCGGCTGCTCGATCAGGTCGATGCCGGCGGCTTCGAGCATGGCGATGCCGGTTGCCGCATCGGCTTCGTTCCAGGCCTGGTTGACGTCCACGGTCACGCGCGCCCGGTCGCCCAGCGCGCGCTTGATGGCTGAGACGTGCGCCACGTCTTCGCGCACGCTGCGCCGGCCGATCTTGAGCTTGAAGGTGTCGTGGCGGCGCTCGCCAAGCCAGCGCTCCGCTTCGTCGATGTCGCGCTGCGTGTCGCCGCTCGCAAGCGTCCACAGCGTGGGCAGGGCGGTGCGCACCGCGCCGCCGAGCAGCGTGGCGAGCGAAACGCCAAGGCGCTTGCCCTGGGCATCGAGCAGCGCCGTTTCCAGTGCGCATTTCGCGAAACGGTTGCCGCGTGCGACCTTGTCGAGCCGCGCCATGGCCGCGTGAATATTGGTTGCGTCCACACCTTTGAGCGCGGGTGCAAGATAGGTGTCGATAGTGAGCTTGATGCCTTCGGGGCTTTCGTCGCCATACGAGAGGCCGCCGATCGTGGTCGCCTCGCCGATGCCTTCGACGCCGTCGCTGCAGCGCAATCGGACGATCACGAGCGTTTGCTGCTGCATGGTGGCCATCGCGAGCTGGTGGGCGCGAATGGTCGGCAGATCCACGAGGATCGCTTCAATGGAGCTGATGGTTGCGTTCATACCTGGCAGATTGGATCAAGTGAGTTGGACCGAGTATGCAGGCCGTGCGGGCGATGTGTCCAACACCGAAAATGTCTGAATCGATACTTGCCAGGTATGGCGCCGACGGCGCATGCGCATTGAATGGCGAGCAGGTTTAGCGCTCGGGCGGTGCGAGGTGCTCCATTTTCTCTTCTGCGTAGAGCACGTAGATGAGTTCGAGCATGCGGCGCACATCCTCGGATTCATCGAGCATGCGCGTGCTCATGATGATGGGCGAGGTGAGCTTGGCATCGTCGAGATCCTT
Organism: Paraburkholderia sp. A1RI-2L; assembly: GCF_048957375.1. NCBI lineage: Bacteria > Pseudomonadati > Pseudomonadota > Betaproteobacteria > Burkholderiales > Burkholderiaceae > Paraburkholderia > Paraburkholderia sp. A1RI-2L. The sequence continues at coordinate 428,156 of NZ_JARBTA010000004.1, forward strand.
GTACGACACGTCATCGCGCTTGAGGCCGTAGACGCTGCTCGGCACGATCGAAATGCCTTCGCCGGCCGCCACGAGTCCGAGTGCGATCTGCAGTTCGCGCGCCTCGTAAAGGTGTTGCGGTTCGAGCGCACGGTCGTGAAAGGCCGCGAGCACCTGGTCGGCATAACTGGGGCGCGGGTGCTTCGGGTAAATGATGACGGTCTCGTTGACGAGCTCGCGCAGCGAAAGCGTGGGTTTGGCACCGACGAGCGGATGCCCGAGCGGCAGCGCCACGATCAGGCGTTCCTCGCGCAGCACCACGCGGCGAATACTCGGATCCTCCAGACGAATGCGCCCGAACCCGACGTCGATGCGGCCTTCCTTGAGCGCCTGGATCTGGTCCGTCGTCGACATTTCGATGAGGCTCAATTCGACTGCGGCATTCTCCTGACGATAGCGCCGGATGATTTTCGGCAGCATGCCGTAAAGCGTCGAGCCGACGAAGCCCACCGAAAGGCTGCGCTCGATCTTGCCCACGCGCCGCGTCATGGACTCGAGCTCGGCCGTCTGCGCGAGTAGCTGCACCGCATGCTGATAAAAGAAGCGGCCGGTGTCGGTGAGCTTGAGCGGGCGCGAGTCGCGCTCGAAAAGTTGCACGCCCAGCATTTCCTCGAGCTGCTGGATTTGCCGCGAAAGCGGTGGCTGGGCAATATGCAGCCGCTGGGCGGCGCGCGTGAAATTGCGCTCTTCGGCGACGGCCACGAAGTAGCGCAGGTGTCTCAGCTCCATGTTCATACCTGCCGGATATGGTCCTGATACTAATTCAGTGTTGGACGCGCCTACTGCCTGCCAACTATGCTTCTCTCACAGCATTCGACGCCATTCATTATACCTTCGGAGCATGAAAACTCCGGTCCGATTGAAGCGGCGAGAAATGCCCGAGTTATTTTCCCTGAGATAAAGAAGTGGAGACAGTAGCCATGAGCGCGAAGGTATTCGACACCCAGGAAGTGCAAGACCTGCTGAAAGCAGCCACCAACCTCGGTGGCGCGAACGGCAATCCCCGCTTCAAGCAGATTCTCAATCGTTTGCTGGGCGATTTGTTTAAAGCCATCGACGATCTCGACATTTCTCCCGATGAAGTCTGGGCCGGCATTCACTATCTGAACAAGCTCGGCAAGGATGGCGAGGCTGCGCTCCTCGCGGCGGGGCTCGGCCTGGAGAAGTATCTCGACATCCGCATGGATGCAGCGGACAAGGCTGCCGGCATCGAAGGCGGCACGCCACGCACCATCGAAGGCCCGCTGTATGTGGCCGGTGCGCCCCTGCGCGATGGCGTGTCGAAAATCGACATCAATCCCGACGCGGACGCGGGCCCGCTCATCATTCACGGCACGGTTACCGGTCCGGATGGAAAGCCGCTCGCCGGCGCGGTGGTGGAATGCTGGCACGCTAATTCGAAGGGCTTTTATTCGCACTTCGACCCGACCGGCGCACAAAGCGACTTCAACCTGCGCGGCGCAGTGAAGACCGGTGCCGACGGCAAGTACGAATTCCGCACGCTGATGCCGGTGGGCTACGGCTGCCCTCCGCAAGGCGCCACGCAGCAGCTTCTAGACGAAATTGCCCGTCACGGCAATCGTCCCGCGCACGTGCACTTCTTTGTCACCAGCGACAGTCATCGCAAGCTCACGACGCAGTTCAACATCGAAGGCGATCCGCTGATCTGGGACGACTTCGCCTACGCCACGCGTGAGGAGCTGATTCCTCACGTCGTCGAGAAAACCGGCGGTACGGCATTGGGCCTGAAGGCTGACACGTACAAGGACATCGAGTTCAACTTCGCACTGACCACGCTGGTGCAGGGCAAGGACAACCAGATCGTCAATCGCCCGCGCGCTTCAGTCACGGCGTAATACCCCGCAACATCCCGCTATGACGGTGGCCAGCTAATTCTGCTGCCATAGCGGGATCCCGCAAAAATCATTCGATACCGATGCGCGAGTTCTGTGCAGGGGCCAGTTCGCGTCCACGGAGAGGAACCATGTCCGCCATTATCGACAAAGCTAACGAACTGGATCATCTGCTCGCCACGGCGGTGCAGGATGACAAAGAGGCCGGTATCTTCCGCTGCCGCCGCGATATCTTCACCAACGCCGATTTGTTCGAACTTGAGATGAAACACATCTTCGAGAACAACTGGGTGTATCTCGCGCACGAAAGCCAGATTCCCAATAACAACGATTACTACACCACGTGGATTGGCCGCCAGCCCGTGGTCATCACACGCGACAAGACTGGCGAATTGAACGCCGTCATCAATGCCTGTGCGCACAAGGGTGCGATGCTGTGCCGGCGCAAGCACGGCAACAAGGGCAGCTTCACCTGCCCGTTCCACGGCTGGACCTTTTCCAATACCGGCAAGCTGCTGAAAGTCAAGGACGAAAAGACCACCGAATATCCCGTGCAATTCAATACGCACGGCTCGCACGATCTGAAGAAGGTTGCGCGCTTCCAGAACTACCGTGGCTTCCTGTTCGGCAGTCTCAATGCGGATGCCGTGCCGCTCGAAGACTACCTCGGTGAAGCCCGCGTGATCATCGACCAGATTGTCGACCAGGCTCCGGAAGGTCTCGAAGTGCTGCGCGGCAACTCCTCGTACATCTACGAAGGCAACTGGAAGATGCAGATGGAGAACGGCTGCGACGGCTACCACGTCAGCACTGTTCACTGGAATTACGCCGCCACGATGGGGCGCCGCAAGGAAGACGGCACCCAAGCCGTGGACGCGAATAGCTGGAGCAAATCCGTGGCCGGCGTCTATGGCTTCGACTACGGGCACATCTTGCTGTGGACGAAAACGATGAACCCCGAAGTGCGGCCGGTCTATCGTCAGCGAGACGAAATCAAGGCGCGCGTGGGCGAGGTGAAGGCGGACTTCATCGTCAATCAGACGCGCAATCTCTGCCTGTATCCGAATGTGTTCCTGATGGATCAGTTCAGCACGCAGATTCGTGTCGTGCGGCCGATCAGCGTGGATAAAACCGAAGTCTCCATTTTCTGCTTCGCGCCGAAGGGGGAAAGCGCCGCCGACCGCGCGACACGCATTCGCCAGTACGAAGACTTCTTCAACGTCTCCGGCATGGGGACCGCCGACGATCTGGAAGAGTTCCGCGCGTGCCAGAACGGTTACGCCGGCATCACGGCAATGTGGAACGACCTGTCGCGCGGTGCGCCGTTGTGGGTCGAAGGCCCCGACGAAAACGCCAGCAAGATGGGGCTGAAGCCGCTCATTTCGGGCGAGCGCAGCGAAGACGAGGGATTGTTCGTGTGTCAGCACGAATACTGGGTGCGCGTGATGCGTGACGCACTGAAGAAGGAACAGCAAGGGGCACGGGCATGAGCTTCGATTACCGGAAAATTTGCGCAGCGCTCTACCGTGAAGCGCGTCTCCTGGACGACCGCCAGTGGGACGAATGGCTCGCCTGCTATACGGACGATGTCACTTACTGGATGCCCGCATGGGACGACGACGACCAGTTGACCGACGACCACGAAAGCCAGATCTCGCTGATGTATTACCCCGATAAAGGCGGCCTCGAAGATCGCGTGTTTCGCATCAAGACCGAGCGCAGCGGCGCTTCGACGCCCGAGCCGCGCACCAGTCACAACGTCACGAACGTGGAAGTGCTGGCCGAGCGCGAAAACGAAGTGGACGTGCGCTACAACTTTCACACGCTGAGCCACCGCTACAAGGTGGATGACCAATACTTCGGCACGATGTTCGTGACGTTGCGAAAGGCTGGCGACGACTTGTTGATCGCATACAAGAAGATCGTGCTGAAGAACGACTATATCCGGCAGGTTCTCGACGTCTACCACGTTTGACGTCGAGCCAGAAGCCATCAGAGGCAAGTATCACAGGCAGTGGAGGAGGTTCCCATGTCCAGTTTCAAGGTTGCACTGAATTTCGAGGACGGCGTCACCCGTTTCATCGACTGTAAGGCGGGGGAGAAGGTGCTCGACGCTGCCTTTCGCGCGAAGATCAATCTGCCGATGGATTGCTCCGATGGCGTGTGCGGTACCTGCAAGTGCCGCGCGGAGAGCGGCAGCTACGATCTCGGCGACGATTACATCGAAGATGCGCTGACCGAGGAGGAAAAGAACGGCGGTCTCGTGCTGACCTGCCAGATGGTGCCGCAAAGCGATTGCGTGATTGCGGTTCCCACCTCGTCTTCCGCGTGCAAGACGGGGCACGGCAAATTTGCCGCGACCGTCTCGAAGGTCGAGCAGCACAACGATGCAGCCGTGGTGCTCGAAATGAATGTGGATGCGAACGCGCCGGTGTTCCTGCCAGGGCAGTACGTGAACATCGACGTTCCCGGCAGCGGACAGCGTCGCTCGTACTCGTTTTCATCGGCGCCGGGCGAAGCGAAAATCAGCTTCCTGATCAAGAAGATTCCCGGCGGCGTCATGAGCACGTGGCTGGAATCGGCTCAGCCCGGCGAAAAGCTCGAGTTGCACGGGCCGCTTGGCAGTTTTTATTTGCGCGACTTGCAGCGGCCGTTGCTGTTCCTGGCCGGCGGCACGGGCCTCGCGCCGTTCCTTTCGATGCTCGAAGTGCTGGCGCGCACGAATCCGCAGCAGAAGGTGCATCTGATTTACGGCGTCACACGCGATCTCGATCTGGTGCAGGTGGAGGAGATCGAGGCGTATATGGCGAAGCTGCCGAATTTCAGCTTTGCGACTGTCGTGGCCGAAGCGGAATCGAATCATCCGCGCAAGGGCTGGGTTACGCAGCACATTCCGGCCGACGCACTGAACGACGGCGATGTCGACGTGTACCTGTGCGGGCCGCCGCCGATGGTCGACGCGGTGCGCAAGTATTTCGACGACGAAGGCGTGAAGCCGAACAGCTTCCAATACGAGAAGTTCACTCCCAACGCACCGGCGAAGGCGGCATGAACATGCAACGATTCACAGGCAAGGTCGTCGTCGTCACGGGCGCGGCGCAGGGCATCGGGCGGGGCGTGGCGCTGCGTGCGGCCGCCGAGGGCGGCAAGGTGGTGTTCGTCGATCGCGCCGATTTCGTTTCTGAAGTCGCCGCCGAGGCTGAAGGCGCGCAGACCGCGGGATTCGTCGCCGATCTGGAGACCTACGAAGGCGCGCGGGCGACCATGGCGTTCGCTGCCGAGAAGTTCGGCGGCATCGACATTTTGATCAACGGCGTGGGCGGCGCGATTCGCATGCGTCCGTTCGCCGAATTCGAACCGGCACAGATCGACGCGGAAATTCGCCGCTCGCTGATGCCCACGCTGTATGCGTGCCATGCGGTGCTGCCGCATTTGCTCGCGCGGGGTGGCGGAACCATCGTCAACGTTTCGTCGAACGCCACGCGCGGTATTCGCCGCGTGCCGTATTCGGCGGCCAAGGGCGGCGTCAACACGCTAACCCAGGCGCTGGCCATGGAATACGGCGAGCACAATATTCGCGTGGTCGCGAGCGCCCCGGGCGGCACTAGCGCGCCCGCACGCCGCGTTGCGCGCAATGCGGCCGGAGATAGCGAGCAGGAAAAAGCGTGGATGAACGAAGCGGTGCAGCAGGTCACCGAATCGACGTTCTTCAAGCGCTACGGCACACTCGACGAACAAATCGCGCCGATCCTCTTTCTGGCGTCGGACGAGGCCAGCTATATCACAGGCACCGTGCTGCCGGTCGCGGGCGGAGACAACGGCTGACACATGAACGCCATGCGCCAGTTGATCAAGGATTGCTCGCTGCCTGCCGTGCTCGCCGGATGCATCGCCACGCTGATCTCGTTCGCCGGGCCGCTCGTCATCGTGTTCCAGGCGGCGCAAGGCTTGCCCCATGCGCTGCTTGAATCATGGGTGTGGACGATCGCGGTGGGCTCCGGCGTGCTCGGCATCGTGCTGTCGTTGCGCTACAAGGTGCCGGTGGTCATCGCGTGGTCGGCGCCGGGCTCGGCGCTGCTGATTTCGCTGCTGCCCACGGTCGATTATGCGGCGGCAGTCGGTGCGTATCTCGCGGCAAGCCTCGTCATTTGTCTCGTGGGCGTCACCGGAACGTTCGACAAGATCGTTTCGAGGTTGCCGGCGGGCATTTCCGCAGCGATGCTCGCGGGTATTCTGTTCGGCTTCACATCGAAGCTGTTTGTCGTGTTGCCCGCGCAGCCGGTACTGGTCGGCTCGATGTTCATTGCGTTCTTTATAGGCCGTCGCGCGTTCCCGCGCTATGCCGTGGCAGGCGTGCTCGTGGTCGGTGCGTTGATCTCGGTCGCGCTCGGAAAGCTCGTCGGCCACGTACCGCCGATGCAGCTCACCAGCCCGGTCTGGACCACGCCGCGTTTGGACTGGCAGGCCATCGTCAACATCTCGTTGCCGCTGGTGGTGGTGGCGCTCACGGGACAGTGGGTGCCGGGCATGGCGGTGATGCGCAACGCGGGCTACACGCGGCCCAGCGCCGGGCCGGTCATAGCATGGTCGTCGGCGGCTTCCGCTTTGCTCGCGCCGTTCGGGTGCCATGGCCTGAATCTGGCCGCAATCACGGCGGCCATTTGCACCGGCCACGAGGCGCATGAAGATCCGGGCAAACGCTATGTCGCCGGGGTATCGGGCGGTATGCTGTATATCGTGCTTGGCGCCATCGCCGCGACAGTGCTCTCGTTGTTTGCCATGCTGCCGAAGGAGTTGATCGCCGCGCTCGCGGGGCTTGCGCTGTTCCCGACTGTCGCAAGCGCGTTGGCCGCATCGATGACCGATGTCGGCGATCGCGACGCCGCATTGGTCACATTTATTGTTTCGGCATCGGGCATGTCGCTGTTCGGTTTGGGTGCGGCTTTTTGGGGGCTGCTGTTCGGTCTCGCGGCGCACGCGTTGCTGCGATGGAAGTCTGTGCGCCAACCCCGCATGAGCGTGATTCAAAAATGAACCGGGCGGCCACACGCGCGGCGACGCGTCATTTGCAGGAATCTAGTTGAAATTTTCAACTAAATAACTATACTCCCATGCGTCGCCGGTCTTGCCGGTGCACGCCACGGGAGTACGCGCTTGTCCACAGGACTCTATTCCGGTTTTCTCACCTTCAGGCTCGACCTCGCGAGCGCGCTGCTGATCGAGCGCGCCAACGCCGTCTACCGCGAGCGCTGGGGTCTCGACGTGCGCGCGCTGCGCGTGCTGCGGCTCGTTTGCGGCGAGGCCGGCATCACGCCCAAAGCCGTTTCGCAGCGCGCCTTGATCGAAAAAACCCTGCTCTCCAAGACGTTGGCCGAACTGGAGGGGCGCGGCCTGATCGTCCGCGATACGCATGCTCAGGACCGCCGCAGCGTCGCACTGAGCGGCACGCCCGAAGGCGTCAAGGTGGCGAGGGCCTCCGCGAAGGCGGGCGCCGCGCTCGAAGCCGAGCTCTCGGCCGCACTCACGCTTGGCGAGCGCAAGATACTTGACCGCCTGCTGGAAAAACTTTCAGATAGCCTGCTGGTGAACGCCAGCGGCGCAACCTGACCAGGAGTGACTCATGCACAATCTGGCTTCATCGTTCGCACCCGACATCGACGCGCTTTTGCCCGAGCTTGAGTCGATCTACAAGGACCTGCACGCGCATCCGGAACTCTCGATGCAGGAGTTCCGCACTGCGCAAATCGTGGCCGATTACGTGGAAAAGCTCGGCTTCGAAGTCACGCGCGAAGTCGGCGTGACCGGCGTGGTGGCGCTGCTGCGCAACGGCGAGGGCCCGGTGGTGATGCTGCGCGCCGACATGGACGCGTTGCCGGTGACCGAGTCCACGGGTTTGCCCTATGCGAGCAAGGTCACCGTGAAGGACGAGGACGGCGTGCAGGTGGGTGTCGCGCACGCTTGCGGCCATGACATGCACGTGACCTGGTTGCTGGGCGCCGCGCGTTTGATGGCGGTGCATCGCGACGCCTGGCGCGGCACGCTCATGGCGGTGTTCCAGCCCGGCGAGGAGGTGGGCCGCGGCGCGCGCAGCATGGTCGACGACGGCATGATCGCGCGCTTTCCGAAGCCCGACGTCATCCTCGGCCAGCACGTGATGGTGGGCTCGGCGGGCACGGTCGGGTATCGCAGCGGCACGATTCTCTCGGCCGGCGACAGCATCAAGGTAAAGCTCTTCGGCCGCGGTTCGCACGGCTCGCAGCCGCAGACGTCGATCGATCCGGTGATCATGGCGGCCTCTACCACGCTGCGCCTGCAGACCATCGTTTCGCGCGAGATCGCGCCGAGTGATCGCGCCGTGCTCACCGTCGGCTCATTGCAGGCGGGCACGAAGGAAAACATCATTCCCGACGATGCCACGCTCAAGCTCAATGTGCGCACCTACGACGAGGACGTGCGCGAGTACATGCTCGGCGCGATCCGGCGCATTTGCTGCGCGGAATGTGCAGCTTCCAATGCGCCGCGCGAACCTGAGTTCACCACGATCTCGACCCTCCCGCTTACCGTGAACGACGACGCCACCACCGCGCGCCTGCGCACGGCATTCGAGGCGCATTTTGGCGAGCGCGCCTACGAAACGCAGCCTGCAGCCGCCAGCGAGGACTTCAGCGTGTTTGGCCGCGAATGGGGCGTGCCATACGCGTTCTGGTTCGTCGGCGGCACCGATCCCGAGATTTACGCGAAGGCCAAAGCGGCAAAGAAGATCAACGAGATTCCGAGCAATCACTCGCCCTTGTTCGCGCCGGTTATCGACACGACGCTGCGTGCGGGCGTCGAAGCCATGCTTTGCGCCGCCGGCGCGTGGCTTGGCTACGAGAATCAGCGCGAGTGCACAACCGGACAGGAAAGCGAGGCAGCGTGAGCGCAGCACTGGGTGCGCACGTCAGCGCGCATATGAACGCCCATACGGCGTACACGGTCCTCGATCTGGTCGGCACCTTTGCATTCGCGATCTCGGGCGCCGTGGCCGCGCGGCAGCGGCGGCTCGATCTGTTCGGCATCATCGTCGTGACCTTCATGGTGGCGTGCGGCGGCGGCATCGTGCGCGATGTGAGCATCGGCGCGATTCCGCCCGCGGGGCTGTCCAACTGGGCGTATCTGGCGGTGTCCCTGCTCGCGGCGGCGCTCACTATTGCCGCTTATCCGAAAGTGCGGCGGCTGCGCCATCCGGTGCTGTTTTTCGATGCGATCGGGCTGGGACTGTTCGCGGTGTCGGGTGCGCAGAAGGCGTGGATCTGGACCAACAGTGCAGAGACCGCGATCCTGCTCGGCATGGTGAGCGCGGTGGGCGGCGGCGTGCTGCGTGACATTCTGCTTTCGCGCGTTCCCGCGATTCTGGAGCGCGAGATCTATGCGTCGGCTGCGCTCCTGGGGGCGGCGTTACAGGTCGGGCTCAATGCGGCCGAGTGGTCGTCGTCCTGGACGCCATGGGTCGCGACTGCGGCCTGCGTGGCGCTGCGGCTCGCGGCGCTGCATTTCGGCTGGCGTCTGCCCGTGTTTCATGCGCGTGAAGGCGCGAGGCACACGCATTCACGTACCAATCCGGCCGACGATCGGCAACACCAAAACGAACGATAGCGTGTTCAAGGGCCGATGAAGCGCGGCCGTCCATGCCCCGCATGATGGCGGCGTGCAGCGAGAAAGCACTCGCTTCAATGACGCGCTATATTTTTCCAGACGCAGTGCGGTTGGATCAGTGTGCATCGAACGATGCCTGGCCCCTGGCGCCGCGTGAAGCATCCCCAGCGGTACGGAAAAGCGAAGCAAGAAACCCACCTGGGAGCTGAGATGGGAAAAAAGCAACTGGGCGCGTGTGTCCTGCTCGCAGCCAGCACGGCTGCCTCGGCACAATCGAGCGTGACGCTCTATGGCCGCGTCGACGGTGGCATCGAATACCTGAACCATGTCGCCAACGGCACGGGCGGCAGCTCGACCCGCTGGAGCGCGGAAGGCGGAGATTGGGGCACCAGCATGTTCGGCCTCAAGGGCAGCGAGGATCTGGGCGGCGGCACCCGTGCGCTGTTCGACCTCGAAACCGCCGTGCAGATCATGAACGGCACCACGGGGGGCGGCCGGTTGTTCTCGCGCCGCGCCTATGTCGGCATGAAGAACGAGACGTGGGGCCAGTTGCAGGCGGGCCGCAATCTCTTCATCGACAGCGATGGCGTATGGGAATTCGATCCGTTCGTGCAGCAGGCGGTGTCGTCGGCTTCGCTCGTGCGCGGCCGCAACTGGCAGCAGACCAGCAACAACGTCGAATATCACAGCCCGGTCTGGCATGGCTTCGACGTGCAGGGGCAATATGCGTTCGGTAATCAGCCGGGCGCATGGAACAGCGGCGCGCCGGGCGAGTTCGGCCGCTCGGACGGCATCATGCTCACGTATCACTCGTCGCTCTTCGACGTGCGCGGCATCTACGACGAGCTGCGCGATCAGAACGGCCGCCTTTCAAACATCTTCACGGCCTCGCGCGAGTATTTCGCGGGCGGCAATCTGCGCGTGCAGAAGTTCAAGATTCAGGCTGCCTACACGCACTATTCCGCGCCCGACTCGCCCGTGGGCGTGGCGCATAGCGCCGACCACTACTGGTTGGGCGCGACCTACCAGGCTACGCCGCGCTGGGCCATGACGGCGGCGGGTTTCTATATTCACGTGGGCGAGGGCGGTGGCGACGCTGCGCACGATCCGTCGAGCCATGCCATGCTCTATGCGCTCGGGACCACTTACAACCTGAGCGCGCGCACCTTCCTTTACGGCACCGTTGCGTACGTGGATAACAGCAAGAACGGGACCTTCTCGGTGTTCGCCACGCCGCGCGATTCGGGTTCGCCCACGAGCCCGATGGCCGGCGAGTCGCAGACTGGCGCGTACATCGGCATGATGCACGTATTCTGATCTGATCTAGAGCGGTGAAAGCGGCGCCCTCAAACGGAGGTTGAGACCATCATGTCCAGGCAAGCTGCATCGTCGACGTCGCCGGGGTTCATCGGCGGCATTACGCTAGTTTTCATCGCGCTTACGGCGCTCTATCTGCTGGCGGGCGGCGCATGGCTGCTTTCGCTCGGCGGCTCCCCGTACTACGTCGTGACCGGCGTCGTGCTGCTCGGCGTGACGTGGCTGCTGCACCGGCGCAGTCCCGCCGCGCTCGCGCTCTATGCGCTCGTGCTGGTGGGCACGGCAATCTGGTCGCTCTGGGAGTCGGGGCCCGACTTCTGGGCGCTCGCGCCGCGCTCTGGCGTGCTGGTCGTCTTTGGCGTGTGGCTCCTGCTGCTCGTGAGCTGGCGGCTCGAAGGCGCGAAGAAGCTGGGCGTGAGCACGCTCGTCGCCGCGCTCGTGATCTGGGCGGGCGTGCTGGTCTACGCGTGCTTCAACGATCCGCAGACGATCAACGGTTCGTTCGGCGCATCGGCGGGTACGACGCCTGCTGCGAATCCCGACGGCATCGATCCTGCCGACTGGCCCGCCTACGGTCGCACTCAGGAAGGCACGCGCTATTCGCCGCTGCAACAGATCACGCCGGAAAACGTGAAGAACCTGCGGGTGGCCTGGACCTTCCGCACGGGCGACATGAAAGGCCCGAACGATCCGGTCGAGATCACCAATGAGGTCACGCCGCTGAAGATCGGCAAGCTGCTCTATCTGTGCTCGCCGCACCAGAAGCTTTTCGTGCTCGACGCGCAGACGGGCGAGCTCAAGTGGAAATTCGATCCGAAGCTGCAGGCCGATCCGTCCTTCCAGCATGTGACTTGCCGCGGCGTGTCGTATATCGATCTCGCGGCGAATGCGGCGAACGCGGCAACGACGCCCGCCGCCGCCGCGAGCGACGTTGCAGCCGGCGCTTCGTCCGCGCAAGCCGCGGCATCGGACGCCATAGCCGCTTCGTCGACGCAGGGCGCTGCGCCCGCCAGCGACGCAGGCGCATCGGCCAGTCAAGCTGCCGCGCCGGCGAGCGATGCCGCACCGGCCGCGCCAGCGACCACCGCATCGGCGAACGGCGCCTGCACGCGCCGCATCCTGCTGCCCGTGAACGACGGCCACCTCTATGCCCTCGATGCGATCACCGGCGAGCGCTGCGCGGGCTTCGGCAACAACGGCGAGCTCGACCTGCAGCATGCGATGCCGGTCAATACGCCGGGCATGTACGAGCCCACCTCGCCGCCGGTCGTCACGAACAAGGTGATCGTGATGGCGGGCGCGGTGGAGGACAACTTCTCGAACCGCGAACCGTCGGGCGTGATCCGCGGCTTCGACGTACGCACGGGCGAGCTGCTCTGGGTGTTCGACACGGGCGCGGAGAGTCCGAACAAGATTCCAGGCCCGGGCGAGCATTACACGTGGAATTCGCCGAACTCGTGGGCGCCCGCCGCCTACGACGCGAAGCTCGACATCGTCTATCTTCCGATGGGCGTGAAGACGCCGGACATCTGGGGCGGCGACCGCACGCCGCTGATGGAGCGCTACGCGAGCGGCATCCTGGCGCTGCACGCGTCCACAGGCAAGCTCGCCTGGTTTTACCAGACCGCGCACCACGACCTGTGGGACATGGACATGCCCTCGCAGCCCACGCTCGCCGACATCGCCGACAAGGACGGCAAGACCGTGCCGGTGGTGTACGGCCCTGCGAAGACGGGCAACCTGTTCGTGCTCGACCGCCGCACCGGCCAGACCGTCGTGCCGGCGCCCGAAATGCCGGTGCCGCAAGGCGCGGCGCCGGGCGACCACGTCGCGCCGACGCAACCGTTCTCCGCGCTCACGTTCCGTCCGAAGAAGCTGCTCACCGACGCCGACATGTGGGGCGCGACGATGTACGACCAACTCGTGTGCCGCGTCATGTTCCACAAGCTGCGCTACGAAGGCACCTTCACGCCGCCTTCGCTGCAAGGCACGCTGGTATTCCCGGGCAACCTCGGGATGTTCGAGTGGGGCGGCATTGCCGTCGATACGGACCGCCAGATCGCCATCGCCAACCCGATCGCGCTGCCGTTCGTCTCGCGGCTGATCCCGCGCGGCCCGGGCAACCCGATGGAGCCGGAGCCGGGCGCCAAGGGCAGCGGCACGGAGTCGGGCATCCAGCCGCAATACGGCGTGCCCTACGGCGTGACGCTCAACCCGTTCCTCTCGCCGTTCGGCCTGCCGTGCAAGCAGCCGGCATGGGGCTACATGGCCGCAATCGATTTGAAAACTAACGAGATCGTGTGGAAGAAGCGCATCGGCACGGTGCGTGACAGCTCGCCTGTTCCGCTGCCGTTCAAGATGGGCATGCCGATGCTGGGCGGCCCGATCGTCACGGCGGGCGGCGTGGCCTTCATCGGCGCGACGGCGGACAACTATATCCGCGGGTTCGACGTGAACACCGGCAAGGAGATCTGGCGCGCCCGTCTGCCGGCAGGCGGCCAGGCCACGCCGATGAGCTATTCGGTCAACGGGCGGCAGTACGTGGTGATCGCGGCGGGCGGGCATGGCTCGTTCGGCACGAAGCTCGGCGACTACGTGATCGCCTACGCGTTGCCGCAGTAACGCGTGCGGCTTTGTGTGTGGTTTTGTGTGCGGCTTCGCGCCCGCTTTTGCGAGCGGAGCGCGCCGCCAGGCGCGCTCGTCTTGCTCTTCGTGCTCTTTGTGCTGGCGGCGCACCCGCGTGACGCGCATGCCCAAAGCACCGTCACGCTCTACGGCTTGCTCGACACGAGCATCGAAGTCACCAACCCTGGCGCGGGCTACGTCGCGCGCATGGACTCGGGCGCGTATCGCGGTTCGCGCATGGGCCTGCGCGGCGCCGAGGACATCGGCAACGGTGTGCGGATTCTGTTCGCCCTGGAGAACGGCTTCGGCTCGAACGACGGCACGTTCGCGGTGAATAACACGATCTTCAACCGCCAGGCATGGATCGGCCTGGGCACGCCGTACGGCACGCTGCGCGTGGGCCGCCAGTACTCACCCATCTACATTCCATTCAAGGGCGGGCTCGATGCGTTCGGCGCGGGCACCATCGCCTCGGGGCTCAACAATCTCTCGAAGATCACGCCGTACGAGAGCAACGCCATCACCTGGCTTTCGCCCGAATTCCACGGCTTCTCGACGACGCTGATGATCGCGCTGCGCAATGCGAGCGATGACGATGGCAACGGCATCGCGGGAAACATCGAAACCTTTGCGTATCGCAACGGCCCATTGCGCATTTCATACGCGCACCAGCAAACGCATGGCAATGGCGCGCTGCGTGCGAATCTGGGCGGCGTTTCGTATGTATACGGCCCGATCACGGGTTTTGTTTCGTTCTTCAACGGCGATGGCGGCACGCCGCGCTATCACAACGATGGCGTGTCGATATCGGCGCGCTATGCGGTGAGCGCGCGTTTTCGCGCTGCGCTGGGCTACACGTTTATGCGCGACCGCTCCGGCGGCGACAATGACGCCGACCAGTTCAGCGCGGCTTGCGAGTACGACGTCTCGGCGCGCGTATTGCTTTACGCGAGCGCTGGTTGGCTGCGCAATCACGGGCAGGGCGAAATGACGTTGCGTGGCGTGAGCGTCACCGGTCTTCCGCCATCGTGGCCGGGTGCGACGGTGCGGGGTGTGCAGCTCGGGATGATCGACCGGTTCTAGGCGCCGGCCCTTGCATTTGCGGCGCGCTTTGCGCTTTCTGCCCGTGGCAATCAGCGCTCGACCTGGCAGGACGACTTCGACAAGTTCAGGATCGGCTAAACCGGTGATGATGCGGGCCGGCTGTTGCACGCCTCGCCCAGCTCGAACGAGAAGTCGAGGCCCACTGCCGGCCGCCTGCGCCCATAGCCGCCGTCGATGAAAGGCATCACGCGCGGCGGCGGCGCCTTGGATTTTCCGGATGAATCGAGCTGGGGAATGGCGAGATTGTCGACCTTTGCGCTGTCGACGATGTTGCGCGTGGCCTTGACCGAAACGCTGGAGCCGTTGAATAACGCGCCGCTGAGCGCACTGCCCGTGGCGCCGACGTCCTGCGCCTGGGCAAGCACCGGAGCCAATAGCGCTGCGCACGCGATCATCGCGCGCAGCGTCAATTGCCTCGTATTGCTAAACGAATCCACCGCATCTCTCCTGAAAGCCGGGAAGCGCTGGCAGCGGAGCTGCTCCGGCAGATTCGACTTTACCCCGGGAGTATACGAATCCATTAAACGAAATGCAGTCATTTTCAGGCGTTAATTGTCGCTTTCTTGTAACCCGTATTCGACCCCGTAAATTGAAAAGCGCACTGCCAATAGGGTCCTGTAAATGCTGCAATGCGGCGCGCCACGCTGTTCAGTACCGCGCGCAACGCGCACATCCAGCCCTTTCCAGCGTGAGGCCGGTGCATAATGAACTCCCGCCGATGCAGTCCATGGCCGTCCTTTCTGGAGTCCGCCATGCAAGTAAGAAACGAGGAATTCGTCACCCATCTGCTCTCCGATCTAGTGGAATTCGCGCGTGGGCGTTTACCCGAACAGACCTTCCAGATCGTCGAACCTTTTCTAAGGCATTACTACGACTTCGTCGACGCCGAAGACCTGCGCAGCCGCAGCGTGGCCGATCTCTACGGCGCCGCCATGGCGCACTGGCAGGCGGCGCAGCGCTTCGTGCCGGGCAGCGAGCGCATGCGGGTCTACAACCCGATCCTCGAGCAGCACGGCTGGCACTCCGACCACACGGTGATCGAGATCGTCAACGACGACATGCCGTTTCTCGTCGACTCGGTCTCCATGGCCGTCAACAAGCTCGGGCTCGCGCTGCATTCGGTGATGCATCCGGTGTTTCGCATCTGGCGCGGCCAGGACGGTGCGATCGTGCGGGTGGACATGGGCGGCGCGGGCGCAGACGACGGCCAGTCGCAACTCGCCTCGTTCATCCATTTCGAAGTCGACCGCTGCGGCGATGCAGCGAAACTCGAGGAACTGCGTGGCGCTATCGCCAAGGTGCTAGGCGACGTGCGCGCGGCGGTCGAGGACTGGCCGAAGATCGTCGAGGTGGCGCGCGCCACGATCAAGGCCATGAAGGCGCGCGAAAGCAGCGCCGAAGACGTCGAATCGCGCGCGTTCCTCGAATGGATGGCGGCCGACCATTTCACCTTCCTCGGCCAGCGCGACTACGCGCTCGTCGAGCACGGCGATGGCTTCGCCCTGCGCGGCGTGGAAGGCTCGGGCCTCGGCATCCTGCGCGAGTCGCTGCGCGCGCCCGGCACGCCCGACACGACGCCGCTGCCCAGCGCGGCGTCGGAAATCATCACGGGCGCGTGGCCCATCTTCCTGACCAAGGCGAATTCGCGCGCGACCGTGCATCGGCCCGGCTATCTCGACTATGTGGGCGTGAAGCTCGTGGGGCAGGACGGCAAGGTGAGCGGCGAGCGGCGCTTCGTGGGGCTCTACACCTCCACGGCCTATATGGTCTCCAGTTCCGAAATTCCCATCGTGCGCCGCAAATGCGCGAACATCGTGCGGCGCGCGGGCTTCCTGCCCAAAGGGCACCTCGGCAAATCGCTGGTGACGGTGCTCGAAACCTGGCCGCGCGACGAACTCTTCCAGGCCGACGAAGACGACCTTTTCGACGTTGCCATGGGCGTATTGCGCTTGCAGGAACATCAACGCACGCGCCTGTTCGTGCGGCGCGACCGCTTCGGCCGTTTCGTGTCCTGCCTCGTGTACGTTTCGCGCGACAAGTACAACACGGATCTGCGCCTGCGCGTTGCCAATCTGCTCAAGGAAGCGTTCAACGGCGAATCGGTGGAATTCACGCCGCTGCTGTCCGAATCGGCGCTCGCACGCATTCATTTCGTAGTCCATGCGAAAACCGGCGCGATGCCCCAGGTGGACACGCGCGAGCTGGAGGCGCGGCTCGTGCAGGTCACGCGGCGCTGGCAAGACGATCTGGCCGACGCTTTGCTCGACGCCTTTGGCGAAGAGCAGGGCACCCGGCTCCTGCACCGCTACGCCGATTCGTTTCCCGCCGGCTATCGCGACGACTATCCGGCGCGCACCGCCGTGCGCGACATCGAGCTGATCGAGCGCGTGCAAGGCACGCGGCGCATTGCCATGAATCTTTACCGCCCCATTGAAGCCGGACCGCGCGCGTTCCGCTTCAAGGTGTACTGCACGGGCGAAGCCATCGCGCTGTCGCGCAGCCTGCCGATGCTCGAGCATCTGGGCGTGCGCGTGGATGAAGAGCGTCCTTACATCATCGAAGCGCCGGGCTGCGAACCCGCATGGGTGCACGATTTCGGCCTCGAGCTCGCCGACGACGCGGAGTTCGACATCGAACGCGTGAAAGATCTGTTCGAAGATGCATTCGAAGCCGTGTGGAGCGCGCGTATCGAGAATGACAACTTCAATCGCCTCGTGCTGCGCGCATATTTGAGCGCACGCGAAGTCACCATTTTGCGCGCGTATGCAAAGTATTTACGCCAGGTGGGATCGACATTCAGCGATGCCTATATCGAGCGTGCCCTCACGGGCAACCCGGCTATCGCGCGCCAGCTCGTCGAGCTGTTCGTCATTCGTTTCGATCCCATGGTCGGCGATGTGGGAGAAGCGCGTGAGGTGCGCACCGAGCGCGCGCTCAAAGCCATCGAAAGCGCGCTAGACCAGGTCCCCAATCTCGACGAAGACCGCATACTCAGGCAATTTCTCGGCGTCATCAACGCGACGCAGCGCACCAACTATTACCGTCGCGATGCGGACGGCGCGCTGCTTCCGTCGCTGTCGTTCAAGTTCAATCCGGCAAAAGTGCCCGGGCTGCCCGAGCCCAAGCCGATGTTCGAGATCTGGGTCTACTCGCCGCGCGTGGAAGGCGTGCACCTGCGCGGCGGGCGCGTCGCGCGCGGCGGCTTGCGCTGGTCCGACCGGCGCGAGGACTTCCGCACCGAAGTCCTCGGCCTCATGAAGGCGCAGATGGTGAAGAACGTTGTGATCGTGCCGGTGGGCTCGAAGGGCGGCTTCGTGGTGAAGAATCCGCCGCCGCTCACCGACCGCGAAGCGTGGATGCGCGAAGGCGTGGCGTGCTATCAGACCTTCCTGCGCGGCCTGCTCGATCTCACCGACAACCTCGTGAACAACGTGATCGTGCCGCCGCCCGACGTGGTGCGCCACGACCCCGACGATCCGTATCTGGTGGTTGCGGCGGACAAGGGCACCGCGACCTTCTCCGACTACGCCAACGCGATTTCGCACGAATATGGCTTCTGGCTCGATGATGCCTTCGCTTCGGGCGGCTCGGTGGGCTACGACCACAAGAAGATGGCGATTACGGCGCGCGGCGCGTGGGAGTCGGTCAAGCGGCACTTCCGCGAGATGGCCGTCGATACGCAGGCGACCGACTTCACCGTGGTCGGCATCGGCGACATGTCGGGCGACGTGTTCGGCAACGGCATGCTGCTCTCGCCGCACATCAAGCTGGTTGCCGCGTTCGATCATCGGCATATCTTTCTCGACCCCAATCCCGATCCGGCAACGAGCTTCGCGGAACGCAGCCGGCTCTTCGCGCTCGAGCGATCGAGCTGGGCCGACTATGATCCAGCGGCCATCTCGGCGGGCGGCGGCGTGTTCGCGCGCACCGTGAAGACCATTCCGCTTTCGGCGGCCGTGCAAAGCGCGCTGGGCATCGAGGCCGCGTCGCTCGCTCCAACCGAATTGATTCGTGCGATCTTGCTCGCGCCCGTCGATTTGCTCTACAACGGCGGCATCGGCACCTATGTGAAGGCCGCGCGCGAGACCCATGCCCAGGTCGGCGACAAAGCGAACGACGCGGTGCGCGTGAACGGCGCGGAACTGCGCTGCAAGGTGGTGGGCGAGGGCGGCAATCTGGGCGTCACGCAGTTCGGCCGCATCGAATTCGCCCAACGCGGCGGGCGCATCAATACCGACGCCATCGACAATTCAGCGGGCGTCGACTGTTCGGATCACGAAGTCAACATCAAGATCCTGCTTGGCCTCGTGGTGGCAGATGGCGAGATGACCATGAAGCAGCGCAACACGCTGCTCGCCGACATGACCGACGAGGTCGGATTGCTCGTGCTCAGCGACAACTACTACCAGACCCAGGCGCTCTCGATCGCGGGCCGCTACAGCGCGGAACTGCTCGATGCGGAAACGCGGCTCATGCGCTGGCTCGAACGCGCGGGCCGCTTGAACCGCGCCATCGAGTTCCTGCCGACCGACGAGGAAATCGCGGAACGGCAGGGGGCGAAGCTCGGTTTCACGTCGCCCGAGCGCGCCGTGCTGCTCGCCTACAGCAAAATGTGGCTCTACGACGCGCTGCTCGAATCGGACGTGCCGGAAGATCCGCTCGTCGCCAACTTGCTGATCGATTATTTTCCGAATCCGCTGCAGCAGCGCTACAGCGAACCGATGCAGCGCCATCCGCTGCGCCGCGAGATTCTCGCGACGCACCTGACGAACGCGCTCATGAACCGCGTGGGCTGCGCGTTCGTGCATCGCCTGATGGAAGAAACAGACGTGCAGCCCGGCGACATCGTGCGCGCATGCATCATGGCGCGCGACGTGTTCGACCTCAACGAGGTGTGGCGCGACATCGACGCGCTCGACAACCGCGTGCCCGACGACGTGCAGGCACGCATGTTCGTCGACGTTGCGCGGTTGCTCGAACGCGCTGCGCTCTGGTTCCTGCGGCATCTGCAGGCGGGCGCGGTGGACAGCGAAGGGGCGCTGCTCGCGCGTTGCCGCGACGCGGCGCAGCGGCTCGCGCCGCAATTGCCGATGCTATTGCCTGCCGGCGATCTCGATGCATTGTCGGCCCGCCAGGCGGCGCTCGTGAACGCGGGCGTGGAGAGCGCGTTGGCGGTGCGGGTGGCAAGCGGTGAAATTTCCATCGCGCTGCTCGATATTGCCGATGTGGCGGCGGCGTGCGACCGGCCGCTCGAGCACGTGGCGGCAGCCTATTTCGCGCTGGACATGCGCCTGAACTATGGCTGGATCGGCGAACGCGCGGCGGCGCTGCCTACACCCACGCATTGGGACACGATGGCGCGTGCAGCGGCGCTTGCGGAGGTGGCGCGCCTCAAGCGCGCTCTCACCACGAACGCGCTTGCCGCCGCGCCCGACAGCGCCGATGCGCAAGCCCTCGTGGATGCCTGGTGCGAACAGCACGCAGCGGCGCTCGAACGCTACGGGCACCTGCTAGCGGAGTTGCGTGCGACGAGTGGCGTGAGCCTTTCCGTGCTGCTTGTGATCGTGCGCGCGATGGCGGCGCTGGAGCGACCTTGAGGTGCAAGACGTCACGCGGGAACCATCGGCTAAATGCGGGTGGTTCCCCTGCTGAACATTTCGCGAATTGGCATTGCGTCAATCAATAGATTTAATCTCCGGAATTGATAATCTCGACGAGTCAATGTGAATGTCCATTCAGATTCTTTCAATAATTAATAAAGCCTTTCATGAATGAATTGCGTCAATTGCACGCATTCATTTATTCGCATCGACTCGATCCCTTAACGCTATTTCCTGCCCGCGTGCAAGCACAACGCTTGTTCGCGCGTCTTCGTGCGCTCCCCGAGGAGCCGCTCGCCCACCGTGTTTACGCCCGCTGGGAACGGCCTGTCAGGTTCGGAAACACCGGGTCCTTCAGCACGCGGCGCTATATCGATCAACTGAAATTCGGTTAATTCTCACAAGAATTAGAGCGCTATCAAAGCGCCAATTTAATTGCATCGGAATTTGACAGAAACGAGAGTCTTCAAGAGAGGCCTGTGCGATGCTTCCGCTCAAAATCCGAAGACATGAAATTCGCCATGCCCGCGCGATGCGTGTCGTTCGGCAAGACCATGAAAAGGAAACACTATGTCGTGGCTGACAGGCACACTTCGGCAGTACCCCGAGATCGCCATCTTTCTTTCGTTAGGCATTGGCTACTGGGTGGGGGGCAAGAGCTTCAGGGGCTTCAGCCTCGGGGCCGTTACGGCAACCCTGCTTGCGGCTATCGCCATTGGCCAGCTCGGCATCACGGTTTCAGCCAATGTCAAATCCGTGTTCTTCCTGATGTTCCTGTTCGCAGTCGGTTATGGGGTGGGGCCGCAGTTCGTGCGCGGCATCGCGAAGGACGGCCTGCCGCAGGCCTTGTTCGCTGTCGTGCAGTGTCTGTTGTGCCTCGCCGCTCCCATCGTCGCCGCCAGATTCGCCGGCTATGACCTGGGATCCGCTGCGGGCCTGTTCGCCGGCTCGCAAACCATTTCCGCCTCGATGGGGCTCGCGACCGATGCCATCGGCCGGCTCCATCTTCCGCCAGAGCACGCCAAGGCGCTGCTCGACGCCATGCCGACCGCCTATGCCGTCACCTACATCTTCGGCACGATCGGCTCCGCGCTCATTCTCGCGACGCTCGGCCCGCGGCTGCTCGGCATCGACCTGCCGGCCGCATGCAAGGAGTACGAAGCAAGCTTGGGCGGCAAGCGTGCCGGCGCGCAGGAGGGCCGCGAATGGCATGACTACCAGCTGCGCGCCTATCGCATTGCCGGCAACAGCGCGCTCATCGGCAGCACGATTGGCCAGATTGAGGCTTCCGAGGCGGCGGGTGTGCGGCTTTTCATCGAGCGCGTCAGGCGCGCGGACGCCGTCCAGGAAGCCACGCTGGACTTCGTTGTGCAAGCCGGTGACGTCATAGCCGTTGCCGGACCGCGCGACCAGCTCGTGTCGCAACTCGGTGCGAGTGGGGCAGAGGTGGAGGACGCGGAACTGGTCGCCGTCAGCACCGAGGGCGTGGACGTTTACGTCACCAGCAAGTCGGTTGCCGGCAAGACCTTGCAGGAACTCGCGGGCCTGCCCGGCGCACGCGGGGTGTACCTGAAGAAGATCAAGCGCGGGCCCACCGAAACGCCGATCCCGGTGTTGCCCAATACGAAGCTCGAACGCGGCGATACCGTCACGATCGTGGGCCGCACCCAGGACACCAGCGCCGCCGCCAAAGCGCTGGGCGTGCTCGATCGCCCCAGCACGGTTGCCGACATTGCCTTCGTGAGCCTGGCCATCGCGCTGGGCGCGTTGATTGGCGCGATCGTGATCAATGTGCACGGCATTCCGCTAACGCTGTCCACGGCGGGCGGCGCGCTCATCGCCGGGATCGTGTTCGGCTGGCTGCGCGCGATCCACCCGACCTTCGGGCGCATTCCCGAACCTACCGTGTGGTTCATGAACTCCGTGGGTCTCAATGTGTTCATTGCCGTGGTGGGCATCACTGCGGGCCCCGGATTCGTCGCCGGCTTGCAGCAACTCGGCGTCAGCCTGTTCCTCTGGGGCATTTTCGCCACGGCGGCGCCGTTGGTCGTCGGCATGTATATCGCGCGCTACGTGTTCAAGTTCCACCCCGCGATCCTGTTCGGCGTATGCGCGGGGGCAAGAACCACAACGGCGGCACTGGGGATGATCTGCGACGCCGCACGCAGCCAGGTGCCCGGACTCGGCTATACGGTGACCTACGCGGTCGGCAACACGCTTCTGACGATTTGGGGAATGGTGCTCGTGATGATCCTGAGCTGATGTCTGGACCAATTGGATATTTCGCTAACTAATGAAACGGAGCAAAAATTGACGACTTCAAAAGACAACCACGCAACCCACGCGCAAAAATTCTCGGCGCTCAGTCCGTTCGAACTCAAGGACGAACTGATCAAGGCGGCCGGTGGCGGCGCAACGGCTCGCTCGGCTGCAAACCTGCCCATGCTCAACGCCGGCCGCGGCAATCCCAACTTCCTCGCGACGATTCCGCGTCACGGCTTCTGGCAACTGGGCCTGTTCGCCATGCGAGAGTCGGAGCGCTCGTTTGCCTATATGCCCGCGGGCGTGGGCGGCTTCCCGCAGCGCGAAGGCATTGTCGAGCGCTTCGACCTGTTCGTGCGCGAGAACAAGGGGCAAGCCGGCGTCGATTTTCTCGCGGGTGCGGTGTCGTACGTGCGCGACCAACTGGGCCTTTCCGCAGGCGACTTTCTTTACGAAATGTGTGAAGGCATTCTCGCCTGCAACTATCCGGTGCCGGACCGCATCCTCAAGAACACGGAAACCATCGTCGGCCAGTACCTGCGCCGCGAGATGATCGGCAAGCATCCGTTCGTGGGGGAGTTCGACGTGTTCGCGGTGGAGGGCGGCACCGCGGCCATGACGTACATTTTCAACACGATGCGGGAGAATTTTTTCATCAAGCCGGGCGACACGATCGCGCTCGGCATGCCGATCTTCACGCCATACATCGAAATTCCCGCGCTCAACGACTACGAGCTCAATATCGTCAACGTCGAAGCGGATGTCGCGAACGGCTGGCAGTACTCGAAGAAGGAACTGGACAAGCTGCGCGATCCGAAGGTCAAGGCGTTTTTCCTCGTGAATCCGAGCAACCCGCCTTCAGTGAAGGTGGACGCGGCGAGCCTCGAATATATCGCCGAGATCGTCAAGACGCGCCCGGACCTCATTATCCTCACCGACGACGTGTACGGCACCTTCGCCGACAACTTCGTCTCGCTCTTCGCACTCGCTCCGAAGAACACGATTCTCGTGTATTCGTATTCGAAATACTTTGGCGCAACGGGCTGGCGTCTGGGTGCAATCGCGACGCACCGCGAGAACGTTCTTGACAGCGCGCTTGCGAAGCTGTCGAAAGAGCAAAAACAGACGCTGCACAAGCGCTACGAGTCGATCACGACGGAGCCGGAGGAGCTGAAGTTCATCGACCGGCTGGTCGCGGACAGCCGCACCGTCGCGCTCAATCACACGGCCGGCCTTTCGACGCCGCAGCAGGTGCAGATGGTGCTGTTCTCGCTGTTCTCGCTCATGGACACACCGGACGCGTACAAGAATGCGCTCAAGCGCCTCATTCGCAGCCGCAAGCGTGCGCTCTTCGAGACCATCGGCATTCCGTTGAAGGAAGGGGATCCGAACGTCGTCGACTACTACACGGTGCTGGATCTCGAGTACTTCGGCGAGCGCGCCTATGGCCGCGATTTCGTCGAGTGGCTGCTCAAGAACACCGAGCCTTCTGAACTGCTGTTCCGTCTCGCCAGGGACGCACATGTCGTGCTCCTGCCTGGCCAGGGCTTCGGCACGCCTCATCCGTCGGGCCGCGTGTCGCTCGCCAATCTCAATGAGTCGGACTATCGCGCGATCGGCAATGCGATTCGAACGCTGCTGGACGAATACCTGGAGCGCTATTGCGCGCAGACGGGTAAGAGCGTAGCGCGCTAATCCAGGCGCTGCCTCAACCGTCCGCGCAGCCGGTTGAGGCGGTGCGTGGGAATGAAGCGTCCAACCCGAGGGCGCGTACCGAAAGGAGCATTCAGATGTCTTGGGATTTCGAGAAGATCACTCCGTACGACGAATTCAATTTACCGGTTCCGCAGGACGAATTTCCGGCAACCGGAATGTCGGCCAGGGCCGCAGCCGCGCTTGTCGAAAGCGACGAATGGACGGATACCAATCCTGTTCTGAACATGTCGTCGTTCGTGACGACCTTCGCCGAACCCGAAGCATTGGAGACAGCGAAGCGCAATATCTTCAAGAACTATATCGACCACGACATGTACCCGCAGTTGTTCGCGATGGAAACGCGAATGGTGCGCTGGCTTCACAAACTGTGGAATGGCCCGTGCGACGCGGAGCCTTACGGAACTGCGACGGTGGGCTCATCCGAGGCGTGCATGCTCGCGGGTCTCGCGCACAAATGGAACTGGAAGCAGCAGCGCGAGAAAGCGGGTAAGGACGCAAGCCGGCCCAATCTGGTGACGGGCGGCAACGTGCAGATCGTCTGGAAGAAGTTCATGCGGTACTTTGACGTCGAACCGCGCATCGTGCCGCTCAAGCCGGGTCAATATAGTTTGACGGCCGACGATCTCGGCCAGTACGTCGACGAGAATACGATTGCCGTCGTGGCCATTGCCGGGCAGACCTTTACGGGGGAAGACGACGACTTTGCCGGCATTCATGCCTGGCTGGACGACTACGAACGGCGCACGGGAATTTCGGTTCCGATGCATATCGATGGGGCGTCGGGCGGCTTTATTCACCCGTTCCTCTATCCGGATTACCAATGGGACTTCCGGCTGCCGCGAGTGCAATCGATCAACGCATCCGGACACAAGTACGGCCTCACGCCGCCGGGGCTCGGCTGGGTGATATTCCGCGACCGCAAGGTATTCAATGAAGACCTGGTGTTCTACGTGAACTATCTGGGCGGTGAAATGCCCACCGCGACTTTGAATTTCAGCCGCAATGGTTTCCAGCTGGCCGTCCAGTATTATCAGTTCCTGCGCCTTGGATTCGATGGCTACAAGCGCGTCATGCAGCACACCCTCGATAACGCGCTCGCGCTGCGCGAAATGCTCGTGAAAAGCGGCTATTTCACGATCATGAACGATACGCAGCGCATTCCGGTGGTGGCCGTTACGCTGGACAAGAAAATCACGCGCTTCAACGAATTCGACGTGTCGAACAAGGTGCGCGAGAAGGGCTGGGTGCTATCGGCCTATACGATGCCGCCAGACGCGGAGTCGGTGAGAAGCCTGCGCGTTGTGGTGCGCCCGCACATCAACCGCAACGTCGCGAGCAATCTCGGGCGTGACATCATCGATGCCTGCCGCTATCTGGCGGAGCACGGCGGTAATGCCACGCCGCCGGCGCTGCATGGCCACGCGCATCTAAAGGGCTCGCCGGCCAAGTGCTGAAGCGGGGCGCGCGCATGGCCTGGCGCGTGTGATCACGTGCCAGGCCGCGCCGACGCCCACGTTGATCGAGGAGCGCATCTGGAGTCAGGCGACCACGCGCGAAGTTTTCGCTCGCGGCGACGGGTCGACTGCGGAGGACGCGGTGGCGCAGGCGCGCTGAGCGCGTCTTGCGGCTTCGTTCACGTGCAGGCTTGTTCGATGTGTGTCAGTGCGCGGCGATGGACGCCGCGATCCGGTCTGCGAGCATCCCGAGCACGCGGCTCATCGCGGCGGCCTGGGCCGTTGCGGCGTCGGCTGCTTCGTCGTCCGCTGTGCTGGCCGGGGCCGCGGTTTCGAGCGTCGCCTCGCGAGTCAGCGTGGCACGCGTGGGCTGACCCGACAACAACGTCCACGATGCCTGCATCTTCAGTGCACCGCGCGCATCGGCCTGAACGCCGAGTATCGTGACGACCAGCGTGCGCGTGTCCGCGGGCACCGGCGCGTCGGGGAAAACGAAGGCGCCGGCGGGCAATCGCATCACGAGGTCCTGAGCGAGCGTGCGCCTCATCATACGCGCGAGCGGCGCACCCCATCGGTGGTTGTCATCGATCGCCAGCCGGTTCGGTGCGATCTGCGTGACCACTTCGGGCCGATCGAGTTCGGCGGGAATATGCACCGCGGTCAGTTGCACCGCCTGCATTGCCGGCATGGCGCCCGCTGCCTGGGCCGGCGCCGCGCTCAGCGTCACATAGTGCATAGGCGGGCTGTGTCCGCAACCCGCGAGTATGAGCATCGCGCCCATCCGCGCGGCCGCCCCGGCGGCTGCCCTGAAGCGGGCGAGGGGGGCATATGACGCAGAGTGCACGCCTGTGCGTGTAGCCGGTCGCGGGGAGCGGCGCATCATGGGCCTACTCCTCGGGCCGGCCGCGCGCCAGCGCTTCAGGGTGACGGTCGAGGTAGTCAGCGAGCGTTCGCACCGAGCGCGCCGCGTCGCTCAACTCGCGCAGGGCAGCGGGCAGATCGTCCTGGCTTGATACATCGCCCCCGAGCGTGCGGTTCGCAGCGGCGACGGTGCTATCGACCGCCTTCGCGGTCTCGCGCAGTTGCGCCACGAGCGGCCCAACTTGCGGCGAGACCTGTTGCAGCGTGCGGTCGATCTGTGCCACCGAGCGGTCGATGTGGGTGAGGCTCTCGCGGATCTGCGGCGAGTTGCTCAAGGCATCAACGTGGGCCGCGATGCTGCGGACCTGGTCGCCCGTTTCCTTGATCGGCAGTGCGTCGATCTTCGCCACGACGTCATTGGCTTGCGCGGCGATGGCGTCGAGATCGGCGGATGGCGCATCCGGAATCACCGGTACGCCGTTTTCGGCAGTGAGGGTGGCGGCGGGCGCGGCTTTCACGAAGTCAAGCACGACCTTGCGCGGTCCCACGAGCGGCGGGTCTTGCGACAGACGCGCGCGTAAGCCTCGAGCGACGAGGCGTTCGAGCATGGTGTCGACGATCGGCCGCCAGTCGCCGTTGGCTGGCGCCGCCACGCCTGCGATGCCAAGCCGCGATGGATCGAGCGCCAGTTGCGCGAGCGTGCTCAGTGCTCCCGTGCCGGCGTCATAGTTCAGGCGCACACCGGTGACCGTGCCCACGTAAAATCCGCGCAATTGCACATTGGCGCCGCTTTTGAGCTCGCCGGCGGCACCCTCGAAGCGCACGGCATAGCTCACCATCGGCCCATGCAGCGGCGCGAGCGCGGGCCGGCGCTCAGCGCCATCGAAGTGCGTGGCGGGCTTGCCGCGGCCTGGCTCCATGACGATCTCGGGTCCGGAGAGCAGTGCTTTCATCGATGCCGGATCGCTCAAGTCCAGCTCGGCGCCGCGCAGAAAGAACTGCGTACCGGCGCGCAGGTATGGCGCGTCCTTGCGGTCGATTTCGAGTTTCGCCTCGACGCGCCGCCCGTCGGGCGTGAGCGCCACGCTCGACACCTGGCCCACCTTGACGCCGTGCAGCGTGACGATCGTTTCGTCTGCGGCCATGCCATAGGCGTTGTCGAACCTGACCGTGACGGTCTCCCCCTTGTGAACCAGCGCCTGCACGCCGAGCCATCCCGTCACGCAGATCGCCGCAATGGGGACCGCCCAGATCCAGCCTGGCCAGGCGCTGCGACGGACCTCGGCCTGGGTGCGCCGCGAGCGCGCGTCTGTCATGGCCGGCTCCGGAGATGCACGTCCCACATCATGCGCGGGTCGAACGCGTGCGAAGCCGCCATCGTGAGCATCACGGCGAGCGCGAATGCCGTCGCGCCGATCGCTGGGCGCGCTTGCGCCATGCCGCCGAAATGGATCAGCGGCACGAAGGCGGCAATGGTGAAGACATCGACATTGGACCAGCGGCCCAGCTCGTCGATCCAGCGGTACAGATGGGTTTTCGTGCGCAGATGCCGGCGCGAGCGCCGCCGCACGGACGCGATGAACCAGCCCATGCCGACGATCTTGGCCACGGGAATGACGATGCTCGTGCCAATGATAAGTATGCCGAAGGGCCAGAGGCCCGCGAGAAAGAGCTCGTGGACGCCATCGGCGATGCGGTGCGAATCGTGCTGGCCGAGTTGCAGCGAGACGGTCATCGGATAGAGGTTGGCTGGCACCGTCAGCACGAGCGCCGCGAGCGAGAGGGCCGCCGCGCGCACGACGGCGTCGGGTTTGCGCACGTGCAGCTTCAACCCGCAGCGCGGGCAGGGCCGGTTTTCGTGCGACACGGGCACGACCAGATCGCATACGGTGCACGACAGGGCGCGCTCGCGCGGGTGCAGCGTGTGTTCCGCGGCGAGCGCGCGCCACACGGTGCGGCGATCGAGCGATGCGCGTGCGAGCATCGACATCAACGCTGCGACGATGAAGCAATATCCGCCCACGCCTATCGTACCCGTAAGGTTTTGCGTCACCCGCGCATAGCCGACGCAACAGCCCATGAGATAAACGTCGGGCATGGCCCAGGCGTCGAGCCGGATGGTCCAGCGAAAGAGCCGTCCCATGCCCCTGAAGCGCCAGCCGAAGCGCACCGCGGCCAGCACGAGCACGAGGCCGCCGAAGCGCACGAAAGGCAGCACGATGCCGCACGCCCCGAGCAGCAGCGCGAGGATCAGCGAGCCGTCGCGCCAGATCGCCACGACGCCCGAGGCGAGCACCGACGAGCGCTCGGCGCCCAGCATGTGTACCGTCATCAATGGCGCGAGATTGGCCGGGAACAGCAGAACAAAGGTGCAGACCGCACAGGCGAGTGCAGCGTCCACGCTACGGCCGCTGCGCCGCTCCAGCGGGTAATGGCAGGTCCGGCAACGCGCGATTCCGTGCGGGGAGAGCGGCGGAAGGTCCTGAAGCGCGCCGCATTCGGGGCAGCCGAGTGTCATGCTGGTTCATCCGCTCGATTGTTCGCTGGTTCGGTCGCTGGCTTTTCATCAGGCGCTGGCAGCGGGCCGTTCATCGCGTGTCCTGCGCGCGCCGGCAACGGCGCCGCTTTGCCGCCCGTTCGAGCAACGATTGTGCCCAGCTCGAGAAAATGCGCGGCGCCCGCACCGCGATTCGCAAAGGAACGCAGACTGCTGCAATGAGAGGGCGACTTGCCGCGCTCGCCATCCGCGCAGAGCATCGCGCCAACCACGCGTCGTCAAAGGAGGACGTCATGAACAGCACGCTGGACCCCGACAACGAACCGACACAGCAACCTGCCGCACCGGGCCACGACAACGAGGCACTGGGCCCTGGGGACTCGTCCGATACGGGCAGCGACAGCAGAGGTGCGAAGCGCCACGACTTCGATCGCGACACGGAACTCGACAATCACGCGCTGGAAGCCGGCGCCGACGAAGCGCAGAGCGACACCGACCGCAGCGGCACCGGTGAGCGCGCCAGCGCCGATGGTGACGAGACGCTGCGCCCGGGCAGCGATGTATTGCCGGACGACATCGAGGAAGAACAGGCGCAAGAGGGCGCGGACGAAGAAGAGAACGAGGACGAAGGCAAGACTTGAGGGCCGCTCGCGACGCTCAATGGAAGCGAAGGGCGTAACGCATCGAGCCGTCGCGAAGTGAGCGCGAGAGAAACGTCGAACCGCGCATGTAGAAGCTACAGGTAAGCGATGAAACGCCGCGTGACGTGACGGCGCGTGGCTGCGCGACGCGTGGGCGCGCTTGCGGCACATCCGTTGCACGGTTTCACTACGCCAACGCAACCCAGGAGGTGACGATCATGACTCAGCATTCCCGAGGGCACGCCTCATCGCACGACAGCAACGCTGGACATCGCTTCATCGACGTGCAAAAAGCGCTAAAGGGCGCGTCCTATCCGGCGGACAAGCAAAGTCTGCTCGAATGCGCGCGTTCGAACGGCGCGAGCGAGGAGGTCGTGCACGCCCTCGACGGCCTGCCGGAGCGCGAATTCGCGAATCCCGCCGATGTGTCGAAAGGCGTGGGCAACGAGGCCCCCTGACGTATGCCATGTCGAGCCGTCCTCTTCCGGAGGGCGGCAGTAATCACGAGTGTCTCGGGCGGCGCCTTGCGCCGGCCGGAAGCAGCACCTGTTCGGCGATCGTCTGCGATACGTCGTAATGCTGGCGTCGGGAATGCACCCGGCTCGTTGTAGTGCAGCTTCGCGAGCAGCGCTTCGGGCCGACCGCACTGGCCGCGCCGATGGCGTTGCTGCGGGTTTTGACGGTCAGCCGTCTCGCGGACTAGCGTCCGCGGCGTTCGCGGCGGCGCTCATGCGCATGTTAGTCGCGTTAGTGCGAGGTCTTGCCGACATGTAGCGCGTTCGTGACCGAGGTGACTCCGTCCAGTTCTTGAATGGATTGGGCGGCGCGATTCTTCTGTGCATCGTCGGAGACCGTACCCGTGAGCGTCACGACACCGCGATTCGTCGTAATGTGCACATCGTTCGAGTCGAGATCAGCAGTGCCGAGCAACGCCGCTCTCGCTCGGGCGGTGATGATCGCGTCGTTCGTCTCTGAGCCGACCGACGAACTCCCGGCGACCAGGCCGTGCGGTGGAGGAACCTCCGGGCGCGCGGCGCCAGAGCCGGACTGGGCAAATGCGCCGGCGTTCGCGAGCGCGAATCCCACGCCCCAACCAGCGTAGCGAAAATACCGTGACAGGCGGCATCGCATATTGGCCTCCTCGTTCAAGGGGGGGGCAAGCGGAGAAACTTGCTGTTGGGCCGCCGGATTCTTCGGCTTGCGGCGCGACGCTCATTCGCGCTTCCACACCCATAGCGCGCCGCATACGAGACCAATGCCTGCCGCCACGCCCAGCGCCGCGAGCGGATTGTCCACGATGGTCCCGCGTGTGGCATCCGCGGCGTTGCTCGCGAGCCGGTGCGATTTTCCGTACAGCGCCTTCACTCTGCCGGCGACCTGCATTTCCGCATCGCCGAGAACGTCACCAGCGAGTGCCTGGGCGCCGCCTGCCATTTCATCAACGATGCCGCGTGCGTGTGTCCTTTCCATGATCGTGCTCCTTGCGATG
Source organism: Paraburkholderia sp. A1RI-2L (assembly GCF_048957375.1). NCBI lineage: Bacteria > Pseudomonadati > Pseudomonadota > Betaproteobacteria > Burkholderiales > Burkholderiaceae > Paraburkholderia > Paraburkholderia sp. A1RI-2L. The sequence goes on from NZ_JARBTA010000004.1 coordinate 459,249, forward strand.
TGGGTAATGGCGTGAAGGAGCAGCCATCGTACCTATGGGGACCCCGGGGGAAAAGCAACGGCGCAACCGTTGCACGCCCATTTTTCGTGCACGAAATAGGCGAAGGGGAAGCGCCTGGCCGGATCATGTACGTTGATGGTTTTCTTCCCCTTTATTTTACATAAGATAAATTATCAATGTTTTAAGCGTAAGAGCAAAGTAGTAGTGTCGTACCTTGGCAAAGTACAGATGTCGTACCCGGGTCCGATTTGAGGCGCACGCGCGCGTCGACGTCCCGCTCTTGCTCCGCCACGTCAGGAAGCTGTACAGCAGCGCGGCACCAATGGCGGCGGACTTGCATTTAGTCCGTTTGCTACCTTCTGCGGTATTCGAGCGTCAGGGCGAAAAGGATCACAGCGACGTTGAATATCGCCCGTGCGAAGCCGTGTATCGCGCTGGTAGCGCCACCAAAGGCAAACACCGCGGACACCGATGCAACAACAAAAAATACGAAGGCAACAATCACCAACCTCTCCAGGTGAATTTGTGGGTTGCGGCGACGTTCCGGAACTTGCCACGTCCTGCTTCCACACCTCGCGGTTTCGGCTCAAACAGGCAACACCTCGCTATCGCGCAACACAACTTCGCGCTGGCGAAATTCACGTTGCGCTTCGGAACGAATAACGGGCCGATCAAAATGCGAGACCGCCTGATCGACAAATGCGCGCACCTTGCCCGGGAGGAATTCCCGCGCCGGGTAGACGATGTTTATGGTGACGTCGTCGTTGCCGATTCGATATTCATCCAGCACCCGGATCAGCGTGCCGAACCTCACGTCGTTGGCCACCACGAACTCGGGCGCGACGGCGATACCGGCGCCGGCAAGCGCGATATGCCTTTGCATCAGCGCGCTGTCTACCGCGAAGCTTGCTTCGTGTGGAACGCTGTGATCAATGCCGTCTCCGTCGGTTAAATGCAGTACTTTGCCGTGAGCCGTATGGGTGATCAGGCGATGCCTGGCGAGATCAGCCGGCCGCAGCGGTGCTGGCGCCCCCATCAAATATGCGGGTGAGGCGACGGCCACGAGCGGTGCGCGCGCAAGCGCGCGCGAAACCCACGATACGGAGGTGATCATCCTGTCGGCGACCATCCCGACATCGAAACCACCTGCGAGCAGGTCGACTTCCGCTTCGGTCAGGGTGATGCGCAGTGCAACGTCGGCATAGCGCGCCCTGAAATCTGCAAACAGCGCAGCGAGTTCGGGCGACATGAGGCTCCCGAGCACGACCACGTGCAGGTCCCCGCAAACGCGGCCAGACTCATGCATCGCGCAGGTTTCGATTCTCTCGAGGTCGGCCAATAGCGCGCGGCACCCATCCGCATAGCGCGCCCCCACCTCGGTCAGCACAATTCGGCGTGTCGAGCGCTGGAAAAGCCGCACGCCGAGATGTGCTTCCAGTTCGCTGACATGGCGCGTCACTCTTGCAGGTGAAAGCTGCAATTGCTCAGCGGCTCGTGTAAAGCCATGCATATCAACAACTTTCAGAAACGTACGCATGGCAGCGATGAGATGGTTCAAATTGACACCTGAATCAGCATGAAAAATCGGACGTCGACCGGCGTCTGGACACCGCCTTTGCGGCTTTGGATAGACGCCATTCAGGAATGGGTTCAGCTGCCGAGATAGATATTGCAGAAACTTGCAGGGCCGACGCAAGGAGACGGGTTTTGATTGCCCGCGGCGGGCGTAGCCGCTTTGGTTGTGTCCTTGCTGGCCACGCCTTGCGTGGCCGCGACCTGCAACGGGTGTGACTGATTCGCAGCTACAGCAGGGTCCTTCTCAGTCGGCCTTTGTTGTGCGAACGCGCCTGCGGCGAATCCGAACGAAACGATGGCAAAAACGATGACTTTGGCGGACGAAACTTTAAACATGATTGAACTCCAGAATGATTAAATTCGAACTGCGAATCATTGAATCAGGATGCCTGCTTCGCATCGTTCTGTTTCCCTGCTTCGCTGTCGACGGATGAATCATGCGACAAACTCGGGCGACTGTCCAAATCGTTTTTTCGATTCAGTCTATAAGGATAAACGATTAGTTTCGGGCTTTTGCCGGCCAATGGAGCCGAAGGCGCGCAACGAAGCAAAGCGCGCCGGATGCTGCGTGGCGCGCCAATGGGAAGGTCAGTCGGGAGAGAACGATGGCCGCTCGAACGAGGCTTCCGCTACGCTCGCCCGACGGTTGATCAGGAGAAGATCAGAAAGGCATTCGATTCAATGCGGAACTAGCACGAGCGAGGGACAGACGCCCGCTCGCGCAAATGGCTCAACTACCGAAGAACACCGAACAGAAACTCACGGGGCCGACGCATGCATTCGCTGCCCGATCCCGCGCAGCCTTCGTATGTTGAGCAGCGACAGCTGCCGGCGCGTGGTCTTCTGCCACTTCACGCTGTACGCCTGCAACCGTACCCTGAAGATCAGCGACTAGCGTGGCGCGAGCGCCGCCGGGGTGCCCCTGTGCGTCGGCTACATCAGTCTGCGCATAAGCCTGCGCCGATACGGTCGCAAACGCGCCCATGGAGACAAGCGCAATTGCCGCGAGGCGGGTCATCGATTGCTTCTTCATTTTCAGTTCCTTGCGAAAATCCAGATACGATTTTGTCGATCCATCCGGCCCGCGTACCGTAAGCCGGTGAGGCGGCGGATCGACGGACCGAAGCATGCAGCGTCTGGCGCACGATGTCCAAGCCGAAAAATCGATCTGCTCCATAAGGGAAACCGATGATCACCTCGTGACCATTTCATGGATGGTGCCGCGCTCCCGCGTGATCGCCCAGCATTGCCATAAGTAAAACCGATCGGTTCTTTCAGAAATCCGACTTGGACGCGCCATCGGGCGGCAGGCACAATTTGTCGCGTCCGCAATAGAGTAAAACCCGGATCCATTCGTTGGATCTATCACTGACCCTGATTGTCAGAGCGCATATCGACATGCCCTGCCCCGGCGCGGCACGTGGTGCGCTCGCGCCAAAAATGCCTGTATATCCAGTACTTTCCGTGTGGAACTTTTTCCCCACACAGATCATCCCCGCCATTTCCTCTGCCCTCACCGTTTGGCAAGTGCCACCGCTTGTCACCCAGGCGACCCGCGTCGACGCACACCACCCGCTGTGACGATGCAGACCGCGCTTCGCGCCTGATACCACCGGCCGTTGTCTTCGCAGAATTTCACAGGATTTCCCGTGCCGCATGCCTCTGCCGCGCCGCTTCGGTCGCGCGACGCATTCACCATTGATTCTGGAAAGGTGCTTTTCTCGCTGAGCACTTATCTGGCCGCAGCACTTGTGCTAGTCATCGCGTTCACGGCCAGTCTGCCGCGACCATGGTGGGCACTCCTTACGGTCTATGTTACGGCGCAGCCCATGGCGGGCGCGTTTCGCCCGCGCGTGCTTTATCGCCTGGCCGGCATCGCTACCGGCGCGCTCGTTACGATCGCAATCGCGCCGAATCTGCAGAATTCCCCTGTATTGCTGGTTCTCTGCCTGGCCATCTGGATCGGTCTGTGCATCTATCTCGCGGTGCTGGATCGCACGCCGCGCGCCTTCCTTTTCCAGATGGCGGCATTCAGTTCGGCCGTCATCTGCTTTCCATATCTGGATGATCCTTCGTACATTTTCACGACGACGATTTCGCGCGTCGAGGAGATGACGGTGGCCATTCTTTGTGTGACCACTGCACACTGGATTTTCCGGCCTGTCGATATTCGCTCCGTCATTCACCAGCGTGCATTGTCGTTCCTGAACGATGCCTGCCGCTGGACGGGTGAAGCCTTCGGCGTTCAGCACACGCGCCTCGAATACGAGCACCGTCGCAAGCTCGCGGCCGACGTGACCGAACTGGGCATGATGGCCGTGAATCTGCGCGCCGAACATCGCTTCGCCTATGCGACGCGTTCCGCCGTGACCGAATTGCAGCATCGGCTCGCTACGCTGCTTTCGATTGCATCCGCGGCCGCGAACCGGCTCGATCTGCTTCGCTCGCTCAATGCAGTTGACAGCGAAACCGAAGCGCTGATCGATTCACTGGTGAGCAGCCTGAGCGCCTCGCAGGAAGTGGGCGATGCGTGTGACGACGACCTGGTCGCCCGCTGCCGCGCCCTCGCTGCGGAGCGTCTGCACAGCAGGCAATGGCAGTCCTTGCTCGCCGCGAACCTGCTGGAGCGCACCGCAGAGTTCATCGAGACACTGCATGCTGCGCGCGGCCTGGTTCGCGCGTTCGTCGAGGACAAGCCCGTGCATGGCCCCACGATGCAACTCGCCTCGAGCAACGACAATTTCCCGCTAGCGCGGGACCATGGCGTGGCACTGCTCGCCGGCGCAGCAATGACGACGGCCATCATGATCTATTGCGCCGTATGGATTCTGCTCGCGTGGCCCAGCGGCGCTGCAACGGCTGCGTTCGCCGCACTCGTCACCTGCTCGTTTGCCGCTCAGGACGACCCCGCGCCGGTGATAGGCCGCTATCTGATCGCTACGCTCATGACGTTTCCGCTGGCTGCGCTCTACCTCTTCGTGATCCTGCCGCGCGTGGATGGAGCCATCATGCTCATCGTGACGCTCGCGCCGGCTCTCGTATGGATGGGGTATCTCCAGGCCGATCCGGCGCACAGCGCGCGCGCGCTGCCGATGCTTTCCTGCTTCATCGTCGCGATGGGTTTTCTCGACCGCTTTCAGGCCGACTTCGCGGGCTTCCTCAATACGGGGCTTGCGCAAATTGGCGGCATCGTCACCACCCTCGTCGTCACCCGGCTGTTTCGTTCTGCCAGTTCACGCTGGACCGCTTATCGGATTGTGCGCCAAAGCTGGGCGGATCTCGCGCAACTCGCGGATATGGCTCATCCGCTGGATGCGCAGGCCTGGACGGCACAGGCTGTCGACCGTCTTGGCCAGGTTGCGGCACGCATGGCGCTCGCGAGTGCCGACGATGTGCTGCACGCCGCCGATGGTCTCGACGACCTGCGTATCGGCCGCAACCTCATTCGCGCGCGCGAGGGTCGCGCGAGCCGCGATGCGGCCACGCCCATCGCCATCGAAACGGCGCTGCGCGAAGTGTCGAAGCTGTACCGCGCGAGGCTCGCGGCCCATCATCCGCTGCCCGGCTCGCCCGAATTGCTCGAAGCGCTCGACCGCGCGATCGACTTTGTCGCCGGCCAGCCACTGGAACGTGCGGACCCCACACTCATGGCGCTCGTTGGCTTGCGATGCAACCTGTTCCCGCAGACATATCAACACCGAGAGGTCGAACGATGATTGAAGAGATCCGCATTCTGGGGGTCTATATGCCGGCGGCGCTCTTCTGGGCCGCCATCGCACTGATCGTCACGTTTCTGTTGCGCGGTGCACTGTTGCGCTTGCCTCTGCGGCAAGTGCTGTGGCATCCCGCGTTGATCGATCTCGCCGCCTTCTTCGCACTTTGGTGGGGACTCACCCGCCTCGCCGACGCCTGTTGCCCCCACGGTTTCATTTCCTGACATGCAGCGATCTTCCAGCCTCTTGCGCACCGGCCTCACCGTAGCGATCATCCTCAGCATCCTGGCCGCCATTTACGCCCTATGGGTTCGCTACCAGATCGAGCCGCTCACGCGAGACGGCAAGGTGCGCGCCGACATCGTGCCGATCGCCCCCGATATCAGCGGACTCGTGACCGATGTGCGCGTACATGACAACGAAACGGTCAAACAGGGGCAAGTTCTGCTTGTGATCGACCCGTCGCGCTACCAGATTGCACTCGCCCAGGCCGACGCCAATCTCCAGAGTGAACGCGCCGACCTCAATGAGGCCGTACGCGAAGACCGCCGCAACCGCTCCATGCCCGACGTGGTCGCAACGGAGTCCACAGAACAAGGCACGGCCCGTGTGCAGAAGCTGCGTGCCGCCGTTGCGCAGGCGCAGGCTGCCCGCAACCTCGCCGCATTGAATCTCGATCGCACGCTCGTACGGGCGCCCGTCGACGGCACGGTGTCCAATGTGGGCCTGCTGCCCGGCACGTATCTGACTGCCGGAAAGGGGGCGATGGCGCTCGTCAGCAACCAGTCGTTGCGCGTGGAAGGCTACTTCGAAGAAACCAAGCTGCCGGGTATACACGTTGGAGATCCGGCCAGCGTCTATCTCATGGGCGTCGCCACCGCCATTCGCGGCCACGTTCAGAGCATCGCCGGCGGTGTGCAGGATCGCGAACGCGAAGGCGGCGACGCGCAACTCGCCAACGTGAACCCTTCGTTCACCTGGGTCCGTCTTGCGCAGCGTATCCCGGTGCGCATTGCGATCGACTCGGTGCCCGCTGGCGTGCGTCTCGTGCCGGGTCAGACGGCTTCCGTCGAGATTCAAGCGCGTGCGGGCGATGTCGCGGTACGCCGGAGCTTGCCATGGTAAGCGCGCGAGCCGTTGCGGCTGTAGCGATCAGTGTGCTTCTCGCGGCTTGCGCCGAGGTGGGTCCCGATTACAAGGTCCCGCCACAAGCGCTCGTCAACGCGCCGGTGGCGCAAGGTACGTTCATTTCCGGGGCGACCGTGGCCTCGGATGATGCACTGCCCGATCACTGGTGGCGCCTCTACAATGACCCTGTGCTCGATCGCCTGGTCGACAACGCGCTTGCCAACAACGTCGATCTCAAGGCCGCAGAGGCCAATCTCGAACGCAGCGATGCGCTGCTCGCGCTCGCACACACGGCGCGCGAACCGTCTGTCGCAATCGGCGCGTCCACCAGCTACACCCAGCAGTCTGCGCAGGCCGTGCTTTCGCATGTCCAGCCGCCCAGGCACGAGATCTACGACATGGGTGTTTCTATCAGCTACGACCTCGATCTCTTCGGCGGCATTCGCCGCGGCATCGAGGCAACTGCAGCCGATCGCGACGCGGTCGTCGCGGCCCGGGACCTCGTGCGCGTGAACGTCGCCGCGCAAACGGCGCGCGCCTATTCGGATCTGTGCAACGCCGGCAATCAGATCGACATTGTGCAACAGCAGATCGCCGTGCAGGAGCGACGCCTCGCACTCACGCGAGAACTGATTGCGAACGGCCGTGCCCCCGCGTTCAGCCAGGACCAGCAGCGAGGGGAAATCGAGAGCAGCCGCGCACAACTCGCTCCGCTTGAAGCAGGCCGCATGAACGCCGCGTTTCGTCTAGCCACCTTGATGGGCGAGCCGCCCGCCAACTACGACAAAGCCCTGCTCGCCTGCCACACGCCGCTACAGTTGAAGGCGCCGCTTCCCACGGGCGACGGCCGCGCATTGTTGAGCCGCCGGCCCGATATTCGCGCAGCCGAACGCCATCTGGCCGCAGCGACTGCGGATATCGGCGTGGAGACGGCGGCGCTCTATCCGGACATCAAGATTGGAGCGTCGATCGGATCGACCGGTGCGGCCACCAGTTTCCTTTCCCCACTCACGAACCGCTTTGCTGTGGGCCCGATGGTCAGCTGGGATCTCCATCGCAGCGCGATTCGCGACCGGATTGCGGCTGCGCGTGCGCAGAGCCGCGCGAGCCTCGCACATTTCGATAGCACGGTGCTCGCAGCGCTGCGCGAAACGGAAACTTCGCTCGACAATTACGCGAGTGCACTCGCCAGGCTGGAGCGGCTCCAATCCGCTCGCGACGAAGCGCGTGAAGTCGACGCCCGCACCAACGAGCTGTGGCGCGGCGGCAAGGTCGGAGGTCTGGCAGCGCTGGATGCGCAACGCACGAGGCTAGCAGCCGAGAGTGCCGTCGCGCTTGCGCAGGCCGATGTCAACAACGATCAAATCGCCACCTTTCTGGCGTTGGGAGGCGGATGGCAGTGACCCTCCGCTAGTCACGCAGCATTTCACCCAGCCCAACCTGTTATTTACCTGACTTCCAATCGATGCTCGAAAATACCAACGCAACACCGCAGCACACTGATCTCGGGACCGCTGCTTGCGCGCAACCCTCGATCCCGGCCGGGAAAGCCATCGTTGCCAATCACGGATTCAACCTCCGCAACCGAAATCTGATGCATCGCAATCCGCTCCTGCGAAACATCAGCTATTTGCTCGCCGTCGACGAACATCGAAACTTCACGCGTGCGGCGGATGCACTATTCGTTTCGCAGTCGGCCCTCTCGCAGAAGGTTCGACAACTGGAGGACGAGCTTGGCGCGCAGTTGTTCGATCGTGGCGGTCGGGCCGTGCGCCCGACCGATTTCGGCACAATCTACCTGGAGTACGCGCGCCGCGCATACTATGATCTTCTTACGGCGCAACGCGCCGTACAGGACGTACAGGACCTTTCGCGCGGACAGTTGCGTCTCGCCTTTACGCCAACGTTCACCGAATATCTCGTCGCCCCTGTCGTCGAGCATTTTCATGAGCTGTATCCCGGCATCGTCATCGAAATGATCGAGATGTCGCTGGACGCCGTCGAAACCGCGCTGGTCGAGGACCAGGTCGATCTCGCATTCGGCTTTACAGACGTACGCTCCGAAGAGATCGAAGCGGAACCGCTTTTCTCCGAGCAATTGATGCTCGTGGTCGGCAACAGTCATCCACTGGCTAAACAGCGTGTCGCGGTCACACCGGAGGAATTCGCGAAAACGCCGCTTGCGCTGCTCACCACGAGCTTCGTTTCGCGCTTTTATGTCGACAGCTATTTTCTGTCGCGCGATTTGCAGCCCACGGTTGCATTGCAGGCGAATTCGATCAGTGCAGTGCTCAAGATCGTGAGCCGCGGAACGATTGCGACCATATTGCCCAGCTCAATCGAATTCGAGCACCGCAACCTGCAGTATGTGTCGTTGAACCCGGCTTTTCCGGTAAGAACCGTCGCGCTGCTGCGATGCAAGCGTGCCTACCGTTCCGTGGCATCCGCCGCGTTTGCGGCGTCGGTTCTCGAGCTGCTTGGTGACGGATGCCTGTCTTCGCTTAGAACCTCCATACAAGGCGCCGCTTGAGCCGTAGCCGGGTGGAATGCATCAGTAACCCGGACGGCACGTCCCGCCCGTTCCGGTTTTGTGGATTACCGCATGTCAGCAAGAAACAGATCAATATCCCTCGCCAACGAAGTCCCTTCATGCACACGTGCTGGAAATGCGCCCGTCGAGCGCACGACGGCCGAAATGCAACCACCCATTGCCGTCCGCAAGAACAAGGTGAGGGTCATCGTCTCAATCGATCCCGATCTGCTCGCGTCCCTCGACTCCCTTGCAATGCGCAAAGGCCTCAGTCGCGCCGGTGCTATTTCGCTAGCCTGTGCTGATCTTCTCGAGGTGCATCGCCACTCCACCAGGCCGGCGGAATAGCAGCTCGCAGACTGCACTCGGCGCCGAAGCCGGCTCCGCGCGATCATCGGCCCCCAGCCAATCAATCGTCCAGGACTCTTCACGACGACTTGTTAGCTAACGCGATTACCATGACACGTGATCTTTGAGTACGAGTTACGTGGAAACCCTGGCAATTGTTCTTCGAGGTCCGACGACCGGTGAGGCCTTGCGCCGCTCCCCGTCCTTGCTCATTTGGAATGGGGGCTATATTTCCGTAGCCTTCGGCAGTCCCGTTGTCAACCATTGCCCACGTCGACGGAGGGAATATGAATCTGCAACGCGGCATCAAGATCGCTGCCCTAAGTGTGCTGTTCGCTAGTCCCGTGGCCTTCGCACAATCATCACCCAACTACATGGATGGACCTCAGCCCCTGCCCCGTGCCGAAGTCCGACAGCAGGTGATTGATCTGAAGCCTGTTGGATATCGCCCCGAGATCACCAGCAATACCCTGTACCCGGACGATCTTCTCGAAGCTAAGCGACGATTGGCCTGCAAGCAAAACGTTCAGGCCAACGGCGAAGGCCAGGCTGAATGGATACAGCGTTGCAACATTAAAAGCACAATCACCATCGTCAATCCGTAAGCCCGCTGGCCAAAAACGTTCGGCAAGAAGTGACCCATAAATGGCGAACCAGGCTTAAGGCCTGGTTTTCATTTTTCATCGCCATCACCTCTACCGATTTGTGCGGCAACGTCGACATTGACCGAGGCACACGGACTGGCGAACGCACTGAACCAGCAGAGAAGCATTTGATTTACCGATTCAGCGTTCTCATATTGAATCCACTGTCCTCCGGGAAGAACCGCCCACTTGCGGCCGCGACGACTCCGTGAGAGCCAATCTGCGACCTTGGCCGGGTAATTCGCGGTTACGTCGCCTTCACCCCAGATGAACAGAATGGGATTCCCGAACGTCTCCAACATGTCCCGTATCATACTTTGCCGCGTAAGCTTCCCACCGCGATACCGGCACTGGCGGCAGGTCGATTCATAGACTTCGAGTGCCATTTCATCTGCGCAGGCAGAGCGTTGAAGCATCAACGACATGAGGTTATGGCGGAACGCGTTTTTCTGTTCCCGACCTTCGAGCTTGCGCCATGAAATCATGTCTTTCGTTTGCCGGCGCCCCTGGCCATGTCCGCTGGGGCCGAGCAGCGCGATACGTCGAATCGTGGTCCACTGCTGCGCAAACAGGGCGGTGATAACACCCCCCAAGGAAAAACCCGCGACATCAATCTCGGTTTCTGGATCGATTAATTTGGATAACGTATCAACGAGCGCTGCGGCCATATCCTTCAACGATTCCATCGGGTCTTCATTCTCGACCATGGTTCCGGATTCGCCCATTGAAGGAAGATCCGGCACCCAGACCGTGTGTTTCCACGAGAGAGGCTCGATATTCTTGACCCAGTGCAACCAGTTACCATACCCGCCGTGAATGAGCACCAACGGTGAGCCCGAACCGAATTTCCGCCAGACGACGGGTATTGTTCCCCACAAGACCGTATATTTTTCAACGCTGCACGCAAGGCGACGGATTTCGTCATTCGGATTAGCGATAGCCATAGTCTGGCTTCCCTTCTTTTCATTACTATTCGGAACCCACCAATCGCGGTTCACGAATCAGGTCTTTCCTTGCACCCGGAAATTGAGCACCTCCACAGCAGCGTCACTGAAATAGCTGGACAGATCGACGCCGTAGTCTCTGCGGCTCGCGAATGCAGATACGATCGTGGTCCCGAGAAGTTCGGAGATCGCGTTTGCCGCTTGCGGGGCAGCATTGATATTCCTGTCTTGCGTCACCATCTGGATCTCCGATTACTGCGTCAGCCCGCGAATCCCTGCGTTGAAGTTCACCATCGGCGATCCTGCATCGTCGGTGGTCGTCTTGCGGATCTCGCCCACGAACATCTCGTGTGTGCCCAAGGTCGTCGCGTCTCCGCGATAACCATGGGAGATATCACCAATCCGAGCGGTATGGTGGTATCCAGCCTGACGGCGATTTCGGCTGAGCCGCCGTTGGTCGGCTTCTTCGTGCACCGCGATTCGTCCATGCTCGAGCCGCTGAAGACCAACGGCAAGTTCGTGGCCAACATCCTGGGCCAGGCCCACCAAGACGTGGTGACGAAATTCCTGAAGGAGCCCCAGGGTTGCCCCCGCTTTGCGAGCGGGCAATGGGACTCGGGTCTGGACGGCCTGCCGATTCTGGTTGACGCGTTGGCCAATGTCGAGTGTGACGTCATCCACTCCGAAGCGAGACCCTCAAGGCGACCGCGCAGACCGCGCAGCGCGTCGTCGTCGCCGTGCAGAACCGTCGTGAACAGGTTCACGTTTTCGTTGAATGCGCGCCCCAGCGTGCCCGGGTTCATCGACGTAATCCAGAGCGGAACCTGTTCCTGCACCGTGCGGATCGCGATCGACGTCAGCAGCATTTCGAAATGCTTCCCCTTGTAGTCGAAGACCTTTTCGTTCAGACCCTTGTTGAGGATGTCCCAGATCTCGTGGAAGATTTCACCGCTGTTCGCGAGGCTGCAGCCGAATCGCTCAAGCTCGACCTTGGCGACGAACAGGCACTCGAAAAAGGAAGTGCGCCACGCGCGGATGTTCGGCATGGGCGGCAAGCTCTGCATCCATCCGCGCCAGGTGGCAGCGGTCAAACGCGGATCCTTGCCGACGAAAGCCGACGGCGCATGGGCACGCCGCGTGCTTGACGCTGTCGCGCAAAGCGGCGCGGGCGCGATCGCCGTGGACGGCAAGCTGGTCGCTCGCCCCGTCGTCGAACGAGCCAGGATGATCGTCGCGCAGCTAAGCTGATGTCTCAGCGACGCTTGAGCGGCATTTAAATATAAGTATGGCGAGCGCTAGATGGTTGTGAACCCGGCTGCTCATCTCTGAGCTGACCGCCTTCGCCCTTTGGCGGCAGGTGCTTGAGCGGCCTCCGGTGCCGGTGCCGATGCCACGCTGCGTTTGAAAATTCGCGAACTGAGCGTGGCTGCCCCCATGTCCGAAGCGGCTTCGAGCAGGTACGGCGCGAGCTCCTTGAGCCGTTCTTCCGGCAAGCGGCTGCTCGGTCCCGCGAGGCTCACGATGCCCACAACTTCCTGAGTCACAGGATTGCGCACTGGTGCCGCAATCGACGTCATGCCAGCCTCGTAGGTCTCGATGGCCATGCCATAGCCACGTTGCCGCGCACCGTTCAGATCTTTGAGAAATTGCTGGATCGTCTTTGGCGCGCGCGGCGCGTTCTGCGCCTTCGGCCCGAGCCCACCCTGCTTCGACACCAGTTCGATCGCGCGCTCGTCCGGCAGCGTGGCGAGCCACGCCTGGCCGCTCGCCGTACAGTGCAACGGCGGGTTGCTGCCCATGTCGGGGTCGTAGCGCAGGCCCGACTTCGCACCCTGCGCCTTGCCGACGAAGGTGATGTGATCGTCCTCCACTACGCCCAGCCGCGCGAGTTCACCCGAAGCCTCGGCCAGCCGGTCCAGAACCGGCTGCGAAATGTCGAACACGCCGCTCGTCGACAGGTAGATCAACGCCAGCGAAACGAGCTTCATGGCCAGCATGTACTCGCCATGCTCCTCGTCCTGACGCACGAAGCCCTCGTCGATCAGCATCGATAAAAGACGGTGCGTGCCGCTGCGGGGGATATCCAGCGTGTCCGCGATGGTGGCCAGCTGCATGCGGCCACCGTTCTTCGCCAACAGTTCGAGGACGCCAAGCGCACGCTCAAGATTCCCTGCCATATCGTTTTCTCATCAGTATGGTGATAGACAAATGAGAACACAATTCCACACTGGAATTCAAGCTGATTTGTATGAGTGTGCGCTCATTCAATGCCCGGCGCTCACGCTCACCGCCGCAAACTCGCCGCGGTGACGCGCGCCCTTGAGCAGCACCGCCATGCCGCCCACTGCCGCAGGCACCGCCAGCGCCGTGAAGACCGCGCCGAAGCTCCAGTTCGCATGCAGCATGGCGGCGCCCACCATCGCGCCCGCAATGCCGCCAAAGCGGCCCACTCCGAGCATCCAGCTCGTGCCGGTCGCGCGCATTTCGGTGGGGTACGAGCCGGCCGCGAGCGCGCAGAACCCGGTGTTCGAACCGTTCATGCAGTAGCCCATGCCGAACGCGAGCACGCAGATGATACTGAACGGGTGAACCGACGCGCCCATGTACCACGCAAGCACGCCGCCCGCCAGCACGGTCGCGCCCAGCGCGCGATGCGGATTGAACCGGTCCATCTGCCAGCCGATCAGCACCGATCCGAGCGTCCCGCCCGCCTGGAACAAGGCGCCCACGACCGCCGCTTCGCCGAGCGAAAAGCCGAGGCCGCGAATCAGCGTAGGTAGCCAGTTGCCAAGCAGATAGACCGTGAGCAGCCCCGCGAAATAGCAGATCCACAGCATCACGGTGCCGAACGCGTGCTCGCGCGAGAGAATTGCGCGCACGGGGCTGCGCAGCGCGTGGGCCGGTTGCTGGGCGACGAAGCGCGTGGTTTCGCTGGCCGAACCCGGCTTCATGCGGTTGAGCACGCTCACGAGGCGTTCGCGCTGGCTTTCCTTGAGCGCGAGATAACGCGCCGACTCAGGCAGCCATTTGATGAGCACCGGCACGAACACGACCGGCAGCACGCCGCCGAGCAGCAGCACCGACTGCCAGCCCCACTGCGCGATGAGCCACGCGCTCACGAAACCGCCGCCCGCCGCGCCGAACGTGAAGCCGCAAAACACCGCCGTCACCATCAGCGCGCGGCGGCGCGGCGGCGCGTATTCGGCCATGAGCGTCGCCGCATTCGGCATCGAGGCGCCGAGACCGATGCCCGTGAGAAAACGCAGCGCCGTCAGCGACGGCACGTTCACGGCGAACGCGGAAGCGAGGCTCCACACGCCGAAGAACAACACCGCCACCGTCATCACCGACTTCCGCCCGAAGCGGTCCGACATGGGGCCGGCGGCCAGAGCCCCAAACGCAAGGCCGAGCAGGCCGCCGCTCATCACCGGCCCGAGCGCCTCGCGCGGAACCGCCCAGGCGCTGGAGAGCGACGGTGCGATGAAGCCGATCATGACCGTGTCGAGGCCGTCGAGCATCACGATCATCATGCATAGCAGGAGCACGAGCGCCTGAAAGCGCCCGACCGGCTGGTCGTCGAGAAACTGCTGGACGTCTAGCGCGTGCGCATTCTTGCCTGCGAATTGACGTTGGCTGGCCGGTTGGGCCGCTTCTGAAAAAGTCATGTTTGTCTCCGTGTCATGTTCTTTTTGTTGTCGATTGCATATGCAAGCCTGGTTGGCGCTTCGGCTGGCCGCCTCGCCAGGCCACTCGATGTTTGGGACGAGCTACCTTCTCAGGCCGTCACAAAAGCCGTTTCGAGCACCACGAGCGTCGCCTCGCGCAAACGCCTCGCGCGGTCAACGGCGCGCGTCGTCTTTGCCCATTGCTCGGTCGGCACTTCGACGCTGACCGGGAGGTGGTCGGGCAACGCGCGCAGGATGCCAACCAGGTCGAGGCCGCCCTCGCCCGGAATCATCCGATCGCAGCGCGCCTGGAACAGCAGCGTGTCGAGGTCGGTGGGGCGCTCGGCCGGCGCGTCGCAGAACTGCACGTAGCCGAAGTACTCGCGCGGTAGGGCACGCAACGCTTCGAGCGACGAGCGTGCGCGGTCGAAGTGGATCGGGTCGATGATGAGACCGGTGTTGGTCCGCCCGCTCGCCTTCACGATGCGCTCGCCGGCCGTGATGTCCTTCACGTCGGTCCACGGCATCGGCTCCAGCGAGGGCGCGAGGCCAAGCGGCGCAGCGAGGTCGCAAAGCTGGCCCAGCCGGTCGATGGTGCGTTTTTCGTCCGGGTCGTTACCGGCCACGAGCACATAGCGTGCGCCCAGTTCGGCAGCCGTCTCCAGCATCGGCTTGTAGCTGTTCAGGTCAGTATCGGGCTTCAGGCGCAGGATTTCGACGTCGAGCACGCGCACACCCGTGTCCTTCAGAACCGCAAGTGTCTCGCGCCTGAGCGGCGTATCGCCGATGATCTCGTGACGCACTTCGTGGTCAGTCGCGGGCAGCAGGCGCAGGCCCACGTAGTCGTAACCCGCGTCGGCGGCGCACTGCACCATCTGCGGCGGGCTCAGTTCGAGCACGGTCAGAGCCGAAAGGGACAGCGCGCGCGGTTGAGGCTGGGTCATGGTGTCCTCCCGGTTAGCGCAGCGGCGAAAACGGCGCCGGCACGCAGATGGTCGATTCCATCGTCGTGAGATGCGCCGGTCCGCCCTTGGGCGGCCACACGCCGTCCCTCACCGCTTCCGCGCGAATGCGCGAGCGCTCATCCACGCTCGCGTACGGCCAGATGTTGAGAAAGCGCGGCATGTCGCCGTCGAGCGAATACATCGCGCCCACCAGCGGCGAGCGCTTCGTGCGCTCGGGCACGGCCTGCTCCCACACATTGATCGTGTGCTGCAGGCTGCCAGGCTTGGTGCCGTACATGCGCATCTCGTAGATGCCGCCATGCACGACGGGCTCGATGGGTGGCAGGAATGGAAAGAGCGCGTAGCTTTCCGTCTTCACATCGTCGACGAACTCGCCCACGCCGAACGGATTGCCCTCCAGCAGCATGCGCTTGCGCTCCCCCACGAGCGCCGCCTCCGACTCGAAGCCGCGCAGCACGAGCACTTTGCCGAGTACGCCGATATCCGAGTACCAGCAGCCCAGTAGCTTGCCGCCCTGCGGATCGCCGCTTGCCTTGATGCCTTCGAAAACCTGCGCGTTCGCGCCGATTTTCACGGTGAGCGTCACTACGTCATACAGTGTCATTGCATTGTCCTTGAGGGTAAATGGTGTTTGAACCGGAATCTGATGCGCGCGCAACGGTCTGCCGCGACCCGGCAAGCGAGAGTCCTGCGAGATAACCGAAGGTCATCGCGGGGCCAAGCGTGATGCCGCCGCCCGGATAGCAGCCGCCCATCATGCTGGCGCTGTCGTTGCCCACGGCGTAGAGGCCATCGATCACGCGGCGGCCCCGGTCGAGCACGCGCGCCTGTGCGTCCGTAGCGAGGCCCGCAAACGTGCCCAGACTCCCCGGCAGCAGTTTCACCGCGTAATACGGGCCGTTTTCAATTGGCGCGAGGCACGGGTTCGGCTTGTGACCGGCATCCCCCTGCACGCGGTTGTACGGCGTCGAGCCTTTGTGAAACTGCGGATCGAAGCCCTGCTTCGCATACTGGTTGTAGGTCGCGACCGTTTCGGCGAGTGCGTTCGCGTCGATGCCGCATTGCGCTGCCAGCGCCGCGAGCGTCGCGCCGTATTTCAAGTAACCCGAGCGCCGATACGGCCCGGTCAGAAACGGAAACGGCTTCGAGAAGCCCAGGCCGTAGCGGCGCTGAAAACGGTGGTCGCACACGAGCCACGCGCAGACTTCCTCGCCGGCTGGCGTGGTGCCGAGCAGCGCGCCGATGAAGTCGTGATACGACGACGCCTCGTTCACGAAGCGCTTGCCTGCGCGCGTGACTGCGATCACACCGGGCTTCGCGCGCTCTATCAGGTGGGGGAACGCAACGTCTTTCACGCCGTCGTGCTCAGGCACGATCGACACCGGCGCCCACGCAGCGGGCGCCTCCAGCGCGCCGTCGAAATACGCGCCGATCGACTCGCCGAGGCAGATGCCGTCGCCCGTATTGCTGCGCGGCGCGGCCGACCAGTGCTCGCGGCCAGAAGGCGTATAGCCGAAGGTCTGCGCGCGGCGCGCCACATCATGCGGATAGCCGCCGCATGCGAGCACGACGCCGCGTGCGGCACGCACCTGGTGCACCACGCCATCGATCTCGACGCGTGCGCCCGTCACGTGCGACGCATCGCGCAAGAGTCCGACCGCCTTTGCGCGCGTACGCAGATCCACGCCGCGATCCGCTGCCGACTTCAACAGCCGCGCGACCAGCGCGTTGCCATTCACGAGATGCATGGAGCGCCCGTAGCGCAGCTTCTGCCAGCCGAATGCCGCGAGGCGGCGGCTCGCATAGAGCGCCGAGCGCAGCGAGCGCGTAGCACGATAAAAGTGGGCGAGATCCTGGCCGGAGCCGAGCGCCATGCCCTTGATCGTCGTGACCGAGAGCGGCGTGCGCAGTTTGCCGATCAACGGGCCCAGCTCGCGGCCGTCGAACGGCATCGCACACACGGAGCGGCCACCCGTGCCCGCGCCCGGCGTGGTATGAAAATCGGGAATGCGATTGCCGTCGATGAATCGCACGGCCGTATGGCGCTCGAAAAACTCGACCATTTCCGGCCCGCGCTCGAGCAGCGCATCGACCTTGGCGACATCATATTGCTCGCCTAGTTCGCTCTTCAAATAAGTGCGCGGCGTCTCGATGTCCTCGCGTATGCCCGCACACGTCGCCAGCGGGTTGCGCGGAATCCACATCCATCCGCCAGACCACGCGGTCGTGCCGCCGAACACGTCTTCTTTTTCCGCGACGATCACGCGCAAACCCTGCGCCGCCGCCGTCACCGCCGCCGAGAGCCCTCCCGCGCCGGAACCCAGCACCAGCACGTCGCAATCGAGTATCGGTTCACGCTTCATGTTCGGTATCGCCATTGTTTCCGTGTCTCCAGAGGCAGTGCCCATCCCGCCTTTGTAGAAAATGTTTTCGATTTGGAATACTATTCCACAAATGCCGGTTTGGCAAAGACTTTGTGACCTGACGAACAACATGGAGACGAGACGATGCGGGTACTGATCACGGGTGGCAGTGGTTTTCTTGGGGCGTGGATCATGAAGCGGCTACTCGCGCGCGGCATGGATTGCGTCGCGTTCGACCTGCGCGCGAATGCGCGGATCGTCGAGGCGCTTGCGCCCGGTCGCGCCGCTTTGGTGCAATGGCGCACCGGCGATATCGCCAGCGCGGACGACACCGCACGCGCACTCGAAGGCTGCGATGCCGTCGTTCATCTCGCCGGCATCCTCACGCCCGACTGCGCGGCGAACCCGGTGCGCGGCGCACAGATCAACCTGATCGGCACGCTCAACGTGTTCGAAGCCGCGCACGCTGCGGGCATGCGTCGCGTGCTCTACGCGAGCAGCGCGGGCGTGTTCGGCCCCGACGACGGCGCCACGCCGCTGCCGCAAACGCACTACGGCACATTCAAGCTCGCCTGCGAAGGCTCCGCGCGCGCGTACTGGCACGATCACGGCATCGCGAGCATCGGCTTTCGGCCGCTGGTGGTCTACGGCGCGGGGCGCGAAACGGGTTCCAGCGCGGGGCCGAGCCTCGCCTGCCGCGCTGCCGCGCGCGGCGAACGCTACACGATTCCGTTCAGCGGACAGACGGGTCTCGTGTTCGCAGACGATGTCGCCGCAGCCTACGAAGCGGCGCTGCTGAGCGAGTTCGACGGCGCGCATGCATTCACGCTCGCGGGCGAGATGACTCCCGTCGGCGTGCTGGTCGACAAGATCACGGCGATCGCGCCGGGTGCGCAAATCGACGCGAGCGGGCCGCCGCTGCCGATCGCCACGGTGTTCCCGCACGATCCCGCGCTCGCGCACCTGCTGCCGGACCTGCCGCAAACGCCGCTCGATGACGGTCTGCGCCAGACCGTGGCGTTCTATCGCCACGGTCATCAGGCATCCTGATCGTCTAACGCTGCGCCGCCTCGAGCGCTTCATCCAGCATCGGCGCGGCTGGCGCGCGCGTCGTGGCCGCGCGATGCACTGCCAGTGTCGCGGCCAGCGTGCGCGCGCCATCATCGGCCGCACATACCGGTGCTTCTTCGCGCGCGATCACGGCCGCGAAGTGACGCAACTGCTCGTGATAGGGGTCGCGCGCGTGCGGCGTGCCGCGCTCCACCGTCAGCGGCTCGTGCCAGCCCTTGCCGCCGCGGTACTCCCACACCTCGAGCTGCGGCAGCGTGAGCGACGCATCCGTGCCGATCAGGAAATGCGTGTTCTCCTGCTGACGCGGATAATGCGCCGCCTCGCCCGCCGCGAGATCCCAGTTCCATGGCGCAGCGGCCGTGTCCGAGACGACGCTCGTGCCGAGCGCCCCGCTCGCGAAGCGCAGCAGCACGGCGGCCGTGTCCTCCACCTCGAACCCCCGCACGCTGTTCGAGGTCTGCGCCTGTACCTCGACGATTTCGCCGAGCAGGAACCGCATGATGTCGATGTCGTGGATCAGGTTGATGAGCACCGGACCGCCACCCGCCTGGCGTCGCCACTGCACGTCGAAATACGCATCGGGCTTGTAGAACGTGGCCAGCGCATTGGCCGCAACGGGCTTGCCGAGCCTGCCCGACTGCACGATTTCGCGCGCGCGGCGCAGGATCGGGTTGTGGCGGCGATGGTGGCCCACCAGCAGCGGCACGTTCGCCTCGCGCGCGGCGCGGTCCAGCCGCAAGGCGTCCTCCACATGATCGGCGACCGGCTTTTCGATCAGCGCGGGTATCCCGCGCGCGACGCACGCCAGCCCGACATCGACGTGTGTCGCGTTCGGCGTCGCAACGATTGCGCCTTCGGGGCGCACTTCGTCGAGCATCGCCTCGTAGTCGACGAACCAGCGCAGCCCTTCGGCGCGCGCGAACTGCCCGGCAGCCGGCGACGGGTCCGCGATCGCCACTACCTGTGCGTGCGGATGCAACCGCGCGCGCTCCACATGCATCCTGCCGATCGCGCCCGCGCCGATTACTGCCAGACGTCTTCTTGCCATTGCCACTCTCCTCCTTGCTTCGGTTGAACGATTGCCTCCAGGGCGTTGCTACGGTGATTATCCCGATACCCTGAAATTTTCTTTGCTTGTTGAATACTATTCCACTTTGAATTAGAGTTCACAGAAATTTCAGCGCAACGGGTTGGCACGACGTGGCGCCACAACGAAACAGATCCATTCAATCGGGACAGGAGCGGAGACAGATGACGGAAAAGCACAACGAGGACAAGAAGTGCTCGACGCCGCGTTGAAACTGCGCGAGCGCGCGAGCATCGTGATCGTCGAGCACCAGGCCGACATGGTGCTGCCGATCGCCGACCGCGCCTACGTGCTGGTCAACGGCCGCGTAGCTTACGAAAACAGCGCGGGCGCCCTGGAACAGGACGCGCTCGCGCAGGCAAGATTGCTCGGCATCGTGAACGGCGATGCGGGCACCACCCTGGAGATGAAATCAGCATGACTTCCCCCGTTTCCCCATCCGCCAATGCCATTGCGGCCACGCCCGTTTCGCTCGACGAAGGGCTGAGCGGCGCCACGCGCGTCTACTTCATCGTCGGCGATCCGATCGCGCAGGTGCGCTCGCCGAAAGGTGTGACGGCGGCCCTGCGCGACGCGGGCCGCGACGCGCTCGTCGTACCCGCGCATGTCGCGCCCGCCGGTCTCCCCGCGTTCTTCGAGGGCGTCGCATCAATGCGCAACGTCGACGGCGTCATCATCACCGTGCCGCACAAGTTCAGCGCGGCGGAGTTCTGCACGAGCCTTTCCGAAGAAGCCGCGTTTCTCGGCGCGGCGAACACGTTGCGGCGCACGGCGAACGGCGGCTGGCACGGCGGCATGTTCGACGGCACCGGCTTCGTCGCCGCGCTCGCCGACGAAGGCTGCGACCCGAGCGGCAAGCGCGCGCTGCTGGTGGGCGCGGGCGGCGCGGGCTCAGCCATCGCGCAGGCGCTCGTGAATGCGGGCGTTGCCTCGCTCGACGTGCGCGACAACGACGGCGCGCGCGCCGGTGCGCTCGTCGAACGGCTTGCGATGCACGGGCGTAGCGCGGTGCGCGTCGCCGCTGCCGACGTGCCGGCCGAATCGTACGAGGTGGTCGTGAACGCCTCGCCCATGGGCATGCGCCCCGAAGACCCGCTGCCCATCGACGTATCTCGCCTGGCTGCGGGCACTTTCGTCGGCGATGTCGTGACGAAGCCGCCGCTCACGCCGTTCATCGAAGCCGCACGCGCACGCGGATGCAAGACGGTGACCGGTACGCAAATGTTCGCGCGCGTTTGCGATCGCATGGTCGAGTTCCTTCTGGATTCCCAGGCATGAATGCAGACTTGCGGATCGCGGTCGTGACTGGCGGCGCGGGCAAGGAAGGCAATCCGCAAATGTCAGCGTACTCGGCCGCCAAGGCGAGCGTCATCGCGTTCACCAAATCCATGTGCACGGAGCTTGCACTCACCCCCATTCGAGCGGCGCGACCTTCGACCTCTCCGGAGGCCGCGCGAATTACTGATTCGCTTCTCGCATAACGGCGGCGCATCGCGTCGCCGTCCCCTTTCTCTCTCACTACAACAAACAGGAGACAACCGATGAATCGCAGCACCGGACTCAAGACCGTTGCGGCCGGCGCCGCCATGCTCGCCCTTTCCCCCGCCTTCGCGCAGTCGAGCGTGACGCTCTACGGCGTGGTCGACACCGGCATTGGCTGGGCCAACAACCAGACCACGCTCGGCTCCACTACCAGTGGCCATTCGGCGGTGAAGATGGTGAACAGCGTGTGGGCGGGCAGCCGCTTTGGCCTGAAGGGCTCCGAAGACCTTGGCGGCGGCACGAAAGCCATCTTCACGCTCGAATCGGGCATCAACTCGGCCACGGGCGCGCAGCAATACACCAATGCGATGTTCGGACGCCAGTCGTGGGTCGGCGTCACCAACCCCGCGTACGGCTCGCTGACCTTCGGCCGCCAGTACGCCTCGTATTACCAGTTGCTCTCCCCCTTCAGCCCGACCAACTCGCTCACCGGCTTCTACGGCGCGCATCCCGGCGACATCGACGGCTTCGATACCATCTATCGCGCCAACAACACCATCCAGTACCTCTCGCCGAAATTTCACGGCTTCTCTTTCGGCGGCTCGTATTCGCCGGGCGGCGTGCCGGGCAGTTTCAACGCGGGATCGACGTGGACGGTGGCGGTGCAGTACCTGAATGGCCCGGTCGGCATGGGCGTGGGCTTTTCGCGCATCAACAACTCGACGCCTGGCGGCGGCGCGTTCGGCGCCGACTCCACGACCTCGAACAACGGCGCGCCGGCCGGCGTCTCCGCGCTCACCAACGGTTATCAGACCGCGCAGGCCCAGCAGCGCTTCGCAGTGGGCGCGAGCTACCGGTTCAACAGCGCATGGGATGTCTCGGCGACCTACTCGAATGTGCAGTACATTCGCGGCACAGGCTCGAAGTTCACCGACACCGCGATCTTCAACACAGGCGGCCTCGTGCTGCACTGGAAGCCGGCTGCGGCATGGGATTTCGGCGCGGGCTATAGCTACACGCGCGCCACGAAGGCCAACGGCATCACGAATGCGGCGCAATATCAGCAGTTCAATCTGTCGCAATACTATGCATTGTCGGTGCGCACGGGCTTGTACATGCTGGAGGCGTACCAGCACGCCAACGGCTCGACGCTCGGCACCGCCGGCAGCGGCCGGATCATCGACGCAACGGCCACGCTCGGCGACGGGTTCAATTCGACCCCGTCTTCCACCCGCAACCAGGTGGCCGTTGGCGTGGGGATCGTGCACCGGTTCTAACTGTTGTGATCCGACGCAACTCCATTTTGTTGAACACTATTCCATTTTTAATTAAATTGGAATAACATTCCAAAATCATCAAGGCAACGTTCGCCTTCCGCGCCCAGCCGGGCGCGCGGCGAACCAGACCAGAATGGAGGAGGCACGGACATGGGTTCGAGCACAAGACAGCCCGGCCAACAGCGCTGGGACGAGGAAGTCGATCTGCTGATCTTCGGCGCTGGCGCGGCGGGCATGACGGCCGCGCTCGTGGCGGATCACGAGAAAATGAACGTGCTGCTTTGCGAGAAGACCGGCATGGTGGGCGGCATTACATCCACTTCGGGGGGCACGACGTGGGTGCCGGGCACGAAACTCAGTGTGGAGGCAGGCGTGCCCGATAGCGTCGACGATGCGCGCCGCTTCCTGCAATCGGTGGTCGGCGCACGCGGCGGAGAAGAAGCACGCGAGGCCTTTCTTCAAAGCGGACCGCAGGCCATCGACGAACTGGCGCACATCAGCGACGTCAAGTTCGTCGCCGCCACTGCCCACCCCGACTACGTGAACGGACCCGGTTCGGCCTTTGGAGGCCGAGCGCTCGCTCCCGCGCCGTTCGACGCGCGCGTGCTCGGCAAAGACTTCGTGCGCGTGCGGCCTCCGCGCAAGGAATTCATGGGGCTCGGCGGCATGATGGTCGCGCGCAACGATCTGAACATGCTGCTCGAACCGTTCGCATCGCTTACCAATTTAAGGCGGACGATCGCAGTCGTGGGCCGCTATGCGATGGACCGGCTGCGCTACCCGCGCGGCACACAACTCGTGATGGGCAACGCGCTCGTCGCGCGGCTCTATTACAGCCTGCGCAACCGCGGTGTCGAGGTGCGCTTCGACACACCACTAGTCGAACTCGTACGCGAGAACGCCCGCGTGACCGGTGCGGTCGTCGCGACGCCTGGCGGCGGTCGCCGACGCATTGGGGCGCGCCGTGGCGTGGTGCTGGCAACGGGCGGCATCACGCACCACCCGAGATTGCGCAACCAACTCTTTCCCGCCGGTGCACGCGGCCTTTCGCTTGCGCCGGAGACGCACACGGGCGACGGCGTGGACCGGGCCCAGCAACTCGGCGCAAACGTCGAGAACGGCGGCGACAGCCCCGGTCTCTGGATGCCCTGTTCGATCCGCCGCGCGCCCGGCGGCAACGCAAGCAAGGACAGCGTCTGGCCGCACATCATCCTCGATCGTGCGAAGCCCGGACTCATTGCGGTGAACAGCCGTGGCGAGCGCTTCGTCAACGAATCGAACTCGTATCATGACTTCGTGATGGGGATGCTGCGCGATGTGCAACGCGGCGACGGGCCGAGCGTGCCCGCTCACCTGATTGTCGACGCCGCATTCATACGCGAGTATGGCCTCGGACTGCTGATGCCGGCGCGCAGCGCGGGACGCATCGCCGCGTTCGAGCGCTCTGGCTATCTCGTGAAGGGCGATACGCTGGCCGAACTGGCCGCGAAGCTTCAGGTCGATGCGGCGGGCCTCGCGCGCACGGTCGAGACCTACAATCGCGCCGCAGCCGATGGCATGGACCCCGCATTCGAGCGCGGCAGCAGTCCGATGAGCCGCTTCAATGGCGATGCGCGCCAGCAGCCCAATCCGTGCATCCGGCCAATCGGGCCGGGGCCGTATTACGCTGTGACCGTCTGGCCTGCGGATCTCGCGTGCAGCGCGGGCCTGAGCGGCACCGCGAATGGCGAAGTACTCGATCACGGCGGCAATGTCATTCCTGGCCTCTTCGCATGCGGCAACGATCTTGCTTCGATCTTCCGCGGCACTTACCCAGGACCCGGCACGACACTCGGCCCGGCTATCGTGTTCGGCTGGCGCATCGCAAAGTTCGTCGCCCAGGGCGGAGCCGCGACCCTACAGGGCGCGCACAAGGCCAAAGTGTGGGCCTGAAATGGAGAAAGATTCATTCGACACATCGTCAATCGCCATCAGCTGAACATGCCCACGTTCGGCCTGGGCATCTGGCCCATGCTTGGCGACGAATGCACGCACGCGGTCAAGCAGGCGCTCGACCGCAGCTATCGGCATATCGATACGGCCACCGCGTACAACAATGATCGCTCGTTCATCGTTCGGATGCCGAAAAATATGCGCCTTGCCAGTCCAGCTTTCGCATCGCAGGCCTGACCGGCCCCGGGCGATTCGCCGCGACATCGGTGTAACTGGCGAGCGCCCAGAAGCGATATTGTTCAGTACAAGATCAAAAATCACTCGACTGGCTCGTACGGCAAACCCACGTAATTTTCCGCAATCGTCTTGAGTCCAGCTTCGGACGTCGTGTAGTAGTCGTAGTCTGTACCCTGCATGCGCTTGTCGAAGGTGTCTCGCTCCGAGAACTCGTGCAGCAGGTTCGTCATGAACCATGAAAAGCGCTCTGCCTTCCACACGCGGCGCAGCGCGATCTGCGAATATTTTTCCAGCAGATCGGTGCGACCGTCGCGGTAGACCCGATTCAGAATCCGATACAGCGTGCTCACATCGCTCGCGGCAAGATTGAGCCCTTTCGCGCCGGTCGGCGGTACGATATGCGCCGCGTCACCAACTAGAAACAGCTTGCCGTACTGCATCGGTTCAACCACATAGCTGCGCAGCGGTGCGATGCTCTTCTCGAGCGACGGACCGGTGACCACCTTCTCAGCCACGTTCTGCGGCAGGCGCGCTTTCAATTCTTCCCAGAAGCGTTCGTCGGACCAGTCTTCGGCCTTCTCGGTCAACGGCACTTGCAGGTAGTAGCGGCTGCGCGTCGTCGAACGTTGGCTGCAGAGCACGAAACCGCGTTCGTGGTGCGCATAAATCAGTTCGTGATTGACCGGCGGTGTGTCGGCGAGCAGGCCGAGCCAACCAAAAGGATAGACGCGCTCGTAGTGTGTGAGCACCTCGACCGGGATCGTCTTGCGTGAAACGCCATGAAAGCCATCGCAGCCGGCGATGTAATCGCAATCCAGGCGGTATGTTTCGCCGTTCCTTTCGAATGTGATGTAGGGCGCGTCGCCTTTCACGTCGTACAACTGAACGTTGGCCGCTTCGTAAATCGTGGTTGCACCGCTAGCCTCGCGTGCTGCCATCAAATCACGCGTCACTTCGGTCTGGCCATAGACCAGGACCGACGAGCCACCTGTGAGCGCTTTGAGATCGATCCTGTCGCGTCGCCCGCCGAAAATAAGTTCAATGCCGTCGTGAACCAGTCCTTCCGCATCCATGCGCTCGCTCACCCCCGCCTCGCGCATCAGATCGATCATGCCCTGTTCGAGCACGCCCGCGCGGATTCGGCCAAGCACGTACTCGCCGCTTTGACGCTCAAGAACGACGTTGTCGATGCCCGCCTTGTGCAGCAACTGCCCCAACAGCAGGCCGGACGGCCCGGCGCCGATGATCGCTACCTGGGTTTTCATAACCGATGTCTCCTGTATTCCTATCTACACCGTGACCTTTTCACTTTTGCTCTTCGAGCCCGAATCATTGGCGTCACGGTTGAATTGCATTTTTCTAGAAATACAGGGCGCTGGTAAGGCAATTTTTTCGATTAAAATTGGACTTTTAGAAAGTCTCCTGCGGGCCGACAACCGGTGACAGATCCATGAAGCAACCGGCACAGCACAACATCCCTGTATTCAAGTTATACGGAGAAGGACCTGACTGGAGCACGCTCGACTTGCTGCACTGTGAGTCGATACCTGAGCGAAGCAGTTTGCACGACTGGGAAATCAGGCGGCACACCCATGCCGACCTCGCGCAGCTGCTGTACGTGCAGAAAGGAGTTGCACTGCTCGAAATTGAGGGCGAAAAGACCAGGATCGACACGCCTTCGGTCCAGGTCGTCCCGCCGATGTGCGTACACGGTTTCCAGTTTTCTCCGGAAGTCGACGGCTACGTGATCACGATCGCCGCGCCCCTGACGAACTGGCTTCAGCAGCAAATCGATGCGCCTCGCCGCGTACTGGAGCATCCAGCGTGCTATTCGGTCGGCAACGATCTGCCCTACCTGAATACCCTGTGCAGCCAGTTAAACCAGGAGTACGGCCTTCCCGCGCCTTCGAGGGACTTATTGCTTCGGTCGCTCGTGAGCGCGCTAGTCGTGTGGGTCAGCCGTCAGGATCAAGATGGCGAGGAAAGGGACGCCCCCCAGGATCGCGGCCAAGCGCTCCTGAAAGCGTTCTCCGGGCTGATCGAAAAGCATTACCGCGAACATTTTCCCATTAGCCGCTATGCCGAACGCCTCGGGGTGACGCCGGTGTATTTGAATATGGTTTGCCAGCGCATTGCAGGCAAGAGCGCGCTCGCTCTCGTCCATCAGAGACTGCTGCTCGAAGCGAAGCGAAGCCTGACTTACACCTCGCTCAATATCAATCAGGTGTCCGACTTTCTGGGCTTCACGGAACCGGCGTATTTCACGCGATTCTTCAAGCGATTCACGGGCGCTACGCCAAACGCTTTTCGCAAGCGAGAATGATTTCTCCGCTTTCAATATCCGGCCGTGTACGGAAAAACCACCCTACATGCTCTCGCGCTAACACAATCCGGCCGGATCGGTCGTATTCAAGCAGGCTTTGTCGCAACAAGCGATCTTCACCATTGCCTGGCGCGGAACTGCTCAACATCACACAACCGTCGTCGAACATTTTGCGGGCCACAGTTCCAACCACGGTGCAAGGGCGCGCGCACGAGCACGTGGCCGCCGTTCGACGAGTCGTCCGCGTTGTTCAGGGTGGCCACTGCAGACGTGCCTGTGGACCGAGCGCCTACAACACTAACAAACGGCCCTAGTGCATGGGCACGCTTGCCTGAACATCCGACTGAACCACGCTGCCGCCGCGCCCGATCATAGCGAACAGTGCGGACGCGGACACGAGGGCCGGGAGCGCGAGCAGGCCGAATACCGAGCCGAACTGCCAGCCGAAGCCCATCAGCGCTGCGCCGACCAGCGCCCCCGCCACCCCGCCGATACGGCCGACTCCGAGCATCCATGCGACGCCCGTCGCCCGCCCGTGCGTCGGATAAAAGGCGGCAGCAAGCGCGGACATCGACGTCACTGCGCTCGTCACCAGTGTGCCAGTCAGAAACACAAGCGTGCCGAGCCACAACTGATGTCCGACACCGCGCCCCACCAGCAGGACCATTAGTGCAGCCAGCACATACGTGGCCGCAATCACGCGGTTGGCGTTGAGACGGTCCATGACCCAGCCCACACAGAGGTTGCCGACTACACCGCCGAGCGGGAACAGTGACGTCATGAGCGCAGCGCGCTCGCCGGAGAAGCCAGTGTCGCGAAAGAGCGTAGGCAGCCAGCTAGTGAGCAGGTAATAGATCAGCAGGCCCATGAAATACGCGAGCCACAGCATCAGCGTCCCGAAGCGGTACTGTCGCGACAGGACGACGCGAATCGCCGATTCGCGCTTCGTGCACACGCCGCGCTCCGGGGCAACGAAGCGACAACCTTCGAGCGTTGTACCGTGCGCAATACGCCCGAGGATGCTCGCGATTTTCGCGTCGGCACGTTGACTTACCGCCATGAACTGAACCGACTCCGGCAAGAGCAAGATCAACAGAAAGGTAAGCACGATCGGCCCGATGCCGCCCGCGATCAGCACGCTTTGCCAGCCAAAATGCGGAATCAGCCATGCAGACGCGAATCCCCCGAGCGCGAGGCCGGTGGAAAAGCCACAAAACATCGTATTGACGACAACCGCACGCACGCGTGTCGGCGCATATTCGGACATCAGCGTGACGGCGTTCGGCATGGCCGCGCCGAGTCCGAGGCCCGTGCACAAGCGCAGGATGGTTAGCGACTCGACCGAGCTGGCGAATGCCGCTGCAAGACTCCATAGTCCGAAAAAGGCTACCGAAAGCACCAGCACCGTCTTGCGCCCGAGGCGGTCGGCGAGCGGACCAGCCAGAACTGCACCGATGCCAAGCCCGACCAGAGCCGCGCTCATTACCGGACCCAGCGCGACTCGCGCAATACCCCACTGCTGCACGAGCGACGGCGCGATGAAGCCGATGGCTGCCGTGTCGTAGCCGTCGGCCGCCACAACGAGAAAGCACAGCACGAGAATGATCCACTGAAATGGGGAGAACCGCTGGGTGTCGATAAAGGCCTGGGTATCGACGACGCGTTCCAAGGTCTTCATTACAGCCCTCCAGCAAAGTGATAAACGAGCGGGGGCAACGCGCGGGCGGAGCCGGCGCGATCGAGCGTTTCCATTGCAATGTCTCCAAGGGTCGATGTGGTTTTATTGCTGCGCCGTACCCGCGGACGCGGAACGGCCAGGGTGACAGGGTCGCTTCCCGCCCCATCGTAATCAGGCATCCGAATCTCTTCCGTGAAGAGCGGACACAAGACATGTTCTGCGTCTTCCACGAAAGAATTTCTGTCGATTCCGCCTGCCTGAAGTATAGGCAGACGGCGTCGGCCGATCATGGACAAAACTATGTAAAAACAGGACAATCTGCACATGCGAGGGAAGACATCATGAGGAAAATCCCTAATTACGAGCTATACGGCGAAGCGTCGTCCGCCCGGCCCCCGTGGCACGATGCATTCAATTTCGAGTGGATTCCCGAGCGCAGCCGGCCGAATGACTGGAACATTCCCGCGCACCGCCATGACGCACTCCTGCAGTTTTTGTACATCCGCAACGGCCACGGCCACGTCGTCATCGAGAGCGAAAAAACCCCGTTTGACCCGCCGTGCCTCGTGATCCTTCCCGCGACGGTGGTGCACAGTTTCGTGTTTTCGCCGGAGATCGACGGCCTTGTCGTGACGGCGGCGCAGCGCGCGCTGGAGTCCATCGCGAAGTCTGTTTCGACGACGCTTATCACGGTTCTCCAGCGCCCCGCCGTGATCCCGGTGCGCGGGCCGGCGGCCAGCGACGAAACACTGATGCCGCTATTCAATCTGCTCGAATTGGAATTCCGCCGTGGTGCGGCAGGTTATACGGCGGCGGGGATGTCACTGTTAATGGCACTTTTCATACAGGCGGCGCGACTGGTCGAACATGCCGACATGCCGGTGGCCG
The DNA here is from genome assembly GCF_048957375.1 of Paraburkholderia sp. A1RI-2L. Lineage (NCBI taxonomy): Bacteria > Pseudomonadati > Pseudomonadota > Betaproteobacteria > Burkholderiales > Burkholderiaceae > Paraburkholderia > Paraburkholderia sp. A1RI-2L. Next base: position 489,099 of record NZ_JARBTA010000004.1, read on the forward strand.
CCCTCGCCGCGCGACGCAGTCTGCAAATCAGACGCTTTCGTGAACTGATTGCCCAGCATTTCCGCGAGCATCGTCCGGTCGAGTTCTATGCAGACGCGCTCGATATCACCGCGCCACAACTCGGGCGCATCTGTCGCGACGAGCTCGGCGCGTCACCCACCGCGCTAATCAACGACCATCTGATTCGCGAAGCGCAGCGCGACCTCGTCTATTCGGGAATGACCGTCAAACAGATCGCGCACAGCCTGGGATTCGAGGACAGCGCCTATTTCAGCCGCTACTTCCGCAAGCAGACCGGCGCGACACCCCGCGAATTCCAAAGCTCGGCTCATCGCGACCTTGCATTGGGTACGGCGTAGTTGGCTTACTTTGCGACGCTACTCAGCGCGGCCGCACGAATGAGCCGCGTCTCCTGTGCCGTGATCAGATGGCCCGATGCCTCGAGATAGGCCGGGAAATCTGGATGCGTATCGCGTGCAAGGCATCGTCGTTCGTAGTCTGCCAGATCGTCATATCCCCACAGGTGCGTGAACTGGTTCTGCGCCCCGACCAGGCTTGTCCAAAAGCCGAGCGGATGTCCAAGCGTCTCGAGCAGGATCGGCATGGCGAGCCTGTCAAACACTTCGAGAAACTCCGGCATTTTGCGCAGCGCGATCGTGTAGACCCGGAAGTCCACGAGGGGCTTTGCCAGATACATTGGTTGGGTGCTCATGCGTGTACCTTCTCTTTGCAGGTCATGGCCTTGGTGGCGATGGCGTTACCGGTGACATAGCCGAACGTCATGTTGGGTCCATGGGTGATGCCGGCACCCGGATAGTTGCCGCCCATCACGCTGCGCCGGTCATTGCCGACCGCGTAAAGGCCCTCGATCTCGCTGCCGTCGGCACGCAGTACCTCGCCGGTGACGCTGGTCCTGAGGCCGTCGAACGTGCCCAGATCGCCCATCACCACCTTCACTGCATAGAAGGGGCCGGTCGCGATCGGCGCAACGCAGGGGTTGGGCTTGTTATCGGGATCGGCGAGATAACGATTGAACGACGTGCTACCGCGATGGAACGCCGGGTCTTCTCCGCGCTTGGCGTCGAGATTGTAGGCGCTGACCGTCGCTTCGAGCGCATCAGGAACAATCCCGCAATTGCGCGCCAATTCGCTGATCGTCTCGCCCTTGATCAGGTAGCCTTTGCGCAGCAACGGACCCACCGGCATCGGCGCGGGCTTCGCGTACCCCAGTCCATACTTGGCCAGCGCGACCTTATCGCAGATCAGCCACATCGCCGTCTCCCGTTCACCCTCGCAGGCGCGGATCAGCGCCGCGCCAACATCATGGTAGGAGTTCGACTCGTTGGTAAAGCGCTGACCGCTGCGCAGCACACCGATCACGCCCGGCTTGTAGCGGTCGAGCAGGTGCGGAAACACGCCTGTGCGACCCTTGCCGAAGGGCACCTCGGAGACAGGCATCCAGGCCGCCGCATCGGGAAAGCCAAGCTGCACTGCGCCGCCCGCCTTCTCCGCCATGGTCAGCCCGTCGCCCGTGTTGCCGACGGGCGTGGGCGAGAGATGCTTCCCCCCACGCTTCACATGCGGATAGACCTGCGCAATGCGTCTGCGATCATGCGGAAAGCCGCCGCAAGCCAGCACGACGCCGTGCCGGGCAGTGATGCGAAGATCGCCGTCCGCAGCGGTTGCGCGCACACCGACCACCGTGCCGTTCTCGCTCAGCAGTTCCTTCACGGGCGTCGAAGTGCGGATCGGAATATCGATTGCCAGCGCCGACTTCGCGAGCCTCGCAGCAAGCGCGTTGCCGCTCGTGACGTTGATCCCGCGCCGGTAGAGCGCCAGTTCCTTGAGGTGCGTGGCCAGACGCCGGGCCACGTAGCAGAACGAAACAAGGGATTTGGTCGCGCGGAAGAAGTGTTTGAGGTCAGCGTTCGAGGAATTGAACATCATTCCCATGAAGGTGATCGTCTCGAGCGGCGGCTTGAGGCGCTGCATGTCCTTGCCCAGCCCGCGAATATCATAGGGCGCGGCGAGGATCGAGCGGCCGATGTCGACGCCGCCGGGCGCATCCGGGTGGTAGTCCGGATAGAGCGTGGGCACGAACTTCATCTCGGTCTCCCGCTCGAAGAACTCGACCATTTTCGACCCGTTCTCGATAAAGCATTGGACCGCAGCAGCATCGTAGTTGCGGCCCGTCTCGCTCATCATGTATTCGCGCACGCGCTCGACGGTGTCCGCCGGGTTCTGCTGCCGGCCATATTTGCTCAGCGGAATCCACAAGACCCCGCCCGACAGCGCGGTGGTACCTCCGAACACGGACTCCTTTTCAAGCACGATGACATCGAGGCCGCGCTTCTTTGCAGTGATCGCGGTGGCGAGGCCTGCGGCACCCGATCCGACCACGACCAGATCGCAAGTGATCTCCTTGGCCATATTCACTCTCCTTTTCGTTATGGTGTGAGGGGTGCTCACACGGCCGGGGTGGCGTTAAAGCCAGGGCGCGGAACCATGTCCATCAGCATGCAATCGAGCCCGCCGTCGACAAGCACTTCGGCGCCATTGACGTAGGCCGCCAGGTCAGAGGCAAGGAACAGTGCCGGACCGGCGAGATCCTCCGGCTCGCCAATGCGGCGGCTCGCGGTAGCCGCAGCGCGGCGAGCCTCGAATCCAGGCTCCTCGTAGAATTTCGCGGACAACGCAGTGCGGATCATGCCGGGCAGCACGCAGTTGCTGCGCACGCCGCGCGGGCCCCACTCCGCCGCCAACTGCCGCGAGAGCAGCAGCACGCCGGCTTTGCTCGGGCTATAGGAGCCACTATTGGTCTGCGGATTGAGCGCCGCAATCGAGGCAACATGAACGATACTGCCCTTGCCCGCTGCCAGCATGTCGCGCCCGAACGCGCGGGCACACAGCAGATAGCCGGTGAGGTTCACGGCGATGGCCTGATTCCAGTCTTCGATCGAGACCGTCTCGAGCGGACCGGAGCGTAGCAATCCTGCATTGTTGACCAGCACACTGGCCGGACCGAGCGCTGCGCGAACTTCGCCGGCGGCTGCGGCAACCGAAGCTTCGTTCGACACGTCGCAGCCGATAGCGTGCGCCACGGCGCCGTCTTTCCGAAGTTCGGCGGCAACGGCTTCAGCGCCGGCAAGATTCCGGTCTACGAGCGCCACACGTGCTCCAACACCGGCGAAGGCGCGCGCAATACCGGCACCAATGCCGCTACCCGCGCCCGTGATCACGCAGACCTTGCCGTCGAGGTTCAGACCGTAGGGGGCCGAAACGGCGGCGAGATTTTCGATTTGCTGTGCCATGTAATTACTTTCCCTAAAATTTTCCGTGCAATTACGCTTCCTGAAATCCGTATCGCCATTGAACGCCCCAAGCGCCTGTGGAACAATGGACAGAGACTACATATAACAGGACATACCGTGCATCATGGCCCATGACCCAAAGCGCCGCCGGACCGTTCTGCACTTCGCGCTCTACGGCGCGGAAGCCGGCCAATCCTGGGTCGACATGGTCCATTACGAGCCAATTCCCCTGCGAGCCGGCCGCTTCGACTTCGAGATCAAGCCGCACGTCCACGACGCGCTGATCCAGGTGCTCTACGTCACCCGCGGGGGCGGCGAAACCTTCATCGACGGCAAAACATGGGCAGTCGTTGCACCATGCCTGATCGTCGTGCCCGCTCACTCGGTCCACGGCTTTCACTTTCGCAGCGACATCGACGGGCACGTCATTACAGCCGCTCAGCCCGCGCTGGAATCGCTGGCGATGACGGCCGCGCCCGAGTTGCTGGAATTCATGCGCACGCCAACGGTGCTCACGGTCGATCCCGACGTCGAACGCGGCACACCGCTGGACACGCTTTTTCAGTCAATCGGGCACGAGGCGGAGAGCCACGAGCGCTGGCAGTTCACCGCAGGCGCGGCACTGGCGATCGCCCTCTTCGTCAAGATCGGACGCCTCAGCGAGAGCGCCCGGCTTTCAGCAAGCTCCGAGCAGCGGACAATGGCGGCGCGCATCGAACGGTTCCGCGCCCTGCTCGACCGCCATTGCCGCGAGCGGCGGCCAGTGGCGAGCTACGCCGACGAGATGGGTGTAACCACCGGCCAGCTCTCGCGCATCTGCCGCGCCACCTTCGGGGTCTCGGCAATCGAGGCAATCGACGCACGCTCGATCCACGAGGCCAAGCGGCTGCTCGGCTATTCGACGCTCAGCGTGAAGCAGATCGCCAGTGAACTGGGCTTTCAGGACGAGGCCTATTTCGGCCGATTCTTCCGCAAGCAGACGGGACTGCGGCCAACCGAATACCGCTTTGCGGCCCACAATCGATCCTTGCCGCCTGAAAAGGGGGAAGCGGACTGACCCGAGCGCCCCTCCTCCGGTTCAGGCCGACAACCTGCCCAGCTTGACGAACAGGTGCTCGGGCCCTGAGTTGGTCAGATTGTTTCCCCGCACATACTGGATCGGCCTTGCTGGATCGAGCGCAATACCGCCAATCTTGCGGGCCAGCGCCTTCGTCGCAATCAGTGTTTCCAGCTTGGCGAGCGGCGCGCCAAGGCATTTGTGCATGCCGTTGCCGAAACCCAGGTGGCCGCTGGAATCGCGGTCGATGTCGAACGTCTCGCCGTCGGCAAACTTGCGGCTGTCGCGGTTCGCGGCCGACAGCAGCAATCGCACCACCGCACCCTTGGGCAGATCAACGCCCGCGACCGTGGTCGCTTCGGTGGTGATGCGGCTCACACGCTGGACTGTTCCGCGATAGCGCGCCACCTCCTCGACGAAACGGTCGGCGTCGGCGGGGTTTTCGCGGATCCGTCCCAGCAGATGCGGCTGTTCGGCGAGCATGCGGAAAGCGTTGGCGACAAGGATTGTCGTCGTGTCATGCCCGGCGATGAAGACGAAGGCACACAGTTCCTTCGCCTCCTTTTCCGAAAGCAGACCGTCCTTCCACATGCGCGCGATATGCCCGCCAATCGACTGGCTGTCGGTGAGAGCAAGCCGCTCCATCGCTTCCTTCAGGTATGCGAAGAAAGCCTGCGCGCTCTGCTCGTCGGTGCCGGTCCCCGGTGCATTGCGGGCGAGCCGCCCGAAATAGCTAAAGGTCTCGTCCGACCAGAATTTCATCTTCTCCTCATCCTCGTTCGGCACGTCGATCATCGTGGAGATGGTCGAGATGCTGAGCGGGATGGCGAAATCGTTGACGACATCACCGCCGCCTTTGTCAATCATCGCGTCGAGCAGGTCCTCTGCCCTTTGCGCGATCTGTTCGACAAAGGGATCGAGCGACAGCGGCAGGAAAGACGGCTGGACGACCTTGCGTAAGCGCGAATGATCGGGCGCATCGAACAACGTGAGGAACGTCAGTGGCGGCGGGCTGACAACCTCGGATGAAAACAGCTTCGGATTACGAATCGCTTGATAGACGTCGTCATAGCGCGAGAGGAACCAGACGTCCGAAGTCGCCGACTGGCAACGCAGCACCGGCGCGTGCTCCCGCATCCAGCGGTAGTGCTCGTAAGGGTCGCCTTGCGAGCCGTCATCGACCACCTTGAATGGCTCCAGCCCCTCGGGCCAGTCCAGTTCGTGTGAATAGGCCGGAAGAGTCCTGGCGGTGAACGGGCAAATCTGCGGTGCGCTCTGCGGCACGGCAAACGGGGCAGCGGTGGGCGCTGCGACCATGGGTGCGCTCTTGCCCAGCGCCATACGCTCCAGCGCCCGGCTCATCGTGGCCCTGGAATGGTGAGCATGCAGCGCAATCACGTCCCGCGCCGCATTCAGGTCCCCCAGTTCGAACGCGGCAACAATGTCCCGGTGCTGCTGGACGATATCGCCGACGATCTCGATCTGGTCGGTCAGCGCGCGGGCGATGTAGTCCTGCACAGCCAGTTGCCGGTAGAGCGCGATCAGCTGGGTATTGCCAGAAGCTTCGATCGTGAACATGTGGAAGGCGCGGTTTGCCTCGATGTAGCGCGCCACGTCGGTAAAGCGCTGCCCGCACACGAACTGCGCCGTCGCTTCGGCGAGCTGGCGAAAGTTGATCAATTGCTCGCTCGACAGCCGGCCCATCGTCAGTTGAGCCGCTCCCAGTTCGAGAGCCATGCGCAGGTCGAAGGCTTCATCGACATCAACAGGCGCGATGCGCTCCTCGCCGGTCTGCACCACCAGGCCAGTGCCGGCGAATTTCTCATAATAGAAGTTACGCGGCGTCAGCCCTTCGGACGAGAGAAAATTGCGTACTGCATCGACCATCGGCGGCGGGCCGCAGAGATAGACATCCGCATTGCCATCGTTGAGCTGGGAGGCAACGATGTGGTGAGTTACATACCCCTTGTTGGGATAGGCACTGTCGGGGTTGGAGACGGTGCAGGCATAGGTGAAGTTCGGCAGGCGCTGCGCATAGGCTTCGAGCCGGTCGAGGCCGACCAGATCCTCGTCGTTGTTCACGCCGAGGATCATGTGGACTGGATACGGGCTGCCGCCGGCCTCCACAATCTTGTCCAGCATCGAGAGAAACGGCGCGAGGCCCGTGCCACCCGCCAGGAACAGCACCGGGCGCTCGATGGAGCGCAGGTAGAAGCTCCCCATTGGGCCGCGAAATTCGATTGGATCCCCTACTTTGGCGGATTCGCAAAGCCAGGTCGACATCGTGCCTTGACGCACGTTGCGCACAAGGAAGGACACGTGCCGCTCGGACGGCCCCGAACTGAACGAGTAGGACCGCGTCTGATCGGTGCCGGGCACCCGGATGTTGACGTACTGCCCAGGAAGGAAGCTGAGATCCGCACGATTATCGAGTTCGACCGAGAAGACGATCGTGCTGTCCGACGCTCGTTGGCAGGCGATGATCTGTCCACTGAAGGAGGACGGGCCGGTGCCCGAAACATCGGAGTTCGTGGCGATCTGAATCACGCAGTCCGAACGCGGGCTCATCTGGCAGGTGAGAACCTTGCGGGCGCTCGCCTCCTCAGGGCTAAGCGCATCTTCCACGCAGTCGCCCAGAACGTACTCGCCAGACTCGCAAACCGCCTTGCAGGTGCCGCAAACGCCATCACGGCAATCGAGCGGAATATTGATTTTCGCGCGAATGGCGGCATCGGTGATGCGCTCTGTATCTTCGCATTCGATGAAGCGGGTCACTCCATCCTCAAAACGGAGGCTTATCTGGTGGGCCATGGCGGTGTCTCCTCTAGAGCCGCCCGAACATGGCGCTCCGCAGGCGGCATGCTCGGGCTGGGGCGGCGCGAGCTAACCGTGTTTCTCGCAAGCGCCCGGTGGGTTTAATGCCGCCAATTTAGAGCCAGTGCCGCATTCCCCTCAACGGACAGAGACAACGTTCACCCGGACAAAACGTGCATCGTGATCGATGCCAGAGGAATGTGGCAATTTGCGCTCCACCCGCCTTCCGCGGGCACTGTCAGGTTGAGGGAGATGTAACGGTAGAACGCTATAATCAATTCAACCCCGCCTGCCCCGTTTGCATTGGCACGTTCGCGACGCGGTCCTTGCCCCCAATCCGATGACAACGCAACTATCAGCCCAAAGTCCGGAAGCGACGCTCAAGATCATTCCGCCGCGCGCGCCGAGGGACATGCTGGCCCGTACCCGTCTGAGGTCGGACAGCGAGCAGTTTCGCGATCGCGCCGTGACCGTTGTGCAGGCGCCGCCGGGCTTCGGGAAGACGTCGCTCCTGATCCAGTGGCGACAGGAATACCTGAGACACGGCAGCGCTGTTGCGTGGCTCTCGCTCGACGGGCACGACGATCCTCAACGCCTGCTCGGCGGTCTCACGCTTGCCGTGCGCGCCGGGTCCGGCAAGGTGACGTTCGGCAAGCGCCTGCTCGAGGGCGGCACGATTGCGGAGTCGCCACTGGAGGCGCTCACGGTATGGCTGGCGGAAGTGGCCCGCACTGCGTTCGATACCGTTCTGATGCTCGACGAAGCCGAAAAGCTTCCGCAGGCGAGCCAGGACGCGCTTGTCTATCTGCTCGAAAACCTGCCGCCCAACCTGCGTGTGGTGATTGCCGCGCGCGCCGGCTTCGACAAGGTAATCAGACGCCTGGGGGCCGCTGGACGGTGCGTCACGGTGGATGCCGCTGCGCTTCGCTTTCGGCTGGGCGAAACCATTGCCCTGATAGGCAAGCGGCTCGACGCAGTTGTCGATGCTGAAGCGAGCGCACGATTGCATGACATCGCGGAAGGCTGGCCGCTAGGCCTGCAACTCGCCCTTGCCACCATTGCCGACTCCGGTGACCCCGTAGCGAGCATCGACGCCTTTGCCAACAGCACCGCCGGCATTCGCGAACAGTTCGTCACCGCGCTGCTGGAGAGGCTAAGCACTGAGGACACGGAGTTCCTCGTGCGCGTATCCATTGTCGAGATTCAGCACGAGGATCTTTGCGCGGCACTCACGGGGGAACACGACGCAGGTAAGCGCCTCCTGCGGCTTGCGCGGGAGACGCCGCTCTTCGTTGTCGGCGCGCAGGGGCGTGGCCAATGGTTCCGCATGCACGCGATGGCGCGCGAAGCGCTGCGCGCGCGTCTGGGCGCGCAGCCACAGTCCGCACGCGAAGATCTGCACCGCCGCGCGATGCAGTGGCTGGCCGAGAACGGCATGGCCGAAGCGGCCGCGCGCCACGCGCTCGCGTGCGGGCAGGAGGAAACCGCATATGTGCTCGCCCAGCGGTCGTTGCATGAGGCCGTCACGCAGGGCCATGTCGTGGCCGTGCTCGAGTGGCTCGAATGGTTGCCTGAGCCCGTGCTGGAGCGACATCCGCGACTACGGCTAGCGATGGCATGGGCGCTTGCGCTCAGCGACCGGCAGCGACAGGCCGAGGAGCAGGCGCAGGCGATCTTGCGCAGCACCGAGCCGGATGACGCAATGCGCTTTGAGATCGACCTCATTCTGAGCGCGGCGGCCTACTTCGCGGATGAGCCGGACCGGGCGGCGCACCTGATCGAACGCTGGGGCAACGCTCCGCCCGTTAGCGATCCCTGGTTGCAACAGGTGCAAGCCAACCGGCTGTCGGTGCGCGCCATCATGGCCGGTGAATACGCGGCGGCGCGTCAGTACGGACGACATGCGCCGCGCGGGGGTGCCAGTGCGGCCAACCGTTACGTGGTTCGCTGGCGCACGTGCTTTACGGGCTTCAGCTACCTGCTCGAAGGGCAGGTCCTGCTGGCGGAGCGCACGTTGCGCCCGTCGCTCGTGCAGGCGGACGACGATCTCGGTCGCCGCCACCCGTTTTCCTGCATGCTCGCGGCCCTGCTCGCTGCAACGCGCTACAACCAGGGCGATCTCGACGAAGCGGCGGCGTTGCTTGCAAACCGGCTGGACGTCATCGAGCGCAGCGGTACGCCCGATGCGGTGATCTTCGCCTACCGTACCGCCGCCCGGGTCGCAGCGGCTTGCGGCGCGGAGCACCGGGCCTTCGATTTGCTCGAAACGCTCAATGCCATCGGCGCCGCCCGCCATATGCCGCGGCTAAGCGTGGTGAGTCTGGCCGAGCAGATCAGGCTGCACAGCGGCCGTTTGCGTTCGGCGAGCTGTCACGCGCTTGCCAACCGGCTGGACGATCTGGTCGCCGGACACGCCACCGAGGATGCACCGCTCGCGCGCGGCGTCCTGCTCATGCACCAGCAGATCGCGCGAGCGTTTCTCGCATTCGCTGCGCAGGACTGGCGAAGCGCAGACGAGGCACTGGCACTTGCGCAGCGGTGGACCGATTCGATGAAGCTCGGAGTCGTTGGCGCCGAGATCATGGCTTTACGGGCGTTCGCGCGGGACCGCTGCGGGGAAGACGGCACCGCGCTGCTGCGGGAAGCGAAAGATCTGGCGGCGACTTATGGAATGAATCTCGCCGCGCTCGCCCTTCATCCCGCGCTCGTCGACTGGTTGCGCGAGCGCGCGGCCGACAGCGACGCACCGCCCGTGCGCGTCCGCTCGACCATGCCCGCGCCCGCTGCCGCGTTGCAGGATGCCGAAACAGGTGACGGCCCGCGCGTCATGCCCAGTACCGCGCTCACGCCCAAGGAGCGCACCGTGCTCGAACTGGTAAGTCGCCACCTCACGAACAAGGAGATTGCGCTTGCCATGGGTGTCGGCCAGGAAACGGTGAAGTGGCATCTCAAGAATCTCTTCGTCAAGCTCGACGCGACGTCGCGCAAGCAGATCGTTCGCCGCGCGCAACTGATGGGTTTGATTCAGGAAATCGCCTGAGGGACCCAATGAACCCGTCAGCGTCTTAAAGGCTCTCCGCGTTTTCCCTACGATGAATGACAAGATTCAAAGTTCTACGTTGAAGTACGGCATTTTCAAACGTTGAACGATTAACCTCATCGATAGATGACATGTCAACCTAATGCCGAATCGAACGGGGACTCCATGATTTTGTCAACAGGATGCAACGCGAATAGGACGTCACCCGGTGTCATGGACCTGAAAAGCGCCTGCTGATCGGGCCCGGAAGTCCGACCCGCAAGGCTTTCCGGCTTATACCACGTCACGGAATTACGGAAAACCCGCCCACCCACTGATGGGGGGAAGGATTTGTACGCTCGCACGTATCCTTCTTAATCAGTTGCAGCGTCATCTTTCTGGAGCGCTGTCACCCGGGTGATAGAACATAGTTACGCAGGAGACCACATGAAGTTGAGAATCACGTGCGCCGCGGCCATTTTCGCATTTGCAGGCGCAGCACACGCGCAATCGTCGGTGACGCTTTACGGAGTCGTGGACTCTGGTTTGCTTTACCAGAGCACGTCGGCATCGTACGCAGCGGCGCCCTTCCTGCCGAACACCAAAATAAACGGCAACGCAGGTCATGTGGTTCAGCTCAAGGACGGTGGCATTTACTCGAGCATCTTTGGCATGAAGGGCTCGGAAGACCTTGGTGGCGGGTACGCCGTCAACTTCAAGCTTCAGGGCGCGTTCAACAGTTCCACGGGCCAGTCGCAGAAGACCGGCACGCCCACTGGAACCGCGATGTTCACCCAGGTCACGTCCGTCGGCGTGTCGGGTCCGTTCGGCAAGATCGATTTTGGCCGTCAGTTCGCTCCGATGGCCTATGCGATGGCCGAAACGGACGTGCGCAATGCGCAGTACTTCGGCAGCGTCCTGACCGCCTGGCTGACCATGAACACGATGTCGGGCTGGACCGGAAGCAACACGAACGGCCAGATTGGCGCACTGTATGACGACAATGCGATCGTCTACAACTCGCCGTCGTTTTACGGTGTGTCCGCTGCACTCGAGTTTGCTCCCGGCGGCGTGGCGGGGCAGGCTCAAGGCGGCACGCGCGAGTCGGCCGTGCTCAAGTATTCGGGCTTTGGTCTGAACGCCGATGCCGTCTACTACAACGGACACGATGCCAACCCGTACTCGTATGCCTCGCTCGGTAACCCTGCGACTGCCACGACCGGCATCCAGCCGACCGGCCTGAACAACAACCGCTTCGTCTATTTTGGTGCGAAATACACGTGGCACGGCATCTCGATCTCCGGTTCATTCAGCAACGGGCGCAATCCGGCCAACCCGAATGGGGTACCGAAGGCATTTGTGGTCTCCGGTGACTTCGACATGTGGACTGGCGGTCTTGGCTACCGCTTCTCCCCGGCGCTCAACTTCACCTCGGGCGTCTACTACCTGAAGGACAACAAGAACAACTCGAACCAGTCGACCGCCTACGCAATCGGCGCCGACTACAACGTATCGAAGCGCACGCTGGTTTATGCGCAGGCTGGCTACGTGTCCAACCGCGGCCAGATGAACCAGGAACTTATTTACGGAACGCCTGTAGCCCCGGGCAAAAACACCACGGCCTTCAACATCGGCATGCGCCATACCTTCTAAGACGTATCCGCTCAACCCGAAGCCGCCGAAAGGCGGCTTTGTCATTTCTGCTTTGTCGTTTCTGCTTTGTCGTTTCTGCGCCGCCCACGATCTTGTAGCGCGCATCCACGAAACGTCGGACCCGATCCACTTCCGCCACCAATCTGCATGGCCCGCCGGCAGGCTACAGCCTGCGGCGTGCCTTGCATGCTTACATACCGCCCAGGGGCTTCTGGACCGTCAGCTTGTTTGTCACCGAGGTCACGCCGGGAACGCCCCTGGCGATCTCAGCGACCTGCTCGACCTGTGCGCCATCCGTAACCGAGCCATTCAGCGTCACCGCCCCATTCTTTGCGGTGACACCAATACTGCCGCCGTGGATCTCCTTGTGCCTCGCAATCGCCGCGTACACCGCACGGCGCAGCTTGGTGTTGCCTGGTGCAGCGGGCGCCGCTGTGATGGACGCCGTCGCAGCCGCAGTGCCAGGTGCGCTGGCCGAGGTTTGGGCCGACGCGTTCAGGGCCGCTGCGGCGAGCAGTGCGCAGAGCGCCAGGCTGAGGGTCTTCGTAGTCGTGTTCATTACATACTCCTGTGGTTATTGCTGCTGGGTGAAACGCGGTAATCCAGCCGGCCATTACGCCGCCCGGTAGATTCATGCAAGCGCTCTGTTTTGCGCGATGTCGAATCTCTTGTTTTTTACTCGGACGCAAAAAGCAATTCGCCTGTGGCGGAACTGGCTCGTCCCTGCCCCAGGCGTCTTTCCCTGATCTGCATTTGCTTGAATTGCAAGGCACGCGGCGGCACCCATGACTACGGGAAATTTTCTCGTGCAACTTTTAAAAACACGATGTTAAATCAATTATATAGTTGCAAAACCAATCACATTTAGCGCGCGGCCTCTTCGCGCAACATGTTCACGCGATCGAGATCGACGACGTAATTGCGCCTGCCGATCAGGAACACGGCTGCTGCAACCAGCGGCGCGAATGGCACGAGCTGCAGCGCACCGAGCAACCCGATGCGATCGGCCATGAAGCCGGTCAGCACGGCGGCGGGCGCGAGCCCCAGCAGGTTGTTAGCCAGCGTCAGCGTGGCAAACGCCGAGGCGTGGATCGACGGCGGCGTGAGGTTCGCCACCATCGCGCCCGAGGGGCCGGCCGCGCCTGCGCAGAAGAACATGCCGGCGCCGATCGTGGCGAGTTGCGCCGGACCTGCCGGCATGCGCAAGCCAATTGCGAGCAGTGCGAAGCAGATCAGGCAGTACGCTATCGCGATGCTCCATTTCCGTTCGCCGACGTGCCTGCTGAAGCGGTCCGCAAGGTTCCCGCACACCACCATGCCGAGGCCCGTCACCAGGACGAACGCCGCGGCAGTCACGGCAGCCTTGCCGGTGGCCATGCCGTAGTAGCGGTTCAGGAAGCTCGGCATCCAGCTCCAGATGGCGGCCGGAACCAGCAGATGAACGCCGCTGCCCACATAGGCACATACGACCGAACGCGTGGAAAACAGCCCCTTCATCAACGCGCGCAAGCTCGTGCGCATACCGATGTCCTGCGCTTGCCTGCCCACGCTTTCCAGCTGCAGCGGCGCAAGCCGCTTTTCGGTGACAACGATACGATAGAGAACGACCAGCACGATCCCCATGGCCGCCATCGCGCCAAACGAGGCGCGCCAGCCGAGATGAGCCGCAACCGCACCACCGAGCGCCATGCCCAGCACCGAGCCGAACGCGCCGCCCGCCATAAAGGCGCCGGTGATCGTGGAGCGCAGCCGCGCCGGGAAAATGCTTAGGACCACCGCGATTCCGACGCTGCCATAGGCGGCTTCGCCAATACCGACAAAGGCTCGCGCGAGGAGCATTTCGCCATAGTTGGTCGAGAGCGCACAGCCGAGCGTCGCGAGGCTCCACATGGCCGCCATCAGGGCGATGCTCTTCACGCGGCCCCAGCGGTCGGCCAGCACCGAAAGCGGAAAGGTGAGCACGCCCACCATCAGCGCGACCACACTGCTCAGCGAGCCGAGCCGGGTGTCCGAGAGGTGCCATGTCGTCTTGAGCAGCGGGAATACGGCATTCAACACCTGCCGCGACATGTAATCGGAAAGCAGCAACCCGACGGTCAAGGCGAACACGACCCACGCATATGTGCGCACGTTCGTATGTTTCACCGAAAAATCGCCCGCAATGGGCTCGGCATGCGTGGTAAGCATCTTGGGTCTCCTAACGTCGCGCTCGAGGTCGGGCGCTGTTGTGACATGCTGCACACCGGAAAAATGGCGGCACGTTATCGATACTGGCTGGGCCGTCACCAGCCCGCCGAGAATTGCATCGTGTTCTTCGATATGGGTGTCCCGGCATTTCGCGCCGCGTCTGCTCGCATGAAACGCCCGGAACATTACTGACCCATGGCGATGGCAAGATACGCCTGAATCGCGATACACTTTTATGATTGGACGCCATCGTTTTAGGGCTTCGTGCCACCAGGCGTTAACACCAATCCATGCGAAAACGCGGCCGCTGCCGAATGACGACAGGCGGCAAGCCAGATGCGTGGGGGAGACATAATCATGGAAACGATGCTGCGCGCGGGCGCAATGAGCGGATATCTCGACGTGGCGCGGCGGGCTGGGCTGAACCCGGTCGAGCTTGCTCAGGAAGCCGGAATCGACGCCGCGGCGCTCGCAAATCCGGACGGGCGCATTCCCGCCTCCGCCGCTTGCCGGGTCCTCGAGCTCACGGCCGAAAAGGCATCGTGCCCGACTTTTGGCCTGCGAATGGCCGAAACGCGCCAGAAGTTCGGCACGGGCCTCGTCAACGTGCTGCTCGCGCACAAGCGCACGCTGCGCGAAGTGCTGCTCGCCGCGGCCGAATACCGCCATCTGTTGAACGAAGCCCTCGCGATCTATGTCGAGGATGCGGGTGACACGGTGACCATCCGCGAGGAACTGGTCGTCGATCCGGGCATTCCGACGAATCAGGCGATCGAACTCGCTGTTGGCGCGCTTGCGCGCCACGCCGGCGCCCTGCTCGGTGATCGCTGGAAACCCCGTTCCGTTCATTTCGTCCATCGTGGGCCGGCTGATCTCACGTTTCACCGCCGCTTCTTCGGCTGCCCGCTGGAGTTCGGCAGCGACTTCAATGGCCTCGTATGCGCCGCCGCCGACCTCGACTACCCGAACCCCGCCGCCGACCCTGAGCTGGTGCGCTATGCCGAGAGCCTCGTCGATTCGCTCAATGTGGCGGGCGTCGGCTCCGTCGCGCTCGAAGCGCGCAAGGCGATCTACCTGCTGCTGCCGCTCGAGCAGGCCACTGTTGAACGGGTGGCCGCGCATCTGCATCTGAGCGTTCGCACCATGCAGCGCCAGCTTGGGCTCGCCGATACGAGCTTCACGCGCCTCATCGAGGAAGTGCGCTCCGAGCTGGCTGTGCGCTACATGAATAACCCACGCTATCCGATCGGGCGGGTCTCCCTCCTGCTTGGCTATTCGCAGCAGGGCTCATTCACGAACTGGTTCAGCGCTCGCTTTGGCATGACGCCGCGCGACTGGCGCAGTAGCCACCTGAAATGACCGCGTGGCGATCGCGTTGCGCGCAGGATAGCCACTCGGCAACGGCCTTCGTCATGGTCGATGATTCAACTTCATGATTGATCTATCAACCTTTTGCCGCTCGTGGTTCGATCGCCCCGCACTGGGCGATGCAACGTAACGACCACGATGGGGTCCATGTAAAATAAGGCCAGATTGAATGTCAAGTCCACAAACAGAGAGTAGTCATGGCAATCACTGCAGCGCCCGATCAATCCCTGACGTACCGGCTAAAGGCCTTAAGCAAGATCGCTGACAAGAAGAGCGGCGAAGTCGCGCGCGACAGGCTTGGCCTGAGCTACCCCGAGGCGATCGTGCTCAGCGTCGTTGGGACGTTCGGTCAGCAAACCATCAGGGATATTTCCCGCCGTGGCAATCTCGACAAGGGCCAGGCAAGCCGTACCGTGGAAAGCCTGATCGCCCAGGAAATGCTGACGAAATCAAGCAACGACGCTGACGGGAGAAGCGTGGTGATCGGGCTGTCGGCTGACGGCCGGAAGATTTTCAAAAAAGTCGGTCCGGCGATGGAGAGACGGGACAAGGAACTCTATAAGGGCATGGAAGAAGAAGAACTCCTGGCTTTGCGCTACCTGTTGGACAAGGCGCTCTCCATCAACGGATGGGACGAATCCTGAAAGGGCTGCCGCGAGCCGGCGAATTCCCTGCCGCTAACGGTCGCATGGAGTTCACCGCGCGCGGCTGCCGCTCTGGCTGCCATCAATTACCCTATCGCCCCGTCAGCCCGGACACCCTTTGAAGCAAACCCGCCAGATTCAAACGTGGCGGGTTTTTTTTGCCTGCGTGGGCCTGGTTGCCGCCTTCCTCGCTGGCTGTTTCGCGGCCGTTGCCGCAACCCGAGGGCTGCGCCGCGCATTCCGCTCGGGTGTCTTGCTACGAAAGTCGATGCCCGCTTTATCGAGGATATCGATAGCCAGCTTGCCTTTGTCCGCGCTTGCGCTCGCGGATGCCAACTGTGCGGCCTCGGTCGAGGCGGCCGTCTTCGGGGCCGCTGCACTCGCCTTCCCGGCCGCGGTGGCAGGCTTGCGGCGGACGACGGGATTTTCGACTTCGGCGCTTGCGCTCACCTCTTCAAGCGTGATGCCAAACTTGGCCATCTCCGCGCGGATTCTCACGATCGCCTCGGCGCGCTCGCGCTCCAGCGCTCCCTGCGCCTCTATCTGCAGATTCTGGATGTCGAACATGATCTCATCGTATGTACGCGGCATCGCCAACTCCGGATTTTTTGCCTCGCCATTATAGGCCGGGCTGATGCCGAGATTAGGCGATTGGTCCACGATCTGCATCGGATCCCATCGGCATTCGTTGGCGACGCGATACCAACACCATCTTCATCGCAATTGAACATAGTTGATTTGTCATATAAATGACGATGACAGATTGCCAGCTCGTACTGGTGTTAACACCGAGTGTCACGAAATACCAAAACTCTGGCGTCCAATCATAAAAATATGATGCGGGATTGTCGTATTGTGCAGAGCAACAACGAATACCCATCCTTTAGATTAAAGAAACCCATGAATGAGCTTTCTGGTTACGACTTCGAAGACTTGAAACCCGGTATGGAGGCAAGCTTCGCAAAAACGATCACTGAAGCAGACATTGTCCTGTTTGCTGGCGCGTCGGGTGACAACAATGCCGTCCATATCGACGAAGAATTTGCGCAAGGCACGCAGTTCGGGGGCCGCATAGCACACGGAATGCTGACTGCAAGCGTAATCTCTGCCGCGATCGCTGGCCGGCTGCCGGGACCGGGCACTGTCTATCTCGGGCAAAATCTGCGCTTCAAGGCGCCCGTCAAGCCCGGCGATACGGTACGGGCAACCGTGACAGTCCGCGAACTGATTCCGGGCAAGTGCCGCGTTGTTCTGGATACCGTGTGTACGGTGGCAGGAAAAGTGGTCATCGATGGCGAAGCCGTCGTCATGCCCACATCACTTCAGAAGCGCAGTAGCGCCAAGTTGAGCGTGGTGAATCGATAAATATTCAACGAGCGCGCAAATGATTACTCAACCCAATGTGGCGGAAGGCGCCGTTCAGGCGTGGTCCAACGCGATGCTGGACTTCCTGAAGATGTTCTCCGGTGTCGCATTTGTTGCAGACGCTCTCCCGAGTCCGCAACTTGACGCGAGCACGCAATACTTGCAACAACAGTTGACGCTGTGGGCCGCCACGCTAACCCGCTCCGTTGGCATGGACACGCTGCCTGCGATCAGCCCTGAGCGGCACGACCGCCGGTTTCAGGCGGACGATTGGTCGAGCAATGCCTGGTACAGCTTTCTCAAACAAAACTACCTGCTCAACGCCCGCCTCCTCGAACAGTACGTCGAGGCAGTATCCCTTGATGATAAGGAAAAGCAAAAGCTGCGGTTCTTCACGCGCCAGTTCATCGATGCTGCCAGCCCGGCAAACTATGGCGTCACGAACCCGGAAGCCCTGCGGGCGGCGCTCGAATCAAACTGCGAAAGTCTATGGGGCGGCATCGCCAACCTGCAAGAGGACTTCGCTCGCAAGACCATTTCCATCACCGATGAGACCGCTTTCGAAGTGGGCCGCAACGTCGCCGTATCGGAAGGGGCAGTCGTATTCGAAAACGATCTCTTTCAGTTGATCCAGTACGCACCCCTAACCGCACAGGTCGCGAAGCGGCCATTGCTGATCGTGCCGCCCTGCATCAACAAGTTCTACATTCTCGATCTGCAGCCCGAAAACTCGTTTGTGCGCTTTGCGGTCGAGCAGGGACAAACTGTATTCATCATTTCCTGGCGTAATCCCGACGCCGATCTGGCACGCACGAGCTGGGACGACTATCTGGAATCGGGCGTTATGCAGGCGATCGACGTCACGCTGGCGATTACGGGCGCAGACAAGGTCAACACCGTCGGCTGGTGTGTGGGCGGCACGATCCTCTCGTCGGCGCTGGCGGTGACGCGTGCGCGCAACGAAGACAAGGTCGCGAGCCTGACGCTGCTCACGACGATGCTCGATTTCACCGATCCCGGCGATCTCGGTGTTTTCATCAACGAGCAAACCGTTTCACAGCGGGAGCTGACGATTGGGCGCAGCGGCATCTACCCTGGCCGCGAACTCGGCTTTACGTTTCAGATGCTGCGCGCCAACGATCTCATCTGGCCTTATGTCGTCAACAACTATCTGAAAGGCAAAACGCCGTCGGCTTTCGATCTCCTGTACTGGAACGCCGACAGCACCAACCTGCCGGGACCGATGTACACGTGGTACCTGCGCAATATGTATCTCGAGAACAATTTGTGCGAGCCCGGCAAGCTGAGCATGTGCGGCATGCCGGTGGATCTTGGCCTGATCGACACGCCCGCCTATGTGCTGGCCACGCAGGACGATCACATCGTGCCGTGGCAATCGGCATGGCGCAGCACGCAGCTGCTTGGCGGCGACGTGAACTTCGTCCTCGGGGCTAGCGGTCACATTGCCGGCGTCATCAATCCGGCAACGAAGAACAAGCGCAGTTATTGGGCCGAAGGCGATCTCGGCGGCGACGCCCAAGGCTGGCTGGCCTCTGCGGAGGAAATGCCTGGGAGCTGGTGGAATCATTGGGCCAGTTGGCTGGCGACTCACGCGGGCGGCCGGGTCAAGGCCCGCGCGCGGCTTGGGAATCGCAAGCACGAGCCGTTCGAGCCGGCACCGGGCCGTTATGTCAAGGTGCGGGCAGACTGAGCAACGCCGGGCAAGGCGCGGGTTTCCGCGCTCGCGCGCCTGAATACGCGCTCGCATCGACGCCATCTGTTGGCACACCAAGCCGTGCCACCCCTTTGGCGGGCAAGTTGCACTAGCCGGCGAGGGACAAGCGCTGCGCCATTTCACGACACCTGCATTGCGCCTCGGTCATGATTTCATTCTGCTCGAGCAGGCATGCCGCGCCATTTTCAGCGATCTTGATGCCCATATCGGTGCGCAACGCGTCCACCTCAACGTGGCCTTTTAGGTTTCGTTTCCGTCGACAGTCTTCGCGCTCGTGTCGAACGGCTTGGGGATTTCACTGCTGCCCGCCAACTCCCGGCTGAACCGCCTGAATGCGAATGGCCGCCATCAAGGCAACGGCCGGATGTTCTGATTCATGCGAAAGAAGTTCGTCTGATCATACCGGGCCTTGATCTGCTGAAGCCTCCGGTAGTTCGGACCGTATGCCGCGGCAATGGGCTCGCCCGCCTCGTCGTCATCAAGGTAGTTGACGTAGCGGCCGGAGGCGGAGAATGACTGCATTTTTTCGTAGGTCTCACGCGCCCAAGCCACACATGCCCCGGTCTCGGCAGGCTGCATCCATTGGCTGAGCACGAGGAAGTTGTAGCCTTCGCGGCGATGCGGGAAAGCCGTATCGCTCACATCGACACGAGTGACCGCGCCGTGAAAATGCTCGAGCAGCAATTGGCCCATAGGCGTCGGGCAACGCGCGAAGCAATCGATCATGGTGTCGATCACGGCATCGCTTAGTTCAGCAAGGAAGTTGGACTTCCAGTAGTTGAGCGCGCCTTTGGGGTAGTTGGCGTCGAGCATGCCATTGAGTTGCGTGTAGGGCATGGGCCCCACAGCATCCAGCAGGGGTGCGGCGAACTGCTTGAGCGGGCGCATGGCCGTTTCGGCGTCCTCCAGCGGCCCGCAGTGGCAAGTCACCATGGCGGCCACCGGCAGGCCTGAGCCGTCCGGCGCATGTGTCAGCGTCGCGAACAGCGTGTGCTCGTCGGGCAGCGCGCGTGTGCGATCGCGGAAAAATTCCAGCAGATCGCGAGCGCGCTCGATCGGATGGACGATTGGCCCGCCGATGATGGTCGGGCCTACCGGGTACAGCGCATACTCGAAACCCGTGGCGACTCCAAAGTTCCCGCCGCCGCCGCGCAGCGCCCAGAACAGTTCGGGCTCCTGCTCCCTGCTCGCTTGCAGGACCTTGCCGTCGGCTGTGACGAGTTCCACCGCCAGCAGGTTATCGAGCGCCAGTCCGTATTTGCTCATCAGCCAGCCGATTCCACCTCCGAGAGTCAGCCCTGCAATGCCCGTGCTGGAGACCACGCCTCCGGTGACCGCCAGGCCGTGCAACTGCGTCTCGCGGTTGAGTTCGCCCCAGGTGACGCCGCCTTGCGCCCAGACCGTTCTGTGCTGCGGATCCACGCGGACGCCCTTCATCAGCGACAGGTCGATGACCACCCCGCCATCGATCGTCGCCCGCCCCGCCACGTTGTGGCCACCGCCTCGTACGGCGACTTCGAGGCCGAGTCTGCGGGTCAAGTCGAGGGCGGCCACCACGTCGGCCACGCCAAGGCATCGGGCGATCAATGCTGGCCGCTTGTCGACCAGACCGTTGTGAACCTTCCTCGCATCGTCATAGCCAGCGTCCGTGGGACACAGCAGCTGCCCGCGGAAAGTGGTTGCAAGCTCGGCCGCAGCTTCGGCCAGGGACCCAATCGGCAGCATGGCGTTTTCTCCTCGAGTTCGCTTCAAGTCTCCATCGAAACGACCCCAGGAGCAAACGCGAAGAATTCAGCTGAAGGTGAAATGATTTCATCTACACTGCCCATATGCACAAGCTGCCGCCTCTCGTCGAGCTCCGCACCTTTGAAGCTGCCGCGCGCCATATGAGTTTCCAGAAGGCCGCGCTGGAATTGTGCGTGTCGCCCACCGCGATCAGCCACCAGATCCGGCTGCTCGAGCGCTACTGCGGCTGCGCGCTGTTTCGCCGGAGGCCACGGCCTCTTGCGCTGACCGAAGCCGGCGCTCGGCTGCTCCCTGGCGTGCGTAACGGACTGGAATCTTTCGCAGTTGCCATCGCGGCCGTGAAACGGGATGGCGACCAGCAGCCCCTTCGTGTAACGGCCACCAACGCCTTCGCCAGCCGCTGGCTGGTGCCCCGACTGCCGGCATGGCGGAAATTGCATCCACACGTGCCGCTGGAAGTGATCGGCACCGATGCCGTGCTCGATCTGCAGGCCGGCGATGGCGACGTCGCCATTCGTTATGCGACCTGCCGGAAAACGCCCTCGGACGGAATCGTCGATGCACTCGTGAGCGATACCTTTTGGCCCGTCTGCAGTCAACACCTGCTATTAGAAGGCGAACTAAAGCGGCCCGCCGATCTCGCGAGGCATGTCCTGGTCCACGCCTGGTGGGGGCCGGCCGACCGTGACCCACCCACGTGGCAGCGATGGCTGGCCGTGGCTGCGCGCAGGTGGCGCGGCGTACCCGAGTTCAAGGACATGCAGCACCTGAGTTTCCGCGAGGAACTGCATGCGATTGAGGCGGTCATCGCAGGCCAGGGCATCGGCATTTTCAGCGACATGCTCGTGGCGCCCGAACTCGCCGCCGGTACGCTGGTAAAAGCCTTCCCACTGAGCTTGCCTGGCTATGGATTTTATGTGGTACGCAAACCAAACCATCCGCGCGAGCGCACCATTGCGGCGTTTTCTGAGTGGTTGCGCTCGGTCGTTTAAAAGGTATTGATTCGCTTCCGGGTTACTGGTTTTGCCAGTTTTGATACTCGCGAATCGGCGTATCGGCCTGATTCAGCTGCGACCTCTGAAATGCCATAAAGGGCAAGCAGCAGCGTGAGCAGGCCGAGTGAAAAATACGCCATAATCTGTCGCCAGATAATCTGGTTTCGAATCACGGGTATTGCCAGCGTTTCCACCATAGCGAATCACGGTTTGTCACGAATCTTGATGCGATAAAACTGGAGAAGCGAGTCACGGATGTCCAGACCCAATCCCACGCTGCATCGCAGCCAGAAGCCGCCCATGACCCGGGCGAAGCGGCGCCTCTTGATCTTTGGGACAATCGCTTTGTTAGCGGCGCTTGGCGCGATACTGGCGAGCGTGATCGCCCCAGCCTTCCAGCACACCATCGTCATCACCACGGGCGCGGACAACGGCATCTATCGCGGCTTTGCGGATCGCTATGCGCCGATCCTGACGCGCGCAGGCATCAAACTCGACATCCGCAGTTCATCCGGCTCGGTGGAGAACTATGAGCGGCTGCGGGACCCGAATAGCGCCTATGAAGTCGGCTTTATCCAGTCGGGCACGACCAGTCCGCAGGCAACCGACGGTCTGCAGACGATTGCTGCCGTGTCGTACGAACCGATCTGGGTGTTCTATCGCAGCGACACCACGGTCGACCGGCTGACGCAACTGCGCGGCAAGAGGATTTCCATGGGCGTGCCCGGCAGCGGTCTGCTCAACGTGGCAAAGATATTGCTCGGTTATAGCGGCATCACGAGCGAAAATTCCACGCTGCTGCAAATGGATGCGCCCGCCGCTTATCAGGGACTCCAAAGCGGCCAGATCGACGCGGCGTTCTTCATTGGCAGACCCGATGCCGATATGCAGAAAGCCCTGCTGAATAACAAGACCCTGAAGTTGATGAACTTCGCGCAGGCCGACGCGCTGGTTCAGAAATTCCCGTCGCTTTCGAAAATTGTGTTGCCGCGCGCCTCCACCAGTGTCGCCGAGGACCTGCCACGCACCGACGTCACGCTGCTCGCTGCAACGGCACTGCTCGTATCGAAAGACACGATGCATCCGGCGCTTGCCTATCTGCTGCTCGACGCGGCTCACACCATTCACGGCGGCGAAGATTACTTCACGCCGATTGGCACGTTTCCGAACCTGCGCACCGAGGAATTTCCAATCTCCGATGAAAGCATCCGCTATTTCAAATCCGGCCAGCCATTCCTTTACCGCTATCTGCCCTTCTGGCTCGCGAGCCTGATTGAACGGCGGTTATTGATCCTCGTGCCATTCGCGGCGCTCCTGATCGGTCTGCTTCAGGCATTGCCACGCATGGTGGAAGCGCGGATGAAAAAGCGGCTCGTGGTCTGGTACCGCGAAATCAAGGCGCTGGAAGACGAAGTGTGGAACAACCGCGAGCCGTCTCGCGCACAAATTGCGCAATGGCGCGATGAGATCGAAAACATCGACGCGAACGCCAGCCGGATACGGATTCCCTATCGCTATTTTCAGGACGTTTACGCGCTGAAGCAGGCGATCGGTGTCGTGCGCGACCGCATTGCGCAGGTTGCCCAGAGGGCGAAGGAATAGGCAATAAGCCTGTGCGCAAAAGTTTGCGCCCACGGCTTATTGCCCGCTTTTGCCCCGAAGCAGTGATTCAGGATGGCGCTCCAGGTAATCCGCCATCGCGTTGAAATATTGCAACGTGGGCGTCAGGCCTTGCAAGGATTGATGCACCTCCACATGGAATGGCGAGCCTTGCTGCAAGAAGACCCCGGCTCCAGCAAGCGATTGCTGGGTGGCGTCCAGAGCGTCGCTCAATGGCGGCAGGACATCATTGCTCAAAGACGTCAACTTTCGGTTCATGCCTTGCAATGACGTATTCAGGTTCATGCCCATTTCATCGAGCGGAACCTTGTCGAGCTTTGCCGCCATCTCGCCGGCCTGGCTTTGCAGCGCGAGGACCTTGCTTGGCACGGTCGGCAATTCGATTACATCGTGATCGAAATCTGCCTTGGCGGGCTTCGCCTCCGGGAACAGGCTCAGCGCCACGTAGAGCCGCCCCGTCAGCACGTTGGCGATGCGCAGTTGTCCGCGCAAGCCGCGCGCGACCATGGCTTTCATCGCGGCTTTACCCTCGATCGAGTGCGTTTCAGGAAATTCGCCGTGCGAAAGGCGCTGCAGGCGTTGCGGGTACACATTCATGCTCACCGGCATGATGAGAGTACGCGCCCGGCGATCGTAACCGATGCCGATGTTCGTTACCTCGCCGATCACGATTCCCTGAAAGTCCACCGGTGCGCCCACCGCGAGCCCACGAAGCGACTGATCGAAATACATCACCACGCGCAGCGGTAAACCGTCCGGCTCACGCATTGCTTCGGCCTGGTTTGCAGCCAGCGTGAACGCCGTGTTGTCGGGGGCTTGAGGCTGCGGCGGACTATCGGGCCGCGCTTCGAATGCCAGCCCTCCCGCAAGGATGCTTGCGAGCGACTGCGTATCGATATTGACGCCGTTCGAGGCGATTTTCACCTTCACGCCACTCTCGCGCCACCATCGCGTGCTCGTCATCACGTACTGATCGAAGGGGGCCTTCACAAACACGTCGACGTTGACGCTCGCCCCGTCCTTGCCGATCGAATAGCCGATCACCTGACCAACCCGATCTCTCCGGTAAAAAATGGGCGAGCCGACGTCGAGGGCGCCGAGCGTTTCGGCGTGCAGCCGGTAGCGATGGCCCTTTTCATCGATAGTCACGGCGGGCGGCGCTTCCAGGCCGACGAAATCGCTTGCCTGCTGTTTCGATCGGCCGGCGTCGGCTTCGATATACGGGCCGTTCAGCAGTGCGGAGAGTCCCGACACGCCACTTGCGCCAACTCGTGGCGCCACCACCCAGAACCGGCTGTCCTTCGCGGTGAATTTTTCCGCGTCCCTGGTGAGTTCAACGGTAACCAGCACGCGGGAGAGGTCGTGAGAAAGCCTGATCGCGCGGACAATGCCGATGTCGACGGACTTGCATTTGATGCGGGTCTTGCCGCGCTCGAGGCCTCCGGCGGCAGCAAAGCTGATCGTGACGGTGGGACCGCGCGAGTTTACCGACCGGACGATCAGCACGACGCCAAGCAAGGCTGCGACGAGCGGAATGGTCCAG
Source organism: Paraburkholderia sp. A1RI-2L (assembly GCF_048957375.1). NCBI lineage: Bacteria > Pseudomonadati > Pseudomonadota > Betaproteobacteria > Burkholderiales > Burkholderiaceae > Paraburkholderia > Paraburkholderia sp. A1RI-2L. The sequence goes on from NZ_JARBTA010000004.1 coordinate 514,156, forward strand.
ACGAGCGAAGGCAGCCAGCGCGCCCGGGAATGCGACGCCCCCTCCCTCATTTCGCCACCGGCTCGCGACGATATAGATCGATCAAATGAATGAGCCGCGCTGGAACCCGTTCGACACGCATGGAACCACTCCGTACGTTGGACAAACGACGATAGCTCGACATTGAATCGAGCGGCTGCAATGTGCGCAACGGCCCCGGATTGCTGTCCGTTCCGCCAATACCACTCAACCGCACACCAATTCCCCCTCAGTGAAACCCCTGGGCGGTCCGCCAAGTGGCCTGCGCTATCATGCGCACACATTTTTTAGAACGCTGTTCTGCTAGATAGAACACCAAGACAGCAAAGCCCTTATTCCGCCCCCAGGAGGCGCCCCATCATGTCCAGCCTGCCGCTCGACGTCATCCACGAACCGCCCCCAGTTCACGCCCTTGCAGCCAGCGCCGCGCAAGTCAACGCGCACATCGACCGCCTGCCCGCCACGCGCGCGATCTGGGCGCTCGTGCTGATGCTCTCGCTGGGCGGCTGGTTCGAGTTCTACGATCTGTTCTTCACCGCCTACGTGGGCCCCGGTCTCGTGAAGAGCGGCCTCTACTCGACCACCACCGCGTCGTTCTTCGGCTTCTCCGGGCTCGGCGCCTTCGTGGCCGCCTCGTTCGCAGGCTTGTTCATCGGCACGTTCTGCTTCACCCGGCTCGCCGACCGCTATGGCCGCCGGACGATGTTCACGGCGTCGCTGCTCTGGTACTCGGCCGCGACCTTCATCATGGCGTTGCAGACCACCGCGCCGGCCATCAACGTTTGGCGTTTGATCGCCGGCATCGGCGTGGGCGTCGAGCTGGTCACCATCGATACGTATGTGAGCGAGCTCGTGCCGATGCACATGCGCGGCCGCGCGTTCGCCTTCGTCCATTTCGTGCAGTACACGGCGGTGCCGTCGGTGGCGCTGCTCGCGTGGTGGTTCGTGCCGCGCGCGCCGCTCGGCATCGACGGCTGGCGCTGGGTGGTGCTGCTCGGCGCGTGCGGTGCGCTCATCGCCTGGGCGATCCGCCGCCGCGTGCCGGAGAGCGTGCGCTGGCTCGCGCAGCGCGGCCGCACCGAAGAGGCCGCGCGCGTGCTCGCGAAGCTCGAAGCCAAGGTCGAGGCACAATACGGCCGCCCGCTGCCCGCGCCCGACTACGCTCGCGCAAGCGCCAGCGCGCCGCAAAGCAAGGCGCGCTTCGCCGAAATCTGGCAGCCGCCGTATCGCCGCCGCACGCTCACGATGCTCGTCTTCAACCTGTTCCAGGCGATCGGCTTCTATGGCTTCGCCTCGTGGGTGCCCACGCTGCTCGTCTCCAAGGGCGTTACGGTCACGCACAGCCTGCTTTATGCATTCGTGATCGCCGCTTCGAATCCGTTCGGCCCGCTTATCGGCATGACCTTCGCCGACCGCATCGAGCGCAAGACGCTCGTGGTGCTCTCGGCGCTCGCCATCGCCGTGTGCGGCGCGCTGTTCGCCATGCAGACCGCGCCCGCCATGCTGATGCTGTTCGGCGTCCTCATCACGTTGGGCGGCACGCTGCTCTCGGTCGGCTATCACGCCTATCAGGTCGAGCTGTTTCCTACCCGCATGCGGGCGACGGCGGTGGGCTTCGTCTACTCGATGTCGCGGCTTTCGGCGATGTTCTCGGGCTTCATGATTGCGTTCGCGCTGCGCCACTTCGGCGTTCCCGGCGTGTTCGCGCTCATCACGGGCGCGATGGCGGTGGTTATGGCGGCAATCGGTTTGTTCGGCCCGCGCACCAACAATCGCGCGCTCGACGATATTTCTCATTGATCAAGAGGCTGGAATCACTGTGACTATGCTGCCTTTGGCCGGAGTGCGCGTTCTCGATCTGTCCAACGTACTCGCGGGTCCATTCTGCGCCTATCAACTTGCGCTGCTGGGCGCCGACGTCACCAAGGTCGAGCATCCCGAAGGCGGCGACCTCGCGCGGCGCCTGGGCGCCGACAAGGATGCAGCCGCGCGCAATATGGGCGCCTCGTTCGTGGCGGTGAACGCGGGCAAGCGTTCGATTACGCTGAACCTGAAGGACCCGCGCGGCAAGGAGATCCTGCTCGCACTCGTGAAAGACGCCGACGTGCTGGTCGAGAACTTCCGCCCCGGCGTGATGGATCGTCTGGGGCTCGGATACGATCGGCTATCCGAAGCAAATGCGCGCCTCGTGTATTGCGCGATTTCCGGCTTCGGCGATAGCGGCGAGCTTTCGCCCCGCCCGGCTTACGATCAGATCATCCAGGGCATGGCGGGCGTGATGAGCGTGACGGGCGATTCGACGAGCGCGCCGCTGCGCGTCGGTTATCCGGTCTCGGACACGGTAGGCGGATTGACGGCGGCGTTCGGCATTTGCGCGGCGCTAGTCGATGCGCGCACAAGCGGGCGCGGCCGGCGTCTCGACGTTTCGATGCTCGAAGCCACGCTCGCGACGATGGGCTGGGTGGTGTCGAACTACCTGAACGCAGGCGTCGAGCCCACGCCGATGGGCAACGAGAACTTCACCGCCGCGCCCTCGGGCACGTTCAAGACGGGTGACGGGCTGCTGAACATTGCCGCGAACGAGACGCGCCAGTTCGAGAGCCTGTGCGAGACGATCGGGCGTCCCGAGCTGGCGCGCGACGAACGCTTCGCGGCACGCCATGCACGCAAACACTACCGCGCCGAATTGAAAACCGAGATCGAGGCCGCGCTCGCGGGCGACAGCGCCGAGAACTGGGAAACGCGTCTGCTCGCGCGCGGCGTGCCGGTGGGCCGCGTGCTCTCGGTGCCGCAGATTCTCGCGCATCCGCATCTGGCCGAGCGGCGTTTCGTACGCGAATTCGCTCCAGCCCAAGGCGAGGCTGCGCAACGCGTAACCCGCGCGGGCCTGCGCCTCTCGGACGGCGACGCCGCGCCCACCGCGCCCGCGCCCGCGCTGGGCGCACACACGCGCGAAACGCTCGCTCAGCTCGGCTACGACGCCGCGCGCATCGACGCGCTGCACGCGCAAGGAGTCATCTGAACATGTCCACGACAAACGACGCGACGGGCCAACCGACATCGCTCCGGGCAGAGCACCCCGACGCCGCTGCGCTATGCGCCGACTACTGGCGCACCTCGATCATCGACATTCATCCGGGCTCGATTGCCGTGCGCGGCTACCCGATCCAGGAGCTCATCGGCCGCGTGAGCTTCCCGCAGATGATCTGGCTGATGCTGCGCGGCGAGTTGCCCAATGAAGCACACGCGTCGCTGCTCGAAGCGGCGCTGGTGGCTTCGGTGGATCATGGTCCGCACGCGCCGTCGATCGCGATCTCGCGCATGGCGACGAGTTGCGGGCTGCCGCTCAATGGCGCGATGGCTTCGGCGCTCAACGCACTCGATGACGTGCACGGCGGCGCGGGCCAGCAGGCGGTCGAGCTTTACGAGGCGATTGCCGCGCGCATCGATGCGGGCAATGGGCTCGAAGAAGCGGTCGAAGCAGGCGTGGATGCGTTCGTCGCCGCACACGGAAAATACTTGCCGGGCTTCGGGCATCGCTTCCATCCTGTCGATCCGCGTGCGGGACGGCTGCTCGAACTCGTGGATGCGCGCGTGCTGGCGGGCGACATTGGCGGACGCTACGCGCAAATCGCGCGCGGGATCGAAGCCCTGCTGAAAAAGCGCAAGGACAAGCCGGTGCCGATGAACATCGACGGCGTGACCGCCGTGATCTACGCGGAGCTGGGCTTCGCGCCCGAACTCGCGCGCGGCGTGTTCTGCCTGTCGCGTGCGGTGGGCATTCTCGCGCATGCGTGGGAGCAGCGCGCACGCGGCGAGCGCAACAAAGGGCCCATGCCACGGCAGATTCCTTATGCGTATGCGGGACCGGGCGAGCGCCACCTCGAAACCGGCGGCGCCTGAAAACAGCCGCTAAAACATACGCCGGGCTCAGGCGCCCGCATTCGCGGCGCGGGCGCGCTGTGCGGCGCGCAACGCGCGCGAGTCGCCGCCCAGCGCGTCGGTGGCACGCGCGGCGCAGTCGAACAGCGCGTCGAGATGGGCTTCGATGAACGCACGGTCGATGCGCGAGCTCGGCCCCGCTAACGTGAGCACGCCGCGCAATGCGCCTTGCACGCCGAATACCGGCATCGACACGCCGGCGGTTTCGCGCTCGCGCTCGCCAATCGACATGCAGTAGAAGTCCCGCCGCGTCTGCTCGAAAATCTCGCCCGGCTCGCCGCTGAACGCGAGCAATGCGCGCCCGCCCGAACCCGTCTCCAGCGGCAGCACGTCGCCTTCGCGCACGTGATGGCGCACGACGTGCTTCGAATCGACGCGATGCAGGCACACGCGCACCGCATTCTCACGCACGTAGAACGAAACGCTCTCTCCGCTCGCGTCCATGAGTTCGCGCATCAGCGGCACGAGGATATCCCCCAGATTCAAACTGCGCTGATAAAGCGCGCCGAGCGTGAAGGTGGCCGGCCCGAGCTGATAGCGGCCATCGTCGAGACGCAGCAACAGCCGGTGCTGGATCAGCGCGCCCGCGAGGCGCAGCAGCGTGCTCTTGTAAAGGCCCGTGCGCGCCGCGAGTTCGGCGAGCGTGAGCGCGCCGTCGTCGGGGCGAAACGCGAACAGGATGGCGCACGCACGGTCAATGACGGCAACGCCTTCTTCCTTCTTGAGCGGCTTTTCCGCAGGCATGAGTGTCGATGCGGGAATGAGAACGAAGCCGATTTTACGCGATGTCGTGCGCTATTCGGGCCGCGCGCCAAAGCCGTCTCAATGCGCGCCGTAGTCGACTCTGGTTGCGCCCAGAATACTGCCGTCCGGCGCCTGAACCAGCACCGCAGCCAGATCGCCAGAAGGCACGCGATGACTGAGCGTCATCGAAGCGCCGTTCCACTCGCCGATGGGCTCGATGGAGCGAACGATGTTCGACTCCTTGAGCGCGCGGCCGGTGTTCTCGCCGCGTCCAACCGCTGTGACATGCTCGCGGTCGTAGCCGATGAGAAGGATCTGGCCTTGTCCGTTTCCGGCTCCCAGCGTAATCGACAGCGTGTTGCCCGAGCGCATGCCCTTGACGGACACCGGGTTGGCGTCACTCGTTTGAGCCGCGAGGATGGCTTTCTCTCCGGCGTGACGGTCCCAGCCGACGAAGCTCTTGCGACCGTCCACGACCATTTCCGGCGTATAGGAACTGCTGCCGAAACGCGAACTGTAGGCGGCCTGTCGTCGCGTGGCCGCTTCCAGCGAATACGGATCTTTCCATCCGAGGCCGTCCCACCAGGTCACGTGAAACGCCAAAGGAAGCACGTCCTGGCGGCCCCTCGAAAGATCGGACAGGTAGGCATCGGCAGGCGGGCACGAAGAACATCCTTGCGAGGTGAACAGTTCGACTACGACAGGCCGGGCCGACGCGGCGACAGGCACTGCAACAAGCAAGGCGAAACCGGCAACAAGACGGGCGTACACGATGGACCTCCGAAACGTGGCGTGCTCGCTTCTAGTTCGTCCAGGCCATCTGAAAAGTTACACCGTGATCAAACCGCTTCCGTAGCACCGCACCTCGCCCGACACATGCCGGCACGGCGGCTCGTGCGAATCGAGCGCCGCGCCGGCAGACTTGCGGCGATTTACATCGACGAGCCCTGGCCCGAGCCCTTCACGCCAACCGATGCGCCGCCTTGCGCCGCAGCCGCGCCGTCGAGCGTTTCGCCAGCCTTCGCCTTCGCGCCGCCTACGGCGTCTTCGGCGCTCGACGTGGCCTCCTTCGCTTGATGCTTCGTCTTTTTAGCGACGTGCTTCGCGTGCTGCTTCGTCGAATGAGTCGCCGACTTCGCGGTCTCCTCGGCGGTATCAGCCGTCGCGCCCGCGGTATTCGCCGCGCCGTTGGCGACGTTGCCAGCAGCTTCGCCAGCGCTGCCCACCGCCTTGCCAGCGCCATTCACCGCGCCGCCGACGAGACCGCCGGCACCCGCGCCCGTGCCAGCGGCGTTCGCACCGGCGCCTGCCTGCGCACCTGCGCCCAGAACCGGCGTCTGGACATTCGCGCCCACGCCGGCCGAACCCTGCGCGCCCGCCTGGTTGGTTTGCGCAAAAGCAGCCGTGGTAGCGAAAGCGGTCAATGCGGCGCCGAGCAACATCGTGCGAATCGTGTTCATGGTTTTCTCCCTAAAGTCACTAAAGGCATCAATCAGGCTTGGATGATCTCGACCGAATCGTCCCGGCCGTTCATCTTTTGCTCACCGCACCGTGCGGCAGGCAGGGCCACTTTAGCGAGCCTTGGGCAAGAAATCGTCGATTCTTGAGGACTGTTACTCCGGTTGCAATTGCTGACGATTGGCTGACTTTCTTTAACAGTTGCCGCGTTGTGCGCGGCGAGGCATCGTGTTCAAGCCGTCTTTCATGCCGCCGGAGCAACCGAAGCGCCCTCGATGCCATGGCGTGCCAGTGCTTCGGCCACGAAGCCCGACGCCTTCATCGTCTCGACGAATTCGCCAAGCACCGCAGCCGCGTGCGGCCCGCGTTGCTTCGCTACGCCCATCGCCTGGCGGATCACCATGAAGCGCTCGTCGAGCAAACGCAGCCCCGGCGCCTTGCGTGCATCCGCTTCGAGTTGCTGCTTCACGCCTGCCGCCACTTCGAGCCCCTGGTCGAGGAACGTTTGCACGACCGCGGGCGACGACGGCGCACGCACGATTTGCGCAGCCTTCAACTCGCGTGTGAGAAAAAGATCGTATGCACTACCCTTGCCGACCGCAACGCGGTTATGCGGCTGGTCCACGTCCGCGTTGACGCGCACCGGCGAGTCGTCGCGCACCAGATAGAACCCTTCGATCAGCACATAGGGCGCGGTGAAGGCGATGGTCTCTCCGCGTTTGGGATCGACGGCGAAGAAACCGAAGTCGGCGCGCGCCTCGCTCACCGCTTCCACCGACTGCGCCGCCGTGTCGAGCACGACGAGTTCGAGCGGCACGCCGAGTTGCTGCGCGAACGCCCGCGCAAGATCGACGGACACGCCAGACGCTTCGCCCGAAGCCGGGTCGCGCCCCGCGAGAATGGGATTGCCGAGATTGATGGAAGCGCGCAGCGTGCCGGTGGGCGCGAACGCGTCGACGATGGCGGAATCGATGTTCATGAGCGTGGCAAGGTGAGCGCCGCGCGCGTCGCGCGCGGCTCGGTGTGAGGGTGTGGAAGTTCAAAGAGGTCGCCGGAACTCCGGCGAAGGCATTATCACACCGCGGCAGCCAGCCGTCGAAATCTGGCGCCGCGCTCCCCGGCCTTGCGCTGCGGAGTTAGGTCAGTGCCGTGCGCTCATGCTGCTCATCGCACCCATGCCGCGCATGCGCCGTGAAAAATGCGCGCGCTCGGCGTCGTCCATCAGCGCGAGAAACTGATCGGCGTCCATGTGAATCAGCGCTTCGTGGTCGCCGGCTTCGAAGTAGACATCCGGTTGCCCCGCGAGGCTCGAATCAAGCCAGGTTTTCATGCCATAGGCCATGCACACCGGCGGCAAGGCGCCCGCATCGCAATCCTTGAACAATTCGCGCAGCTCGACCTCCGTGGCGAGCGCGAGGCGGCGTCCGGTTTTGCTCCATAGCTCGGAGAATTGCACGGCGTGGGTCGAGGGCAGCACGGCGGCCACATAACCGTGCTCGTCTTCGAGCAGCACGGTTTTTGCGAGGCGGTCACCGGGAATGTGCGCCGCGGCAGCCGTTTCCATGCTGGAATGGCTGTAAGGGTGACGCACGATTTCGTAACGGGAGCCCTTGCTGCGCAGGCACTCCTGCAAAGTTGGCGAGATCGACATGGCATACCTCCTGTCGAAAACCAGAAAAGAAATGAACGTCTGGTGTCTCTTCAGAATAGGTCACGCGGCGCCAGTCGGCACAATGAGCTCGCATCGAATTGCAGCACCTCAGGCGGCGATTTCGCGCACGAAGTCGAGAAAAACACGGACCTTCGCTGAAACGAAATTCGAGCCATGATAGTAGGCATATAGCGGGAATGTTTCGTCCACCCATTCGGGTAAAAGAAGGATGACTTTCCCGTCGGCGATCAGCTCTTTCGCATAGAGTTCCAGCAATTGCGCAATGCCCGTGCCGCCGAGACAGGCGCCAAGCAGCGAACCGGTATCGTTGACCATCAGTCGGCCGGCGACGGCGAGCGGAATGATTTCGTTCCCACGATGGAATTCCCATTCGAAAGCGCGGCTGGTCTTGGGATCGCGCATCAACACGCACTGGTGTCCTGTCGCGATATCGTTGGGGTGCCTGGGCTCACCGTACCGAGCGACATACGCTTTCGATGCGCAGGTGAGCACGCGCGTTTCCAGCAGCAGTCGCGCGCGATACGAGGAAGGCTCGGGAATGCCGAAACGCACCGCTACGTCGAACCCGTCGGCAACGAGATCACCCATTCGGTCGCGAACGCTGATCTCGACGGAAAGATCGGGGAAACGCTCGAGGAACTCCGCCAATCTCGGGGCCAGTGCGTAATGTCCAAACGTTCCATCCACATTGACCCTTAGCTTTCCCCTCACGCGCGCCCTGGATTGCGCGGCGTCGACTGCGGCTTCCTCGATGCCGGCCAGGTGCGGCGCCACGGCTTCGTAGAAGCGACGTCCTTCATCGGTTAGCGAAATTGCGCGCGCCGTGCGGTTGAAAATGCGGATGCCAACGCGCTCTTCGAGTCGGGCCACGGCGCGGCTCACCGCAGGCTGCGTCAAGCCCATGGCCTCACCCGCCCGCGCAAAGCTGCCGGCTTCGATGACTGCCGAAAGTACGCCGATTCCACCCAGGAGTCTGCTGTCGAACGCCATGAGACATACATTTAGTCATTATTAAAATAATGATAATTCATTTTTTTTATTTATGGAGCCGATCTACATTGCTTCTTGTCGCCGGATGCACGGCATGAGTAGACATAAGGAGCAGCAATGAAGACGCTGGAAAAGAAAGTCGTCATCATCACCGGGGCGTCGCGCGGTATCGGCGCGGCACTCGCCCTTCGTCTCGCAGCGGATGGGTTCAAGGTCGTCGTGAACTATGCGGGCAGCGCCGGCCCGGCGCAGGCAGTCGCCGACAAGGTCAAGGCCGCGGGCGGCGAAGCGATCGTCGCTCAGGCCGACGTCGCCGATCCGGCGGCCGTCATCGCCATGTTCGACGCGGCAGAGCGCGCCTTTGGCGGCGTGGATGTTGTCGTCAACTGTGCCGGCATCATGAAGCTCGCAAAAATTGCCGAGTGTGACGACACGACTTTCGATCAGACCGTCGCAATCAATCTCAAAGGCACCTTCAACGTCTGCCGCGAAGCGGCAAAACGCCTGCGCAACGGCGGGAGAATCATTAATCTCTCGTCCAGCGTCATTGGCGTTCGCTTGCCGTCCTATGGGATCTACATCGCCACCAAGGCGGCTGTCGAAGGCCTGACCCAAGTCCTGGCTCAGGAAATGCGGGGGCGCGGCATCAGTGTGAATGCGGTCGCGCCCGGTCCTGTCGCCACCGAGCTTTTCCTCGACGGCAAGAGCGCCGAACTCATCGATCACATGGCGAAGATGAACCCGCTCGAACGTCTTGGCCAGCCAGACGACATCGCGCAGGTCGTCGCTTTCCTCGCTGGTCCGGAGGGCGGCTGGGTCAATGGCCAGACGATCCGCGCCAACGGCGGCATGTGCTGACTCAGCTTTTCACGCGCAATGCACGCGGATCGTACGGGGCGCTCAGATGCACGTTGGCCGGAACCCGTTCCCCGGCCACGTCGATCGCATAGCGCCCGCCAGCGAGCCACGCCGCATCGACCGCGCCATCCTCGCGCGAGACGAAGCCCATCGCGACCGGGCAGCCGAGTGTGTGGCCGAAGGCCGCCGAGGTGACCGAGCCCACCGCCTCGCCATCGCGCAGAATGGCCTCGCCGCCCCACAGCATCTGCTCGCTCGCGCCTTCTGCGGTGAGCACGACCAGGCGGCGCTGCAAGGGCTGCTGGCGCAACCGCAAGAGCGCTTCGCGGCCCCGGAACGCAATGTCCTTGTCGAGCTTGCACGCGAACGAGAGACCAGCCTCGAACGGATTGCAATCGGGCGAGAGCTCGCGGCCCCACGCACGATAGCCTTTTTCGATGCGCAGCGAATCGATCGCGTAATAGCCGGCATTGACGAGCCCGAAGGCCTTGCCCGCTGCATGCAGGGTCTCGTACACGCCGACCGCGAATTCGACCGGCACGTACAGCTCCCAGCCCAGTTCGCCCACGTAGGTGAGGCGAGTCGCGCGCACCGTCGCATAACCGATGTCGACCTCGCGGCTTTGACCGAACGGGAACGCTTCGGCGCCCCAATCGGCCTTCGACACGCTTTGCAGCAGCGCGCGAGAATGCGGCCCCATGACGGCGAGCACCGCGTACTGGCTCGTCACGTCCACGAGCACGCAGTGGCGATCGGCGGGAATCGCTTTCTCCAGGTAATCGAGATCGCGCGTTGCCTGGGCCGAGCCGGTCACCACGAGGTACTGATCGTCGGCGAGACGCGTGAGCGTGAGGTCCGACTCGTAGGTGCCGCGCTCGTTTAGCAACCCTGAGTAAATGGTGGAGCCAACCGGCACCGCCACATCGTTCGCGACGATCGATTGCAGCACCGCTTCCGCATCGCGACCCTTCACAAGCAGCTTCGCAAACGAACTCATGTCGAACAGCGCGACGCCTTCGCGGCACGCGCGGTGCTCCGCGCCGCTCCACGGCAGCCAGTTTTGCTGACCGAATGCGTAGTCGATGCGCGCTTCATGCGGGCTCGGCGCGAAGAAGTTCGCGCGCTCCCAACCCATCTTGCTGCCGAAGCACGCGCCATCCGCCGCGAGTTGCGCGTAGATCGGCGAGCGGCGGAACGGACGCGCCGTGTCGAGCTCGCGGTTCGGCCAGGGCATCGCATAGTGCAGGCCCAGCGTTTCCTTCACGCGGTCGTGCAGCCAGGTGTCGTTGCCGGTAAAGCGCGCGAAGCGGCGAATGTCCACGGGCCACAGATCCATGGTCGGCTCACCCGCGACGATCCACTCGGCCAGCGCCATGCCGGCTCCGCCCGCCGAGGCAATGCCCATCGAGTTGAAGCCCGCGCCCACGAAGAAGCGCCGCAACTCGGGCGCCTCGCCCACGATGAAATTGTTGTCGGGAGTGAACGATTCCGGCCCGTTGTAGAACTGCCGGATCTGCGCGGTTTCGAGCGCGGGCACGCGCTGCAGCGCGTTTTCCATCAGGATTTCGAACTGATCCCAGTCGTCGGGCAGTAGCTGGAACTCGAAATTCTCGGGGATGCCGCTCATGCCCCACGGTTTCGCGTTGGGCTCGAAGCCGCCCATCACCAGGCCACCCACCTCTTCCTTGAAATAGATGAAGCCGTCCGGATCGCGCATGACCGGCAGATCGGGATGCACACCGGCGATGCGCTCGGTCACGATGTAGTAGTGCTCCGCCGAATGCAGCGGCACGGTCACGCCGCACATGCGGCCGACCGCCTTCGCCCACTGCCCCGCGCAATTGACGACGATCTCCGCGTGCAGCGTACCCTCCTCGCCGTCCTTGTTGCGCCACGATACGCCGGTGGCCGCGCGGCCCGAGGGCGTCGCTTCCGTATGAACCGCGGTGATGCGCGTGTTCTCGACAATGCGCGCGCCGCGCTGGCGGGCGCCACGCGCGAGCGACTGCGTGAGGTCGGTGGGGTTCGCCTTGCCGTCGCCGGGCAGCCAGACCGCGCCCAGCAGGTCGTCGGTGCGCATCACCGGCCAGAGCTCGCCGGCCTCGCGCGGGCCGATCACGTCGCACACCACGCCGTAGGCCCGCGCGGAGGCCGCTGTGCGCTTGAGTTGCGTCATCCGCTCCCCGGTGCGCGCCACCGAGAGCGAGCCGCACTGCTTCCAGCCCGTGGCCAGCCCGGTCTCGGCCTCCAGCTCGGCGTAGAGCGCCGTCGAATAGCGGATCAGCTTCGTCATGCTCTGCTGCGAGCGCAACTGGCCGACGAGGCCTGCGGCGTGCCAGGTGGTGCCGCACGAGAGCGCGCCCTGCTCGAGCAGGACGACGTCGCGCCAGCCGAGCTTGGTGAGGTGATACGCGACGGAGCAACCGACAATGCCGCCGCCGACGATGACGACGCGTGCATGCGTGGGAACAGAGGTAGACATGGGCATGAGCCTCGATGCAAAGAGAGAGGACGTGGCGGGCAATTCATACCAACAGCGGACAGGCCAAAGAATGCAACACAAAACAACAAAAAACAACATCAAAGTCACATCCAGGGATTAACGGAATTGCCCGGCCCGAACGACACATCCGCCTGCTCCGACAAGGGTTCCCTATCCGTCTCATCGGGAATTCACCGTATCGCGCCGTCTCCTTCGGGGTACCGCGCACCACGCCGGATCGAGTCACGCGGTATTTTGTGGTATTTTGTGACTTCAGCTGTTTCATCCGGGAACCCCACCATGGCCGATAACCACGCCGCTCCGCCCGCTGCATCCGTTACGCCGGCCACGCTGCTGAACCGGCGGCTCGCCGTGGGCCGCATCGACTACATCCTGCAAAGCCTCGACGCGAGCGGCTCGGTGAGCGTCGCGGACATGTCGGCCACGCTCGGGGTCTCGCGCGAAACCATCCGCCGCGACCTTAAAGCGCTGGCCGAGCAGGGCCGCCTGAGCCTCGTGCACGGCGGCGCCGCGAAGCGCGTGCAAGACGAGCCGTCGCTCGCCACGCGCGAAGCGGCGAACGCCGTGGGCAAGGCGGCCATCGGCGCGGCGGCGGCGCGCCTCGTGACCGACGGCATGGTCGTGCTGATCGATTCGGGCTCGACCACGCTCGGGCTCGCGGCCTCGCTCGCGAACCATAGCGACCTCACCGTGATCACCAACAGCCTGCCGATCGCGCTGCTACTGTGCCGCTCGCCGGGTGTGAAGGTCATCATGCTCGGCGGCGACATCGAGCCCAACGACGAGGCAGCGTTCGGCGTCGAGACCATGGCGGCACTCGCGCATTTCCGCTGCGATCTCGTGTTTCTGGGCGTAGGCGGCATCTCGCCCGAAGGCGAGCTCACCGACTATTCGCGGCTCGCCGCCGAACAGCGCCATCTCATGATGAAGGCCGGCAAAGAGGTCTACGTGCTCGCGGACCACAGCAAGTTCGAGCACGGCACGCCGGTGCGGATCGCGCCTGTGCCGCACATCGCCGGGCTGATCGTCGATGCGCCGCCGCCCGCGCATATGTCGCGCGTATTCGCGCAGAACCAGTGGAACGTGATCGTCGCCACCGGCCAAAGCTGACGCGCCCTCGCGCATCCCCGCTCCGGGCGGCCCAGGCCGCCCGTCCTTGCATCCCCCCGATCGACTTCGCTGCCTGCACTGCCATCGATTGCCGGCGCGGCGCACGCCCTCCCCGACACATCGGTATATTCCCTGGGTATGTGGCAATTTATGGCGTATTGACTGTTTTTGTTGCGAGGCCTAAAGTGGCTTTAACAATGCAGTGACGCAGTGTCAGAACCGAAGTCAGAACCGAAGTCAGAACCAAGCTTCACGGAGACACCTCATGACAGCTTCTTCCACGTCTTGCCCGCCCGCCACTTCTGAAACTGGCGATCCGCTGCTGCTCACCCCCGGCCCGCTCACGACCTCGCGCACCGTCAAGGCGGCGATGGTTCACGACTGGGGCTCGCGCGACGCGAACTTCATCGAGATCAATCGCTCGGTGCTCGCGCGTCTCGCCAGCATCGCCAACGGCGCCGACGACTGGGTGACGGTGCCGATGCAAGGCTCGGGCACGTTCGCCGTGGAAGCGATGCTCACCACCTTCGTGCCCGCGAACGGCGAGGTGCTGGTGCTGATCAACGGCGCTTACGGCAAGCGCGCAAAGCGCATCCTCGATATTGCCGGCCGCAAGACCGTGGTTCATGAAACGCCCGAAGACACGCCGCCCGATCTCGCGCAGGTCGAGGCCATCCTCGCGAGCACGCCGTCTATCACGCACGTGTTCACGATTCATTGCGAGACCACCTCGGGCATCCTGAACCCCATCGCGCAGATCGGTGCGCTCGCACACAAATACGGCAAGCGCTTTCTCGTCGATTCGATGAGCGCATTCGGCGCGTTGCCGCTCGACGTGCAGACCATGCATATCGATGCGGTCGCCGCCTCGTCGAACAAGTGCATCGAAGGCGTGCCGGGCCTCGGCTTCGTGATCTGCCGGCGCAAGGCGCTCGAGCAGACGCAGGGCAACGCCACCACGCTCGTGCTCGACCTGCACGAACAGTGGGTCAACATGGAGAAGACGAGCCAGTACCGCTTCACCCCGCCCACGCATGTGATCGTGGCATTCCACCAGGCGCTCGAGGAATTCGAAGCCGAAGGCGGCGTGGCCGGGCGTGGCGCGCGCTACCGCAACAACTGCCGGATCCTGCTCGAAGGCATGCGCGCGCTCGGCTTCAAGCCGCTGCTGCCCGATGCCTTGCAGGCCCCCATCATCGTCACGTTCCACATGCCCGAGGACCCGCGCTTCGTGTTCAATCAGTTCTACGAAAGCCTCAAGGTGCGCGGCTACGTGATCTACCCAGGCAAGCTCACGGTAGCGGACTCGTTCCGCATCGGCTGTATCGGCCGCATTGGCGAGAAAGAAATGCGCGCTGCGCTTGTTGCGATCGGCGAGGTGCTCGACGAGATGGGTGCGGCCAGCGTAGGTGTGACGAGTCCGGTCGCTAAAACCGCTTGAAGGAAAACGCAATGAGCACGCTGAACGACAACGCACTGGCCGTGAATGGCCGCGAATACCGCTTCCCCACCGCGCCCGTCGTGGTGATCTGCCTCGACGGTTCCGAGCCCGCCTATATCGAAGAGGCCGTCAAGGCCGGACGCGCGCCGAACCTCGGGAAGCTGCTGCGCACCGGCACGAGCCGCATCGCCCAGTGCGTGATCCCGAGCTTCACGAACCCGAACAATCTCTCGATCCTCACGGGCCGCCCGCCGAAGGTGCACGGCATCGCTGGAAACTACTTCTACGACCGCACGAGCGGCGAAGAAGTCATGATGAACGACGCGCGCTTCCTGCGCGCGCCCACCATCTTCGAGACCTTCTTTAGAGCCGGCGCGAAAGTGGCGGTCGTGACCGCCAAGGACAAACTGCGCACGCTGCTGGGCAAGGGGCTCGATTTTTCGAGCGGCCGCGCGATCGGGTTCTCCGCCGAAAAGGCCGACCAGGCCACGCGCGAGGCCAACGGCATCGGCGACGTGCTGGCCTTCGTGGGCAAGCCGCTGCCCGACGTGTACTCGGCCGACCTCTCGGAATTCGTGTTCGCGGCGGGCGTGAAGCTGCTCGATACCTTCCGCCCCGACCTGATGTATCTCTCGACAACGGACTACGTGCAGCACAAGGCCGCGCCCGGCGCGCCGAAGGCCAACGACTTCTACGCGATGTTCGACCACTACGTGGGCCAGCTCGACGCGGCCGGCTGCGTGCTCGCGATCACCGCCGACCACGGCATGAACGACAAGCATCGCGCCAACGGCGAGCCCGACGTGCTCTACCTCCAGGACCTGTTCGACGAGTGGATTGGCAAGGGCAAGGCGCGTGTGATCCTGCCGATCACCGACCCTTACGTTGCGCACCATGGCGCGCTCGGCTCGTTCGCCACCGTCTATCTGCCCGAAGGCGCGGACGCGGCGGCGCTCCTCGAACGCCTGCGCAAGACCGATGGCGTGGAGCTCGCGCTCGACAACGCGGCCGCCTGCGAGCGCTTCGAGCTGCCGCCCGACCGTGTGGGCGACATCGTGGTGGTCGGTACTCGCAGCAAGGTCTTCGGCACGAGCGCGGCGCGCCACGACTTCTCCGGGCTCACCGAGCCGCTGCGCTCGCACGGCGGGCTCTCGGAGCAGGACGTGCCGCTGCTCGTGAACCGCAAGATCGACTGGCCGCAGGGCCGCGCGCTGCGCAACTTCGACATTTTCGACGTCGCGCTGAACTGCGTGGTGCAAACCGCCATCGCTTGATCCACTACAGGCGCGACCAGCACCACAAGCAACGGACCCACCCTGCATGCCGCCGCGCCTGGGCGAACGGCGCATGCAGGCCAAAGCACAGCCAACGAAAAACTCACCGAAACCGAAACACGGAACGAGGTAGCGATGAACGTCATGACGAAACCCGCATTCAAGCAGGAGTCCATGCGCATCGCCGGCCGGCAGGTCGCGACCGACGAAGTGATCGAAGTCCTGAACCCATACAGCAACGAAGTCGTCGGCACCGTGCCGGCGGGTCGTCCCGAGCATGTGCAAGAGGCCTTTGCCAAAGGCCATGCCTACAAGCCGACGCTCACGCGCTTCGAGCGTCAGCGCATCCTGCAAGCCACGGCCGAGGCGCTGCGCGATCGCAAGGAAGATTTCGCGCGGCTCATCACCGCCGAATCGGGGCTCTGCTGGAAGGATTCGCTCTATGAAGCGAGCCGCGCCTACGATGTCTGGTCGTTCGCCGCGCAGCTCACGATCAAGGACGATGGCGAAATCTATTCGTGCGACATCAGCCCGAACGGCAAGAACCGCAAGATTTTCACGACGCGCCTGCCGCTGCTCGGCGTGATCTCGGCCATCACACCGTTCAATCACCCGCTGAACATGGTGAGCCACAAACTCGCACCAGCCATCGCCACCAATAACCGCGTCGTGCTCAAGCCCACCGAGCTCACGCCGCTCACCGCGCTCGCGCTCGCCGACGTGCTCTACGAAGCGGGCCTGCCGCCCGAGATGCTGAGCGTGGTCACCGGCAATCCGCGCACCATGGGCGACTCGATGATCACGGACCCGCACTGCGACCTGATCACCTTCACGGGCTCGGTGCGCGTGGGCAAGTACATCGCGCAGAACGCCGGCTATCGCCGCACGGTGCTGGAGCTCGGCGGCAACGACCCGCTCATCGTGATGGAAGATGCCGACCTCGAGCGCGCCGCGCAGCTCGCGGTCACGGGCGCGACCAAAAACTCGGGCCAGCGCTGCACGGCGGTCAAGCGCATTCTCGTGGTGGAGAGCGTGGCCGACGAATTCGTCGAGCGTGTGCTCGTGCACGCGAAGAAGCTCAAGTGCGGCGACCCGATGGATCCAAACGTGGACGTGGGCACCGTGATCAACGAGGCCGCCGCGCAACTCTTCGAGCGCCGCGTGGCCGACGCTGAAGCGCGCGGCGCACGCGTGCTGTACGGCGCACCACGTCGCGGCGCCCTCTTCGCGCCCACCGTGGTCGACCACGTGCCCTACGACTGCGAGCTCGTGCATGAAGAAACGTTCGGCCCGGTGATTCCGATCATCCGCGTGCCGGACAACATCGAAGAGGTGATCCGCATCTCCAACTCGACGGCATACGGCCTCTCTTCGGGCATCTGCACGAACCGGCTCGACTATACGACGCGCTTCGTCAAGGAGCTGGAGGTGGGCACGGTGAACGTCTGGGAAGTGCCGGGCTATCGCACGGAGATGTCGCCGTTCGGCGGCATCAAGGACTCGGGCAACGGCTACAAGGAAGGCATGGTCGAGGCCATGAAGAGCTATACGAACGTGAGAACGTGGTCGATGCCCTGGGAATAAGGCACTCACGAAGCACGTGTTGCGCGGCCTCTGCTGATGCTCCAGGCGCGGCCGCGCAGTAACCCTGGCTGGTCCCCAACAAATCGAACAGGCAACATTGCCACGCTGTTGTCACACGGCAGAACTGCAGGCAGAACTGCAAGAACACACGAGATTTTCCCAGCATCCGAACCCAACGCAAGGAAGGATGGATATGAAGACTCAACTGATCGCCGCGGTGACTTGCGCATTCGCGCTCGCAGCGGGCGCTGTCCACGCGCAATCCAACGTCGTGACCATCTATAGCGCGGACGGCCTTCATGACGGCACGCCGAGCTGGTACGGCAACCAATTCGAAGCATTCACGAAAGCCACCGGCATCAAGGTGCAATACATCGAAGCCGGTTCGAGCGGCGTGGTGGACCGCCTCGGCAAGGAGAAGTCGAACATTCAGGCCGACGTGCTCGTGACGCTGCCGCCGTTCATGCAAAAGGCCGCCGCCGATGGTCTGCTGCAGGCCTACACGCCGGCCGGCGCGGACAAGATCGAGGCACGCGACAAGGATCCGAAGGGCATGTATGTCGCGATGGTCGACAACTATCCGACCTTCATCTACAACTCGGCGGTGCTCAAGACCCCGCCCAAAGCCTATTCCGATCTGCTCGCGCCGCAATACAAGCAGAAGGTGCAGTACTCCACGCCGGGCCAGGCCGGTGACGGCACCGCGCTCATGCTGCAAACCTTTCACGCGTTCGGCAGCAAGGACGGCGGCTTCGATTATCTGCGCAAGCTCCAGGTGAACAACCTCGGGCCGTCCGCCTCCACGGGCAAGCTCACGGCGCTCGTGAACAAGGGCGAGCTCTACGTGGCCAACGGCGACCTGCAGATGAACCTCTCGCAGATACGCGAGAACCCGAACATCCAGGTGTTTTTCCCCGCCGGTCCCGATGGCAAGCGCACGACTTTCTCGCTGCCCTATTACGTCGGGCTCGTGGCCGGTGCGCCGCATGCCGATAACGGCAAGAAGCTGATCGACTTCCTGCTGAGCGCCGCCGCCCAGCAAGAGGTCAGCAAGACCGCCTACGGCATGCCGGTGCGCACCGACGTGCATCCCACCGACGACAACTTCAAGACGCTCAACGCCATGATGCAGGGCGTCGACGTCTGGTCGCCCGACTGGAATCAGGTCATGCGCGACCTGAAAGCCGACGTGGCGAAATACAACCACGCGATTTCCAGCAACTGATCGAGCGACTCATGGCCAATTCCCTCACCATGGAACGGAGGCAGCAGCAAGCCTCCCCGGTGCCGGCTTCTCTCGCGCAAGGTGCGAGCGGCATCGGTTTCGAAAATGTGTCGGTGGCATACGGCGGGCAGACAATTCTGGATTCGCTCACGCTCACCGTGAAGCCTGGCGAGATCGTCGCGCTCATCGGCCCTTCGGGCTCGGGCAAGACGACCGCGCTGCGGGCCGTCGCGGGCTTCGTGCAGCCGAGCGCGGGACGCATCGTGATCGGCAACAAGGACGTGACGCAGTTGCCGCCCTATGCGCGCAATATCGGCATGGTGGTGCAGAACTACGCGCTGTTTCCGCACATGCGCGTGGAGGACAACGTCGCCTTCGGACTGCGCGCACGCGGCGCCGAAGCTGACCTGATCCGCGCACGCGTGCCCGAGTGCCTCGGGCTCGTGGGGATGTCCAAGTATGCGAAGCGCTACCCGCGCGAGCTCTCGGGCGGCCAGCAGCAGCGCGTCGCGATTGCCCGCGCGCTGGCAATCCGGCCGCAGGTGCTGCTGCTCGACGAGCCGCTCTCGGCGCTCGACGCGCAGATCCGCCGCTCGATGCTCGACGAGCTCGCCAAGCTGCACCGCAGCCTGCCCTCGCTGACCGTGCTGTATGTGACGCACGACCAGACCGAGGCGCTCACGCTCGCGAATCACATCGGCATCATGCGCGACGGCAAGCTCGTGGCCTATGGCGACACCCAGGGGCTGTACCGGCATCCGCCGAACCGCTTCGCAGCCGAGTTCCTCGGCCGCGCGAACGTGCTGCCGGCGCGCCAACTGGAGCCGCTCGACGATGGCTTCGCACGCGTGCGTTGCGGCGATTTCGTGATCGAGGGACGCAACCATCACAACCTGGCCGCGAGCAGCGCCTGCTACGTATGCGTGCGGCCGCACGACCTGCACTTCGAGCCGCGCGCGCAGAAGTCCAACAGCGTGACGGGCGTCGTGCGCAGCGTGCAGTGGCTCGGCGAGCTGCACAGCGTGATGCTCGAAGTGGGCGACGAGATGCTGCGCCTCACGCGAGCGCCGCTGTCGAGCCCACCCGAACCCGGCGCCGTGCTGCCCGTGCACTTCGATGCGGCGGACGTCACGCTCGTACCGGAGGGCGAAGGCCATGTCTGATATCGCCGATCTCGCGATAGCGCCGCCGCCGGCGCGCGCCGGCGCGGCCAGGGCGCTCGCGCGCAACCTGTGGATCGCGCCGCCGCTCGTCGTGCTCGCGGCCATCTTCTTCTACCCGTTCGGCCTGATCGTGGCGCAGGCGCTGGGCGGCGACACGCACACGCTATCGCTCGAGAACTTCACCACGGTGCTGCATTCGCGGCAGTTTCTGAGCGGCCTTTATCACACGATCGCGATTGCGGTGTGCGCATCGGCGGGCTGTCTCGTGCTCGGCTTCGTGTTCTCGCTCGTGATCGCGTTCGTGCCGTTTCCGGGGGCGCGCTTCGTGGGCCGCCTGATCGACACCTTCATCGCACTGCCGACTTTTCTGGTCGCGCTCGCGTTCACGTTCGTGTACGGATCGGCCGGTCTGCTGAACCAGTCGCTGATGGCGATCTTTCATTTGAACCTCCCGCCCTTCGACTTCCTGTACACGCAATGGGGCGTCGTGCTCTCGGAAATCACGGTCTATACGCCGTTCATCATGCGGCCGCTGCTCGCCTGCTTCTCGCAGATCGACAACGCGCAGATCGAAGTGGCGAGCAGCCTCGGCGCGAAGCCGCTGCGCATCATCCGGCAGATCATCCTGCCGGCGGCGCTGCCCGCGCTGCTTGCGGGCGGCAGCCTCTGCCTGCTGCTCACCGTGAACGAGTTCGGCATCGTGCTGTTCATCGGCGCGAAGGACGTGATCACGCTGCCGCTGCTCATCTACGGCAAGGCGATTCAGGAGTTCGACTACACCACCGCATGCGTGATCGCCGTCATCAACATCGCGCTGTCGCTTGGGCTCTATGCCTGCTATCGCACTGTCCTGTCACTTTTCGGAGGTCACCGTGCTGCTCTGGGCTAGATGGGCAAGAATGTCGACGTGGAGCGCCGCTGCGCTGCTGTTTTGCGCGATCTACGGGCTGCCCGTCGCGATGATCGCACTCGCGAGCGTGAGCGGGCAATGGAACGGCATCTTGCCGAGCCACTTCACGCTTTCGCACTACACGCGGGCGCTGCACGGCGATTCCGCCGAACTGCTGCGCGTGAGCGTCTTCACCGGCGCGCTGGCGAGCGCCGCGGCACTCGTGAGCGGCACGTGGGCCGCGCTCGCGCTCAAGCGCATGAAGGGCATGTCCAAGCGCGTGCTCGACGTGATCTTCTTCGTGCCGAGCGCGGTGCCCTCGGTCTCGATCGGTCTCGGACTGCTGGTGGCCTTCAGCCAGCCGCCGGTGCTGCTCAACGGCACGGCCACGATCGTGTTCCTCGCGCATTTCCTGCTGATCTCGGCGTTCACATACGGCAACGTCTCGGCAGGGCTCGCCCGGGTCGCGCCCGAATATGGCGAGGTGGCCGAAAGCCTCGGCGCGAAACCGTTCTACCAGCTCACGCGCGTGACGCTGCCGCTCGTTGCGCCCTACCTGCTCGCATCGTTCAGCCTGAGCTTCGCGCTCTCGATGGGCGAACTAGGCGCCACGCTGATGATCTATCCGCCGGGATGGGTGACGCTGCCCGTGGGCATCTTCGCGCTCTCCGACCGCGGGGCGATCTTCGATGCATCGACGCTCACGATGGTCCTTGGTGCAGCCACGCTGCTCGTGCTGCTCGGGCTTTCGCGCATCTCGAACAAGGCTGCGGTGCGCTAAGACGCTCAGGATATCCAGGGAGATAGCTGGCAGGAAACGCAAAGGGCAATCACGGCGGGCACGCAGGTTGCTGCAGGCACAAAAAAAGCACAGGGAGGAACCCGTGATTCTGATCGTCCTTCATCTCGCAGGCGGCGTCGCGTTGCTGACGTGGGGCCTGCACATGGTCGAATCGGGACTGATGCGCGCGTACGGCGCATCGCTCAAGCGCTTCATGGGGAAGAGCCTCGGCAACCGCTTCAACGCCTTTTTCGCGGGGCTCGCCATCACCGGCGCGCTGCAGAGCAGCACGGCGACCGGCATGATCGCGTCGTCATTCGCAGCGCGCGGGCTGATGCGGCCCGTTACCGGGCTTGCTGTGATGCTCGGCGCGAACGTGGGCTCGACACTGATCGTGCAGGCCTTCTCGCTCGATCTCAGCTGGATCTCGCCGGCTTGCCTGCTGGTGGGCATGGGCATGTTCGAAAAGGGCAAGGGCTCGCGCAACCGTGACATCGGACGCGCCTTGATCGGTCTCGGCCTGATGCTGCTCGCGCTCACCCTGCTCGTCTCCACGGTGCAGCCCGCCGAGAGCGCGCCCGCGCTGCGCACGGTGCTGGGCGCGCTGGCCGGCGAACCCGTGCTCAACGCCGCGCTCGCCTGCCTGCTCACATGGGCCGCGCATTCGAGCATTCCTGTCGTGCTGTTCGTGATGTCGCTTGCGAACCTCCATTCGGTGCCGATGGACAGCGCCATCGCCATGGTGCTGGGCGCGAACGTGGGCAGCGCGCTCAACCCGTATTTCGAAGCCGCCAAAGGCGACGACCGCAGCCGCCGCCGGCTGCCCGCCGGCAACCTGCTGCTGCGCGGCGGCGTGTGCCTGCTGTTGCTCGGCCTGTGCACACCGCTTGCGCAACTGCTCGAGCGCATGCCCGGCGACGCGAGCCACGCGATCGCCAACTTCCATACCGGCGTGAACGTTGGCATTGCAGTGCTCTTCATCGGCGTGCTCGATCCGGTGTCGCGGCTGCTCGAGCGGTTGCTGCCCGCGCCCGGCGTAGCCGACGATTCCGACTCGCCGCGCTACCTCGACGAAGAAGCCCTGCAGACGCCCGCCCAGGCGCTGGCCTGCGCGGCGCGCGAAGTGATCAGAATGAGCGAGGTCGTGGACACGATGCTGTGCGAGAGCGTGCCGGTGCTGCTCGCCAACGACCGCCGCGCGGTCAGCGAGCTGGCGGACCGCGACGACACCGTCGACATGCTGCACGACGCGATCAAGCGCTACGTCACCGACATCACGCGCGAACCGTTGAGCGACGAGGACCGGCGCTGGGCCTCGGCGATCATGACGGCGGTGATCAACCTCGAGCATATCGGCGACATCATCGACAAGAACCTGCTGGAAATCGCGCAGAAAAAGATCAAGATGCAGTTGAGCTTTTCGCCCGAAGGCGCGGAGGAGTTGCGCATGATGCACCGCTCCGTGAGCGGCAGCTTCCATCGCGCCCAGGCGCTGCTGGTGTCGGGCCGCACCCAGACCGCTGCGCAACTCATCGCCGACAAACAGGCGTTGCGGCGGCTCGAACGCTCGGCGCGCGACCGGCACCTAGAACGGCTGCGCAATGGCCTGCCGGACAGCATTGCGTCGAGCTCGCTGCATCTGGACGTGCTGCGCGACCTGGTGCGGATTCAGTCGCACATTTGTGCGCTCGCGTATCCGCTGCTCGAGCGGGAACGGGAGGAAGCGCTGGAGGCGGCGGAGGTGCAGTTGCGCGACGTGAATTGAGCGGGGAAGACGGGCTGTCCTGAAGGCGCCGTTGCGCCGTTGCGGCGGCGCCTGTTTCGAAGCCACCGAGCGTGACACCCAGCATACGACCATGCAATCCGGTCTGCAATCGCGCAGACCACTTCTCACTCGCTAGCCGTGACGGCTAGTGGAATAGTGACGACAACGCCCCACAGCGGCAATCATTATCGACCCAAGCATAGGGTTGAATACAATTCAATGACTTCCACTATTTACTTTGTCATAGAAATAATTATTTTCGCTTTGCTTGGCATGCCGCAGTAATTGAGGATTATCTATCCGGAGAATATTGATCGCCCGGATAAATGATTCGTACTATGACGCCGGATATCGCACGATATTAATAAAATTCGATTAACTGCTCCCGGCAGTTCCAGGGTATTCCTCTGCCGTGTTCCGGCAACAAGACCATGCGCTTCGAACCAGACCTGTTTGACAAGCTCTTTTATAACGCGCCCGATTCATCTACGGTACGCAAGATATCGCTCGATGAACTCAAGAATTCGGTGGCGCGGAATATCGAGTCAATTCTGAATACGCGCATGATATTTTCAGAGGAGTACATGACCCGATTTCCCGAATGCACCAAATCGATTCTCACCTACGGTCTGAACGATTTCACGGGGCTCAGTCTCTCGAACTCCGAAGCTCGCGATGCCATCGGCGAATCCATCAGGGTGGCCATCAAGCGGCACGAGCCCCGTCTGGTGGGGGCCGAGGTAACGCTGGAGCAGCGTCCGCAGTCTATCGGTAGTTTGCAATTCGCCATCAAGGCCATGCTGGTGGTTCACCCGGCGCGGGAGCCGGTCAGCTTCGACGCGCAATTTCAGGCCACGACGGGCCAATACTCGGTCAGCCGTGCCGGCGGCAGGCGCCCCGGTGCTATCGATGGATGAACTGCTGCCTTATTACGAGCGTGAACTGGCGTTCCTGCGGCGCTATTCGGCCGATTTTGCACAGCACTACCCGAAAACCGCGGGCCGGCTCGGGATCATCGGCGAGCATGTAGAGGATCCACATGTCGAGCGCCTGATCGAATCGTTCGCGTTTCTTGGCGCGCGCATCAGCAAGAAAATCGAGGACGACTATCCCGAGTTTACCGATGCGCTGCTCGAAGTACTTTACCCGCATTATCTTCGGCCCTTTCCGGCGTGCTCGATTGCGCAGTTCACCGGCAGCGCCAAAGCGGCCGCGGAGGCGCAGCCACTTGTCATCGCGCGCGGGACAGAACTGAAGTCCGACAAGAGAGGCGAAACAGAATGCGTTTTCCGCACCGTTCATGACGTCGTGCTGGCCCCGCTGCGGGTGTCGGAAGCGCGCCACGCCCCAACCACCGTGGTGCCGGGTCTCGTCAATCTGCCGACGGGCGCTACCGGCATCATTTCCATCACCCTGGAGTCGACCGCGCCGCAATCCGGTATCGCGGCACTGAAGCTCGACCGGTTGCGCGTACATCTGAACGGCGACGCGCCCCTGATCGCAGCACTCCAGGACTGTCTGTTTCTCCATACGCTAGCCGCATACGTCGAGCCCGAGCGGAGCGGCCGGTGGACCAGGCTGTCCGCAATCCCGTTGAGCCAGGCGGGCTTCGACGAAAGCGATGCATTAATCGACTATTCCGCGCGCTCGCATCCGGCCTACCGGCTGCTGACCGAGTATTTTGCGTTTCCGGAACAGTTCAGCTTCGTCGACATCGACCTCGCTGCCATGGCGAAAGCCGTCGATCCCTGCCAGCGGCTGACCCTGCACCTCGTCCTGAAAAACATCCGTGCCGACTCGCACACCGCCCGCCTGCTCGGGGCACTTTCGGCCAATCATCTGCGGCTGTTCTGCACGCCCGTCGTCAATCTTTTCAAGGCGCACGCCGAACCCGTGGTCTGGGCGCACACAGCCGCGTCATGTCCAGTCGTCGTCAACGGGAAGCGAGCGGCGGACCATGAGGTGTATTCCCTCGATACTGTTCACCTCGTGCGCAAGGCCGGAGGC
This sequence comes from Paraburkholderia sp. A1RI-2L, assembly GCF_048957375.1. Classification (NCBI taxonomy): domain Bacteria; kingdom Pseudomonadati; phylum Pseudomonadota; class Betaproteobacteria; order Burkholderiales; family Burkholderiaceae; genus Paraburkholderia; species Paraburkholderia sp. A1RI-2L. The sequence continues at coordinate 539,580 of NZ_JARBTA010000004.1, forward strand.
AACGGGCAGATCACCGAACTCAGGCCGTTCCATTCGCTGCGCCACGGCGAGCATTCGCAGGCCGGACATTACTGGTTCGTGCGGCGCAACGAATGGGTGGCACGCAATAGTCCCGGCTACGAAACCGAGATCTCGGTGGTCGACGTGTGCTTCAATCCGGCTGTCGCGCAAAGCGACACGCTGAGCATCGACGTCACGGCGACCAACCGGGATCTGCCCGGCAGGCTGTCGATCGGTTCGGCAAGCGGCGACCTGTTCAAGGCCGGCGACGGCAACATCGAGCACATCGCGCTGCTAATGCGACCAACAGCCGTAACCCGCTTCGATCGCCGCGAGGCCGCGCACTGGCGGCTGATTTCCCACTTATCGCTGAACCACCTTTCACTGATGGCGGACGGTGCGGGAACGCTCAGGGAAATGTTGCGGCTTTACGACCAGCGCCATACGCCGGTGTCCGCTCGCCATATCGACGGCATTGTAAAAGTGGAAGCCGACGAGTCGATCCAGTGGATGGATGGCAAGCCCTTCCCGACCTTCGTGCGCGGGATCGAGATCCGCCTGACGCTGGACGAAGAGCATTTCGCCGGCGTGAGCCTTGCCACCTTCATCGGCGTGCTCGACCGCTTTTTCGGCCTCTACGTGCATATCAACAGCTTTACGCAGTTGGTCGCGATCTCGAAGCATAGCGGCCTGGAAATCATCCGCTGTCCGCCCCGCAGCGGCGATTCGATCCTCGTGTAACCGCGCACCGAAACGAAGGAAGAGCCATGAACGCCTACGAACACATCAAGTCCCTCAGCCCACGTGCGAGACAGCACAACCGCCCGATGAAGCTCGACACCTCCGTGGGCGAAGACGTGCTGCTGCCGCTGCGCGCGACGGGCTACTCGCGGATCGGGCGTGATTACGGCTTCACGGTCGACATGGTATCGACCTCCGCACAGATCGAACTCAAGCAGTTGATCGCCCAGCCCGTCACGCTGTGGATCCGCCAGAACGACAAAAGCTATCAACCGCATCACGGTTACGTGCACACCGTGCGCCGGCTCGGGGCGGACGGCGGGCTCGTCCATACGCAGCTAGAATTTGCCTCGTGGCTGCACTTCTTGCGCTTTCGCAAGGATGCGCGCATCTGGCAGGACAAGACCGTAACCGAAATTCTCGCCGACGTGTTCAATGCGCATCCTCAGGCTCGCGGCAAATTCCGGTTCAATCTATATGGACGACTGAGCAATCCATTGCCGCAGCGCTCGTTCTGCATGCAATACGAGGACGACTGGAATTTCGTGCACCGGCTCATGGAGTCGGAGGGACTGTGGAGCTACTTCGAGCAGGCGCAGGACGGAAAATCCCATACGCTGGTCATTACCGATTACAACTACTTCTGCGATGAGCTTCCGCTCGGGCAGATCAAATTCTCCCGCACAGCGCCCGGCACCGAGGTCGACGAATTTTCGCTGTGGTCGGGCACGCGCACGCTGCAGAGCGTGCGCTATACGGGCGTCACCGGAGATTACAAGGTGCCGCGCGAAAACAGGACGCTCAGCAGGAAGACGCTGCGCAATCAGGGTGATCTACCCGACCAGACCGAAGTCTACGAATACACTGGGAAATACACTTGGCTGGACGACAAGCGGGGGGATCATCTGGCCATGCTCCAGATGGAAGAACGGGAGTCGCGCGCCAAGCGGTTTCATGGCGCCGGGGATATCCGTTGCATGGACGCGGGCCGGTATTTCGAGTTGCGCAATCATCCGGACCACGAAAGCAACGCACAGCAGGAGCGTCAGTTCCTGGCGATCGAAGTGCGGTGGTTCATCGCCAGCAACCTGCCGGCGGGCAACACGCGGCCGTTTCCCAAGAGTCTCGAGACGGAGCTGGCAAGCGTACGCGCGGACTACCTCGGCGAAGAACCGGCGGGTGAAAAGCCAGGCGCGTCCACGATGGGCAAAAGCGACGGCTTTTTTCTCACGCGGGTCGAGGCGCAACGCATGAGCGTGCCGTACCGCAGCCCGTTCGAGCACAGGAAGCCACGAATGCGGATACAGACGGCAACCGTGACGGGCCCCGCGAGCGCGGAGGTGTACACCGATCCGTTGAACCGCATCAAGGCGCGCTTCGAGTGGGACCGGCTGAACGACGGCGATGAAAATGCCTCGTGCTGGCTGCGCGTGGCGATGTCGGATACGGGTGGCGGTTACGGCGGCGTGCACGTGCCGCGCGTGGGCGAGGAAGTCCTCGTGGATTGGATCGACGGGGATTGCGACAGGCCGATTGTCACCGGGCGCGTCTACAACGGCTCGAAAGCGCCGAGCTGGCACTCGAATGGAATTTTGTCAGGATACAGGTCGAAGGAATATGGCGGTAGCGGATACAACCAGATCGTACTGGACGACGCAACGAACCAGAACCGCTTGCAAATTTACAGTTCGAGTGCGAATTCGCAATTACACCTGGGGTATCTGATTGCGCAGAACGGCAATACACGCGGTACTTATCTGGGGATTGGCTTCGAACTGAAGTCGGATGCGTATGGCGCGATTCTCGCGGGACGGGGGTTGTATGTATCGACGCATGCAACTACGGCTACCCAGCAACTGAGCGTACAGCCCGCAAGCGAGCAACTGATCAACGCTGAGAACGTGCTCGAAGCGGTATCGGGGGCAAGCGTCGCTGGGCAAGCTGAAAGCATGCGTGACGGGCAGGAAGATCTACGCCGCTTCACGGAAGCGAGTCAACACAGTGTGGCTGGAAGCGGCTCCAACGGCGGGCTCACGGCGGGTGGTGGCTTGGGCAGTGCGAACGGTTTCTCGAAGCCGATCCTACTGATGGCGAGCCCTGAGGGCATTGCGATGTCCACGCCACAATCGACACACATCGGCGCCGATCGGTACGTCAACATAGTCAGTGGCAGGGATGCCAATGTTGCTGCCGGACGTTCGCTGATCGTCAGCGTCGTCGAGAAAATCAGCCTGTTCGTGCAAAAGGCGGGGATCAAGCTGTTTGCCGCGAGGGGTAAGGTCGACATCCAGGCGCAGAGCGATGAAATGTCCCTGACCGCACAAAAGAACCTTACATTGCGCAGTACCGACGCACAGCTTGCACTTGCTGCCGAACAGGAGGTCATGATGAGCAGCATTAACAATCAAGTCACGATCTCGGCAAAGCAAGGCATCACGCTGATGAGCGGTGGTGCCTATATCAGGATCGTCGATGGCAATATCGAACTTCACTGTCCTGGCAACATCAGGCTCAAATCCGCCAGCTTCCGTTCGGAAGGTCCAGCGCGAATATCCGACTCCGAAACGCTGTGGCCTGGGCATATCCCCGCCAACTTCAGCGCCAAAGTCTTTGTGGATAAACAGATTCAAGAGCGCATCGGTGCAACGGGTACCACGCCCTATCAGTTCATCGACGGACGCGGCGCAGTGGTCGCGAAGGGAGTCATGGACCAGATGGGCGCGACGCAGCGCATGTTCCATACCAACACAGAGCGCTTGCACTTGATGTTGGGCGACAAAGGCGACTGGCTCAAGACCGAACATCTCGATGAATCGGTGTGCGATTGCTCAATTGATCATCCGCCGCAGGCGCATGCGGATTTCAATGGCCTTGTGGGGTCACCGGACAGCGGCAATGCGGGCGAGAACGGGCAGCCGCTGCAGACGGCGCTCGCGCCGGATGCTCCCCTATCTTTCGATGCCGAGACAGAGAAATTCCAGCAGCAACTGCTTCATCAACTGGTGTTTGACGATCCGGCGATCAAACAAGCCATCGCGGATGGTGAGGAGTAAACCATGAAGTTAATTGCAATTATCTGCCTGGCACTCACCTTCTTCGCGATAAGCGCCACTGCTCAAGAGGTAGGTGCGAGCGCGGAACTGAAACTGGTTGACGGTGCCAACGACGTCACACTAGACGGCATGACGGTACGGGTCATAAAGGGCTATGTCGGTACGCTCACAGCTCATAGCTATGAGACTTACGTGAGCTATGTCATCCCGAAGAATCCAGAGGGCACCTGGCTTCAGATTCCACTGGAAGACCGCGACGGTACGACGGCTGAATTGCGCACGGTGGAATCCGCGGACTCCACCGTGCAGGCAGTCGCAATGTACCGTTCGGCCGGAAAGCTCTATGCGGTCGTTGCGACTAAGACGGGCAACAAGCTTCCTGATCTTTTTCTCAAGCCTGCACCGATCACGTTCAAGGTGTATCGCTTTAACGGCAATCTCAACGTGGCGCGCTTCAAACTGGAGCAGACCACCAGCAGCAAAGCCGCATGGCTCGACGCCGGCGACGCATTGAACAAAGTGTTCTTTTCGAAGTGAAGGTGAATCATGTTCGTTCGAGCAACCTATGATCGCGAAAAGCGGGCCGTTCACTATTTTGACGAAGAAGGCAACGAAACGCTTTACATCGGCGGGTCGTTTGCGTGGCGCACCACCAACCCCGGCAATTTGACTAAGCCTGGCGGCTACATCATATCGTCGGCGATCGGCTATGCGCAGCGAACAGCAAGCTCAAGGGTCCAGTTCGTCATTTTCCCCGACCGCGCCGCGGGACAGGAGGCGCACCGGAACCTGCTCAAGACCGTGTACCGCGATAGCACGATTCGCGGCATGCTCACGTCCTATGCGCCGCCTTCCGAAAACGATACGGAAAGCTATATCGGCTTCGTGACCAGGGCCGCTGGTGTTGCGCCCAGCGATGTCGTCGGTTTATTGCCTGCCGAAAAAATCGAATCCGTTTCAATCGCGATGGAGAAGCAGGAAGGGTGGGTGCCAGGCGTCATCAAGTATCTCGGCAAGCCAGTGCAGGTTCAGGTTCTGGACAAACTTAGCCAGCCTTTTGCGGGACAAACTATTCAGATTAAGAGTGGCGACTTCAACCTGGATGTCAAGACGGACCAGAGTGGCGACCTGCCTTGTCTGTATAGCGGACTTCTCGGGCAAGATGTGAGTATTGCCTACAAGCGCGAGGGAGAATATGAACCCATCGGGCAGGTATCCACGATATCGGAAGCCAATGCGTTCACCTTCAACGCACCTTACTTTCTGCTACCAACACGGCCACGCCTGCATGCGAAAGACGAGTCCTCGCGGCCTCGTGTGCATATCGTCCAGTCCGGTGAGACATTAACGGCAATTGCAGGCCGCTATGGTGCGACGGTCGATGCGATGGTTGCGCTTAACAAGCTGACGGATGCGAACCGTATCTATGCCAGCCAGCATCTCAAGGTTCCGGCTCAGGAAGCCAGTGTGAAGGGGCAGTCTGGTGCCAGCAGGGCCAATGCTGTCGCATCAACAGGTGCCATACCGGCCGCAGCTTCAGCGACATCGACGGCTTCAGTACAGCATTCGCCTGCTTCAACGTCTGGTGTCGTGCATCAACACGCGCCAAATGGTTATCCGCAAACTGTGGTGAGTTCGCCCAATCTCGAACCCAGCGGTGCGGTGTGGTGTAGCCGATTTCCTGGTAGCGCGGAACTCAATTCACTTAACGACTCGTTTAGGCCAAAGGCCAGTGCATTCATTAAGGCAATGCGCGATGCAGGCATTTCGGTCAGGATCAATGCCGCGTTCCGGCCAATTCAACGTTCGTATCTTATGTACCACGCGTTCAGAATTGCCAAGGGAATAGAGCGTCCGAATCAGGTGCCGATGCGAGCCGGAGTTCATATCGATTGGGTCCATCGCAACACGAATGGCAACATGGATCTACTGCAATCCGTTGAGGCAGCCAAAGAAATGTGCCGAGGCTATGGCCTTAATATTCATTCATCGAATCAAATGGTTGGGATTCCAGGAAGTTCTCGGCATAATTTTGGGGCCGCAATTGATCTTAATATTTCAGGATACACGGGAAAGCGCATTAAAGACACAACGGATGCATGGGTACTATTGAATTCATTCGAGGATCTTGAACATGTGGGAAGGCAATATGGTGTAATTTATTTTCAAAGAGAAAACATGCACTGGTCTGATAATGGACATTGAGTAAAAATCCATGAAAAAATTCACAACACTTATTTATTTTTCCCTTGCTTGCAGCCTTGTTCAGGCACATGAGATCCCTGTTGTTGGACTATGGGAACAATTTGCAATGGGAGACCTGCAAAGTGGGAACGTCGTGCGTCATGACCTTGTGTTTGTTGACCGTAAGCTAACCGACGACACGGTTTTCAGTGCACTAATGAATCCAGATACGAGCATCGGCGTACTTTGCTGTGTCAAGGTCAGCAAGGACGCGTCGATTACGCTTGCCGATCTTCTCAAGAAATACCCATTGGAACGCGATGATGCGGACCACCTCAAATCAATCACGGGCTGGAAGTATATTTACGAAGCAAAGATTATCGATTCGACTTCACAAAACCCTGCCATGCGCGAACTAGTCAAGAATCTGACTCATCCGCCTTCACTGTCGCCTTACTCGGCTGGCATCATATCCGGCAAAGTTGATCGTGACGAAGTTCCAACAACATTCTCGATTGATGGGGTAAGCGTGTCGTATTCGGTGCAGACGATTCGCAAATACAGTGCCATTCAGTACAAGTTCTCTATAAATGGCCGATTGATGAAATTCACCGAGGATAATTTCCCAGATTAAGTATCATTGGCTAGAATTTTATGAAAAAAATCTTGGTGACAGCTTCTGTTTCGCTTGCCTGCGGCATCACGCAAGCGCAACAGGTGCCGACTGTCGGATTATGGGAACATCTTGCAACGGGAGATGCAGATGGTCAGAACGTGACACGCCACGACCTTGTATTTGTTGACCGCAAGCTCTCGGATAGCGCGGTGTTCACGGCGCTGCTAGATTTGGGCGGCAGGAGCGTGGTGCTTTGCTGCGTCAAGGTCAGCAAGAGCGTGCCAATCACGCTTGCCGATCTGCTCAAGAAATATCCATGGAAAAGCTATGACGTCGAACATATAAAATCCATCACGGGCTGGAAGTATATTTACGAGGCAAAGCTTGTCGATCCGAGTGAGCAAAATTATCGCATGCACGAAATAGCCAAGTCTCTGACCGAGCCGGGTTCGACCTCACCTTATTCGGCCGGTATCATTTCAGGCAAGATCGATAGCAATATGGTTCGAACAGAATTCTCCGTCGATGGTGTACGCGTGTCGTACTCTATGCGACCTATCCGCAATTTCAGCACCATTCTGTGCAAATTCTCCGTGAATGGAGCCGCAGTTAAATTTACCGAGGATTCGTTCGGCGATTGAACCAATTCGGTGCCTGCATCACAGCGTTTTTCGATCGACAGCGCCCCCATTGTCGATAACTGGAATATGCCCGGGATCTTACACATCACTCTATGTCAACCTGGCCGCCCACCCCCAGCACCCTCGACCACCTGCTAACCGAGCCTTGGCGCTTCGGGTTCTTCAACGCGGTGCGCCTGCTCGAACGCTGGTTCGTCGAGCACGGCGGAGCACGGCCACGCGACGCACTCGCCTACCGAATCACGTTTCGCACGACGCTATCGACCACGTTTCCGCCCAGCGAGATCAAGCAAATCGTGTTGTATAACGTCGCTGGCGAACGTCTGACCGACATGTCGCAACATACGGCCTCCGAGGTATTCCGCGTCGACCTCACCCCAGCCCTCTTTGGCCTGCTCGGCAGCCAGGGCGCACTGCCCCTACGCTATACCGAACAAATCACGAACGAAGAGCATGCTAACCGCGACCGTTCCGGTCGAGCGTTTCTCGACATCTTCTCGAACCGGGCAACAGCCTACTTTTACTCCGCATGGAAGAAGTACCGGCTGCCCTACCACTACGAACTCGACCGAAACCAGCGCTATCTGCCGATTCTGCAATCTCTAGCCGGCATCGCCGACGCCAGCACGCAGCAAGCGCTGCGCCGGCAACCCGGTGCGCTCATCGGCGATGCGGTAGCAGGACATGGCGCGGTGGCACGTCATCGCGCCGTCTCGGCGTACTACCTCCAGCGCACGCTGTCCGACTATTTCGATGTACGCGTCCGTATCGAGCAATTTGTCGGCCATATGTACGATGTCTCGCTCAGTCAGCAGTCGAAGCTCGGACAAAGCAATATCGTCCTTGGCACGAACGCCTTGGCCGGAGAACGGATATGGCTGCGCAACCTGCGCGTGCGTCTGGTCCTCGGGCCGCTAACGGCAGCGCAGTACGACAAATTCCTCCCGGGGTCGGAGCGCTCGCACGCGCTTGCCCGCATGCTGCATCTGCTGGTCGGCATGACGCTCGAATATGAAGTCTGTCTCGTGCTCCGTCGCGAAGGCGTGAACCCGGTTGAACTCGGCAGCCGTGGCCAGCTCGGCTTCAATGCCTTCCTCTCCACACGTCCTTCCGGAATCGATCGCCCCGATATGTCTTACAGGTTGCGCAGGACGCGTTAAGCTTGCCTGAGCACCATCACCGCAATGAATTCCACCTCATTCATCAAATAAACTTCATCAATACCCCCACCGCCGCTAATCTAGCCCTACTCCTTCAATGGCTAGCGAAGCGATGGCTGAACTCTTTTTGATCAGACACGGGCAAGCGTCTCTTGGCGCGGACGACTACGACTGCCTCTCGGCCTCGGGCGAACAACAAAGCCGCTGGCTTGGCGAGCATTTCGCGCGCGACGGCGTCCAGTTCGATTGCATCATGTCGGGCACGCTGCGCCGCCACGCGCAAACGCTGGACGCAATCCGCCATGCCATGCCAGGCCTTCCCGCCGGTTGCGAAGCACACGCCGGGCTGAACGAATACGATTTTTACGCGCTCTTTACTGCGCTGCCCGACGAGCATCGCCACCTAGCCGATGCCGCAAAGCATGATTCGCGCGAGTTCTTCAAGGCCTTGCGGAAGGTTCTGCACCTGTGGACCGAAGGCGCACTCGACGGGCGCGTGCCTGAAACGTGGAGCGCATTTCAACAGCGCGTTGCCAACGCCCGGGCCGCCATCCAGCAAAGCGGCGCGCAGCGCGTACTGGTGGTCACCTCTGGCGGCGTGATTGGCGCATTCGTTCAGCAGATCCTGCAAGCCCCTGCTGCAATGGCCATCGCGCTGAACATGCAAATCCTCAATAGCAGCGTGACGCATTGCTACTTCAACCGCGAGGCGCTGCAACTGTCGAGCTTCAACGGCCTCGCCCATCTCGACGATCCGCAGCGCCACGCGTTTCGAACCTACGGCTAGATCCTCTGCCAAACCCCGCCACGATCAGCCCGAACCCGTCAAGCATCGAACGATATGACCACTGAACCTTCCAGCCCGTCGCTCGACCTCGACCGGCTCACGCCCTACCTCGAACAGCATCTCTCGGGCTTTCGCGGCCCCGTGCGAGCCACTAAGTTCCCGGGCGGCCAGTCCAACCCCACCTGGCTGATCGAAGCGCCAAGCAGCCGCTATGTGCTGCGCCGCCAGCCTCCGGGGCAACTGCTCAAATCCGCGCACGCCGTCGACCGCGAATTTCGTGTGCTGAGCGCGCTGGCCGAAACGCCGGTTCCGGTGGCACGCGTCTGGCACCTCTGCGAAGACCGCGACATCCTCGGCAGCCTGTTCTATCTGATGAGCTACGAGGATGGGCGGATCTTCTGGAACCCCGCGCTGCCCGAAGTCGACCGCGATGCACGGCGCGACTATTACGCCGCGATCGTCACGACGCTCGCCGCGCTGCACGATGTCGACCCCGAACGTGTGGGCTTAAGCGACTACGGCCGACCGGGCAATTACTTCCAGCGCCAGATCGAACTCTGGACCAAACAATACCGCGCGGCCGAAACGGAGCGAATCGCGCCCATGGAGGCGTTGATCGAATGGCTGCCCGCGTATTGCCCGGCCGACACGCAGCGTCCCGCCCTCGTGCACGGCGACTTCCGCATCGACAACCTGATCTTCGACCACGATACGCCGCGCGTGCGCGCCATACTCGACTGGGAGCTGTCGACGCTCGGCAATCCGCTCGCAGATCTCGCGTACTTCTGCATGTGCCTGCGTCTGCCGTCGAAAGGGCATATCACGGGGCTGCGCGGCCAGAACCGTGCCGCGCTGGGCATTCCCGAAGAAGAAGAAATGATTGCGCAGTACTGCAAACTACGCGGCCTGCCCGGCATTGCCAACTGGAACTTCTATCTGGCGTTCAGCTTCTTTCGCCTGGCATCGATTGCCCAGGGCGTGAAAGCACGCGCGCTGCAAGGCAATGCTTCGAGCGCGAATGCGCTCGAAGTGGGCGGTATGGTCGAACCGCTCGCGAGCCTCGCGGCGGAACTGATTGCATGACGCCTCACCCGCGTCCGGACACTGACACCGAATCAAGGAGACGAGATTGACCACGAACCTGTTTGACCTCTCGGGCCGGATCGCGCTCGTGACCGGCGCAAGCCGCGGCATTGGCGAAGCCACCGCGAGGCTGCTGGCCGAGCAAGGCGCCCATGTGATCGTGTCGAGCCGCAAGCTCGAAGACTGCGAAGCCGTTGCCGCCAGCATTCGCGAGAACGGCCACAGCGCCGAAGCGCTCGCCTGCCACGTCGGCCGCATGGAAGACATCACCGCCACGTTCGCCCATATCCGCGAGAAGCACGGGCGGCTCGACATTCTCGTCAACAACGCGGCAGCCAATCCGTATTTCGGCCATATTCTCGATACCGATCTGGCTGCCTACAACAAGACTGTCGAAGTCAATGTGCGCGGATATTTCTTCATGTCGGTCGAAGCCGGCAAGATGATGAAGGCGCAGGGCCGCGGCGCCATCGTGAACACCGCTTCGGTCAATGCGCTGCAGCCCGGCGATCAGCAGGGCATTTATTCGATCACGAAAGCGGCGGTTGTCAACATGACCCGCGCGTTCGCCAAGGAGTGCGGCCCGCTCGGCATTCGCGTGAATGCGCTGCTGCCCGGTCTCACGAAAACGAAGTTTGCCGGGGCGCTGTTCGAGAACAAGGACATCCACGACAGCTGGATCAGTGCGATCCCGCTGCGCCGCCACGCCGAGCCGCAGGAAATGGCCGGCACCGTGCTCTATCTGGTGTCCGACGCGGCGAGCTATACGAACGGCGAGTGCATCGTCGTCGATGGCGGACTGACGATCTAGCTTACGGAGTGAACCCAACATGAATTTCGCTTATAGCCCCAAGGTCGATGACCTGATCCGCCGCGTGCGCCACTTCATGGACGAGCACATCGTGCCGCGCCAGCGCCAATGGCACGAGGAAGTACACGCGGGCCGCTACCCGGTCTCGTTCATGGAAGATCTCAAGGCCCTCGCCAAAGCCGAAGGCCTGTGGAATCTGTTCCTCCCGCATTTGCACGACGACGAACCCGGCACGCGCCTGACCAACCTCGAATATGCGCCGCTTGCAGAAATCATGGGACGCGTTTCGTGGGCGCCTGAAGTCTTCAACTGTAATGCGCCCGATACCGGCAACATGGAGTTGCTGCACATGTTCGCGACGCCGGCGCAGCGCGAGCAGTGGCTCGTGCCGCTGCTCGAAGGCAAGATTCGCTCGGCGTTCGCCATGACGGAGCCGGATGTGCCCTCCTCCGATGCAACGAATATCACCACGTCGATCCGCCGCGACGGCAACGACTACGTGATCAACGGCCGCAAATGGTTCATCACGAACGCGGCGCATCCGAACTGCAAGATCTTCATCGTGATGGGCAAGACCGATCCCGATGCCGAAACCCACCGCCAGCAAAGCATGATTCTCGTGCCGGCGGGTACGCCCGGCGTGAAGATCGTGCGCAATATCACGGTCATGAACCACGTCTCGCCGGAAGGTCACTGCGAAATCACGTTCACCAATGTGAGCGTGCCGGCATCGAACCTGCTCGGCGAGGAAGGCAGCGGCTTCGCGCTCGCGCAGGCGCGTCTGGGACCAGGACGCATTCACCACTGCATGCGCTCGATCGGCGCCGCGGAACTCGCGCTCGAATTGATGATCGAGCGCGCGCAAGAGCGCAAGACCTTCGGCAAGTATCTGCATCAGCACGGCACGGTGGGCGAATGGATCGCGAAGTCGCGCATCGAAATCGATCAGGCCCGGCTGCTCGTGCTCAAGGCCGCGTGGCTGATCGACGAGGTGGGCGCCAAGGCGGCGCGCAAGGAGATCTCGATGATCAAGGCGCTGGTGCCGCAGGTTCATACCGCGGTTTGCGACCGCGCGATGCAGGTATTCGGCGCCATGGGCGTGAGCCCCGACACGCCGCTGGCCGATCACTGGACCTGGGGGCGCGCGCTGCGCTACGCCGATGGCCCCGACGAAGTCCACCTCCAGGCCATTGCGAAAATGGAGCTTGCGAGCGGCAAGGAACGGCTCGGCGCGATGGCGGCCTACCTGAACGCCCCGCTGCGCGATTGATCCCTCGCGCAGCACGGCGAAAGAAGGCCGAAGCGGAACGAACGCATCGTCACGGCGCCTCTCGTTTATGATGGCGGCAAACGGAGACTGTGAGATGCGTTCCCCCAAACTGGATCTGAATCTATTCGTCGTATTCGAATCGATCTACGAAAAGCGCAATCTGACTCGCGCAGCCGAGGCGCTCTTCATCACGCAACCCGCGGTCAGCAATGCACTGGCCCGCATGCGCAAGGCGTTCGACGATCCGCTTTTTGTGAGCACGTCGACGGGCATGGTGCCCACGCCGCTCACCGAGAACATCATTGGCCGGGTGCGCGAGGCGCTGCAACTGCTCGAAGCGAGCGCGACCGAAGGCGATGTGTTCGTGCCCGCCACTTCGGAGCGAACCTTCCGCCTGAGCATGCCCGACTTGAGCGAGGCCATGCTGCTGCCCGCGCTGGGCGAGGTGCTCCAGCAACAGGCGCCCGGCATGAGCATCGAATGCTATTTCACGCCGCGCAGCGAAATGTCCACGGCGCTGGCCACCGGCAAGATCGATTTTGCGATCGACGTGCCGCTCGTCGACGATCCGCAACTGCATCAGGCGCCGCTCGGCAACGACCACTATGCGTGCATGCTGCGCCACGATCACCCGTTTGCGGGCGAGACGCTGACCATGGACGATTACCTCGCGCTCGGCCATATCCAGGTGTCGAGCCGCCGCCAGGGAAGCGGCTTCGTCGATGCGGAGCTGAAGAAACTCGGCCGGCAGCGGCGCATACAAATGCGCGTGCAGCACTACATGGTGGCGCCGCTCGTGGCGCTGCGCACCGACCTTGCGCTAACCGCGCCGGTCGAGCTTCTGCAACGCCACGACGCGCGCATTTTCGAACTGCCGTTCGAGCTTCCCGATCTGCAATGGCATCTGTACTGGCATCGCAGCAGCGAGCAGGACCAGGCCAGTCTGTGGCTGCGCGCCCAGATTCTCGAGCTCATGAACGGCATGAGCGGCGCGCCCGTGCAGTCCGCGGCGAAGCGCGCGGGGCGCCGGCCCGCGCGCCCTGCCCGCTCATAGCGTCTGCACCTGAACCGGCGCGCCCGGCTTGCCCTCCACGAGCGGGACCACCACCAGATAGCGGCGCTTGTCGCCGGACGTGCTCGTGTCCGGCGTGACCAGTTGGCGAATCTGCCCGAGCGCGTTGACGATTGCGGAACCCGCAGGGTTCGTCATGAAGTTCGCAAGCACCTGCACGTCGCCGGTGCCATCGGAATGATCGGCAAGTCCCAGTGCATAGTGCTGTTTCGGCTGCAAGCCGGTCACGGCGGCCTGCAGAACCTGCACGAGCCCCTGGTCGAACAAAGCAACCGTGGTAGGCGCGTGCGCGGCGTCCGTTGCGCTGCCCGAAGCCGCAGAACCCGCCGGCACCAGCGCAACGTGGGCGGTCTGCCCCGCGAGTCCCAGCGGCTGCAGGTTCTGCGTGCCATCGCCTTGTGGCACCGCGTCCGGCACATAGGTCACAGCCTGCGGCGCCTGGCCGATCGGCACCGTGGCAACCACGGTGTTCGTGAGCGTGTCGATCGCCGCCATCGCATCGGCGTTTTCCAGGCCGACATAGATGCGGCTGCCGTCGCCCGATGGCCAGAGGCCGTGCGGCAAGCTGCCGACCGGAATCGTCGCGACTTGCGAAAAGTCGTCGGTCCGGAACACCTTCACAACATTCAGTCCTCCTACCGTTACATAGGCAAACGTGCCCTTCGCGTTATGCACGATGTTCACGTGATTCGTGATCGGGCCCGTGTCGATGGTCTTGAGCACGGCAAACGGCGGCTTGGCGTCGAACACCTGCACCTTGCCCACGTCCTTGAGCGTGAACCAGACCTGCTTGCCATCCGGCGTGGCGGCAAGATCCGGGCAGAACGGGCTGGCCTGCTTGACCGTGCCCACGATCTTGTGGTCGGCCACCGAAATCACCTCGGTCTGCGGATTGAAGGACGAGCACACATAGCCATACTTCCCGTCAGGCGAGAAAATCTGCATGCCGGGGCCTGCCGGAACGGTAATGCGCGTTTTCTCCTCATACGTCGTCCCGTCGAGCACGGCGACATAGTTTTCGCCGCGCACGGTCACCCATACTTCCTTGCCGTCAGGCGTGAAGAACGCCTCATGCGGCGAGCGGCCCACGTAGGTGACGTGCTTGACGGCGTTGGTCTGCGTGTCGATGAACGAGACCGAGTTCGAACCGATCGACACCACCGCGATCGTGCGATGGTCCGGCGCATAACCCATGCCATGCACGAGCAATTGCCCCTTGTACAGCGGGCTGAAGTTACCCGGCGACGGATCGCCGAGACGGATCAGGCCAAGCAGCTTGTTATCGGCCGGGTCGATCACCGAGACGGTGTTGGAAAATTGCTCGGCGGCATAGACGCGATCGCGGTGGCTTACCGGAATGTCGGGGGCGGATAACAATCCAGGGGCCTGCCCGGCCCAGACCAGCTGCGCGGCTGCCATAGCCGCCGCCGACATGGCGACGGTGCAAAACGATATGCGTTTCATCACGGCTCCTTCTGTGTGGGATTCGGCATGCGCATCGGCATGCCCTGCTGCGTCGACGGATCAAGGTGGGCTGCGGGTCCGGAGGCTGGCCCTTGCTGCTGATCGGGCGTGCTTGCAGGAGGAGGCAAGGGTTGCCCGAGCGCGAGGCGCATGGCAACGATTTCCTGCTGTTGCTCGACCACGATCTCTTGTGCAATGCGGCGCAATTGTTCGTTGTGCCCGTGGCGCAACTCGGCCTGGGCCATGTCGATGGCGCCTTGATGATGCGGGACCATCATCGCGACGAAATCGCGGTCGATGTCGCCGGTCGGTTTGACCGACATGCCGTCCATCATCCTTGTCATGGCGGCGTCGTTCTCGGCCATGAAGGACGTTTCGTCGGAAGATGCGGCCTGCGAGCCCGCCGCGAATGCAGCCGGACCGCACAACCCGAGAATGACAACGCCGGCCGTAACGGCGCGCTGGACTATTCGCACGATGGTTCCCCCTGCAAGTCATTGAGTCTTAATGGGGTGAACCAACTGCGTGCGAGATTATTCCGGGTGAGCCGGATATTTCTTGCGTAATCGCGCCGACGGCAGGCAAGCAAACGCCGTGGGCGACGTGCGCCAAGGCGTTATTCCGCTGGGTTTGCGTTGGTCGTGCTATCGGCTCGCATCGGCGTGCTCATCGGGCACGTCCTGGCGCTTGCGCGTGGGCGCAAACAGCGTGCTGCGCGGAATCCATACCTGGCGGAACTGCTCCAGTTCGCGCTCCTCGGCGAAGACCTGCATCGAAGGCTTGACCAGGTCGTGCCGCGACACCACGCCGAGCAGGCGCAAGGTTTTCGCGTCATCCACGACCGGCACGCGGTCGAGACCCGTAATGGCGAGCCGCGCCGCCACATTGCGGCAAGTCTCGCCGGGCAAGGCGATCTCGGGCTGCGTCCGGGCAAAAGCCGAGCCAATCGGCATCCCGGCCTTGCCCGGCGCAATCCGGTCGAGCAACGTGCGATCCACCATGCCCACCAGCACGCCGTTCCTGAGCACCGGAAACGCGCGAAACTTCTGCCCCTTGCCGAAATAGTCGTCGAGCACGTGGGCAACCGTTGTGGCCGCATCGATTGTTACTACATTGCGCGTCATTACCTCGTCGACATAATGGCGCTCGAGCGGATCGATGCTGTATTCGCGGTAGATGTGATAGCCGCGCCGCGCAATTTTCTCGGTCAGGATCGAGCGGCGCATGAACATGACCGTGAAGCCATAGGCCACGGCGGCAGCAGCAAGCAGCGGCAGCAACGCGTTGGCGTCGCCGGTCAGCTCGAAGGCGAACACCGCAGCCATCACGGGCGCGCGCATCATGCCGCCAAGCGAGGCGGCCATGAAGATGAGCGGCCATAGCGCGGGGTCATGGCCCGGCATGTAGGGCCCCACCAGTGCCCCCACGCCCGCGCCCATCATCAGCAGCGGCGCGAGCACGCCGCCCGACGTTCCCGAGGCCAGCGCGATCACCCAGATGATGGCCTTCACCACGACGATGCCGATCACGGCCTGCATGGCCAGATGATTCTGCAGCAGGTCGCCGATCACGTCGTAGCCGACACCGAGCGTGCGCGGCTGAAAATATCCGCCGATGCCCACGGCAATCGCGCCCAACGCGGGCCACCACATCCAGTGAACCGGCAACTTGCCGAACAGGTCCTCCACCTTGTAGAGCCACGTGGACAAGGCCCACGACAACGCGCCCGCGATCACGCCCGCAATGGCCGCCGAGACGATGCCGATCGGGCCGATGGGTAGTGTATGCAGCGGAAACAGCGGGCCGCTGCCCAGAAACAGCGGGCGCGCGAAGCCCGCCACGGCGCAGGCGATGGCAACCGGCAGGAGGCTGCGGGGCCGCAGTTCGAACAGCAGCAGCTCGATGGCGAGCAGCACGGCGGCCACCGGCGTGCCGAACACGGCGGTCATGCCGGCGACGGCGCCCGCCACCAGCAGCGCCTTTCTTTCGGCGCTCGACAGATGGAAGAACTGCGCGATCAGCGAGCCGATCGCGCCGCCCGTCATGATGATCGGCCCTTCGGCGCCGAACGGCCCGCCGCTGCCGATCGCGATGGCCGAGGCGAGCGGCTTGAGCACGGCCACCTTCGGCGGCATCTTGCTCTTGCCGAACAAGATCGCCTCGATGGCTTCGGGAATACCGTGGCCGCGAATCTGCTCCGAGCCAAAGCGCGCGATCAGCCCCACCAGCAGCCCGCCGATCACGGGCGCAGCCACCACGAACCACCCTAGCGTGTTCTGCGCAGGCGAATGATTCCCGGTCGACAAGGTCTGGAAGAAAAACAGGTTCGTAAAGAAGCGGATGAGGTGCAGCAGAAAGTCGGCGGCAACGGTGCTCAGTGCACCGCCCACCGCCGCGATGGCGCTGATGCGCAGAAGCCGGACATCGGTTGCGAAATCGCCCTTGTGCGCGCTGTGCTCGCTCATGATTCCCCTTGGCGGGTGCGGGAGGGTCGGTGGCACCCACGGGGATATTTATATCACAACGTGATGGAACAAATCTGGTCGTTCCTCTCGCCGGCGGAACGTCTTGCGGCGAGAGGGACGACACACGGCAGGTGGAAATGGCCGTTTGCTTACGCGCTCGCGGCCATGCGCACCGGGTTGCGATATTCGCGCAGCCATTGCTCCCGCTTGCCGGCTGCAGCGCGAATATTGTTCTCCTTCACGTGACCGAAACCGCGAATATCGTCGGGAATGCCCGCCAGCTTGAGCGCCATCGCAAGACGTTCGGCATCGAGCGTCGCGCAGAATTCCTCCACCAGCGCGAGGTAATCGGCAATCAACTGACGTTCGCCGCGCCGCTCCGCCGTGTGGCCGAACACGTCCAGCGCCGTGCCGCGCAGCCCCTTCAGGCGCGCGAGCGCACGCAGGGCCGGAAGTACCCACGGACCAAATTGCTTTTTCTTCAAGCGGCCCTGTTCATCGCGCTTTGCGAGCAACGGCGGCGCGAGATGGAATTTCAGCTTGTAATCGCGGCCCGGCTCGCCTTCGAATTGCTCGCGCAGCTTCGCAAGGTAGACTGGATCGGCATAGAGACGCGCAACTTCGTACTCGTCCTTATAGGCCATGAGTTTCGCGAGATTCACGGCAACCGCACGCGTGAGCGGCAGCTTCGCATTGCCGGTGGCTTGCGTTTCTTTTGCGCGAATCCGCTCGACGGCATCGCGATAGCGCCGGGCATACGCCGCGCTTTGATACGCGGTCAACAACGCTTCGCGCGAGGCGATCACCGTGTCCAGCGACTCGGGCATGCGCACGACAATCGCCTGCTGCGCGGGCTTCGCATGCGCCTGAATGGCGGCTTCGCCGTGATGCGCCACATGGCGGCCCCAGTTGAACGCAAGACGATTCTTCTCGACCGCCACACCGTTGAGCTCGATCGCGCGCAGCAGGCTCGCAAGCTCAAGCGGCAGCCAGCCCTTTTGCCACGCAAAGCCCAGCAGCAGCGGATTGCTGTAGATGGTGTCGCCCAGCAGCGTCAGGGCGAGTGCATTGGCGTCGATGAACTCGCAGCCCTCGCCGATGCTCTCGCGCAGGCTCGCTTCCGTCTGCGCGCCAGGGAATGCCCACTTGGGATTGCGCACGAGGTCCGCCGTGGGCGTCGCGCCGCTATTGACCGCGGCCACCGTCACGCCGTGCTGGGTGCGCGAAAGCACATCGCTCGATGCGCTCACCAGCGCGTCGCAACCGATCACGAGCCGCGCTTCGCCCGTGGCGATGCGCGTCGCATGCAGCGCGCTGGGCGCGGACGCAATCTGCACGTGGCTGAGCACGGCGCCGCCCTTCTGCGCGAGGCCCGCCATGTCGAGCACGGTCACGCCCTTGCGCTCGATATGCGCAGCCATGCCGATCAGCCCGCCGATGGTCACCACCCCCGTGCCGCCCACGCCGGTGACGAGAATGCCGTAAGGCCGTGCAAGCGCGGGCAGCGTGGGCGCGGGCAGCGCGTCGAAATCGGGCGCGGCGGCATTGCGCGCGGCTTGGGGCTTGCGCAACTGCGCTCCTTCCGCCGTCACGAAGCTCGGGCAAAAACCCTTCACGCACGAAAAATCCTTGTTGCACGATGACTGATTGATCTTGCGCTTGGTGCCGAGCGGCGTGTCGAGCGGTTCGACGGACAGGCAGTTCGATTGCACCGAGCAATCGCCGCACCCCTCGCAAACCGCGTCGTTGATGAACGCGCGGCGCGCAGGATCGGGATACGTGCCGCGCTTGCGGCGGCGGCGCTTTTCCGTCGCGCAGGTCTGGTCGTAGATCAGCACGGTCGTGCCCGGCACTTCGCGCAGCGTGCGCTGCACTGTGTCCAGTTCGTCGCGGTGGAAAATGTCCACGCCCGCGGGCAGCGTGATACGCGAATCGTATTTCTCCGGCTCATCCGAAACAATCACGATGCGCTTCGCACCTTCGGCATGGACCTGGTGCACGATCTGCGAAACGGTCAGCACGCCGTCGATAGGCTGGCCGCCCGTCATGGCGACGGCATCGTTATAGAGAATCTTGTACGTGATGTTCGCGTTGGCCGCGATCGCCGCGCGAATGGCAAGCAGTCCGGAATGAAAATAGGTGCCGTCGCCGAGATTCGCAAAAACATGCTTGTCGCCGGCAAAGTGCATTTGCCCGATCCACGTCACGCCTTCGCCGCCCATCTGGCTGAAGGTTTCGGTCTTGCGATCCATCCAGATCGACATGTAGTGGCAGCCGATGCCCGCGAGCGCGCGTGAGCCTTCGGGCACGTTGGTCGAGGTGTTGTGCGGGCAGCCCGAGCAGAACCACGGCTTGCGCTCGACGCCGACCTGGGGCTTGGCGGCCTCGCGCTCCTTCGCCTCGATAATGGCCACGCGCGCCAGCATGCGCGCCCGCACATCGTCAGGCAGATCGGCGCGTGCGAGACGGCGAGCGATGGCCTTCGCGATCAGCGCCGGCGACAGTTCGTAATGCGCGGGCAACAGCCAGTTGCCGCGCGGCACCGACCATTCGCCGCCTTCGTTGTCGCGTTCGTCGAACTTGCCGTAGATCTTCGGGCGCACGTCTTCGCGCCAGTTGTAGAGCTCTTCCTTCAGCGCATATTCGAGAATCTGGCGCTTTTCCTCCACCACGAGAATTTCTTCGAGGCCGGTGGCGAATGCGCGTGCGTCCTGCGCATCGAGCGGCCACACGCAACCCACCTTCATGACGCGCAAGCCGATCCGCGCGCACGTTTGATCGTCGAGGCCGAGGTCGCTGAGCGCCTGGCGCACGTCGAGATAGGCCTTGCCCGCGGTCATGATGCCAAAGCGCGGCTGCGGCGAATCGATGACCACGCGGTTCAGCTTGTTCGCGCGAACGTAGGCAAGCGCCGCATACCACTTCTCGTCGAGCAGGCGGGCTTCCTGCACGAGCGGCGTATCGGGCCAGCGGATATTGAGGCCGCCCGCGGGCATGGCGTAGTCGTCGGGCGTGACGATCTCCACGCGGTCCGGATCGAGATCGATCGATGCCGTGGATTCGATCACGTCGGTCACGCACTTCATGGCCACCCACAGGCCCGAGTAGCGGCTCATCGCCCAGCCGTGCAGGCCGTAGTCGATGTACTCCTGCACATTGGACGGATAGAGCACGGGAATGCCCGCCGCGATGAACGCGTGCTCGGACTGATGCGCGACCGTGGACGACTTCGCCGCGTGGTCGTCGCCAGCGAGCACGAGCACGCCGCCGTGGGCCGCGCTGCCCGCGGAATTCGCGTGTTTGAAGACGTCGCCGGTGCGGTCGACGCCCGGGCCCTTGCCGTACCACATGCCGAATACGCCGTCACGCGTCGCGCCCGGCCACAGGTTGACCTGCTGTGAACCCCACACGGCGGTGGCGGCCAGATCCTCGTTTACGCCCGGCTGGAACACGATGTCGTTGTCGTGCAGATGCTTTTTGGCTTTCCACAGCGACTGATCGAGCGCCCCCAGCGGCGAGCCGCGATAGCCCGAAATAAAGCCCGCGGTGTTCAGCCCCGCCTTGCGGTCGCGCGCCTTTTGCAGCATCGGCAAGCGCACCAGCGCCTGCGTGCCACTGATGTAAACCCGCCCGCGTTCAAGCGTGTACTTGTCGTCGAGCGAAACCGGGGTGGCCGGCGAGTCGATCGTTACGTCCTGTGCATCGTGTGCAATCTGGTCGCGCGCATTCATGGGGCTTGTGTCTCCAATGGATGATCGTTTTCCGGCGAGTATAGGAAGCCATATTCGTATCGTAAAATCACAAATAGGCAACTCTGATATGCGAAAAACAGATGGCGTTCGATCTCACTCTGCGGCAGCTCCGCTACTTCGTGGCGGCGGCGCAAACGGGCCAGTTCTCGATGGCGGCGGCCAACGAGCACGTCTCGCAATCGGCGATCACCAATGCCGTGCTGGCGCTGGAAAGCGGGCTGGGCACCCGGCTCTTCGAGCGCCTGCCCCATGGCGTCGTGCTCACGCCGGACGGTCAGGATTTCTACAACCACGCGCGCCGCGTGCTGGATGCCGCGCGTGATGCGGTGCACAAACCGCCGTTCCGCGCGTACGACATGCGCGGGACCGTGCGCATTGCCGCGACCTATACGCTGCTCGGCTATTTCCTGCCCGAATTGCTCGCGCGCTTTCGCGCCACTTACCCGTTCGTGGATTTCGACTTGCAGGACCGCGAACGTCCCGATATCGAAACCGCGGTGCTGAACGGCGAACTGGATCTGGGCGTGGTGCTGCTATCGAACGTCGAACGCCTGAACCGCTTCGGCAGCCATGTGCTCAATCGCTCGCGGCGGCAGTTGTGGATGGCGCCCTCGCATCCGCTCGCGCAGATCGATGCGCCGTCGCTCAAGGACATCGCCGCGCATCCCTACATTCTGATTACAGTGGACGAAGCCGAGCAGTCGACACTGCGCTACTGGAAAAAGAAAAGCGCCAAGCCGAATATCGCGTTCCGCACGTCTTCGATGGAGGCGCTGCGCGGGCTCGTCGCTCATGGCTTTGGCGTGACGGTGCTATCGGATATGGTGTTTCGGCCGTGGTCGCTCGAAGGCAAGCGCATCGAGGCGCGCCCCGTGCTCGACGCGATTCCGCCCATGGAAGCCGGCATGATCTGGCAGAAGAATGGGCAGATGAGCGGGCCCGCCGCCGCGCTGCAACAGTTTCTGATTCATGCGTGCGGAACTTGAGCCCGCGCGTCATCGGCTGGTTGTGCATCGGCGCAAGTCTTTCAACCGGTCGAGACGCGCAAGCAGGTCTTTGGCCTGCTCCTGTGCGTGCATCGGCAGTGCCGGCATGGCCAGGATCGCGCGGACCCTGGCCTGCCAATAGTCGAGACTCGTCATCGGGCCAGTTTCAGGCACGCGTCCTCCCACCGCCGACTGCTCCAGATAGCAGAGAACATTGCCAATGTGCGCCAGATCTCTTTCGGCGAAATCGTTGCTCAAGATAGATCCCCGTCGCTTGTTGCAGGACTACATGTCCTGTCGGCGTCGCTGCCAATTCAACCTCGTTTCCGCTCGAAAGACGCCGTTGCCCCTGCCGTCTTTTTGATTCGTGATACTTAGCGTATGACTCGAATCTATCGGTACCCGTCGTGATGATCGAGGCTGCGCAGCCGCTCTCCTAGCGCACGCGCGCCACCGCGCGCAATAGCGCATCGCCACGCGGCGTCACGCGCGGTAGCGGAACGCCGAATTCCTGCGGGCCGATATCGATCAACTGAAGCTCGCGAAGCGCGCCGAGCTCGATCCGGTCCGGCTCGATCCATTCGGGCGCACTCTTCACCAGCATCAGCGTCGCAAGCTCGTGAGGACTCAACATGACCCTACCTCCACCCGTAAAGCCGAAAACAGAATGAACAAATACCTGCAGCAGCGGCTGCAGATCAGCGCTGTCGATGGAGCGCCGTGTGGCGCTGGGAACGTTGGCTATCGAGCCGATACGTCACGCCCCCGAAAAGGGCGTCGTCGTTTTTGCGGAGCCAGTACCGTTGCAGGCGCAACGTAGCCGGCCAGGGCGAGCAGGACAGCCGCGCTGGATTCCGGCGTAGTGGCAAAAGACGTTCTTTCAGGAACCGTCACGCATCGTCTCCCGTTTTGCATCGACAGGCTGGCCGTTGCCACAGCGGCCAATGACCGGCGCCACGGCAGCCAGAAGCTCTGCTGCCTGCATAGGGATGCGCCGCTCAATTTAGAGACTTCATTCTAACTTTGTTAAATCTGTCCCGTTCATTCAGGATGTTTGGGGGTTTCCCCAATTCATGGCGGCCGCCTAATCGTGGTTCGAACACGCCGGTACGTCTCTCGCGGCAGCGCGTTCCTGCGGGGTCGGAGCGAATCGGGGCACAGATGAACTGACATTTCAATGCGCATTGGGCATCACCAGACAGCATTATTGCGCCGGCATCCTGAATAATATGCAGCCCGTTTTCATGCGGGTTTAACACTATCAATCAACGGTTTGTTGTGCCGTCAGTAAAGGTGCGGAATGGGTAATCCCACGGGTAATCTCACGACCGAATCCACGGTACAGCTACCAGGAAATATTCTCCGATGTACACGCTCAGCTTCCGGCAAAAACTCTGGCTGCCTCTCGTAGTCAGCCTGACTGCATTGCTCCTTGTATCGATCGGCTCCGCATGGCTCTCCTATCAGACACGCATGGAGGAACGCCGCAATGATCTGAAGAATATCGCGCAGGTCGGACTGCGCATCGTCGAGGAATATGCCGCGCTCGCGCACGGCGGCGCGCTAACGCCGACGCAGGCGCGCAAGCAAGCGCTGGAACGGTTGCGCGGCCTGCGCTATGGCAGCGACGGCTACCTGCTCGTGATCGACTCGACGCCCCGCATGATCATGCATCCGATCAAGCCTGGCACCGAGGGCAAGAACCTCTCTGAGGTGGTGGATGCCGATGGCAGGCGCCATTACCTGACCTTCGCGTCCGTCGCCCAGTCCCCGGAAGGCGGTTTCGTCGACTATGTGTTTCCGCATCCGAACGTCGTGCCGGCCAAGGCCGTCGACAAGCTCGGCTATGTCGTTCGCTACGCGCCGTGGGACTGGATCATCTCGACAGGCGCCTACATCGACGACATCGAACGCGCGTTTATCCAGTCGCTCTATGCGTCGGGCGGCGTGTTCGCCGCGGTGGCCGCGCTGCTCGCGCTGATCGTCGTGTACACGAACCGCAGCATCGAGCACACGATCGGCGGCGATCCTCGCACGGCAGCGCACATGGCCGGTGCGATTGCCGCCGGTGACCTGGCGACACCTTTCGCCATTCGCGAAGAGGACTCACGCAGCCTCATGTTCGCGATCAGGCAGATGCGCGACGCACTTGCGATGACTGTCGCGCAGATACGGGCAAGCGCCGGCAACGTCGCGGCCGCTGCGGGAGAAATCGCCAACGGCAACATGGACTTGTCCGCGCGCACCGAAAGCCAGGCCGCTGCGCTGCAAGAAGCGGCGTCGAGCATGCATGAGTTGACTGGAATGGTCCGCAACACCTCGGAAAACGCGCGAGCAGCGAGCGAACTGGCCGGCACCGCCGCGCAGATCACGAACCGCGGGGGCGACATGGTCACTCGCGCCGTCGCAACCATGCAGGAGATTCGCGACGAATCGCGCAAGATGGTCGACATCATCGGCGTGATCGAGGGCATCGCGTTTCAAACCAACATTCTTGCGCTGAACGCCGCCGTGGAAGCGGCACGCGCCGGCGAGCAAGGCCGGGGCTTCGCAGTGGTGGCGGCCGAGGTGCGCACGCTCGCGCAGCGCAGCGCGAACGCGGCAAAGGAAATCCGCGCGTTGATTGGACAGGCGGTCGAGCGCGTGGGCAACGGTGCGGAACTCGTCGAGGCCACCGGCGCGACGATCAGCGAAGCACAAAGCGCGATCGGACGCGTGAGCAGCATCGTTCACGAGATCGCGGCGGCGGCAGCGGACCAGAGCAATGGGCTGGAACAGATCAATGCCGCCGTCGCACAGATGGACGACAAGACCCAGCAGAACGCGGCACTCGTCGAGCAAGCGGCTGCGGCCACGCAATCGCTCGAGGAGCAGTCGCATCGTCTTCAGGAAGCGGTCGCGGTGTTCAGAACGGTAGCGGACGCGCACGGCTAACGTTGCCTCGGACAGGTCTTGCAACTATGCTGATTTCTGCATCGGCAGAGTTTATTTCCCACAAGACCCGACAAGCTCCGGGTTCGTATATTGGTGACAGCCGACCGTAAAGAACGGAACGCGAGGAGACATGTGCCTGCAAGGCTGTCGTGGGTGCGGGCACCTGCACGATTTACCATCGAGGAGCACAACAAGAATGACGTTTTATCGCACTGCCCTTTCCGCCGCATGTATCCTGGGTTTTACCCTGGCGAGCGCTTCCGGCGCCTTTGCAGCCTCGCCGGTCGACGTGAAGATCGGCTTCGCAGCACCGCTCACGGGTGGCCAGGCGCACTACGGCGCCGACTTCCGCAGCGGTGTGGAGCTCGCCGTCGAGGACATGAACGCCACCAACCCGGTCATCGGCGGCAAGCCCGTGCATTTCGTCCTTGACGCCCAGGACGACCAGGCCGACCCGCGCACCGGCACGACGGTCGCGCAAAAACTCGTGGACGACGGCGTAGCCGCCGTGATCGGCCACTACAACTCGGGCACCAGCCTTCCTGCCGCGCCGATCTACGCCAAGGCGGGCATCCCCGAAATTGCCATGGCCACGGCGCCTACCTACACGCGTCTTGGCCTG
Source organism: Paraburkholderia sp. A1RI-2L (assembly GCF_048957375.1). NCBI lineage: Bacteria > Pseudomonadati > Pseudomonadota > Betaproteobacteria > Burkholderiales > Burkholderiaceae > Paraburkholderia > Paraburkholderia sp. A1RI-2L. Next base: position 565,221 of record NZ_JARBTA010000004.1, read on the forward strand.
CCCACCACGTTCCGTCTGCTGACTTCGGATACGCAGTTGGGCAGCGTGCTTGGCGACTACGCGGTGAAGGGTCTCAAGTTCAAGCGCATTGCGATCGTGGACGACCGCACCGCCTACGGGCAAGGCGTGGCCGTGGAGTTCGCCAAGGCCGCCAAGGCAGCGGGCGCGACCATCGTCGATCAGGAATTCACGAACGACAAGGCCGTGGACTTCCGCTCGATTCTCACGAGGATCAAGTCATCGAACGTGGATGCGGTGTTCTACGGCGGCGCCGACACCCAGGCCGCGCCGATGCTCAAGCAGATGCGCTCGCTGGCGATCAAGTCCACGCTGATCGGGCCGGACATGGTGCAGTCGGAAAACCTGATCAAGATTGCGGGCGATGCGGCGGAAGGCACGCTGGCCGCATCGGAAGGCAGCCCGCTCGACCAGATGCCGGGCGGCAAGGCGTTTGCCGAGCGTTATGAAAAGCGCTTCAATCACCCGGTGGAACTGTATGCGCCGTATGCGTACGACGGCACGATGGCGGTGTTCAACGCCATGAAGAAGGCGGACTCGACTGATCCGCATGTGTTCCTCACGGCACTGAAGGCGACCAACATGAAGGGCGTCACCACCAGCGAGCTCTCTTACGATCAGTACGGAGACCTGAAGTATGGCGGCGTGACGGTGTACAAGGTCCAGGGCGGCAAGTGGGTGCCGTTGCAGACCGTGGGCACGAAGAAGTAACTGCTCGGGAAATTTGCGCGCCGCGCTCGTGTGTTTCGCGAGTGCGGCGCGTTTTAGGCCGATTGCGGATGCGGCAGTCGTCACATCCCTATGGTGAACGGCTGGATGCATTCTCTTAAAACGTTGCCCACTCGCCGCTTGCCGCCTTGATCGCGGCCTTTTCCGGCTTCGACGGTTCCGGACGACGCGTGGTTTTCTTCACCGTGCCATGCACCTTAGGGGCTACAGGCTCCTTCTGGGACATAGCGTCGACCCGGAAGATGGACACCGCTGCTCGCAGGCTTGCCGCCTGATCGGCCATCGACTGCGCCGCGGCGGTTGCCTGCTCGACCAGAGCCGCGTTCTGCTGGGTGACCTCGTCCATCTGGGTCACGGCGACGTTGACCTGTTCGATTCCGGTGCTCTGCTCCGCGGACGCAGCGGCGATTTCACCCATGATGTCGGTGACGCGCTTCACTGAACGGACAATCTCGTCCATGGTCGTGCCAGCGCCGGCAACCAGCTGCGAACCAGCAGCAACATGCGATACCGACGTCTCGATCAACTCCTTGATCTCCTTGGCCGCCACCGCACTGCGCTGCGCCAGGGTGCGCACTTCCGCAGCGACGACAGCAAAACCACGCCCCTGCTCTCCTGCGCGCGCCGCTTCGACCGCCGCGTTGAGCGCCAGAATGTTTGTCTGGAAGGCGATGCCCTCGATAACTGAAATGATCTCGGCAACCTTCTGGGAACTCGATGTAATGTCTTCCATCGTACCGACTATCTGCCTGACCACCTCACCGCCGGACAAAGCGGTCTGCGAAGCCGTTACCGCGAGCGTACTTCCCTGACGGGCGTTGTCGGTGTTCTGCTTCACCGCCGAGGTGAGCTCTTCCATGCTGGCAGCGGTCTCTTCGAGCGATGCGGCCTGCTCTTCTGTGCGTTGGGAGAGGTCGACATTGCCCTGCGCGACTTCATTAGCGGCAACGGATATGGACTCGGCAGAGGTCTTGATCCCTTGAACGATAGACGTGAGCCTTGCGCGCATGGCCTCCAAAGACGCCATAAGGCTGGTTGAGTCACCGCGCCTCAGGTGCAGATCCACCGTCAAGTTGCCATTGGCGATCTCCGACGCGACAGACTGGGCGAGCGCTGGTTCACCGCCAAGCTGCCGCAGGATGCTGCGGGTGATGAGGATCGCTGCCGCGGCCCCCGCAAGCATGGAGCACGCAACGATGACCGAGATCAGTACCCGAACGCTCGAGTAAGTGGCAACTGCGTCCTGCTGAGCCTGTACGCTAAGCTGGTCCTCGAAATCCGCCAGCTCTGTGGCATGTGCCAGCCATACCCCCTGCGGTGATCTGACATTGTGCAGCAGCTCTGTCCTGGCACCGACCGTATCATTCGACAATCCTAGCTGCGCTGCTTTGCGCAGTGGAGGCATTGCAGCCGCCTCGTCCTGCCTCAGCTGTGCAATGAGTGTCCTTTCCCGCTCGGTAGTGCCCGGTTCATCTGCAAACATCCGGGAGAGCTTCTGGTATGCGTCTGCATAGATCTGCTCCTGTTTGCTGATGCGCTCGGCTTCCTTCGCCATTTCCTGCGCATCCGTAAGCAACGCCAGGTTTCGCACGGCAATCGCACGATCCTGTATCGTTGAGCGCAGGCGATTAGCCAAACGCGCTTCGCTGTTATTCACCCGCGCGATCGCGTCCAGCTGTACGTTCAACTGCCACAGCCCGTAAAAAGCGGTCGCCGCCACGGTCAGCAATAGTGCTGCCAACAACCCGAAGCCAGTCATCAGGCGGGTGGATACTTTCATGTTTTTCATTGCGGCTCCCAGACCGTGTCAGAACATCCTTCCTTTTGTTTACGGTTGGTTTGCGCGATTGCTGAAGGGATGGGCAGGCCCTGCGACTGCTTGCTCGGGCGAGCTTTCAAGGGACAGAGACTCAGCCAATGACGGCGATGATCTTGAAAGCGGACACGTGCGAGACGGTGAGCCGAATGGCGGTTCAGGGGCGTGTTATGCCGCTTGCATGAGGGGCGCACCCTGGTTAGTGGCATTACTGTGCGCAAGGCCACAGAAATTCGCCAGTATGTCCTGCATGGTCATGGAGTAAGGATCTTGTCGCGACAGACAGGAAGTCGCAACCGGCAGACCTCTGCAGAATTCGGCGACGTGTCATCCACAGATTGCTCAGGGCGAACAGCGTATGCCGTTGCTGCGTGTTCTTCATCAACCCGCGATAACGCACCGTCAGGTGGCCGAACTGCGTGTCCTTGTTCAATGGAGACAACCATGTCAGCAATTAAAGTCCTTAAACTTATCACCCCTCCGCTGATTACCATTGGAGTCAGGAAACTACTCGCCCCCGAAAAAAGGAAGGGTCTTTTCGATGGCGATGACGCAATGTTCAAGCGACTCACAGCCTCATCGAGCCTCTATTTTGAGTACGGCTGCGGAGAAAGCACGATTTGGGTAGCAGAGAATACCAAGGCAAAGATCCATAGCATCGACACGAGCAAAGAATGGATTGATTTTGTGCGGAATAGAATTGGCGAAAAAGACGCCATAATTGAGTGGGTCGATTGCGGAGAACTGGGGGAATGGGGCGCTCCAATTAGCTACAAAAGGAAGGAAAATTTTTTTAGATACGCCAATGCCCCATGGACAGGCCACCATAACCCCGACATTGTTCTTATTGACGGTCGGTTTCGCGTTCTATGCTTTTTAACAACACTAAAATTATCCAATGAAGGGACGAAAATCATCTTCGACGATTACACGAATCGCCCTCATTATCATATAGTCGAGGACTTCATTCCTCGTGCCGACACTTTCGGCAGACAGTGCCTGTTCATAGTCCCCAACAAGAAAAATATTGACATGAAGCTTATCGACCACATGATTAATAAATTCGAATACGTTATTTCATAGTGCGTGACCCCACAACAATTGCGAATCGTCGCCACAGATGCGTACCAGACCAAGCCGTTTCGATACGGCAGATTCGTCGTTGAACGCGTCCCTGGGCCGCGTGCTCCCGCACAAGTCACCACGTGGCCAACGATCCTGCAATGCGCACCTTCACGGCCGCCACGCAGTCAAGCGCTGTCGCCAGCACGGGGTTGGGTGACGTATCGCTGTAATAGAGGCGCACTGTCTCCAGAAATCGTGCGCCCTTGAGCGCGAGAATCGCCAGCGCACCGCGCTCCACGCCGCGTCTCGCCACGGTCAGCGGCATCAGCGCAAGAAAGGGATAAAGGCCAAGCATCGTTTCATTCGCCTGAAGCGAAACCGACTGCACGCAACCGGCCGGCAGTTCGAGGCCGCCCTGCTGAAGCCAGCGTTCGAGCGCAATGAACGTGGGCGCTTCACGCGGCGGCAAGATCCACGGCAGGCCTGCCAGATCGGCACGCGCGACGGCGCGGCGTGCGGCCAGCGGATGATCTCGTCCGCACACGATCACAATCGGATCATCCAGCAGCGCGCGCGACGCAAGCCCGGCTACGTCGTCCGAAGGCTCATTGCGGCTCAGCACGATGTCGAGCCCCGCCGCTGCGAGCATCAAAAAGAGCCGGTCGCTCGTCGCCTCGAAGAACGACACGTTCACGTGCGGCGCGCGCTTTTTCAGTTCGAGCACGAGTTCGGGCGCGAACACGGACAACACCGTCGGCACGGCACCCACCGCAATGCGCCCCGACAGGCCGCTGGTGAGCACATCGACTTCATAGCGCGCCCGTTCGATCTGATGGAACACCTCGCGCGCATGACGAAGGAGCACCTCGCCCACAGCAGTGAAATGAAGCCGGTTGCCCACCCGCTCCAGCACCGGCGTGCCGAGTCCCGCCTCAAGGTCGGCGAGCTGCTTCGACACCGCAGGCTGGGTCAGATTCAGCCGTTCCGCGACAAGACGGATTTGCCCGAGGCTGTCAAACAGCGTCAACAGGCGCAGGTGGCTAAGCTTCAGGCCTGCCTCGAAAAAGCGTTCGATCGGATCCATGGGGTTCTGGCGCGGCGGGCGGTTCTTTTACGAATAACTGAAAGTTATTCGTACAACAAAAATGGTCACTTGCTTCTCATGCGCAAGCGTACCACCATTGACGGCAGGAGACGCAGCCCGGCCACCCCACGGGCTGCCAGCGAAAACATCCATCATGCGACCGACCAACGTCCTTTTCATTCTTTCGGATGAGCACCAGCACGGCCTCATGGGCTGTGCGGGTCACCCGTTCATCCGCACCCCGAACCTCGACGCGCTGGCCGCCCGTGGCACGCGCTTTTCCAACGCCTACACGCCCTCGCCCATCTGCGTGCCCGCGCGCGCGAGTCTCGCAACCGGCCGTCACGTCCACGACATCCGCTGCTGGGACAACGCACTCGCCTACGACGGCGTGCCCAAAGGCTGGGCGCATCATCTCGCCGAGCACGGCGTGCTCTGCGAATCGGTCGGCAAGCTGCATTACCGTTCGGAAGATGCGCCAGTCGGGCTTCATCGGCAGCATCATGCCGTGCATATCCTGGAAGGCATCGGGCAGGTGTGGGGTTCGGTGCGCGAGCCGATGCCCGAGACGATGGGCCGCTCGCCGCTCTACGACAAGATCGGCGCGGGCACATCGAGCTATAACCGCTTCGACATGCGGGTCGCGGACACGGCCGCCACCTGGCTTTCCGAGCATTCGCGCGACGAGCAGCCATGGGTGCTTTACGTCGGACTGGTTGCGCCGCATTTTCCGCTCGTCGTGCCGCAGGAGTGGCTCGATCTTTATCCGCCCGAGTCGCTCGATCTCCCGTTGCTGCATCCTTCGACGGGTTATGTGCGTCATCCGTGGGTCGAGCGGCAGGCGCGCCACATGGACCACGACGCGGCCATCGGTGGCGAGGAACGGCGGCGTCTCGCGGTGGCCTGCTATCTCGCGCTTGTCTCGTTCATGGACGCGCAGGCGGGCAAGGTGCTCGACGCGCTGCGCGAACACGGCCTCGAAGAGACGACCACGGTCATCTACAGCAGTGACCACGGCGACAACCTGGGCAAGCGCGGCATGTGGAACAAATGCCTGATGTATCGCGAATCGACGGGCGTGCCCATGATCCTTGCCGGCCCCGGCATTCCGGCGGCCAACGTGAACGAGACGCCGGTTTCGCTGGTCGACGTTCAGAACACGCTGCTCGATCTGGCCGGTTGTCCGCCCGGCTTGATGACGGGGCCGGGAACGTCGCTGGCGCAGCTCGCTAATGAGGCCGCGCAACCCGATCGCCTCGCCTTCAGCGAGTACCATGCCGTTGGATCGGAAACGGCGGCCTACATGCTCGCCGATGCACGCTACAAGTATCACCACTATGTGGGCCTGCGCCCGGAGCTGTTCGATCTCCAAACCGACCCCGAGGAGCTGAACGACGTGGCGAACGATCCCGCCTACGCCAGCGTGCTCGCGCATTACGAGGCGCGATTGCGCGCGCTGCTCGACCCCGAAGCCATTGATGCCGCCGCGAAAGCCGATCAGGCGCGCCTCGTGGAGGCATTCGGCGGGCGCGAAGCGGCCCTGAAAACCGGCACACCGGCGGCAACGCCCGTGCCGGCTGCCTGAGACGCGCAACCAGGCACACAACCAGGCACACAGCGCGACCGCATAGACCACGACGACAAAACAGACCGGAGACGACGATGCACCCAGCCCAACACACCACCGTGGCCGCGCCGGCCGCTCGCGACGGCCTGCGGCGCAAATGGAAGACGGTGATACTCGCGAGTCTCGGCGGCTCGCTCGAAATCTACGACTTCATCATCTACGGCGTATTCGCACGCGAGATTGCGCGGCAGTTCTTTCCGGCCGCCGATCCGCTTGCCTCGCTCATCAGCGCTTTCGGCGTGTTTGCGATCGGGTACGTTTCGCGTCCGCTTGGCGGCATCGTGCTCGCGAGCCTCGGCGACCGCTTCGGGCGGCGCGTGATCTTTCTCGTCTCCGTGCTCGCCATGTCCGCTTCGACGATCGGCATCGGCCTGATTCCGGGCTACGCGAGCATTGGCGTATTCGCGCCCGTGCTGCTGGTGCTGCTGCGTCTCGCGCAAGGCTTCTTTCTCGCGGGCGAGCTGCCCTGCTCGATCACCTACGTCGTCGAAGAGATACCGCAGCGCGCGAGCCTCGTGGGCGGACTCGTCGTGTTCTGCCTGAATTCTGGAGTGCTGACGGCTACGCTGATGAGCCTCGCGCTCCATGCCACCCTCGATGCCGCCGACGTCGTGACTTATGGCTGGCGCATCGCGTTCATCTTCGGTGGCCTGATCGGCCTGCTGTCTTACTGGCTGCGCACCTCGCTCGAGGAATCGACGGAATTCCAGCGCCTGCGCAGCCACAAGTCCAGGCGGCCGTTCCGCACGGTCCTGCGCGCGTGGCCATGGCACATCGTGGCGGGCGTGGGGGTGGCGGGTATCGTGAATGCCGCCAACAGCTTACTGTTCGTCGTGCTGCCTTCGTATCTCACGACTGTGCTGCACGTGGCGGCGCCGCTCGCGAGCGCGGCGCAGAACGTTGGTATCGCAACGATGTCGGCGTCGCTGCTCGTGTGCGCGTGGCTCGGCGACCGCATTGCGCCGCGTCTCGTCCATCGCGCGGGCGCGCTCATCATGCTTGCGGGCAGCTATCCGTTTTATCGGCTCGTTGCCGCGCACGCAATCGATCCTTTCACGATGTTCGCCGTAATCGGCTTCGTCGGCGGCTTCGTGAACGGAACATACGCGTTTTTGCTCGCGGACCTGTTCCCCACGAACGTGCGCTTCTCCGGCATCGCGCTCTCGCTCAATCTCGCGACAGTGGTTTTTACCGGCATTACGCCGCTCGTCGTCACCGATCTGCTGCATCGCATCGGCCCCATTGCGCCTGGCATCTACATGACGGCGATTGCGTGCATCGGGCTCGTCGCCGGTCTCGTGCTAAAGCGACTCGGCGGCAAGGTCGAGCGCGTGAGCCATGCCGACTGAGACGCCCTGCACGCACTTCCCTCCCGCCCCCGATTAAACGATCGCCATCCGAACCCATGCACGCTTCGCCCACCATCTCCCTGCACGACGCACTCGCGAACGCCATTGGCGCCGACCGCGTGAGCGCCGACCCGACAATCGCCGACGCGCACGCCGCCGACTGGAGCGACGCGCCGCGCTGCGCGCCGTCGCTCGTGATTCTGCCGCGCACTCCCGAAGAAGTTGCCCGCGCACTAGCGGTGCTTGCCCGCTACGGCCAGCCGGTGGCCGTGCAAGGCGGCCTGACCGGCCTTGCCGGCGCGGCCACGCCGCAGGCCGGTGAGGTCGCGCTCTCGCTTGCGCGCCTGAACGCCATCGAGGCGTTCGATACGACGGGCGGCACCGTGACGGTGCAGGCCGGAGTCGTGCTCGAGCAACTGCAAACGCAGGTGGAAGCCGAAGGTTGGTTCTTCCCGCTCGATCTCGGCGCGCGCGGCTCGTGTCAGCTCGGCGGCAACGCGGCGACCAATGCGGGCGGCAATCGCGTCGTGCGTTTCGGGACCATGCGCGAGCGCATCCTGGGCCTCGAAGTCGCGCTGCCCGACGGCACCGTGCTTTCGATGCTCAATCGCGTGACAAAGAATACGACGGGCATCGACCTCAAGCAGTTGTTCATCGGATCGGAAGGCCTGCTCGGCGTGATCACGCGGCTCGTGCTCAAGCTCGAACCGAAGCCCGCCGCCGCGCAGACGGCGCTCTGCGCACTGGGCTCGTTCGACGCCGCCGCGCGGCTGCTAAAGGCGCTGCGCATGCGCCTGCCAGGCCTCTCATCCTTTGAACTCATGTGGGACGACTTCCTGGCGGCGGCGTGCGAGGTAGCGCGCCTGAAGTCGCCGTTTTCGACGCGTTATCCGATTTATGCGCTGGTCGAAACGCTCGGTGACGCCGATGATGACGCGCAACGCGCGCTCGAAAGCGCGCTCGGCGACATGCTGGAAACCGGAGTGATCGACGATGTGGTCGTCGCGCAATCGATCGAGCAGGCAAAGCAGCTGTGGGCCGCACGCGAATCGGTCGGCGAATTGCTCGCCGCTACGCGCCCGCACGCGGCATTCGACGTGGGCGTGCCGATGGACGAAATGGAGCACTGCGTCGCGACGCTGCGTGCGCGCCTTCGCGAGCGCTTTCCTGAGCAGCGTCATCTGTTTTTTGGCCATCTCGGCGACGGCAATCTGCATGTCCTGAGCGGCCCGTTTGCCGGTGAAGCGGCGCTGCTCGAAGTCGAGGCACTCGTTTATGAAGCCGTGCGCGATGCAGGGGGATGCATATCCGCGGAACACGGCATTGGCGTGGTCAAGCGCGCCTTCATCGGTCTGACGCGCTCCGAAGCAGAACTCGATCTCATGCGCAAGATCAAGAGCGTTATCGACCCAGCTTCCATTCTGAATGGCGGTCGAGTCATTCCTTGACTGCAATAGTGCTGCCTTGATCGGGGCGACGTTCGATTGCTCTGTTTTTCGCGCTTCAGTTGAAAACCCATCTAGCGGTCAGCAACGCGGCTCTCCCTGAGAACGCGCCGCCGAATCCGATCTAGCGCACTCCGATTCGTCCCATGGTCTGATCGAGGGCCAGGAATCAATCCGAACAGAACGCGCGCCGCAAGCCGGGGCTTTATCGCTCGCGGCCTTTCGCTCCGCCCCCAATTTGCATTGATTAGACAACTTTTAGCAGGCTTACGCCGAGTAAGCCGCAAGAAATCCCAGCAAATTTGGCTACAAATCACCTTTGCGTAAACCCTCATATCCGCAAAGTTGTCTATACAATATGCTTCGAGCGTGGCAGTAAAGCTACTTGCCTTAGCGATCAATTTTTTATGTGGAGGAAGTCCGTGACTTCGCGTTGCCAGGATACCCATCAAGTTACGGCGCTGTGCATCACCCCCGGAACGCTCACGCTCCCGCAGTTGCGCACCGTGCATCAGAACCCCGTGCGACTCTCGCTCGACGCCAGCGCCAATGAGGCCATCGAGCGCAGCGTGGCCTGCGTCGAGCAGATCATCGCGCAAGACCGCACGGCCTATGGCATCAACACCGGCTTCGGTCTGCTCGCATCGACGCGCATCGCGCGCGAAGACCTCGAAAATCTCCAGCGCTCGCTGGTGCTCTCGCACGCCGCAGGCGTGGGCCAAGCGCTGGACGATGCGCTCGTGCGCCTGATCATGGTGCTCAAGATCAACAGCCTCGCACGCGGGATTTCGGGCATCCGCCGCTCGGTGATCGACGCGCTCATCGCGCTCGTGAACGCCGAGGTGTATCCGCGCATTCCCGTGAAGGGTTCGGTGGGCGCTTCGGGCGACCTCGCGCCGCTCGCGCACATGTCGCTCGTACTGCTGGGCGAAGGTGAGGCGCGCCACGACGGCCGCTGGATGCCGGCGCGCGAAGCGCTCGAGATCGCCGGTCTCGAGCCGCTCAGCCTCGCCGCGAAGGAAGGTCTCGCGCTCCTGAACGGCACGCAAGCCTCGACCGCCTACGCGCTCAAGGGCCTGTTCCTTGCCGAAGACCTCTACGCCGCCGCCAGCGTGTGCGGCGCGCTGAGCGTGGAAGCCATGCTCGGCTCGCGCGCACCGTTCGATCCGCGCATTCACGCCGCGCGCGGCCAGCGCGGCCAGATCGACGCTGCCGCGGTGTATCGCCACCTGCTGGGCGCATCGAGCCCGGTGGGCGCATCGCACGCGAACTGCGAAAAGGTCCAGGACCCGTATTCGCTGCGCTGCCAGCCGCAAGTCATGGGCGCGTGCCTCACGCAGATCCGCAACGCCGCTGAAGTGCTCGAAGTGGAATCGAACGCGGTGTCGGACAACCCGCTCGTGTTCCCGGAGGAAGGCGACGTCATTTCGGGCGGCAACTTCCACGCCGAACCCGTTGCGATGGCCGCCGACAATCTCGCGCTCGCGATTGCGGAGATCGGCTCGCTCAGCGAACGCCGCATCTCGCTGATGATGGACAAGCACATGTCGCAATTGCCCGCGTTCCTCGTGGCGAACGGCGGCGTGAATTCGGGCTTCATGATCGCGCAGGTGACGGCCGCGGCGCTCGCCTCGGACAACAAGGCGCTCGCCCACCCCGCCAGCGTCGACAGCCTGCCGACCTCGGCCAACCAGGAAGACCACGTGTCGATGGCGCCCAATGCCGGTCGCCGTCTCTGGGAAATGGCCGACAACGTCAAGGGCATTCTCGCGATCGAATGGCTTGGCGCGTGCCAGGGGCTGGACTTCCGCGAAGGCCTGAAGACCACCGACGCCCTGGAAACCGCACGCTATATCCTGCGCAAGGATGTGCCGTTCTACGAGAAGGACCGCTACTTCGCGCCCGATATCGAAGCAGCGAGCGCGTTGATTGCCCAGCGCCACCTGAGCGCACTGCTGCCCGCCGCCACGCTGCCGAGCCTGTAAAGGCCGCATCGCGTATCAAGCACGCACGGCCCTGAGGAATCCCGAGCAATGCCCGGTGATCCTCTGCGGCCGTGTCCAGGAGAAGACGAAGCGGGCCGGCGGTTAGCCAGGTTGGCGCCAGCCACCGGGGCCGGCCCGCTCAAGGAAAGAGACATTGGAAAATCTTCAACGTAATCTCGGCGCCCGCCACATCCGGTTCCTCGCAATCGGTTCGGCCATCGGCACGGGACTATTCTACGGATCGGCATCCGCGATCCAGCTCGCAGGCCCGGCGGTCATCCTCGCCTATATCCTCGGCGGCGCAGCGGTCTATATGGTCATGCGCGCGCTCGGTGAGATGTCCGTGCGCAATCCGATTTCGGGCTCGTTCAGCCGCTACGCCGGCGACTACCTCGGCCCGCTCGCCGGCTTTCTCACCGGCTGGACCTATATCCTCGAAATGATCATCGTGGGCCTTGCGGACGTCACCGCCTTCGGCATCTACATGGCCTTCTGGTTTCCGCACGTGCCGCAATGGATCTGGGTGCTGGCAATCGTGCTGCTGATTTGCGGCCTCAATCTGTGCAATGTGAAGATCTTCGGCGAAATGGAGTTCTGGCTCGCACTCGCGAAGATCCTCGCCATTGGCGCGATGATCATCGGCGGCGCCGCCATTCTCGTGCTGGGCATCAGCATGAATGGCGAGCAGGCGCACGGGCTCTCGAATCTCTGGACCCACGGCGGTTTCGCGCCGCACGGCGTGGGCGGCCTGATCGCCTCGCTCGCGGTGGTGATGTTCGCGTATGGCGGGGTCGAGATCATCGGCATCACGAGCGGCGAGGCGAAGAATCCCGAAGTGGTCCTGCCGCGCGCGATCAACGCGGTGCCGGTGCGTATCCTGCTGTTCTACGTGCTCACCATGGTGGTGCTGATGGCTGTATTCCCGTGGAGCAAGATCGACGGCCAGGGTAGCCCGTTCGTGCAGATCTTCTCGGGACTCGGCATCAAGTCCGCGGCGACGATCCTGAACGTGGTCGTGATTTCCGCAGCGGTTTCGGCGATCAATAGTGACATCTTCGGCGCGTGCCGCATGATGTACGGCATGGCCGCGCAAGGCCAGGCGCCGCGCGTCTTCGCGATCACGTCGCGTGCAGGCGCGCCCTGGGTGACGGTGCTCGTGATGGGTGTGGCGCTGCTTGGCGGCGTGCTGCTCAACTATCTGATCCCTGACCAGATCTTCCTGATCATCGCTTCGATCGCGACGTTCGCCACGGTATGGGTCTGGCTGATGATCCTGCTTTCGCAGGTGGCCATGCGCCGGCGTCTGTCGAGCGACGAAGTGCGCGCGCTGAAATTCAAGGTGCCGCTGTGGCCCGTCGGCCCCGCCGTCGCGATCGCGTTCATGATTTTCGTGATCGGCATTCTGGGCTACGAGCAGGACACGCGCATTGCCCTGTTCGTCGGCATCGGCTGGATCGCGCTGATGACCGTGGGCTGGTGGGCGTGCAGCAAGCTCAATGGCGAGCCCGCTTCCAGTGAGAAAAAACGCGAGCTGGTGAAGCAGAGCTAACGCGTTATTGCAGACGGTATTGCAATGCGCCCCGTATCTGGCATATCCGGATCCGGGGCGCATTTTTTATTTCACCATGATTCCAGCCCGGTACTTCGCTGGACGAGGCCGAACGGCGCTTCCAGTACAGGTCAGCAAGGCTCCCGCAGCCGATGTGTGACGCGCAACAGCCTGGTGCCCTCATTCGTCGCGAGTCGGATCGTACGGCACGACCTGCTCCTGTTCCTCCGGATGATTGCGCGCGACGATTGCCCTTGCGGGCGTCGTCGCACTCAAATTGAACGGCTGATGCGGCACATCGGGCGGAATGAACAGAAAATCGCCGGCTTCGGTGATTACCGACTGACGCAGCCCTGGGCCATAGCGCGTCTCGACGCTACCCTCGAGCACGTAAATGCCGGTTTCGTAGCCGCAATGACTATGCGGCTCGGCGTGCGCGCCGGGCGGGATGACGACGAGATGCATCGACAATCCCTTCGCTCCGGCCGTCGTGGAGGAAATGCCGACGAAGTAAGGCAAGCGCTGAGTCGTGGCGAGTTCCCTTGCGGGATGAACCGTAACCACAGCGGCCTGTGCGTCATTCGAATCGCGTTGCATGATGTGCCCTCTGCATCGTTCAGCCCGAATTCTCCTGCGTTTCGGTCCGACCGCGCTCCTGGTCGCTTTCCTGGCCGCCCCGGTTTTCGTCCGCCAGTTCAGCGTCGGGCCGCCAGGCCCACGCCTCGAACTGCTCGGGCGGCACGGGTTTCGAATAAAGAAAGCCCTGAGCGAAGTCGCATCCCACCGCTTTAAGAAACGCCTCTTGCTCCACCGTCTCCACGCCCTCGGCAATCACCTGAATACCGAGCTTGTGCGCGAGCACCACCATCGCTTCGCAAAGCGCCTGATTATCTGCGTTCACGCTCAAGTTCTGCACGAACGACCGGTCGATCTTTAGATAATCAATTTCGAAGCGCTGAAGATAAGCCAGCGACGAATAGCCCGTGCCGAAATCGTCGATCGAAATGCCGATGCCGGCACGGCGCAAGGTCCGCAGCTTTTCATCGATATTCGATTCCGACTGCAATAGCAGGCCCTCGGTGATCTCCACGGCAACGCTGCCGCCGGCCGCGCCTTCGCGCGCGAGATATTCGGACCATCGCGCACATTGCATGCTGTCCTGGCGGACCTGCACCGGAGACACGTTCACGCTCACCTGAAACGCGCCGTGATACCGCTCGCGCCAACGCCGCGCGTGCTGCATCGCCTGCAGGAATACCCAGTCGCCTATCGGCACGATCAATCCCGTGTCTTCGGCCAGCGGAATGAATTCGAGCGGGCTGATCATGCCGCGCACCGGATGGAACCAGCGGATCAGCGCCTCGGCTTTGCACACCGTGCCGGTCGCCAGTTCGATGATCGGCTGGTAGAAGAGTTGAAACTGATTTTCCGGCAAGGCGGCGCGCAAATCGCTCGTGAGTCGCAAGCGTCTTTCCGCCTCCACGCGCATGGCGGGTGTGAAGTAGCAGAAGCGATTGCGTCCGGCGCTCTTGGACGCGTACATGGCCTGGTCGGCGTTCTTGAACAGCATGTCGAGTTCGCCGGCATCATCGGGATAAAACGTAATGCCGATGCTCGCGGAAATGAATTCTTCGTCCGCACCAAGCTTGAATGGCAAGGCCAGGCCCGCATTGATCGTTCGCGCGATCCGCTCTACCTGCTCATCGTCGTCGAGTTCCGGGAGAATGACCGTGAACTCGTCGCCGCCCAGGCGCGCCACCGTGTCCGTTTCGCGCACGTACGCGTTGATGCGCCGAGCCGCCTCCACCAGCAGCACGTCGCCCGTGTCATGTCCGAGCGAGTCGTTGACCTCCTTGAAGCGGTCGAGGTCGATCAGCATCAGCGCCATGCGCCGGCCCGAGCGGCGTGAGCGCTGCGCTTCATGCTCGAGACGCTCATGGAACATCTGGCGGTTCGGCAAGCCCGTGAGCGCGTCGAAATTGGCCTGCCGCCAGATTGTCGCCTCGAACGCCATGCGGTCCGAGAGGTCGCGCCCGACAGCCATCACCGAATTCACCTCGCCAAAGAGGTCGATTTCCGGCGTGATGCGAATATGCGAGCATTGCTCGGCGCCTTCCTTGCCGATCCATCTCAGCTCGAATTGCGCGCTTTTCCCGCTGGCAATGACTTCGCGGATCTTCCTTTCGTAAATCAGTGCGTTGGGGCCGCCAGGGAGTTCCGATGGCCGCTTGCCGAGCGCCTCGACAAGACGGCTCCCGGACGACGCGCAAAACGCAGGATTCGCATAAATGCGGCGAACGTCGCGATCGTAACGGGTAATGGTATCCGGCGAATTCTCGATCAAGGTGCGCGACTCGCGCTCGCGCGCCACGAGTTCGGCCGTGCGCTCGACAATGGTCTGTTCGAGCGAGGCGTTGATCTCGTTGATCTTCTGTATTTTCTGGCCGATCGCGCCGCGCATTCGCTCGAAGCGCAATTCGAGCCTCGCGAGCTCGTCCTGCCCTCGCGCCGCTGTTCCCGTCGGCGCGCCGTCCTCGAACGGCACGCCCGCATCGTCGCCGGCATCGTGCATCTTGCGCACGAGCTTGCTGAGCGGCTCCGAAATGCTGCGCGAAATGAAATACGCCAGAAAGAGCGAAAGCAGAAAACCCGAGATGCCCACCAGCACGATCTGGTTGCGCACCGCGCGCGCCTCGGTCGTCAGGCTCGTTTCCGCAATCGTGCTCACCACGAGCCAGCTTGTGCCGGGAATGCGCGTATAGGCGACGAGGTAGCGCTCGCCCTGAATGCCCGGCACGCTCAGGAAGCGGCTTGCATCGCCTGCTGGCCCGTTGGCTTCGATGCGCCCTGGCAGGCCGGACACCCATGGCTTGTCGCCGTGAACTGTGGCATCGTCGGCGCGGATAATGACGGCTTTGCTATCTGCATCGAGAATGCAGATCTCCATGCCGCTTCGCGAAGCCACGTTGCTGAAGATCGTGGAGAAGTACTGCGGTCTCACCACCAGAACCAGATTGCCGATTTTCCGGTCGTTGCTCTTGTCGAAGATCCCGGTGACCACACCCAGGTTTTGCTCGCCGACGCCGTTATCGTAGCTGCCCCAGTAAGTGCGTTCGTTCTGGGCCCCGGCGCGCTCGACGAGGCTGGTGACGCCGCGCGTCAATTGCGCGAACGCCTGCGTGTCGAGAATGCGATTGTTCTTGTCGAGCAGATATTTCTGGTTGATGAAATCCACCGAACCGAAATGTTCGAGCAGCAGGCGCGCGATGTCTTCGCGCGCCTCGCTGCCGCGCCCGGCGCTCGCCGCGCCGGCAAGCGCGCCTTGCAGCCGGCTCGACACCACGAGCAGCCTGCTCTCGGTCTCGATCTGCTCCATGCGCATGCGCACGTTCTTGGAGACCTGCTCGACCACTTCGCGCGAAAGGACCTCGGCATTCTCCTTGATCGCCGCGACCGATTTCACGTACGAGATGCAGCCCGAAATGATCACGGGCAGCAGGCACAGCAGCACGAACGCCGCCATGAGCCGGTGACGGATCTCGACGCGACGAAGCAGATCCTGCGAGAGGTAGTCGAATGCGGGTCGTAGCGGAGCGGGGATCAAGTTCATTATTTGTAGTGCATTTTCGCTTCGTTCTTGACCGACTGGTCCAGTCGCTTCGCGGCTTGCCCTGGTGTGATCTTGTAAAGCAGCACATCCTGCATGAGCCCATGCACGTATTCGATGGTATTCGACGGCAGCGACGAATAATACGGACTCGCCGTGACGGGATAGCGGCGGACCGCGTTGGTGTAATCGACGATCACCGGGTCGCTCACCGCGGTGCCGGCATTTTCGCGGAACGGTGAAATGTTATGCCGTTTCTTTTGCAGAATCAGGAAGCCCGGGCCCGCCATGAATTCCAGAAAGCGCACGGCTGCGGCCTTGCGCGGCGTTTCGCACACGGCAAACCCGGTTTCGCTGCCGAGCACCGGCACAACCTGCGCGCCGCGCGCATTCCACGGCGGCACGAATACGCCGGTCCGAAAGGCGTTGCCGTGCAGCATCGAGCCAGCCGACCAACTGCCTTCGAAAGCCATTGCCACCTTGCCCTCCTTGAAGAGCTGGATGCCTTCGTCATAGCCCGTCGTCATGAAGGCGGGCTGAACGTATCCGCGTTCGGGAATCAAAGCCATCTTGGCGAAGATGTCCGCCACCGCCGGGGTGTCGAGATTCAGCGTGCCGTCAGCCATTTTGTTGCGCCAGTCCGCCTCGTTGGCCACTACGTCGTTGGCAAAACCCGAAGCAAAGGGCCCGTTGCCGAGCATATTCGGAAATCCGCCGCTCCACATGATGGGCGTGAAGCCCGCCCGCTTGAGCTGCGCGCACATCCGCAGGAAAGCATCGAAGTCGGTCGGCACCTGGGTGATGCCGGCCTTTGCGAACATTTCCCGGTTGTAATAGATCATGGTCGTCGCAACGCCGCCCGAAATGCCAAACCCCTTACCGCGGCGGCTGGTCCAATCCGCCTTGAGGGGAGCCAGCATGTTATTCCACGCGCCGGTCCGCCGTAAATCAGCAAGAACGCCCTGGTCCGCGAGTTCGGCCGAGTAGCCGTTGGGATTGACGCTCACGAAATCGGGCAGCGTGCCCGCCGCCACGCGCGGCTTGATATTTTCCTCGACCGAATTGCCGATCATGAACTGGACGTCCACGCGCACGTCGGGATTGAGCTTGCTGAATTCGGCGGCAATCTGAAGCATTTCCTGCGGCCAGTCGGGCGCCCACACCAAAGCGGTGATGGTGGTCCGGGCGGCAGGAGGCGTGGCTGGCGTAGCATCTTTGTGCGCGTGGCAGCCGGAAAAGAGAAGCAGGACAACCAGGCCAGTCAAACCGTATCGCCACCACCAGAAGAGCTTGGCTCGTCCCATGCAAGGCTCGCTTTCAGATTGATGAGGATGGCACTTCATCGGAAGCCGGGCCGGTTCACAATGATGCCTCATCTGTCTATCGGCGGGAAAAATCGATCCTTTAATTTACTCGCTGCAATCGTGACAATTGCCATGCAGCGTCATTCGAATCGCCTTCAACGCGTAATCAAAGTGCGTTCAAGCGATTGAGAATCTCATCGAACAATGGCCGCACGTCGACGTGCTCGTTCAGACAATCCGCTATCAGCGAGTCGAATCCGGCCGCGCCATCGGTGGAAACCGGGGCTACGCGTTGTGCAAGCTCTTCGAGCAGGCAGCCGAACGCGCGCACCTCGATCCGCTCGAACGCCTGCGCCCGTGCCGGATCGTCCGTTTCATGAAACGATGCTGCGCCAAAGTCGCCGAGTAACGCGTGGCCCGCGCCGTCATGAAGGATGTTGTGTGCGTAAAGATCGCCATGCATGATCCCGCGCCGGTGCAAGTGCCGCGCCGCGGAAGCAATCCCTCGCGCGATCCGCAATGCGGCTGGCCGGGTGAACGACACATCGTTTGCATACACGTCGCGCGTGCATGAGTCCAGGCTCGGCGGCCCCGCGAGATTGCCGAACGCCGGGTC
Organism: Paraburkholderia sp. A1RI-2L; assembly: GCF_048957375.1. Classification (NCBI taxonomy): domain Bacteria; kingdom Pseudomonadati; phylum Pseudomonadota; class Betaproteobacteria; order Burkholderiales; family Burkholderiaceae; genus Paraburkholderia; species Paraburkholderia sp. A1RI-2L. The sequence continues at coordinate 583,415 of NZ_JARBTA010000004.1, forward strand.
GATCAGCGCCATCGCGAGACCATGCTCGTCGAGCGGATGCCCCGTGATCTTGCCCAGCACCGGAATCAGATTGGGATGCTGCCCGGCTTGCAGGCAAGCCGCCATTTCGAGGTCCGGCAAGCCATCGCTCGTTACCGCGCCCTTGAACAGCTTTACCGCAACGGCGCCGGACGGATGGCCGTCCTGCAAAAGACGCGTCGCGCGATGAATCACGCCCGATGCGCCCTCGCCCAGCGTCTGCCCGAGCGCAAGCGTATGCCAGTCGATATCGGGCACCGGCGCGCCAGCCAGCGCCGTGCGCTCGCGCGCGGCGTTCAGCGGGTTGCCGGCATAGGCGAGCCACGCGAGCCGCGGCAGGCGCAGCAGCCAGTCCGGCAACGCGTCCAGTCGATTCGCGGAGATCCGCAGCAGTTCGAGGCAGCGCAATCCGGCCATGGTTTCGGGCAGCGCGCGCAGCCGGTTGCCGGCGAGCATCAGTTTCTGCAGATTCGCACGCTCGCCCAATTCCTGCGGCAGTGTCTCGATGGCGTTGTCGGTCAAAATCAACCAGCGCAATTGCGGCGGCAGCGCACTCGCCGGCACGTGCCGGATCTGGTTCGACTTGAAGCCGACCATGCTCAGCGAGGCGCAGTCGCCCAGCATGTCCGGCAACGCCGTGAACGGATTGTTCGAGGCAAACAGAATGCGCAGCTTGCGCAGCCTCGGCAAATCGTCGGGCAGCGCGCTCAGTGCATTGCCGGAAAGGTCGAGCAATTCGAGCGTATCGGCAAGCTCGAAAATTTCGCGCGGAAATTCGGTCAGCCCGCAGGCGAGCTTGATCTGTCGTGCGCCGGCGAGCTGGCCCGCGCGCAGTTGTTCGAGGGTGGAGGTCGTCACGCGTGGAATGAACCGGCCATGGCAAGGAATTCGGAAAGCGCCGGCGCGCAACGCGGCGCCGGTCGTGCGCAATTCTAACGGGATTGCGCCGAAGTGCGGCCCTTCGCGCTGGGCATCGCGCCACTCATTGCGCCATTTCCAGATCCTTGATGACGGCGGCCAGAAAGCGCGCCGCCTCTCCGCCGGTGACCACCCGATGATCGAACGTCAAGCTCAGCGGCAAGATCCGGTGTACGGCGGGCGCGCCCTCGTGCGCCACGACCTGATCGTGCATGCGTCCCGCGCCGAGGATCGCCACCGTGGGCGGCACCACCACGGGCGCCGCATATTTGCCGGCAATCATGCCGAAGTTCGATAACGTGATCGTATTGCCGCGCATTTCCTCGGGCGGAATCTTGCGCGCCCGGATATCGGCGCGCATGCGGTCGAGTCCGGCGCGCAAGTTCGCCGCGTCGCGCTGCGCGACGTCGCGCAGCACCGGCACGAACAGGCCCTCGGGCAAATCGACGGCAATGCCGAGATCGATTTTCGCGAGCACATGGCGCCGCTCCATCTTCGCGTCGAACCAGGCGTTCAATCCCGGCTCCGCACGGCACCCGGCCACCAGCGCACGAACCAGACGGATCGTGACATCGGTGTGCGGCGGCCATGCATGGATGTCGGCATCGTCGATGACGGTGGCGGCCGCCACCTCGTTCTGCGCGCGCGCCATGTTCTGCGCCATCGCCCGCCGCACGCCGCGCAGCACTTCGGGCGGACCGAGTTCGGCGAGCAGCCGCGCCGCGCGTTGCACATCGGCCGCCGTGACGACGCCTTCGGGGCCGGACGGCGTCACCATCGCCAGATCGACATCGAGCTTGCGTGCCAGCGCGCGCACCGCGGGCATCGCCTTGATCGTCCCATGCCCCGCTCCCGCGCCACTGCCGAGCGCGGCGGGCGCCTCCTGCACCGTTTGCCGGCCCACCTCCATGTGGCCGACCACGGTGCCCGCATCGGCATCCTCGGCGCCCGCGCCATCGCCTTCGAACGCACATAGCGGCGCGCCCAGGTGCACGATGTCGCCCGGCTTGCCGAACAGCTTTGCGACGCGCCCCGCTTGCGGCGACGGAATCTCGACAATCGCCTTGGCCGTCTCGACCGAGACGAGCGGCTGATCCGCGAGAATCTCGTCGCCGCTCTTGACGTGCCATTCGACGATTTCCGCTTCCTGGAGGCCTTCGCCCAGATCGGGCAGCTTGAAGATTTTCATGGCTTCACTGCGCCTCCAGCGCTTGCCGCGCCGCCGCGACGATGCGCGCCGTGCCGGGCATATAGTGGCTTTCGAGCCGATAGAGCGGAACCACCACATCGTATCCCGTGACGCGCTGCACCGGCGCCAGCAGCGAATAAAGACCGCGCTCCCCAATGCCGGCGGCAATTTCGGCACCCACGCCGCCCGTGCGCGAACCTTCGTGCACGATTACGCAGCGGCCTGTTTTGGATACCGAAGCAAGAATGGTGTCCATGTCGAGCGGCTTGAGCGTGGCCACGTCGATCACCTCCGCACTCACGCCTTCGAGCGCCAGCAGCTCGGCCGCCGCCAGCGCTTCCTGCAGCGCACCGCCCCAACCAACCAGCGTAATGTCCGCGCCGTCGCGCAGCACGTAGCAGCAGTCGAGCGGCAGCGCCTCGCCGTTGTCCTCCACCGACTGCCTGAAGAGACGATAAAGGCGCGTGGGCTCGAAGAAGATCACCGGGTCCGGATCGCGAATCGCCGCGAGCAGCAGGCCGTAAGCGCGCGCGGGCGACGAAGGGGTCACCACGCGCAAGCCCGGTATGTGCGCGAACAACGCTTCGGGGCTTTCGGAGTGATGTTCCGGCGCATGGATGCCTGCGCCGCTCGGCGAGCGCACCACGAGCGGACACGCCAGCCTGCCGCGCGTCCGGTGCCGCAAACGCGACGCATGATTGAGCAGATGATCGATCGCGGGGTAGATGAAGCCGCTGAACTGAATCTCCGCGACGGGCTTCAAGCCCATTGCAGCCATGCCGACCACCGCGCCGCCGATCGCCGTTTCCGCAAGCGGCGTATCGATCACGCGCTGCGCGCCAAAGCGTGACTGCAAGCCCGCCGTGGCGCGAAACACGCCCCCGTTCACGCCGATGTCCTCGCCGAGCAGCACCACGTCCGGGTCATGCCCGAGCGCCCACGCGAGCGCCAGATTGATCGCCTCGACCATGTTCAGATCAGCCATGATCGTTCTCCGTGGCCGGACCCGCCGGTGCAAACCGCTGCGCCATCGCCAGTTGCTCATGCATGGCGCGCGGCAGCACCTCGTAGAGATGGTCGAACATCGACGCCACCTCGGGCGGCGCAACCGCGAGATACGCCGCAACCGCCTGCTCGACCTGCTCGTGACAAGTTTTGCCGAACTGCTCGTCTTGCGCCTTGTCCAGCACGTTCATGCGCATGAGGTAAGCGCGCAGGCGGCGCAGCGGCTCGTGTTCCCATTGCTGGCTGAGCACCTCGGCGTCGCGGTAGCGCGTGGCGTCGTCTGCGGTCGTGTGATCGCCGAGGCGATAGCTTAGCGCCTCGATCAACGTCGGGCCCTCGCCGCGCCGCGCCTTCGCTAGCGCCGCCCCCACCACCTGGCGCACGGCAATCACATCGTTGCCATCGACCTGCACGCCGTCGATGCCGGCGGCGATGGCTTTTTGCGCGAGCGTTTGCGCGGCGCTCTGCTGGCTGCGCGGCAGCGAAATCGCCCACTGGTTGTTATTGATGACGAGCACGAGCGGCGCGCGCCACGCGCCCGCGAAATTCATCGCCTCGTAAAAATCGCCTTTGGAAGTGGCGCCGTCGCCAAAAATCGTGACGGCCACACGCGGCTCTTGCCGAAGCAAGAAAGCATAAGCCGCGCCCGCCGCATGACAAACCTGGGTGCCGATCGGCACGCAATTGGGAAAGTCGAAGCGCGGCCCGGCAAAGTCACTGCCCCGCTCGTCGCCGCCCCAATAAAGCAGGCTTTCGGTCATGGTGACGCCGCGCAGCAATTGCGCAGCGTGATCGCGATAGGAGGGAAACAGCACGTCTTCGGGCCGCATCGCGCTGGCCACGCCCACGCCGATCGCCTCCTGGCCCAACGACGAAGCAAAGGTGCCGAGCTGGCCCGTACGTTGCAGGGCCACGGCCTTGGTGTCGAACGCCCTGGTGAGCACCATGGCGCGATAGAGCGGCAACAGCGCGGCAGGGTCGCTTGCGAAAGGCGGCAGTGGATGAACGGGCTCGCCGTCGTGCCCGAGGTACTGCGTGTAGCCGATTTGAAAACTGGCAGCCGTGGTCATGACGGCCTCCTTGGTGTTTTCAAATATCGTAGGTCTTATCGCGCGGGTGTGCTGTGACGAAGATTTTACGCAGCGCTGAAAACCACCGCGCCCCGATGGGAAACTTCGGTGAATGCCCGCACGAAGCGATAAGTCTGCCCGCCAATGGTGAGTTCATTGAACCCCGAACTTGTCACGCCCAGCACCGCGCTCGCCACGGCATTGCGGATTTTCCCGTACCGTGTCCAGTCCTCTTCGGGCTCGCCCGCGTCGCCGAGGAACACGTCGCTGCTTTCCGCCTGGCTTCGAACCAGAATCAGGCTCTTGCCCTTGTCGAGCAGAAGCTCGAGATATTCGGCCAGCGTGGCCAATGCCTCGGCATCGGCGTCGTGAGATTCGCGAGAGGTTGAAATCATGAGGGCACCTGCGCTGATTGGAACTGCACGGCATTACGGCTTCTATCGTACACGGCCACGACGCAATTGCGCGCCGACTTGCCATTTCATCCACACGATCGCTGAAAAAAGCGGCACGCCACTTCGCTGCAGCAGGCGTACCATCAATGCTTACCCTGCGGCGAACACCGCTTGATCAAAGGGGAGCCAACATGAGACGTCTTTACTTTCTGGCACCTGACATACCCACGGCGAAAGCCGTCGTGGACGACTTGCTGCTGGCGCGGATTACGTGGCGGCATCTGCACGTTCTCGCGAATCACACCGTCCAGCTCGATCAATTGCCGGGCGCCTCGTTGCTGCAAAGCAGCGACGTCGTGCACGCGCTCGAACGCGGCGTGGCGCTAGGCGGCGCGGCCGGCGCCATTGTGGGTCTCGCGGCGCTGGTTTTTCCGCCTGCCGGACTGGTCATCGGCGGCGGAGCGGTCGTGACGTTGACGTTGGCGGGCGCGAGCTTCGGCGCGTGGACCGCCGCCATGATCGGCGTGGACGAACCGAACGCCCGGCTCCAGCGCTTTCGCGAAGCGATCCGCAACGGGCAATTCCTGATCATGGCCGATGTGCCCGCCGCGCGCGAGGAGGAAATTGCGCAGACGGTCGCAAAGCATGTCCCCAGAGCCGATCCGGAAGGCGCCGAACCGACCACGCCGATATTCCCATGAGCGCGCGGCCGAGTCTTCGCGCGGCCGCGCAAATCATGCAGAGGCCGGATTCCGGAATGTCACGGAATGCGCGAAACCCGCGAAACATGCGAAACGCGATAGCTGCCCGCGCAACTACTGGTCTTGTGCCAGCGCGGTGAGACGCGCATCACCCGCGTCTTTCGCCGCGCGTTGATTGACATAGGTTTCGTCGGATACCAGTACGCGGCGCACGTCTCGCGCGGCGAAGTCGACCAGCGAGATAACCCATACCCAGCCGCCAGTGCGCTCGGCGGTGTGCACGAATGCGCGCACGTCGGCGTTGTTGCTAGCGTTCATGTGACCTCCGTGGAAAAAGATCGAATAAGCACTACCCGTTCCTGCCATCCCGGACCCGCTTGCGCGCATCTCCGTGATGAGCATCCGGTGGACGCGCGCCGTCTTTGCCTGATTGCCTGCGTTGCCTGCTGCGCCAGCTCATCAAGTTGACCACCAGCGCCGCAATGAACGTCACGACAGTGGAACTGGACGACGCAATGAGCGTCATTTGCGCGGAATTCAGCGGCGGCGCTGAACGACTGGATGGGGTGGCCGCGGAGAACGACATGATCGCGGTGCCGCGCGGCAAGGCAGGCGAGGCACCGCTCGACTGCACCGCGGCGACCTGCGGGAGCGGATGCATCGATTTATATCGGACAAAAAGGGCTGTCGTTACACAAAAGAAACCCACAAAAAGTCCGATAAACAATCGGCAGAGCAACTCTAGCCGCGTGGAGATGGCCATGTCCGCCTCCGTCGTCTTCAACGGTTGCCACATGCTTTATATTGCGCCGGAATACGAGGAAACGCGAAAAAACCGCCAAAAAATAACCCTCGCCGATTTGCCGATCGCACATGGCGGCAATCTCAATCGTCGAACTTCCCGGCCTGAAGCGCCTCATCGAAATCGGTGATCCACGGAGCGAAATGGTCGGTGTCGTAGATCTCCGTCTTGCCGTTGACTATACGTGTCACCGAAACCTGCCGGATTACCGCCTTCCCGGCGCCAGCAGAATCGCTTTCTTTATCCGTGATCCTGAATTCACCGAGTTCGAACCCCCGGCTTAGAAGAATCGCCTTGACGTCCGCCTGTTCATCCCAGGAAAACTCGGCAAAGTCGTGGTCAGCCATGTTCATCTCCTCGGCGCGGCGGGCGCGAATGTCGTGGCACGGTGACAAGATGAATCCAATCTTAGCCGACACATTGCCATTGTTCGGCCAAAGTTGCCATCATGCATCCGCGTCAAAATTCAGACGTTTGCAGATGTGCCGCTTGCCTCGCACGCCAACGATTGCCCATCTGCATCCGGAGGCGAAACGCAACGCGCTATGCTTGCCGTTCGACAAGGACCCGGCAAGGAGGCCAGTGGGCATGGGAAGAACGGCGACGGTGGCGGGCGTGGTCGGCACGGGGCTGATGGGTGTCGGCATTGCGACGCAATGTGCGCTGCATGGCCTGCGCACGATCGTGCATGACGTCGATCCCGCCCGGCTCGCGAGCGTGGCGGCGAAGGCCGAGGCCGTGCTCGACGAACTCATCGACGCCGGGCGCATCGATGCCGCCGAGCGTGCAGCCGCGCTCGCGCGCATCGAAACCACGGGGCAGCTCGACGCCATGGCGCAGGCACAGTTCGTTTTCGAAGCGGTGCCCGAAGTGCTCGACCTCAAGCACCGGCTCTATGCGCGGCTCGGCGCCGTGCTAGCCGCCGATGCGATTCTGGCGAGCAATACGAGCGGCTTCGAACCCGATTTGCTAGCCGGCCCCCTGCCCGCGCCCGAGCGCTTCGTGATCGCCCATTTCTGGAACCCGCCTCATATGATTCCGCTCGTCGAGGTGGTGCCGGGCCGCGCGACCGCGCCCGAGGTCACGGCGCGCACCGAGACGCTCATGCGCGCGATCGGCATGGAGCCCGTCGTGCTCGCCAAGTCGATTCCCGGCTTCGTCGGCAACCGGCTGCAATTCGCCGTGCTGCGCGAGGCGCTCAACATCGTGCGCTCGGGCGCAGCGAGCCCCGACGTGGTCGATCGCGTAATGAAGGCGTCCCTTGGCCGCCGCTGGGGCATCGTCGGGCCGCTCGAAAGCGCGGACATGGGCGGCCTCGATACCTTCGTCGATATCGCTTCGCATCTCATGCCCACGCTCGCAAAGGACGAAGACGTGATCGATCTGCTGCGCGAGCAGGTGGCCGCCGGACGCGTTGGCGCGCGCAGCGGCGCGGGCTTTTACGACTGGGACGAGGCGCATCTCGCCCGCGTGAAGGCGGCGCGGCGCAAGCTGATCGCGGGCGATTGAACTGTGATTGCGCTGCGACTGAATAGCCAATCGAGTGATCGATCGAGCCGCCAGTCCGGCTCAATCGATCGGGCTCATGCCGCCTTGCGGGCGTCGGCAATGCGCGGCGGCGCTTCGGAGCGTGCATAGAGCCGCTCCAGATAGGCCTGCAAACGCGGAAAACCACCGAGCATCTGGAATTCGTTGGCCCAGTCCATCAGGTAGACGGTCACGCAATCGGCCGCCGTGAGCCGGTCCCCCACGATGAATGCGCGTGTTTCCAGATGCTTTTCGAGCACCGCCGCCATGGCTGCGAATTCGTCGCGTGCCAACTCGATATCGGCGGGCAGGCGCTTGTCCGCCGGATAAAGCATCGAATGCTTCGTGATGCGCCACAGGGGCTGCTCGAGTTCCGTCACCGCAAACAGGATCCAGCGATAAGCCTGCGCCCGCGCGTCCAGATCGGCCGGCATCAAGCCTTTCTCCGGATATTTGTCCGCGAGGTACAGCACGATCGCCGCCGATTCGGGAATGACCCGGTCGCCGTCGATCAGCACCGGGACCTTGCCGGCCGGATTGACGCGCAGGAATTCCGGCCGCTTATGCTCGCCTTCGAGCAAATTGACCGATATGAACTCGAAATCTGCGTCGACTTCCTTGAGACCCCATAGCGCACGCTGCGAACGGGTTCCACCAAATCCGTAAAGCTTCATCACGATTCTCCAAAGTAATCCGTCGAAAAGCGCCTGCGCGGTTCAGCCCGGAGGAATCGGCAGCACCGGCATCACCTCGACCGCATCCCCGGGAAAGATCGTGAAATGCGGATGGCCTTCGAACAGCTTCATGGCCTCGTCGATGGAAGCGCTGCGCACGACCGTGAAGCCTGTTAGCGCATTGGTGGTGTCCTTGATGCCGTCCGGGCCAATGCGTTTGGTCTTGCCGAGCGGTCCGCCGAGCTCGACGATGTCCGCCTTGTGCTGCTCCACCCACCCCTTCCATGCCGCGATGCCCTCGCGCTCGCGGGCGTGCCGCTCGTCTTCGGGAAGCGCCCACCACGCCTGCGCGCGCGGGTTGTCGTGACTGCCGAGAAAAACGGCGAGAAACAATTTCTGGTCGCTCATGCGTCCTCCGTCTGCTATTGCGAGCAACGGGATGTTGCTCATCTGGCCTTGACAATATAGGTTGATATCAACATAATTGCAACATGTCACGCGCAAAGAAAATCCCTTTCGAAACCACGCTCATGGTGCGCGATTGCTGCCTGTGTCTGCACATGCAGCGCGCGGCGCGCAACCTCGCGCGCATTTTTGACGAAGCGTTGCGCCCGCTCGATCTCACGAATGGTCAGTTCTCGCTGCTGATGTCGCTCAACCGGCCGCATCCGCCAGCCATCAAGGATGTGTCCGCGCTGCTGGCCATGGACCGCACCACGCTCACGGCTGCGCTAAAACCCCTGGAGCGCCGCGGCCTCGTCAGCATCGAACAAGACCCGGACGACAAACGCAGCCGGCTGCTCAGCCTGACACCCGAAGGCGAACGCCTGCTCGCCGAAGCATTCCCTGTGTGGCAGCGCACGCATGCCGAGATCGAGCAACCGTTCTCCTCTGCAGAGGTCGACCGGCTGCGCAAACAGTTGCGTGCGCTTTCATAAATTCATTCTGCATGACTACGCAATTCGTTGATACATCAACTTTATTGCGCTTGATTTCTCCCGTCGTTAGCCGGAAAGACTTTCCGCAGACGTTATAATTCCGGCCGCGGTGGCAGGTAGAAATTTGCGTTTCCGACCCGCATTTTCATATGCCAACGCAGATCAGCGAAACGATCGGCAAGAGCTACCGCCCGCGGTTAAATGAGTGAGCTGCCGGCACGAATTACCTCTAATCCCCCAATTGATGTTCATACAGAAAGATAGACTGGGTTCGCAATGCTGAAGCGGAGTATTTCCGCCAGCGACATGGGGAGCGGACGGTGATCGAGGTGCGAAGAGCCATTGTTGCGGAGCGGCGCCGCTCGCTGCTGGTCTATGGAAGCATCGTCGCCGCCCTCCTTGCCAGCGCCGTGGCTTCTGCCTGGCAGGCTAGCGCGGTTGTCGCCGATGCCCGCGCGCAAAACCGCGCGGCCCTGCTCGTGAGTACCAGCAACGCCTTGCTCAGCGGCATGAAAGACGCGGAGAGCGGGCAGCGCGGATTTCTTCTGACCGCCGACGAACAATATCTGGCGCCCTATGTGCGCGGCAAGGCGGCGGCGCTCGACGCGCTCGCCCGGCTCTCCGGTTTGATTCGTGGCCCCGAGCAGGTCGCCGCGCTACGGAACGTGCGCGACGACATGGACGAAAAGCTCGCTGAACTGGCCTTGACCGTGCAGCTCGAGCGCAGCGGCCAGCATAAGCGCGCACTCACCGTGGTCAAGACCAATGCCGGCAAGGCGGCGATGGACCGGCTGCGCGAAAGCGTCAGCGCGATCGCCGCCGATTGCGACGCCAAAGGCGCGGCGGCGCTGCGCGACGAAACCTTCCGCGTCGAGCGCGCGGGCTACGCATTCGCCGGTTTGCTGCTGGGCGTCCTCGCGCTGCTGGCGTACACCACCGTCATGCAAAGAAAGGCGTTCACCGGTGTCGTGCGCGGCGCGGAACGCATGACGCGCGCCGCGTTGCGCGACGCGCTCACCGGCTTGCCGAACCGCCGCGATCTGGATCTTCAGCTTCGCGCGCTCGAAGGCCACGCGGCAAGGGCGCACGCCCCTATCACCGCACTGTTCATGGATCTCGATGGCTTCAAGCTCATCAACGACACCCAGGGACATGCAAGCGGCGACGCGCTGCTGCGCCGTGTTTCGGAGCGGCTGCGGCAAGTGAAGCGCTCCGGCGACCTGCTCGCGCGCGTGGGCGGCGACGAATTCGTACTGATCGCGCCGGGTCTCGCCAACCGCACGGATGTCGATCAGCTTTGCGCCAGGCTGATTGCGGCGGTAGCCCCGCTTGCGCGCGAGTTCGGCTTTGTGGGCCTGAGCATCGGCATTGCAATCCGTGAAGCGGCGAGCGAAACGCTTGCCGATCTCGTCGTACGAGCCGACCAGGCCATGTACGACGCCAAGCGTTCGGGCGGCGGCTACCGGTTCAGCCCGAAGGACCAGGAGATTGGTCCAACCGAGGCGCTTGCCTAGCGAGTCCCGCAAGCGCCTCCAGTCAGCAGACAGCCTGCAAACCCTCGCGAGTTTTTTCAAACTCGCAGCAAGGCCCTGCGCATTACCCAGTTCCGTTTGATAAGGATAACTGATTGTGAAAGTGAAGAACCTCGTTGCCGGCCTGATGACCGGCGTCGCCCTCAATGTGTTTGCCGGCGCCGCCGGTGCAGCTTGCGTCACCAACCCCGCCGCCCAGCCCGACGGTTCGTTTCCCGCCACGCTCACGGGCAAGCTCGTGTATCACAGCTACGTGACATATGGCGACGGCACGAGCCAGATCTTTCTCTACGATTTTTCGGCACGCTCGCTCACGCAGCTCAGCAATGCCTCGTGGGGCATCAAGGACCCGATGAACGCCGTGTTCAGCCCCGACGGCAAGTGGATCGCCTTCATGGGCGTGACCAACAACGCGTGGAATGTGTTCATGTATCAGCTCGGCACCAGCAACCCGCCGGTGAACATGACGAACAGCACGGGCGCCACGCGCAATGAAGATCCGAAATTCAGCAAGGACGGCAAGACCCTCGTGTTCAAGCAGAACGGCGACGTCAAGCAGGCCACGCTTTCGTACACGAGCGCGGGTCCGGCCTTCACGTCGATCGTGAGCCTGACCAACGCCCCCTCGGGCGCCGAGTATTCGATGCCCTATCTCGCGCCTGATGCAAGCGCCGTCTACTACGCGACCGGCACCGGCGCGAACATGGGGCTCATGAAGCGCACGATCGCCACCGGCGTCACGGCCGTATTCGATCATCCGCCTTCGCTGCAAACCTACTATCCGATCGTGCGCGCGGACGGCAACGTGTTCTACGCGCGCTGGAAGGACACCGGCGGCCTCGACCAGATCTACGAGAAAACGTCGGACCCGGCTTCGACGCCGAACCAGCTGTCGCTCAACGACTGCATCAGCAACAACTCCGACCCGGCCCCGGTGAACGGCACGAACTACCTGTTCTTCTCGTCGACGACGGCGGGCGGCTATCAACTCTACATGGCCGACGTGACCACGGGCCAGCGCTGGAGCCTCACGCAGTTCGGCGTGAACGCCGACTCCACCAAGGCCAAGCTAGGGTCGAACTATTACGGCGGCCCGGCCGCGAGCCAGACCGCGCTGCTTTCGCAGGGGCATTCCGCCAGCGCGTCGGCCAGCTACAACACGTCGCTCACGCCCGACAAGGCCTTCGACGGCAACACGACCAGCACGCGCTGGGACTCGCCCGAAGGCGCGGGCGTCGATCCCCAATGGATCTCCGTGGATCTGGGCGCGGTGAAGAGCATCAGCGGCGTCGACCTGTATTGGGATGCGGGCGCCAGCGTGTATCAGATCCAGACCTCGAGCGACAACGTCAACTGGACCACGCTCTACTCGACGACCAACGGCGTCGCCTACGGCCACGTCAAGCTGTCGAATCTCAACGGCCAGGGCCGCTATGTGCGGATGTACGGCACTAAGCGCGCAACACAGTGGGGCTATTCGCTCGACGAAATGCAGGTGTGGGGATCCTGAGTCAGCCCCCCGCGCGCCAGCGGGCCGTGAATGGTTGAATGGCTGCCACCCACTCACGGCTCGTCCGGCACCGCAGAAAGCGGCGCGGCCACGTGCTCCAGCGACTTGCGCTCGGCGTCCGCGCCCCACACCGCGGCAACCAGCGCCGCGCCCACCATCAGCGCGGACCCCACGAGGTAGCCCGTGAACACCGCGCCGCGCTGATGGGTATCGATCAGATGTCCGAAGAAAGCCGGCCCGACAATTCCGCCCAGCGCGGTGCCGAACGCGTAGAACACCGCAATCGCCAGCGCGCGGATTTCGAGCGGGAAGGATTCGCTCACGGTCAGATAGGCGGAACTTGCCGCCGCCGATGCGAAGAAGAAAATCACCATCCACGCGAGGGTTTGCGTCATGACGTTCAGCATCCCTTGCGCGAACAGATAGCCGCTTCCCGTCAGCAACAGGCCCGAGAGCGCGTACGTCGTGGCGATCATCTTGCGGCGTCCGATCACGTCGAACAGCCGCCCCAGCAGGAGCGGCCCAAGAAAATTGCCGAGCGCGAACGGCAGCAGGTAAAGGCCCACGTCGCCGCCCGGCACGTGGTAGAAGTCCGTGAGCACCAGCGCGTAGGTAAAGAAGATCGCATTGTAGAAAAATGCCTGGGCGGTCATCAGCGAAAGTCCGACCGCCGCGCGGCGGCGGTGCTGCACGAAGATCGCGTGCAGCACGGTTGAGAGCGGCGTATGGCTTTGCGCGCGCAGCCGCAGCGGCTTTCCCGGAGGATCGCCAAGCACATGCCCGGTCTTCCGGAAGCGTGCCTCGATGGTCTCGACGATGGCGCGCGCTTCGTCGTGCTCGCCGTGCGTGAGCAGCCAGCGCGGGCTTTCGGGTATCCATGCGCGCATCGGCAGGATCACGAGCGCGAGCACCGCGCCGATGAAGAAACACACGCGCCAGCCCCAGTCGGGCGGCAGCAGATGCGGTTCCAGCACGATCAGCGAGCCCGCCGCGCCAATGCCCGCGCCCACCCAGAATGTGCCGTTGATGCCGAGGTCGGTCCAGCCGCGCACGCGCGCGGGCGTGAATTCCTGAATGGTCGAATTGATCGCCGCGTATTCGCCGCCGATGCCCGCGCCCGTGAGCGCGCGAAACACTACAAAGCTTGCGAAGCTCCACGAGAATGCCGTGGCGGCGGTGGCGGCCAGATAGACCGTGAGCGTGATGAAAAAGAGCTTGCGCCGCCCCAGCCGGTCCGTGAGCCAGCCGAAGCCCAACGCGCCGCACACCGCGCCGGCAATATAGGCGCTGCCGGCAATCCCGACCTGAGTGTTATCGAAATGGAGCACCGGGCTCGTCTTCAGCGCGCTCGCCACGGCGCCCGCGAGCGTCACTTCGAGCCCGTCCAGCAGCCACGTGACGCCCAGCGCCACCACGATCAGCACATGAAAACGCCCCCACGGCAGGCGGTCGAGGCGGGCGGGAAGGTTGGTTTCGACGATGGATTGCGTTTCGGTCGTGTGCATCGCGCAGGCAGGTCTCGGGTCGCTGTATCTCGCGTAAAAATGCATCGCAAGCACATGGCATGCCCGCCCGACCAGGGAACGCGCGATGCTGTCGTCTTGGAAGACCAATGGAGCAACCATGAAAACTTTCGATTTCGACCAGCGTCTTGAAGAGATCCAGATGTCACTGGCGAATCTCTTCGAATCACCCAAGGCGTCGACCGTGAGCTGCCTCAAAGATGAAGACACCGTCGTATTGCGTTTGAGCTGGGTCGTGGAGTCGAAACGCGATTCCACACTCGATGCGCGTTGTGCGGCCACGCTCCACGCGACACGCGCACAGCTCGAACGTTACGCGGGTCTGGAGACCGCGCAACGGCGCACCATTCAGCAACGCATCCGCCAGTGTGTGCGCACGCAATTCGAGGAACGCCAGGATCCCTCCCAGCCTGGCGGCGCCTGCGCATTCGATGTGGTGCTGGACGATGCAATATTCCACGCCGACCAGGACGACTACTTCCCGAGCATCGAGTAAGCGCGGCGCGCAAAGCCGGTGGTCGCCCGGCGCGGGGTGGCGCGCATGGACACCGCAACACGCGCGTGTTAATGCGCCGCCGCGCTGCGGTGGCGCTTCGCCGTGCCGCTCAGCAGCAAGGCGGTCTTCACCACGGCCATATGCGTGAGCGCCTGAGGAAAGTTGCCCGCGAGGCGCCGCTCATGCACATCGTATTCTTCGGCAAGCAGGCCCAGATCGTTTGCCACGGCGAGCACGCGCTCGAACTGGCGGCACGCGGCGTCTTCGTCGCCTCGCAGGTACAGGCAGTCGGCCATCCAGCACGAGCACGCTAGAAACGCGCCTTCGTCCGGCGCTTCACCGCCGCGTTTCCAGCGGCGGATCAGGCCGCCGTCGCCGAGCTCGGCGCGAATGGCATCGAGCGTCGTCGACATGAGCACGTCGTCGGCGCGCATGAAACCCACCAGCGGCATGAGCAGCACGCTCGCGTCGAGCTCCGGGTCGGCATAGCCGCGCACGAACACGCCGCGCCCGGCATGCCAGCCGCGCGTGCAGACTTCGTCGTGCAGCGCGCGGCGCAGTGCGACCGCCTGTTGCATGAGGGCGTCGCCCCGGCCGGGTCCAGCATCGCGCCAGTGCGAGATGAAGCGGTCGAGCGCCACCCAGGCCATCACGCGCGAGCTGGTGAAGTGGCAAGGCGTGCTACGCGATTCCCAGATGCCCGAGCCCGGCCGGTCGCGATGATCGAGCAGCCAGCGAACGATGCGCGCTTCGAGCGCCGCCTCGCCCTCCGCTGGCGGGAGGCCAGCCTTGCGCGCGAGATAGAGGCAATCGAGCGCCTCGCCGAATACGTCGGGCTGATACTGCCTCGCCGCCGCATTGCCGATACGCACCGGCTGCGCGCCGCGCCATCCCGTGAGTGCGGATACACTGCGCTCGCGCGGCACGTGCCCGCCATCGACGCAATACATGATGTGGAAGGTGTCCAAAGTTTCGCCGAGCGTGTCCAGCAGCCAGTCGCGCCACGCCATCGCCTCGCCGTGAAAGCCCGCTTCTATGAGCGCCTCCATTGCGAAACTCGCGTCGCGCAGCCAGCAGTAGCGGTAGTCCCAGTTCAGGCTGCCGCCCGGCGCCTCGGGCAGCGAGGTCGTGGGCGCGGCCACCATCGCGCCGCTCGGGCGGTAGATCAGCGCCTTCAAGGTGAGCAGCGAGCGACGCACGGCCTGTGGCCAATGCGTGCGGCTGTCGTCGAAGCCGTCGATCCAGCGGCGCCAATGGCGGCGCGTGTCTTGCAGCGCAAGCGCAGCCGCAACCGTATCGACGCCCGGCTGGTCGCCATGGCACAGCGTGAACACAGCACGCTTGCCTTCGCGCAGCGTGAACGAGGCCTCGAGCGCGTGACCGTGCACGGCGAGCGGCAAG
The DNA here is from genome assembly GCF_048957375.1 of Paraburkholderia sp. A1RI-2L. Lineage (NCBI taxonomy): Bacteria > Pseudomonadati > Pseudomonadota > Betaproteobacteria > Burkholderiales > Burkholderiaceae > Paraburkholderia > Paraburkholderia sp. A1RI-2L. The sequence continues at coordinate 599,114 of NZ_JARBTA010000004.1, forward strand.
TCTGCGCACAGCGTCATCGCACCGCTCGCCGTGCGCACTGTCACGGCGCCTTGCTCAGGGACGATCACGGGCGGCGGTGCATCCGCATCGGCACGCGGATGCAGAACCGACCGCATGGCGACGCTGCCGTGCAGTCCTTCGGCCATACGCACGATGCACGGCTCGCGGGTGTCGGCCGCCATGAAATCGGTCAGCCGCACGCAGCCGCTGCGCCCCTCGAAATCGGTTTGCAGCACGAGCGTGTCCTCTTCGTAGCGGCGGCTGACGCTGTGTGCCGGCTCGGCGGGCGCCATGCGCCAGTGGCCGTTCCCGGCTGTACCGAGCATGGCTGCGAAGCACGGCTCGCTGTCGAAGCGCGGCCAGCAGAGCCACTCGATCGTGCCGTCACGGCTCGTTAGCGCGGCGCCACGGCCGTCCGCGAGCAGCGCGTAGTCCTCGATGCGGCGGCTCATAGGCAGCGCTTCCCGCTCGGCCCCGGGCGCACGTCGACGAGCGAGTGAGTTGCAACCGCCTGAATCCGCGAGCCAACGAAGTCGACGAATGACGTTTCGTACATCGTATTTTTCTGGTTGATATCGAGGCCGGCCTGAGCGGTGGCCCCGGGATTGGCATCACCCATAAAGGCATATCGCCCCATTTGAGCAAGCCGGATGCCTGATGGGCTATTTGAGGTTCCTGCTCGTCGTGGCAATCACGTGGCTGCACCTTCCTCCGCGCTCGTGATCGGTTCCCTCAGCCCGCCGCACCCATATCGCGTCCTACAATGACCCAGTAGAAGCACGCCCCAATGGCGCTGCACTCCACCCGTCAGATCACTGCCCGGGGGCGAATCCCATCAGGAACACGCGAAGGAGCACACGATGCGCAAGATGCAGGCAGTGCAGGTAACGAAAGCAGGCGGCCCGCTGGAACTGGTCGAGCGGGACATACCCGAGCCGCCCGAACGACACGTGCTGATCAAGGTGCAGGCCTGCGGGATCTGCCATAGCGACTCGCTCACGAAGGAAGGACTGTGGCCCGGGCTTCAGTATCCGCGCGTGCCGGGACACGAAATCGCCGGTATCGTCGAAAAGCTCGGGACTGGCATAGAAGACTGGCAGGTCGGGCAACGTGTGGGGGTGGGCTGGCACGGCGGGCATTGCGGCCACTGCGAAAGCTGCCGGCGCGGCGACTTCGTACTCTGCAAAAGCGCGCTCGTGCCTGGCATCAGCTACGACGGCGGCTACGCGCAGTACATGGTGGCGCCGCAGGAAGCCCTCGCCCGCATGCCCGACGATCTCTGCGACGTCGACGCCGCCCCGCTCCTGTGCGCGGGCATCACCACCTTCAATGCATTGCGCCGCAGCGGCGCACACGCGGGCGATGTCGTGGCGATCCTCGGCATTGGCGGGCTGGGCCATCTCGGCTTGCAGTACGCACGCAAGATGGGCTTCGTGACCGTGGCCATCGCGCGCGGCAAGGACAAGGAGCCGCTCGCGACGCAACTCGGCGCCCATCATTACATCGACAGCGAAGCGCAGAACGTGGCCGAAGCATTGCAAGCGCTCGGCGGCGCACGCGTGATTCTCGCGACGGCCACGAGCGGCAAGGCCATGAGCGCCGCAATCGGCGGGCTCGGTGTGAACGGCAAGCTGATCATGGTCGGCGTGTCGGACGAGCCCGTGGAAGTGCCCATCACGCAGTTCATCATGGGGCGCAATTCGGTGCAGGGCTGGCCGTCCGGCACGGCGGCCGACTCCCAGGACACACTCGCGTTCAGCGCGCTCTCGGGCGTGAAGCCCATGATCGAGGAATATCCGCTCAGCCGTGCAGCAGAAGCTTACGAGCAGATGATGAGCGGAAAGGCGCGTTTCAGAGTCGTGCTGGTGCCTGGGAAATAAGCGCGAAAACAAGCGGGAAAAACCCACTGTGCGATGAATCGAGCGCTCAAACCGAGCGCTCGATCGCCTGCCCCAGCATCGAAACACCCAGGTCGATCTCCTCCTCGCTCACAGTCAGCGGCGGCGCAATCCGGAACACGCCACCCATGCCGGGCAACTGCACGATGTTCATGCTAAGTCCGAGGCTCATGCACTCGCGCGTGATCTTCGCGCCCAGGCCATCGGCGGGCTCCTTCGTGCGGCGATCCTTGACGATCTCCATGCCGAGAAGGAGCCCACGCCCGCGCACATCGCCGATGCACTCGAAACGCTCCATCAGATCGAGCAGGCCACGCCTTAACCGATCGCCCATGACGTTCGCGCGCGCAACCAGTCCCTCGCGCTCCACCACGTCCAGTACGCGCAGGCCCACGGCGGCTGGCAGCGGATCGGACACGTGCGTCGTATAGAACAGATAACCCAGTTCGTGCGCACGCTCTTCGATCTCCGCGGAGGTCACGACGGCCGCGAGCGGCAGCCCGGCGCCCAGCGTCTTCGAGAGCGTGAGAATGTCGGGCGTCACGCCGTCGCGCTCGCAGGCGAACATCGTGCCGGTGCGCCCCACCCCGGTTTGCGCCTCGTCCAGAATCAGCAGCATGCCGCGCTCTTCGCATTTACGCTTGAGCGCCGCCATGTAGCCTACGGGCAGTTCGATGATCCCGCCGGAGCTCAGGATCGGCTCGGCGATGAAGGCGGCGAGATTGCCGCTGGACTGGCGATCGATCAGGTCGAATGCGTAATCCAGCTCCGCAAGATAATCGTAATGGCCGTTGCGCTCGAAGCGCGGCCGATACGTGAATGGCGCCGGTATCGCGAACGAGCCGACCGCCGCGGGCCCGACACCCTTGCGGCCCGCGCTGTAGGTCGCGGACGCCGCGCCCCCCGTCATGCCGTGCCACGACTGCGCAAAGCCGACGATCTCGTACTTGCCCGTGACCAGCTTCGCCATGCGGATAGCGGCCTCGTTCGACTCCGCGCCGGTGCTGAGCAACAGCGCGCGGTCGAGCCCCTCCGGAGTGACCTCGGCCAGACGCGTGGCGAGATCGACCACGGGCCGCGAGAGCATGCCGCTGAAGAGATGGTCGAGCTTGCCGGCGTACTCGTTGATGACCGAGACGATTTCCGGATGGCTGTGCCCCAGCACCGCGCTCATCTGCCCCGAGGTGAAATCGAGGATCGCGCGGCCATCCGCATCGTAGACAAAGCTGCCTTTGGCGCGCTCGATGATCATCGGCTCGAACGTGCCGCCGTAGCGGATGAGGTGCTGCCTGGCATTGCGCCAAAACGTTGCGTCGTTGTTCCGGGACACCGTGCTTCTCCTGGTGGTTGGCTGCCAAACGAGGGCTTGGTGGGAATGACTTGCAGTGTAGGCGCGCCTCTGGTTTTATAGAAACGAATAGTTTTAATGCGAGCCAGCAGTCTGGCTAATATCGGCGGCCAATTTCAGCGGCCATCGTCGGCCGTTAATATCCGGGACGAATATCGTGACGAATACCGTGAGCCGGTCGCTCGAAATCGATCTGCTGCGTTCGTTTGCCGTCGTTGCGGAAGTGCGCTCGCTGAGCCGTGCGGCCAGCCGGGTCGGCCGCACGCAGTCCGCGCTGAGCCAGCAGATGAAGCGTCTGGAGGAGATAGTCGACCAGCCGCTGTTTCAGCGCACCGGGCGTGGCGTGGCCCTGACGAATCCCGGCGAGCGCCTGTTGATTCACGCGCAGCGCATGCTGCGGCTGCACGACGAAGCCATGGCCGATTTATGCGGCAAGGGATTGACGGGGACGATCCGCTTCGGCTGCCCGGACGACTATGCCGCCGTGTTTCTGCCCGCACTGCTGCGCCAGTTTTCGCGCCAACATCCGCAGGCTCTCGTGGAGGTCGTTTGCGGACCTACGCCGCGCCTTATCGAGCAACTCGAAAGCCGCGCCGTGGATCTCGCGATGATTTCATTGCCGGAAGATGCGAACGGCCATGCGAACGAGGACATCATCCGCCACGAGCAGCTCGTATGGATCGGCTATCCGGGGCTGGAACCCATGCACTTCGATCCATTGCCGCTCGCGCTCTCCGACCCGGACACGCTCGACCACATGGCCGCGTGCGAGGCGCTGCAGCGTATCGGCCGCGCTTACCGCGTGGCCTATGCGAGCAGCAGCCTCTCCGGTCTGACCGCACTGGTGCGCTCCGGGCAAGCCTTCGCCGTGATGACGCAGACGGCCGTGCCCGCGGACCTTGCCATCCTGCACGGCGAACCCGGTCTGCCGCCCTTGCCCAGTGTCGGCATTACGCTGAAGTTCGAACGCAAACGCCCCTCACATCTCGTCGCTGCGTTTGCCGGACACATCCGGCTGACGCTGCCACTGCTGTGAGGGGCGCTGCAAACCTGCGCAGCTAGCGCAAGCGAACGGGTTCGACGCTCTCAGCCCGAAATCTTCGCGATCTGGAGCAGGTTTGTCGTGCCCGACTCGCCGAACGGCAGGCCGGCCGCAATCGCCACGAGGTCGCCTTCGCGGCCGAAGCCCTCGGTCACGGCCGCACGGCATGCGAGACCGATCATCTCGTCCACGTTGGACGCTTCCACGCGCGGCACGGCATGCACGCCCCAGGTCAGCGCCAGACGGCGCGCCACCTGCTCCGAAGGCGTCAGCGCGACGATGCGCGACGGCGCGCGCTCGCGCGCCGCCCGCAGGCTCGTGAAGCCCGAGCTCGTGTAGGTGACGGTGACAACCGGTTCGATCAACTGCACAGCCTTGCGCAGCGCGCAGCAAATCGAGTCGGCAACGGTCGCTTCGGCACGCGTGTGCGAAGCGTCGATCTGCTCGCGGTAAGCGGGATCGCCTTCCACGCGCTCGATGATGCGGTTCATCGTGCTGACCGCTTCGAGCGGGAACTTGCCGCTCGCCGATTCGGCCGACAGCATCACCGCGTCGGCGCCTTCGTAAATCGCGCCGGCGACGTCCGAGGTTTCCGCACGCGTGGGCACCGGCGAATTCGTCATCGATTCGAGCATCTGCGTCGCCACCACCACCACGCGGCCCACGCGGCGGCATTCGCGAATGATGCGGCGCTGCAGTTCCGGAATCTGCTCGGCCGGCAGCTCGACGCCGAGATCGCCGCGCGCCACCATCACGCCGTCGGCGCGCTGCACGATGCCCTCGAGGTGATCGATCGCCAGCGGCTTTTCGAGCTTCGCCATGATCCATGCGCGCTCGCCGATCAGCTCGCGCGCTTCTTCGATATCTTCCACGCACTGGACGAACGACAGCGCCACCCAGTCGACGCCGAGTTCGAGGCCGAACGCGAGGTCGGCGCGATCCTTCTTCGTGAGCGGCGAGATCGGCAGGTGCGAGCCCGGCACGTTCACGCCCTTGCGGTCGGAAATGCGCCCGCCCACCAGCACGACGGTGTCGGCGAAATCGTCGCCCGAGGCTTCCACGCGCAGACGGACCTTGCCGTCGTCGAGCAGCAGCTCCGAGCCCGGCTTCACAGCCTTGAAGATCTCGGGATGCGGGAGCGGCGCGCGCTCCTGATTGCCCGGCGTCGTATCGAGGTCGAGACGAAAACGCGCGCCCACGGCGAGTTCCGCAAAACCCGTCTCGAACGTGCCGAGACGCAGCTTCGGCCCCTGGAGATCGAGCAGAATGCCGACCGGACGGCCGTATTCCTGTTCGAGCCGGCGGATTTGCGCATGACGCTGGCTATGGTCGTCGTGCGTGCCGTGGCTGAAATTCAGTCGGAAGACGTCGACGCCGGCCTCGAAAAGCGAACGGATAACCTTCGGGTCCGAACTGGCCGGCCCGAGCGTGGCGATGATCTTTGCATTACGGTTTCGCTTCATTTCCTCTCCGCGGACTGCGTGGCGCGCCGCCCCCACCCATGAGGGGCGCGCGAATCTCATGAACTGCCAATAGCTTATGGATCAATGCCCCAATAAGGTTATCCCTCACGCGCAATACTGATTTCCCGCGAAAGGCATTCCAGGCGCGCGCACGATCTCCTATGATCTCCGGCCATATAAATTGCCGATCTAAACATCCGCATAACCAGGCTGATATAACAGTCGGAAAAACGAAACTCGAACGTTCGTTTGATTGTTCCATTCATGAGACACAGTGGCTTACCGGCGCCCCCTACCGGTAACCCGGTTCCGGTCCTATCTTCCATGCATGTCAACGAGGCCATTGCGGCCGGAAGATAAGGATTCGCACCATGAAGAAAATTATCGGCAAGTACAGCAACCCCAGCCAGCATTGGGTCGGCGACGGATTCCCGGTGCGCTCGCTGTTTTCGGACCGCACGGTGGGCCGCCAGCTGAGCCCGTTCCTGATGCTCGACTACGCGGGCCCCGCCCGATTCGAGCCGACCACGCAACGGCGCGGCGTCGGCCAGCACCCGCATCGCGGCTTCGAAACCGTGACGATCGTGTACGAGGGCGAACTCGAACATCGCGACTCGTCGGGCGGCGGCGGCAAGATCGGCGCCGGCGACGTGCAGTGGATGACCGCGGGCGCGGGCATTCTTCACGAGGAGTTTCACTCGGAGGATTTCGCGAAGTCGGGCGGCACGCTGGAAATGGTGCAGCTTTGGGTCAACCTGCCCGCGAAGGACAAGATGACGCCGCCGCGCTATCAAACGCTGCTCGCGAGCGCGATTCCGACTGTTGAATTGCCCGGGAACGCCGGCAGCGTGCGCGTGATTGCAGGCGAGTACGCGGGCCACGCGGGTCCTGCGCTCACGTTCACGCCCATGGACGTGTGGGACATGCGCGTGAAGGCCGGCCACGGCACGCGCCTCGACTACCCCGCCGGGCGCTCGCTTGCACTGATCGTGTCGCGCGGGCGCATCGTGGTGAACGGCAGCGAGCGCGTGGGCGACGGCGAGATGGTGCTGTTCGAGCGCGCGGATACCGGCGTGCAAATCGACGCGTCCAGCGACGCAACGATCCTGCTGCTCGGCGGCGAGCCGATCGACGAACCCGTGGTGGCGTATGGCCCGTTCGTGATGAACACGGCCGATGAAATCCGCGAGGCGGTGCAGGACTTCAATAGCGGCCGTTTTGGCCAGATCGCGCGGGAAGCGGCAGGCGCGCGATAACGGCATGATGGCCACGCGGCGGGTTGCTTCGGCAAGCCGCCGCGCGCGCCATATCGATCAAAACCGCGTCGATCAAAACCGCGCCGTGGCCTGCAGCCCGGCCGTCACACTCGCGGTCGGAAAACCGCTGGGCTTGTAGACCGGCGTTCCGATAAACAAGTCGTAGCTGAAGCTCGCACATTTCGCCAGCAGGCCGCCCCGAATGCCGATGACCGCGCCCGCGAGCCGGGTGCCCGCGAGGAACTCGGTGGCGGGCCCGAACACCCGTCCGTAATCGACCCCGGCATAAAGCGTCTGCCCGGTCTGGAACACCGGCCATTGCACCTCGTTGCGCCAGTAGAAGCCCTTCTCCGCGGCAAGCATCGTGTTGCCGTCGAAGCCGCGCACGGTGTAGCGGCTGCCGATCGTCAGATCGTCGATATAGAACGGCGCGCCGTTGGTGTACTGGCCGTGAAACGTGGTCACGTAAGCGAAACGCTGGTTCGCGATTGCAAACGGCACGGAGAGATTCGCGTCGAGCACCGCCATCTGAAAGCGGTAAGTCGGATTGTTGAAGAAGGGTGTGCCATCGCTCTGCACCGGATCGTCGGTCGCGCGCCCAGCCCGCCGATGCCATGACGCCAGGCCAGCGAGCCGTCGAACTGCGAGGTGCCGATGTAATGCCGGTCGGTCAAGCCCGCTTCGATGAACGTGTTGTTGCGCGCTTGCGCAGCAATGCTCGTATCTTCGATAAAGCTTTCGCCAAACCGCTTCGAGAACTGGAAATAAGCCCCGAAAACATCGTTCTGGCTGCGTGCGAGCACGCGCGCAAGCCTCAGCGCCGCCGTCTGCGAATTGCCGCTGGAGACGAACGTCTGGTTCACACCCGCGATGTTCTGATAGTAGGTATTCGTGTTGCCCGAGAGCGTCGCGCTCCAGTAGCCCCAAGGCACCGAATATGAACCGTTGAAGCCGTGCGAACCCAGCGACTTGTTGCTGAAGTACAGGTCCTGGTTCGCGCCCACGGTGAAGATGTCGTTCAGCCCGAGCGGATTGTCGATGCCGAGGCTCACGTTGCCCTGCCGCTTGCCCGTGCCCTCGTTGCCCGAGTTGTCGACCGATGCCACGAAGGTCCATGGTTTCGTGCGCGTCACGCTCACGACCACGTCACTTTCGCCGGGCAGGTCGGTAGGCTCGATCTTCATGTCGATGTTCCGGCTCGCGACGCGCTTCATCTGCTCGAGGCCCTGTTCGAGGTCGCGCAGGTTCAGCAAGTCGCCGCCGGTCACCGCGAAGGCGGTCTTCCAGGTACCCCGCGTGGACGGCTTGGCAAACCGCACCTGCCGCACCACGCCTGGCACGAGCGACAGCGTCAGCACGCCCGACGACAAACCCTGCGGCGGCACGAGCTGTTGCTGGAGTTGGCGATTCTGCTCGGCGTTCGCTCGTGCGGCCGCAGCCTCGTCAGCCGGGCCCGGTGCGTGCTGCGCATGCGACGCGAGCGTAACCAGGGCTGTGAGCGGCAGCGCCGCCAGCCTCTTGTGGATTTTCATCGTGTGGTTTGAAGCCGCTTATCGGCTGTTCAGCGCTTTGCTTAAAGATCGACAAAATTGCCGTAGCTGTCCGCGAGTATCGGCATTTCGAAACACGGGCTGCTCAAAATGGAGACGCCGTCGAGCAGTTCGCTTTTCAGTCCCATTTCACGCATCAATTCGGCCTGTTGCTCCGGATGCAGAATAAGCGCCGCGGGCTTGCGACCGTGATCGGCCACGTACTGCAGAATGCCGCTCTCAACGAGTTTCCAGACACCACATGCGATTTTCTTCTGCGAAATATTAATCATGGCTAGGCTTTGGTCTTCCTGTTGTATTGGGACGGTATCCGACTCGATATCGCCCTTTTTTTAACGCTCGATCACTGTTCCCGTACAAGCGATTTTCTTGCACTTCGTATCTCGGAATGGACAAATATTGTCAATCCAGCGGCGATTTCGGGACTTTTAGGAATTATCCGAAGCAAAATCACCCGTAACGCATAAATCGTGTCGCGCAGGCGACGCAGACTTCCGCGCAGGCCGTCCGGCACATGCCGTGAGTCGATGGCACAATCGTCGCTGCCGCCGCACTGCCACAAAAACCCCTGCCCCGAGGAGTCGACCATGCCGCTCGCCACCGCCACCGCCCGTCTTGCCGCCGAGGCGCCCAACTATGTCGTCGCCCTCGAGGCCGGCCGCCATGCGCTGACTGGCGACGAAGGCCCGCACGAAGGCGGCGAGGATCGCGGCCCGGCGCCGTTCGCGCTCGTGCTTTCGGGGCTGGCCGCCTGCACGGCCGCCACGCTGCGCATGTATATGCAGCGCAAGGCATGGCCGAACGCGGTGATCGACGTGGAAGTCAGCCTGCACGCCGACCAGGACGGCACGCAATACATCCGTCGGGGCGTCGCCGTGGCGGGCCCGCTCGACGAGACGCAACGCGCGCGGCTTGCCGAGATCTGCGAGAAAACGCCGGTCACGCGCTTCATCAAGCGCGGCACGCGCATCGACACGACGCTGCACATCGCCTGAGGCGCAGATCGCCATTGCGCCTCGGGCGCGCGCAGCGCCGCCTGATTATTTGGCATCCTTAGTATCCAGCACATCACCAAATAGTCTGCCGCCCGGCTAGCGCGGGTAGACGATCGTTCCGTCCTGCTGGACCACCGCGCCTTCGGTCAGCGTGGCGGGCACGACGCGGCCCGGCGCCATGATGTGGAAGACGGACTCGCCGCGCGCGATCAGATAGTCGGCGATGATGCGCCGATGGCAACGCCACCACACGGCCTCGGAGCACATGACCGCGCAGCGCCGCGACCGCCCCAGTTCGATCAGATGATCGAGGCCCGCATGAAATGGCGCGGTTAGCGCGTAATCGGCGTAACGATGAAAACTCTTGTTCGTCCAGAAGCTGTTGACGTTCTCGGCGACCGTGCGCGTCCTGCCGCGCAGGCCACCCAGTGCAGCCTCGTGCTCGTAAGCAATGCCGGATGCCGCCAGCGCATCGGCAAGCGTCGCCTCGTTGAACTGCGGATGGGTTCTCGACCCCGGCATTTTTCTCACGTCCGCGAGCAACGCGATCTCCGCGCCGCTCAACAACCCCATGAAGTCGTCGAGGGTGCGATTCGAGTGGCCGATCGTAAAGAACGGGAGCGTCAAGGGCTGCCTCCGGTTCAAATCCGTTGAAGAACGCGGCCGCGATGGGCGGCAATGTGATCGGTCTTGTCGCTCTTGATCTCGTACTGCGGGTCGTCCGGCGACGCACGATGCGTGTGCCCCTTATAGTCAAAGTCCGCCGTGTGCACCGCAACGATTGTGCCCGTGACCCAGCCCGCCTCGGAATTCCAGCCGACCCGGTCACCGGGCTTGAACCTGTTCGTCATGTCGTTCCTCCTGCCGGGCGTTTGCGACGCGGCTTGCGGCCAACGCAATCATATGCGCCGGCTTATTCGACGCATCGCGTTGCACGAATAGCCGGCTCCAATCTTATGCCGATCGTTGATTTTCGAGGCGAATCCGTGGTCTTGCCGTTAAAATCCCGCACTTCCCGCGCTTTTCCGTATTACCCACATTGTCCGCCGTTTCCACCTTCGGCTAGGCCTCCCTTTCCCTTTTGACCTTCTCGACCCGCTGGCCCTAGATGCAACCCGCTTCCTCCGCTCAACGCACGTCCCACGGCGCCGCCGATGACGCCGACCTCACCCGCGACCTTGTCTACGGTCCCGACGACCGCCCCGCCCCCACGCTTGCCTTCGTGGCCGCCCTGCAGCACCTGCTGGCCATCATCGTGCCGATCGTCACGCCGGGTCTGCTGATCTGCCAGGCGCTGGGCGTCTCGAGCCGCGACACCACGCTGATCGTTTCGATGTCGCTCGTGATCTCCGGCATCGCCACGTTTCTCCAGTGCAAGCGCTTCGGGCCGCTGGGCGCGGGCCTGCTGATCGTGCAGGGCACGAGCTTCAACTTCGTCGGCCCGCTGATCGCCGGCGGCAGCCTGATGGTCCATGAAGGCACGCCCGTGACCACGGTGATGCCGGCCATCTTCGGCGTCGTCATCGCCGGATCGTTCGTCGAAATGGGCGTCTCGCGCATCCTGCCCTTCATCAAGCGGCTCATCACGCCGCTCGTCACGGGCATCGTGGTGCTGCTGATCGGCCTCACGCTCATCAAGGTCGGCCTCATCAGCATGGGCGGCGGCTATGGCGCCATTGCCAGCCACACCTTCGCGAGCGCCGAGAACCTCACGCTTTCGTTTGTCGTGCTCGGCACCATCATCGTGCTCAACCGCGTGCCCATCGTCTGGGTGCGCAGCACGGCGCTCGTCATCGCGCTCGCGATCGGCTATATCGTGGCCGGCCTCATGGGCCGGCTCGACTTCACGGGCGCCCGCGAAGCCGCCCTGTTTCAGATCCCGATTCCGCTGCACTTCGGCCTGAGCTTCTCGTGGTCGCTGTTCGTGCCGATGCTGATCATCTATCTCGTCACCTCGCTCGAAGCCATCGGCGACGTTACGGCCACCAGCAAGATCTCGAATGAGCCCGTGGAAGGCCCCGTGTGGATGCGGCGCATCAAGGGCGGCGTGCTCGTGAACGGCGCCAACTCGCTGATCGCCGGCGTGTTCAACACCTTCCCGAGCTCGGTCTTCGCGCAGAACAACGGCGTGATTCAGATCACCGGCATCGCGAGCCGCCATGTGGGCATCTGGATCGCGGCCATGCTCGTGGTGCTCGGGCTGTTCCCGCCGGTCGCGGGCGCGCTGCAAGCCGTGCCCGAACCCGTGCTGGGCGGGGCGGCCATGGTGATGTTCGGCGCAGTGGCCGCCTCGGGCATCAACATCCTCGCGGGCATCCGGCTGGACCGCCGCGCGCTGCTCATCATCTCGGTTTCGCTGTCGCTGGGCCTGGGCGTCTCGCAGGTGCCGGAGATCCTCGCGAACCTGCCGCATGCGCTCAGGAACGTGCTGGAATCGGGCGTAGCCACGGGCGGCATCTGTGCGCTCGTGATGAACTGGTTCCTGCCTGAAAAGGATTGATGGTGTGTTTGGGGCGCCAGGGTAATGAAACCCGGCGCCTTTGTCTGCCTCGTCTCTCCAGAGTCTGGTCACCACCGACCCGCTCCATCCGCTGACATGCTCGCCCGACAGGCCGGCGCCAACTCATCCCGCTTCGCATTTTGACCATCGCCACGGTGCAGCCGTGCGCGCCGCGCCGTTTCGGTCCCTGTGTTGTCCGTTCCTTCGTTTCAACCTTTGCCGCTCCGATGGCGGCGGGAGCTATTCCAACAGCCCCCAGGAACAGTTGTTTTTCCTTTATTTCTCTAAAATTCGTTATCTTCAACTTGATACCTGCACATAACATAGCAAACCTTACTGACAAGCTGCGAATTTGCAGTTTCGATGATGCCATGCGCGTGATGGCTCGATACGCCCGCCCGGCCCCGCGCCCGAAGCAGTGAACGCGATGCCAGGACGCATGGGGACAAAACCGGCTGCGCTGCCCCCGTTGCGCGTCGGAACTGCGGACAAAAGCGGTGCGATCACGCCACGCAAGACGCCTTCCCAATCTGATCGATGGGAACGAGATTTATGTTCAAGAGGAGACACCTGTGAACGAGAAGGAAGAGACATTACATCGCGGGCTGGAGGAGCGGCACATCAATATCATGGCGCTCGGTGCGGCCATTGGTGCGGGCTTGTTCCTGGGCTCGGCCAGCGCCATCAAAATGGCCGGTCCGGCCATCATGCTGTCCTATGCATTAGGCGGCCTCGCCATTTTCCTGATCATGCGTGCACTGGGCGAAATGGCGACTCACAACCCGGTGGCCGGTTCGTTCAGCCGCTATGCGCAAGACTATCTCGGTCCGCTCGCCGGTTATCTGACCGGCTGGAACTATTGGTTCCTCTGGGTCGTGACCTGCATGGTGGAAATCACCGCCGTCGGCATTTACATGGGGATATGGTTTCCAGGCGTGCCGCACTGGATCTGGGCACTGTCCGCATTGACGATCATGGGCTGCGTCAACTTCATCAGCGTGAGAGCCTACGGCGAGTTTGAATTCTGGTTCGCGCTGATCAAGGTCGTCACGATCGTGCTGATGATCGTCTCCAGTCTCGGCATGATCTTTTTTGGACTGGGCAATCACGGCGTGGCGACCGGCATTTCAAACCTGTGGAGCCATGGCGGTTTTATGCCCCACGGTGTCAAGGGTGTGTTGATGTCGCTGCAGATGGTGATGTTCGCCTACCTGGGCGTGGAAATGATCGGCTTGACCGCCGGTGAAGCGAAAAACCCGAAGAAGACATTGGCGCGCGCCATTGACTCTGTGTTCTGGCGCATCCTGATTTTCTATGTTGGCGCGCTGTTCGTGGTCATGTCGCTCTATCCGTGGGACCAGATCGGCACGCAGGGCAGTCCGTTCGTGATGACCTTCGCGCGCATGGGGATTCCCGCTGCCGCTGGCATCATCAACTTCGTGGTACTGACCGCTGCACTGTCCTCGTGCAATAGCGGCATCTTCAGCACTGGCCGCATGCTCTATAACCTGGCCGAGCAGGGGCAGGCCCTGCCGCTGTTTGCAAAAGTGGACAAGAGAGGCGTGCCGGTGCCGGCCGTGCTGATGTCGGTGGTGGTGCTGCTGGGCGGCGTGCTGCTCAACTACCTGGCGCCCAAAGAGGTGTTCAGCTGGCTGACGGCCATTTCCACTTTCGGCGCGGTTTGGACCTGGGCCGTGATTCTGCTGTCGCAACTCAAGTTCCGCCGCAGCCTCAATCGTCATGAGCAGGCCAACCTCTTCTACAAAATGCCCTTCTGGCCGTATGGCTCGTACATCGCGTTAGGCTTTCTGCTGGTGGTGATCGGCTTGATGGGCTACTTCCCGGATACCCGCGTGGCGCTCGTGGTGGGCCCGGCCTGGCTCGTGGCGCTGGGGGTGCTTTATTACGTGCTGGGGTTCAACCGCAAGGCGGCGTCAGACGAGCGGATCGCGCAACGTCAGCGCGCTGAAGAACTCGTGTAGCAAGCCGAACGGTTGGACGAAGACGAAGATTGAACAAAACGGCCAGGCGTTCTGACGAGCGCCTGGCCTCTCAACTGCCCTGAACGGGATCTGACCACCTGCGTTCGAGTTCGGAACTCAGATATTCGCTTTCCAACCTTCATGGGTTGAAGAGCCGCCGTGCAAACGCCTTAGCGACGCCAGATCCACCCATCCACCCTCCGCGCCTGCCACGCTCTCCGGCAACGGCTGTCGCGGGTCGCCCAAATGGGGCAGCACGTGCAGCGCACCGTCGAAGCACTGCGATTCCGTATAGGCATTCGTGGTGATCACAGCAGGAATACCCGCGGCGCACGCGGCGCGCAGGCCGTTTTCCGAATCTTCGAGCGCGAGGCATGCGGCCGCCGGCACGCCGATCTGCTGCAAGACCGCGTAATACACGTCGGGCGCCGGCTTTTTCACGGGTGCGCTCGATGCATCGCACACCGCCGCGAAACGCTTGCGCCAGCCGGCGCCGAGCGGGCCGCTGAGCAGCGCGTCGAGATTGGCCGTCGTGGTCGTGGTGGCAATCGCCAGCGGCAAACCCGCCGCGTTCGCCTCGTCGATCAGGCGCGCGATGCCCGGCCGCAGCGCCACCGCGCCGCCCTGCACGCGTTCGGTGTAATACCGCGTCTTGATGGCGTGGATCGCGGCTATCGTCTCCTTCATGCGCCTGCCATCAGTCTCTTCCGGCTCGACGCAGCGCCAGTAGCGCTCGATGCGCTCCTTGCCGCCTGCCACGTTGAGCAGACGCGTGTACAAAGCCTCGTCCCAATGCCAGTCGAGCCGGACTTCGGCAAACGCGGCGTTGAACGCTTCGCGATGCACCGCCTCGGTGTCGGCCATGGTGCCGTCCACGTCGAATATGAGCGCCTGCATGGGTCGCCTCTCCTTGCTGTGTTGCGCCATGACGCCATGACGCCATGAGCGCCGGTCACGGCGCCGTTCGCGAACCGGCCACACCAGGTTCGCGCGCTCGTTCACTCGCGTGTTCACGCGCCTGAAGCCGCGCGTGCTCCGCGCGGCTGCGCAGCCCTTCGATCACGCTCCGGTAGTCCGGCGCGCCGAACACCGCGGAGCCGGCAACGAGCGTATCCGCGCCCGCCGCCGCCACCTGCGCCACGTTATCGAGCTTGATGCCGCCATCGACCTCGAGGCGCGGCCGGCGACCGGTCTGCGCCGCCGCATGGTCGATGAGCGTGGCCACCGCGCGAATCTTTCCGAGCACCGGCTCGATGAACTTCTGCCCGCCAAAACCGGGATTCACCGACATTAGCAGCACGAAGTCGAGGTCGCCCAGCACCTCGTCGAGCCACGCGAGCGGTGTGGCCGGATTGAGCGCGAGACCGGCGCGGCATCCGCGCTCCTTGATCAGATGGAGCGTGCGGTGGACGTGATCGCTCGCCTCGGGATGAAAGCTGATCGAGTTCGCGCCGGCCTGCGCGAACTCGCCGACGAGCGCATCGACGGGCCGCACCATCAGATGCACGTCGATCGGCAATGACGTATGCGGGCGCAGCGCTGCGCACACCATGGGGCCGACCGTCAGGTTCGGCACGTAGTGGTTGTCCATCACGTCGAAATGGAGCCAGTCGGCGCCGGCCGCTTCAAGCGCGCGGACCTCTTCGCCGAGCCGCGCGAAATCGGCGGACAGGAGGCTCGGCGCGATGAGCAAGGGATTGAGCGCGTCCATGGCGTCACCCCTTCTTGCTGTAGCGTTCGGCCATCCGTTCGAGCGGCACCGGCTTGATGCGCGAGGCCGCCCCGGCGCAGCCGAATGCCTCGAAACGGGCGGCGCAGATGCCGCGCGCCGCCTTTCTCGCCGCCGCGAACGCCTTGCGCGGATCGAATTCCGCAGGCTGTTCGGCGAACAGCTTGCGCATGGCGCCCGTCATCGCGAGCCGGATGTCGGTGTCGATATTCACCTTGCGCACGCCGCTGCGAATGCCGCGTCGAATTTCCTCCACCGGCACGCCGTAGGTCTCCTTGATGTCGCCGCCGTAGCGCCGGATGATTTCGAGCCATTCCTGCGGCACCGAAGACGAGCCGTGCATCACCAGATGCGTATCGGGAATGCGTTCGTGGATCCGGGCGATGCGGTCGATGGCGAGAATGTCGCCGCTCGGCTTGCGCGTGAACTTGTAGGCGCCGTGCGACGTGCCGATTGCAATCGCCAGCGCATCCACGCCGGTGCGTTCGACGAAATCGCGCGCCTCGCCGGGGTCGGTGAGCAGCATGTCGTGGGAGAGCTTGCCCTGTGCGCCGACGCCATCTTCCTCGCCGGCCTCGCCGGTCTCGAGCGAGCCGAGACAACCGAGCTCGCCTTCCACCGACACGCCTACCGCATGCGCCATCTCGCAGACGGTGCGCGTGACGCGCACGTTGTACTCGTAGCTGGCCGGCGTTTTCATGTCCTCTTCGAGCGAGCCGTCCATCATCACGCTGGAAAAACCGGAGCGGATGGCCATCTGGCACACGGCGGGACTGCCGCCGTGGTCCTGATGCAGCACGAGGGGAATGTCGGGATGCGCTTCGATGGCCGCGAGCACCATGTGGCGCAGATAAGGCTCGCCCGCATACTTGCGCGCGCCGGCGGACGCCTGCAGGATCACCGGGCTTTGCGTGTCCTCGGCGGCCTCCATGATGGCCTGGATCTGCTCGAGATTGTTGACGTTGAACGCCGGTACGCCGTAGCCGTGCTCGGCAGCATGATCGAGCAACTGGC
Source organism: Paraburkholderia sp. A1RI-2L (assembly GCF_048957375.1). Taxonomy (NCBI): domain Bacteria; kingdom Pseudomonadati; phylum Pseudomonadota; class Betaproteobacteria; order Burkholderiales; family Burkholderiaceae; genus Paraburkholderia; species Paraburkholderia sp. A1RI-2L. The sequence continues at coordinate 615,891 of NZ_JARBTA010000004.1, forward strand.
GCAGTGAGATGAGTGCCATGAGAGTCTCCTCTATAAAAACGAATGCGGCCCGAACCGCGAATCAGCCCGCTCGGCGCTGCAAGATGTCGACGGCCGGCAGCACTTTTCCCTCCAGCACTTCGAGGAAGGCGCCGCCGCCCGTGGAGATGTAGCCCACGTCGGCGGCGATGCCGTATTTCGCAATCGCCGCCAGCGTGTCGCCGCCGCCCGCGAGCGAAAACGCGGGCGATGCCGCGATGGCGCGCGCGATCGTTTCGGTGCCGTGGCTGAACGCGTCGAACTCGAACACGCCGACCGGCCCGTTCCAGACGATCGTGCCCGCCCGGGCAAGCCGCTCCGCCAGCATCGCTGCGGTCTGCGGGCCGATGTCGAGAATCAGGTCGTCCGGTTCGATATCCTTAACATCCTTCACGGCGGCCGGCGCCGTTGCACTGAAGGTCTTCGCGCACACGACGTCGACCGGAATCGGCACCGACGCGCCGCGCGCCGCCATCAAGTCCATGATCTCGCGCGCCTCGCCCGCGAGATCCGGCTCGGCGAGCGACTTGCCGATCGGCAGCCCCGCTGCCAGCATGAAGGTGTTCGCAATGCCGCCGCCGACAATCAGCTGATCGACCTTCGTCGCGAGCGACTTGAGGATCGTCAGCTTGGTCGACACCTTCGAGCCCGCGACGATCGCGACCAACGGGCGCGCCGGCGCATCGAGCGCTTTGCCGAGCGCATCGAGTTCGGCCATCAGCAGCGGCCCCGCGCAGGTGACGCCCGCGTGACGGGCAATGCCTTCGGTGGTGGCTTCCGCGCGGTGCGCGGTGCCGAATGCGTCGTTCACGTAGATGTCGCACAGGCGCGCCATTTTCTGCGCGAGCGCATCGTCGTTGGACTTCTCGCCCGAGTTCGCGCGGCAGTTTTCTAGCAGCACGACTTCGCCCGGCGCGACGTCGAAGCCGCCATCGACCCAGTCTTGCACCAGCCCCACCTCGCAGCCGAGCAATTCCGATAGACGCGCGGCGACCGGCGCGAGCGAGTCCCGCGGCCTCGGTTCGCCTTCAACCGGACGCCCGAGATGCGATGTCACCATCACCGCCGCGCCGGCTTGCGCGCACATTGCGATGGCCGGCAGGGACGCGCGAATCCGCGTGTCCTCGACCACACGCCCCTGTTCGTCGAGCGGCACGTTCAGGTCCGCGCGGATGAATACGCGCTTGCCGCGCAACGCGCCGCGCGCGGCCAGATCGTCGAGCTCAGGCACCGACGCGTTCATTGCGACGCCTCCATCCAGGCGAGCGTCGTGTCGAGCATGCGGTTGCTGAAGCCCCATTCGTTGTCGTACCAGCTCAACACTTTGACCAGCGTGCCGCCGATCACGCGCGTCTGCGTGGCGTCGAAAATCGACGAACGCGGGTCGTGATTGAAATCGACGGACACCAGCGGCAAGTCGTTGTAGCCGAGAATGCCCTTCAACTCGCCATGCGCGGCATCCCTGACGATCTCGTTGACCTCTTCGACGCTCGTTGCCCGTGCGGCCGTGAAGGTCAGATCGACCACCGACACGTTGATCGTGGGCACGCGTATCGCAAAGCCATCGAGCCGGCCGTTCAACTCCGGAATCACGAGGCCGACGGCGGCAGCGGCGCCCGTTTTGGTGGGGATCATCGAGTGCGTGGCCGAGCGCGCCCGGCGCAGGTCCTCGTGATACACGTCGGTGAGCACCTGATCGTTCGTATACGAATGAATCGTCGTCATGAGGCCGTGCTCGACGCCAAGCGCCGCATGCAGCGGCTTGACGAGCGGCGCGAGACAATTGGTGGTGCACGACGCGTTCGAGACGACCGTGAACGACTGGCGCAGGAGCGCATCGTTGACGCCATGGACGATGGTCGCGTCGACGTCCTTGCCGCCCGGCGCTGAGATCATGACCTTGCGCGCGCCTGCAGCCAGATGTGCGGACGCCATCTCCTTGCTCGTGAAATGTCCCGTGCACTCGAACACGACGTCGACATCGAGCGCGCGCCACGGCAGTTGCGCGGGATCGCGCACGGACAGCACCTGGATGCGATCACCGTCGACCACGAGTGCATCGCCGTCCACCTCGACGGTGCCCGAGAACGGGCCGTGCACAGTGTCGTAACGCGTGAGATGCGCGTTGATGTGCGCGTCGCCGAGATCGTTGATCGCCACGATGCGGATTTCACGCGTGCGCTTCGATTCGTACAGCGCACGCAACACATTGCGCCCGATGCGGCCATAACCGTTGATCGCTACCTTGACAGGCATGTCGTCTCCTTGATGTTGTGAATGGGCATCGCCCAATGCTGATTCAGTTCTGATTCTGTTCGGATTCCAAATAGCTTCATTCCGGCGGCAGCACGTGGTCCGCCATCTCCGCAATGGACGCGAACACGCGGTCCGGATGCGCCTGCGCGATGGGCGCGCCGTGGTTGTAGCCGTAGGGCACGGCCCATGCGGCGACGCCCGCGCGGCGCGCCGACTGCACGTCGGTGCGCGAATCGCCCAGGTGCGCAGCCGCGTCCGTCGACACGTCGAGGCGCTCCACACAATAGAGGATCGGCGCCGGATGCGGCTTCTTGTCAGGCAGGCTGTCGCCGCCGAGCACGACGTCGAAATACTGCGCAAATCCCGCGCGCTCGATCAGCCGCTGGGCAAAGCGATGGTCCTTGTTCGTGACCACGGCCATGCGCATGCCGGCAGCGCGCAACCGCGCGAGCGCGGCCGGCACACCCGGATAGGGCTTCGCCGTCGTACCCGCCGTGGCGTCGTAATGCGCGTCGAATACGGGCATCATCTCGTCGAGCGAGACCTGTGCTTCCAGACCGTGGCGCGCGAGCACCTGGCGCATCAGCTCCCGCGTGCCGTTGCCGATGTAGCCGATCACGGTGTCGAGCGAAACCGGCGAGAGACCGCGGGCTTCGAGCGCGCGGTTGACCGCAAGCGTAATTTCGGGTGCCGTGTCGAACAATGTGCCGTCGAGATCGAAGGTGATGAGCTGTGTCTTCATGCCAGGCACGCCTCCACGATGCGCTCCACACTCACGCCGAAGTGCGCGTACAGCTCCGAAGCGGGCGCCGATTCTCCGAACGACGCGAGGCCGATTACCTTGCCGTCCGGGCCCACATACTTGTGCCAGAAGTCGCCGTGCGCGGCTTCCACCGCCACGCGGCGCACGTCCGCGGGCAGCACCGCTACGCGATATGCAGCGTCCTGCCGGTCGAACACGGAGGTCGACGGCATCGACACCACGCGTACGCGCACGCCCTGCTGCACGAGCCGCCCCTGCGCTTCAACCGCCAACGACACTTCGGATCCCGTAGCAATCAGCACGACTTCCGGTGCGCCATCCACCGAGTCGCTCAGCACATAGCCGCCCTTGCGGATCTGTTCGATCCGTGCGTCGTTGGATGGCGCCTGCGGCAGGTTCTGACGTGACAGCACGAGCGAGGTCGGTCCGTGCGCGCGCTCGATGGCCATCTGCCACGCAACCGCGGTCTCGACCGAATCGCACGGGCGCCACACATCGAGCCCCGGAATCAGGCGCAGGCTGGCAACGTGCTCGACCGGCTGATGGGTCGGCCCATCCTCGCCCAGCCCGATCGAATCGTGTGTGAGCACATGGATCACGCGCAGCTTCATCAGCGCGCTCATGCGAATGGCGTTGCGTGCGTAATCGGAGAACACGAGGAACGTGCCGCCGTACGGAATGAAGCCGCCATGCAGCGCCATGCCGTTCATCATCGCCATCATCCCGAACTCGCGCACGCCGTACGAAAGGTAGTTCGCATGCGAATCGGGCGTGCCGCGAGGCACGAACGCGCGGGACGCCTTGACGGCAGTGAGATTGGAGCCGGTCAGGTCCGCCGAGCCGCCGAACAGTTCGGGCAATGCAGGCACCAGCACTTCGAGCGCAAGCTGCGACGACTTGCGCGTGGCGCACGGCGCGGTGGCGTCACATGCCGCGCGAATCAGCTGCCCGGATATACGCGGCCAGTCCTCAGGAAGCTCGCCGTTCGTCCGGCGCTCGAACTCCGCCGCCTCGTCCGGATACTCGATGCGATACGCTTCGAACAACGCCCGCCATTCGCGCACACGGGCCGCGCCGCACTCGACCTCGCTCCAGCTCGCGCGGATCGCCTCGGGAATCTCGAACGGCGCGTGATCCCAGCCGAGCGCGCGGCGCGTCGCTGCGATTTCATCGGCGCCGAGCGGCGCGCCATGCACGTCGTGCGTGTCGGCCTTGTTCGGGGAACCCCAGCCGATGGTCGTGCGGCAGACGATCAGCGTCGGGCGTGCTTCGTCGGCGTGCGCCTCGCGTATCGCGGCCTCCACGGCCGCCGCGTCGTGGCCGTCGAGCGGCCCGACCACCTGCCAGCCATACGCGCGAAAACGCGCCACCGTGTCGTCGGTAAACCAGCCGCTTACGTGGCCGTCGATCGAAATGCCGTTGTCGTCGTAGAAGGCGATCAGCTTGCCGAGCCCGAGCGTACCGGCCAGCGAACACGCCTCATGGCTCACGCCTTCCATCAGGCAGCCGTCGCCCAGAAACACGTAGGTATGGTGATCGACGACGGGAAATCCAGACCGGTTGAAGCGCACGGCCAGCAACTGCTCCGCGAAGGCCATGCCCACGCTATTCGCGAGCCCCTGGCCGAGCGGTCCCGTCGTCGTCTCGACACCAGGCGTCAAGCCATATTCAGGATGCCCAGGCGTCCTGGAATGCAGTTGCCGGAAGCGTTTCAACTCATCGAGCGGCAGATCATAGCCCGAGAGGTGCAGCGCCGCGTACAGCAGCATCGAACCATGCCCGTTCGAGAGCACGAAGCGGTCGCGATTCGGCCAGGACGGATCGCGCGGGCTGTGCCGCAGATGATCGCGCCACAGCACTTCGGCGATGTCGGCCATGCCCATGGGCATGCCGGGATGCCCCGACCTGGCGACCTCCACAGCGTCGATAGCGAGAAAACGCAGCGCATTCGCGAGCTGGCGCCGGCTTGGCGGCGCCGCGATCTCGCGGCCCGCATGACTGGGGTGATTCATGAGGACACCTCCTTCGTGAGCGTGCGGTTACAGCAGCGCCTGCCGGCGATTGCTCATCAAGCGCAGGATCATCGGCGTGAAGATCAGCTGGATGGCGAGCCCCATCTTGCCGCCCGGACACACGATCGTGTTCGGCCGCGACATGTACGAGTCGTGCAGCATCGAAAGCAAATACGGAAAATCGATACCCTTCGGGTCCGCGAAGCGGATCACGAGCATGCTCTCGTCGAGCGAAGGAATGTCGCGCGCGATGAACGGATTCGACGTATCGACGACCGGCACGCGCTGCACGTTCACATGCGTGCGCGAGAACTGCGGGCAGATGTAGCTCACGTAGTCGGGCATGCGTCGCAGGATCGTGTCGACGACCGCTTCCTGCGAATAGCCGCGCAGGTTCTGGTCGCGATGCAGCTTCTGGATCCATTCGAGATTGATCGTGGGCACCACGCCCACGAGCAGATCCGCATGCTGCGCGACGTCAACGCGGTCGGTCACGACCGCGCCGTGCAGCCCTTCGTAGAACAGCAGGTCCGTGCCTTCCTGCAGATCGGCCCACGGCGTGAACGTGCCCGGCGCCTGGCCGTACTCGGTGCCTTCGACCTCGTCGTGCAGATACTTGCGGCAGCGGCCCGTGCCGTTCTCGCCGTAGGCCGCGAACAGTTGCGCGAGTTCCTCGAACAGGTTCCCGCTCGGCCCGAAGTGGCTGAAGGCGTGCTCGCCGGCCGCCTCGGCCTCCTTGAGCTTCTGGCGCATCTGCAGGCGATCGTAGGCATGAAACGAATCGCCTTCGATGATGGCGGCGTTCACACTCTCGCGCCGGAAAATGTGCTGGAACGCACGGGTGATGGTTGTCGTGCCTGCGCCCGACGAACCCGTGATCACCACAATCGGATGTTTGGTCGACATGTCTCCTCCTGATGCTCGATCTCGTTGGCGCGCGCCTCAGTGCGGCGCGCGGAACAGCGAACGCGTATTGAAAAGCGGTGAATCGAAGGGCTCGCCGGCACCTCGGTCGAACTCGCTGTGATAGTGTTCGATGCGCTCGACCTCGCGCAGCGAGCCGAGGATGACCGGCACGCGCTGATGCAGCGCATCGGGCTCGACTTCGAGAATGCGTCCGCGCCCCGTCGATGCACGCCCGCCCGCCTGCTCGACGAGCATCGCCATGGGGTTCGCCTCGTAGAGCAGCCTCAGCCGGCCGGGTTTCGCCGGATCCTTCTTGTCCTTCGGGTACATGAACACGCCGCCGCGCATGAGGATGCGGTGCACCTCTGCCACCAGCGACGCAATCCAGCGCATGTTGAAGTCCCTCTGGCGCGGACCGGCCTTGCCTTCGAGGCATTCGTCGACATAGCGCTGCACGGGCGGCTCCCAATAGCGCATGTTCGACGCGTTGATGGCGAACTCGCGCGTTTCCTCGCAGATCCGCATATCCGGGTGCGTGAGGATATACGCGCCGATTTCCGGATCGAGCGTGAAGCCGTGCACGCCGCGGCCGAGCGTCAGCACGATCATGTCGGCGGGCCCGAACAGCGCATAGCCCGCGCAGACCTGCGCCGTGCCCGGCTGCAGAAAGTCCTCCACCGTCGGCTCGGTCACGCCGGGAGGCGCCATGAGCACCGAGAAGATGGTGCCGACGGTCACGTTGACGTCGATGTTCGACGAGCCGTCGAGCGGGTCGAACAGCAACAGATAGCGCCCGCGCGGATACCCCGCAGGAATCTCGTAGGCGTGCTCGAGCTCCTCGGAGACCATGCCCGCGAGCTGGCCGCCCCACTCGCAGCACGAGAGCATGATCTCGTTGGAAATCACGTCGAGCTTCTGCTGCGTCTCGCCCTGCACGTTCTTCATGCCCGCCGCGCCTATCGCGCCATCGAGCGCGCCGCGAGCGACGCGTGCGCCGATATACTTGCAGGCGGTCTGGATATCGTTGACGAGCGCGGCAAGCTGCTCGTCCTGCGCCGGATGACGGCGGTGCTCCTCGATGATGAACTTCGAGAGCGTCGTTCGGCCATGTTGCATGAACGTCTCCTTTATCGATCTGTCTTTTATGCGTTGCCGCCGAACACGCGGCTCGCGCGAATGTCGGCAGCCACGAGGGTCTCGAGTGCTTCCCGCGTCACCGGCGCGTGCGACGAGAACACGCGACTGGCCTGGCGCAGCCGTGCACGGTCGAGCGCATTGCGGATCGAGCGCGCATTCGCGAAGTTGGGCTGCGCCTTGCGCCGCGCAATGTAGTCGTGGAACGCGGCCTTCGCTTCGTCGTCGAGCCGGTAGTGCATGTCGTGCAGCATCCGTTCCGCAATCTCGAAGAGCTCTGTGTCGGTGTAGTCGGGAAAATCGATGTGATGCGCAATGCGCGACTTGAAACCTGGATTGCTCTGGAAAAAAGTATCCATGCGCTCCTTGTAGCCGGCGAGGATCACAACGAGGTCGTCGCGCTGGTTCTCCATGATCTGCAGCAGGATCTCGATCGCCTCCTGGCCGTAGTCGCGCTCGTTCTCGGGGCGATACAGGTAGTACGCCTCGTCGATGAAGAGCACGCCGCCCATCGCGCGCTTGAGCACCTCCTTCGTCTTGGGCGCGGTGTGGCCGATGTACTGGCCCACCAGGTCGTCGCGGGTCACGGCCACCACGTGGCCTTTCCTCACGTAGCCGAGGCGATGCAGGATCTCGGCCATGCGCATCGCGACCGTGGTCTTGCCCGTGCCCGGGTTGCCGGTGAAGCACATATGCAGCGACGGCGCAGCGGTCGCCATGCCGAGCTCCTTGCGCGCGCGCTCGACCACGAGAAACGCGGCAATCTCGGCGATGCGGGTCTTCACGGGCTTCAATCCGATCAGCTCGCGATCGAGGCGCTCGAGCACATCGTGAATCTGTGCGTCGCGCACGATGGCCTGCAGATCGATGGCGGTTTCAGTGCTCATGGCGTCCAGTCCCGTCAATAGTGAGGATTGCCTGGCGTGCGGCTTGCGCCGCGCGCCGCTCGGGTATCGGTATCAAGCCGTTGCGCGTGCGCCCATCACGCGTAGCGCTCGCCCGATGGCTTGTCGTCCGCGTAGGGGTGCAGGCTGTAGTGGAGCTTGCGCGCCGCGCCGTCGTCGCGTCCGAGGCGGAAGCCCGGCTCGTTCGCCGGCCGCGCGACGATGAACGACAGGCGTGTCGTCTCGAACCCGAAGGTGGAATCGAACGCGTTCACCTTCACGTAATGGCTCGGCTTAGCCTTGCGGCACGCATCGACTTCGAGCATCACGCCGGCGGCGTCCCTGAGATCGAACATCGGCAGGCCCCACATTTCCCAATACGCGTTGCGCGGGTGCGGATCGTCGGTGAATTCCACGGAGCAGGCCCAGCCCTCGCGCAGCGCGTAGTCGATCTGCGCGCGGATCTCGTTGTCGGTGAGATCCGGCAGGAAAGAAAAAGTCCCTTGTGTGAGTCGCATATCGTTCTCCTATCCTTGTGGCGTGCGTTACGAGGCCGTTGCCGTGGTCACGAAGTCCGGCGTGTCAGTGGACGCGTAGTTGAAGGTCACGTCGCGCCAGGTGTCGAGCGCCTGTTTGAGCGGCGTGCACCAGCGCGCAGCCTCTTCGAGAATCTGTGGCCCCTCGGCCGCGATATCGCGCCCTTCGTTGCGTGCCTTCGTCATCGTTTCAAGCGCGACGCGATTCGCGGTCGCGCCGGCCTGAATGCCCATCGGGTGGCCGATCGTGCCGCCGCCGAACTGCAGCACGACGTCGTCGCCGAACAGCGTGAGCAATTGATGCATCTGCCCCGCGTGGATGCCGCCCGAGGCGACCGGCAAGACCTTCTTCAGCGCCGCCCAGTCCTGCTCGAAAAACAGGCCGCGCTGCAGATCCACTCCGTTGCGCTCGTCGCGGCAGACGTTGTAAAAGCCCTGCACGGTGAGCGGATCGCCTTCGAGCTTGCCGACCGCCGTGCCCGTGTGCAGGTGATCGACGCCCGCGAGCCTCAGCCATTTCGCGATCACGCGGAACGACACGCCGTGGGACTTCTGCCGCGTATAGGTGCTGTGTCCCGCGCGGTGCATATGCAGAATCATGTCGTTCTTGCGCGCCCAGTTCGAGATCGACTGGATCGCGGTCCAGCCGATCACGAGGTCAACCATCACGATGCACGAACCCAGCCCCTTGGCGAATTCGCCGCGCTCGTACATGTCCTCCATCGTCGCGGCGGTAATGTTCATGTAATGCCCCTTGATCTCGCCGCTCATCGCCTCCGCGCGCTTGACCGCTTCCGTGCAGTACAGAAAGCGGTCGCGCCAATGCATGAAGGGCTGCGAGTTGATGTTCTCGTCGTCCTTCGTGAAGTCGAGACCGCCGGCGAGCCCCTCGTAGACGACGCGCCCGTAGTTCTTGCCGGAGAGGCCGAGCTTGGGCTTCATGGTCGCGCCGAGGAGTGCGCGGCCGAACTTGTCGAGCCGCTCGCGCTCCACGACGATGCCGGTCGGCGGCCCCTTGAAGGTCTTCACATAGGCGACCGGAATGCGCATGTCTTCCAGGCGCAATGCCTTCAGGGGCTTGAAGCCGAACACATTGCCGATGATCGACGCGGTGAGGTTCGCGATCGATCCTTCCTCGAACAGCTCGAGCTCGTAGGCGATATAGGCGAAGTACTGCTGCTCGGTAGACGTGCCGGGGCCCGTGTTGGGCACCGGGTCGACGCGGTACGCCTTCGCGCGATACTTGTCGCAGGCGGTGAGCCGGTCGGTCCACACCACGGTCCATGTCGCGGTGGACGATTCGCCCGCGACGGCCGCAGCCGCCTCGTCCGGGTCCACACCTTCCTGAGGCGTGATGCGGAACAGGGCGATCACGTCCGTATCTTTGGGTTCATAATCCGGCTGCCAGTACCCCATCTGCTTGTACTTGAGCACGCCGGCCGCATAACGTTGCTTGGCGTCCGTAATCACACCGCTTTCCACAGGCTTGGTCATCGTCTCGCTCCTTGGTGGCTGACCTCATGGACACCAAGGTTATGCGGCGGGATAATTCATGTACATTCACGAATTTCTTTTCGTCGATTAAGGATTTCTTAATGAGAGGCGTGACGCTCCGGCAGATCCGTGTCTTCGTCGCAGTGGCACGCCATCTGAACTTCTCGCGCGCGGCCGAAATGCTGAGCCTCACGCCGCCCGCGGTCACGATGCAGATCCGCGAGCTCGAAACGCAGATCGGCTTGCCGCTCTTCGACCGTGAAGGCAGGAATGTCTCGCTCACCATCACGGGCGAATATTTCCTCGTCTATGCGCGCAAGATCCTGGCGACGCTGAAAGACGCCGAGGACATGGTGGCCCGCTTCAAGAAGGTCCAGACCGGGCGGCTCGTGATCGGAATGGTCAGTACCGCGCAGTATTTCGTGCCGCCACTGCTCGGACGCTTTTGCAAGGACCACCCGGGCGTCGAGGTGAGCCTAACCGTTGGCAATCGTCAGACGCTGGTGGAGCAATTGCAGCGTAACGAAGTGGATCTGGCCGTGATGGGACGCCCTTCCAGGGAGCTTGCCACGCGCGCGGAGCCGTTCGCGGCCCACCCGCTCGTGTTCGTCGCGGCGCCGGACCATCCGCTGGCGCGGCTCGGCCCCGTGCCGTCCCAGGCGCTTGAGGGCTATGACTTCATCGTGCGCGAGCCCGGCTCAGGCACCCGCGCGGTGCTGGAGGCCTACTTCGAGAAGCACGGCCTGACGCCGCACATCACCATGGAAATGTCGGGCAACGAAACGATCAAGCAGGCCGTGATGGCCAATATGGGCGTCAGCCTCCTGTCCCTTCACACGCTGGGGCTCGAACTGAGCAGCGGACGCCTGGTCGTAGTCGACGTCGAAGACACACCGGTATTGCGCCGGTGGTATATGGTAAACCTGCTGTCGAAGATATTGTCGCCGCCCGCCGAGGCGTTTCGCTATTTCATGCTCGAGCACGCGGAAAATTATCTGTCGCAAGAATTCGGACAGACATGAAAAGCGTGGGCGTAGCCGATATTTAGAATCGGATTTGAATCGACTACGCCGCCGATGTAATCGGATTTGAAACGGCGAAACCGCCGTTGCCCGGCACTGGCGCAACGGCGTACATTCGTTCGGATAACTCAGGTACCGGCGCCTTCCGACGCCGGTGTGGCCGCATTCGAGGCGTGGCCGATGCCGCCTTCCTGCAGCCAGTAGCCGAGGCCCATGAAAACCGCTCCGCCGGCGATATTCCCCGCTGTCACGAAAACTTCGTTGTGGATCGCTCCGGCGAGCGTGATCGACGCGGGGTGATCGGCCATCAGCGCCAGCGCGAAGGCAAACATGTTGGCCACGCTGTGCTCGAAGCCGCAGGCCACGAATGCGAAGATGGGCCAGAAGATGAGTCCGAGCTTTGCCGCATCGTTCTTCGTGCGAGCGGCCATCCAGATCGCGAGGCACACCAGCCAGTTGCAAAGCAGACCCTTGGAGAAGAGCACGAGGCCCGGGGCCGCCATCTTTGCCTCCACAGCCTTGAAGAATACCGCTGAGCCATCGGTCAACAGCACGCCGCCGCCGCCCGCAAGCAAGATGGCCGAGAGCACAATGGCGCCACACAGGTTGCCTGTCCACGACGCTATCCATACCAGCAGCAGGCCGCCCACGCCGGTCTCCCCGCGCAACAGGGCCAGCGGCATATACATGGCCGTTCCCGTGAACAGATCGGAGCCGGCGAACACAACTATGGTGAGCGCGCAGGCGAACACCGCGCCCATCACGAGATGCACGAAAGCCGGATCGACGTGCGCACCCACCGTAAACATCAGAATGTCACCGAAGCCGATATAGGCGCCTGCCATCGCAGCACCAATCAGAAACGCCAGAGGCGCATGCAGCGCCGTCGACGCACGGTTGGCGCCTCTTTTCGCAAACAGGTCGATACTTTCCGCGTACATTGCTGCTCCAATAAGGATCGGTCTCCGCCGCCGGAGACGGGCCGGGCCATGCACCGCATGGCCCGATATTCACCACCCCCCTCTTTCTCTTGCCTGCCATCGATTTATGGAGTGCAAGGTTAGGTGGCACAGCAATCCCTGTACATTCAGCTTTTTCTTGCCTGAACTTAAGAAGTTCTGAATCGACCGCAACCCGGTGCGTTACGTTGCTCGCCGTCCGGATTGCCTTCGCAACCGTGCGCTGTCTCGCCAGTTTTTAAAAAATCGACCTGCTATTTTCCGATACTTCAAATCGCCTGAGCAAAGCCGGCAATTCAAAGCCCGTTCGGTTCGATGCGATTGATCGGCCGCGCACGACGGTGCCATAATCCCTCTACGGATGACGAACCAACGGGAGCCGAAAGTGACACGTGAACATAAGGACCGGCGGCACCCGCTTCTGCGCGACCTGAAGTGGACGGTCATTCTCTGGTGCGTTGGATTCGGCGCAACCGCTTTACTTACGCTACCGTTTCACTTTCTCGTGGTGGCCATGATGAAGAAGTAAAGGCGCGTGCTTACGCCTGGCGCGCGCACGATGCTGCCAGCTTTCCGACCGTGATGACCGCCCGCTCGATTTCCGGCGACCATGGCGTGCTGTAATTGAGCCGGATGAAGTTGCGATAGTTGTTCGACACGGAAAACATATAACCCGGTCCGATCGTGATGCCGCGCGCCAGAGCGAGCTGGTAGAGGTTCATTGAATCCACTTGCGCCGGCAACTCGATCCATAGCACGTACCCGCCCATCGGCGTCGACGTGCGCGTGCCCGCTGGAAAAAAGCGCGTGACCATCGACTTCATCAGATTGGCCTGCTGCGCGTAGTTCTTGCGGATACGCCGCAAATGATGCTCATAGCCGTCGCGCTCGAGGTATTCGGCAATGGCCAGTTGAGGAATCACCGAGGTCGTCAGGGTATTCAGAAACTTCAGCTTTTCGAGCTCGTCGCGATAGCGGCCCGGCAAAGCCCAGCCGATGCGATACGCCGCTGTCAAACTTTTCGAAAATGACCCGCAGTGCAGCACGGTGCCTTTCTTGTCATAGGATTTGAGCGTAGTGGGATGCGAGTCGCCGAAATACAGCTCGTTGTAAACGCCGTTTTCGATCACCGGAATGCCCGCCTTGGCGAGCAGATCGACGAGTGCGCGCTTGCGCTCGTCAGGCATCTGAAACCCGAGCGGATTCTGGAAATTCGGCATCACCATGCAAGCAGCAATCGGCCCCGCTTCAATGATTTTCGTCAGCGCCTCGATTTCGATGCCGTACTCGGGGTGCGTCGCCACCTCGATCGCCTTCATGCCCGATCGCTCGATGGCGTGCAGCATGGCGTAGAACGTGGGCGACTCCACGGCGATCACGTCGCCCGGCTTGGCGACCGCCTGCAGACACAGATTGATCGCCTCCGTCGCGCCGACCGTTACGATGATCTCGTTGGGGTCCACGGCCATGCCGTTCTCGAGGTAGCGTCGGGCGATCTGGCGAACCAGCTCCGGGGTGCCCGGCGGCAGCGCGTTGGTGACGCCCCAGAGTGACTTCCTGCGTCCCGCCGCGGACGCATAGCGATTGAGCTTTTCGTAGGGAAAAAGCTGCGGATCCGGATACGGCGAACCGAGCGGCACGGCGTCGTCGGTGCCAATGGAACGCAAGGTGGACAGCACGAGGCGGCTCACGTCCACCGTGGCCGATACCGCGATCGGCCGGCTCGTGCGCAGTTCGTCCGAATGCACGTCCGCTGCGCCCATGCGCGCGCTCACGAAATAGCCGGACTGCGGGCGGCTCTCGAGCACCCCCCGGCTTTCCAGCAGCAAGTACGCCCGAATCACGGTGGTGATGCTGATGCGGTGCTGCTGGCTCGCCTGGCGCACCGAAGGCACGCGGTCGCCTGGCCCATAAACGCCTTTGCGAATCAGCGTTTGGATATCGTCCGCGAGCTTTTCGTAAAGTTTCACTGCGATCTCCCCAGTGGTCGCTTGCAGCACAGTTCGTGCAGTGTACTGTGCCGGGCGAAACTGTACTCAAGGTTGCAGCTGAATTCTGTATGTCATGGATGCCGCTTTTAGCGCTTATGCTTGTGCATAGATGTTTCGCGACCGATAACCGATAACTAATATCGGATCGGCAACCGTTCACGCCAGCACGCCGCCTCCCTAGAATGAGCTGGAAAATGTTCGCCTTAAATCAATTCACGCTACAGATTCTCAGACCTGTGCGGTCCCGATGCAGCGTGGCTCCGGCCTTGCGCCGCATGCATAGAAAACACAATGGAGTTTCCCATGACGAAACTACGTGATGTGCCCGGCGTCCATCCCTACACCGGTCCCGCAGGCGGATGGGGCGCGCTCAAAGCAACCGCGCAGGCGATTCACGATCAAATGGAAAGCATCGCGGCGCCTATTACGCTGATGCGGACCAATCAACCCGACGGCTTCGATTGCCCCGGTTGCGCGTGGCCCGACAAAGAGCATCGCTCCACCTTTCAGTTCTGCGAAAACGGCGCGAAGGCCGTGACCTGGGAAGCCACAACGAAGCGCGTGACGCCGGAATTCTTCGCTGCGAACACCGTCGCCTCGCTGCTGCAAAAGACCGACTATGAGCTCGAAGACATGGGCCGGCTCACCCACCCGCTGGTTTACGACCGCGCAAGCGACACGTTTCGCGCCGTCGACTGGGAAGACGCGTTCGCACGCATCGGCGAAATCCTGCGCTCGCTCCCGCCGGATCAGGTCGAGTTCTACACGTCGGGGCGCGCGTCCAACGAGGCCGCGTTTCTGTACCAACTCTTCGCGCGCGAGTACGGCACCAATAATTTCCCCGATTGCTCGAACATGTGTCACGAGCCAACCAGCGTTGGCCTGCCGCGATCGATCGGCATCGGCAAAGGCACCGTCTCGCTCGAAGATTTCGATTCGACCGAACTCATCATTTCGATCGGCCACAACCCGGGCACCAACCATCCGCGCATGATGGGCACCTTGCACGAAGCATCGCGGCGCAACGTGCCCATCATCGTCTTCAATCCCCTGCGCGAGCGCGCGCTCGAACGCTTTGCCGACCCACAGAGCATGATCGAAATGGCCACGTTCGGCTCGACCCGCATCGCATCCACCTACTTCCAGCTGGACGCGGGCGGCGACGCGGCTGCGCTCAAGGGCATCATGAAGGTGTTGCTGCAGATGGAGGCCGAGCAAGGCGGCGTAATCGACCAGGCGTTCATCGCGCAGCATACCGAAGGTTTCGACGCTTTCGCCGCAGACCTCGAAGCAACCTCGTGGGAAGACATCGAGAAAGCCAGCGGCCTCACGCGGCCCGACCTCGAGCACGTGGCGATTGCCTATGCGAAGTCGAACGCGACCATCGTCACGTATGGCATGGGCGTCACCCAGCACAACAAAGGCACGGCCAACGTGCGCCTGATCGCCGATCTGCTGTTGCTGCGCGGCAATTTCGGCAAGCCTGGCGCGGGCATTTGTCCGCTGCGCGGCCATTCGAACGTGCAAGGCAATCGCACCGTGGGCATCACCGAGAAGCCATCGAAAGATTTCCTCAAGCTGATCGAGAAGGCCTGCGGATTCACGCCGCCCGACGGACACGGCCACGACGCGGTGCAAGCCATGCAGGCGATGATCGACGGCAAGGCCAAGGCGCTGCTCTGCCTCGGCGGCAATTTTGCGGTTGCGCTGCCCGACTCCGAACAGTCGTTTCCCGCGATGGCGGCGCTCGACTTGAGCGTTCATGTCGGCACGAAGCTCAATCGCACGCATCTGCTGGTTGCGAAGGAAACCTACATATTTCCGTGTCTCGGCCGCACGGAGCTCGACATGCAGAGCAGCGGGCGTCAATCCATCACCGTGGAAGATTCGATGTCCATGGTTCACGCGTCGGCGGGAAAACTCACGCCCGCTTCCGACCAGTTGCGCTCGGAGCCCGCTATCGTTGCAGGCATCGCGCGCGCCACGCTGCCCAATACGAAAGTCGCATGGATGGACCTCATCGCCGACTATGACAAGATCCGCGACCTGATCGAGCAGACGGTCCCCGGCTTCGAGGACTTCAACCGGCGCATTCGCGTGCCTGGCGGGTTCCGCTTGCCGCTACCGCCCACCGAGCGCCAGTGGCACACGCCATCGGGCAAGGCCGAGTTCTCCGTCTATGGGGGCGTGAAGGAAGACGCCGACGTGCTGGCCGCGGAGAACGTGCTGCGGTTGATCACGATACGCAGCCACGACCAGTACAACACGACGATCTACGCGATGGACGACCGCTACCGCGGCGTGTTTGGCCGGCGCGACGTGCTCTTCATGAACGGCGACGACATGGCGGCGTATGGCATCGAGCACGGCGATCTCGTCGATATCGAAACGGTCACGCCGGGCCGTACGCTGCGCCTGAAAGACATTACCGCCATCGTGTACAGCATCGCACGCGGTTCAGTCGCCGCCTACTACCCGGAAGCCAACGTGCTGGTTCCGCTCGACTATATCGACAAGGAGAGTGGAACGCCCTCGTACAAGTCCGTGCCCGTGCGCGTGTTGCGCGCGGCAGGGTAGTCTCAGGCAGTTGCGGTGTCCGGCCGGGCACGCCGCCTGGTTGTGTTGTCCCGGCCGGAATGTCTGTGGCGTGTGAATACAGCCGTCACCTGGAGCGCAAAAGAATCATGGACATCTTCGACGCATTTCATCTCGCCAGGCTGCAGTTCGCATTTACGGTCTCGTTTCACATCGTCTTTCCGGCGATCAGCATCGGCATGGCGAGCTTTCTTGCCGTGCTCGAATGGCGCCTTCTGCTCACGGGCGATGCGGCTTACAAGGACATGTACCGCTTCTGGTCGAAGATTTTCGCGGTGGGATTCGGCATGGGCGTGGTCTCGGGCGTCGTGATGGCTTACGAGTTCGGGACCAACTGGAGCGGATTTTCGACCATTGCGGGCAATATCACGGGGCCGCTGCTGACCTATGAAGTCTTGACCGCGTTCTTCCTGGAAGCGGGTTTTCTCGGCGTCATGCTGTTCGGCTGGAATCGCGTGAGCCCGAAAGCCCATTTCTTCGCCACGCTCATGGTCGCGGTCGGCACGCTCATTTCGACCTTCTGGATTCTCTCGTCGAACAGCTTCATGCAAACGCCGCAGGGCTATGCGATTCAGAACGGCCGCATCGTGCCCGTGGACTGGTTCAAGGTGATCTTCAATCCCTCGTTCCCATTCCGTCTCGCGCACATGACCATCGCGGCCTTTATCGTCGCCGCCTTTATCGTGGCTGCTTGCGGCGCCTGGCATTTGCTCCAGGGGCGGCGCGACGTGCCGGTAAAGCGCAGTTTTTCGATGGCGCTGTGGATCCTGCTCCTTCTCGCGCCCATTCAGATTCTGGTTGGCGACGCGCACGGTCTCAACACGCGTGAGTATCAGCCGGCGAAGATCGCCGCCATTGAAGGACTCTGGGAAACCGAGCACGGCGGCACCGCGCTCAACCTGATCGGCTTTCCCGACATGAATGCGGAAGTGACGCGCTATGCGATCAAGGTGCCGCATCTCGGCAGCCTGATTCTCACCCACAGCTGGGACGGCGAAATTCGCGGACTCAAAGAGTTTCCGCCCGAGGACCGTCCGTACTCGCCTATCGTGTTCTGGACATTCCGGATCATGGCGGGGCTCGGCATGCTGATGCTATTGACCGCCGTGGTCGGGCTTCTGCTTCGTGGCGGCGGCCGCCTTTACGAAGCACGCTGGTTCCAGTGGTTCGTGTTCTGCATGGGGCCATCGGGCATCCTGGCCCTGCTGGCCGGCTGGATCACGACTGAAGTGGGCAGGCAGCCGTGGACCGTGTATGGCGTCGTGCGCACCGTGGACTCGGTGTCGCCCATCGGCGCGCAACAAGCCGGCGTCTCATTGCTGATCTTCGTGATTGTCTATTTTCTCGTCTTCGGAACAGGCGTCTATTACATGCTCAAGATGATGAAGAAGGGACCGGCTACCGGCATCGAAAGCGTCGAATCGCTCAAGTATCCGGGACTGCACAATCGTGCACTCGACGCTGTGGTGGGGGACTGAGGCCATGCAAATCGATCTTCCTGTGATCTGGGCCGCCATCATCGGACTCGGCGTTTTCATTTATGTGATGCTCGACGGATTCGATCTGGGCATCGGCCTGCTGTTTCCGTTCTTCGAAGGAAAAGGTGAACGCGAGGTGATGCTCAATACGGTCGCGCCGGTTTGGGACGGCAACGAGACCTTCCTCGTGCTCGGTGGCGCGGGCCTTTATGGCGCGTTTCCGGTGGTCTACTCGACGCTGCTGCCCGCCAACTACATGCCGCTGATTCTCATGGTGGTGGGCCTGATCTTTCGCGGCGCGGCCTTCGAGTTGCGCGCGAAAGCCACGCGCACGCAGCATGCGTGGGATCTCGCGTTTATCGGCGGGTCAGCGCTTGCCGCCATGTGCCAGGGCATCACGCTCGGCTCGCTCCTGCAGGGCATCAAGATCGTCGACGACAAGTTCGCGGGCGATCCGTTCGACTGGTTCTCGCCGTTTAGCGTGTTCTGCGGTTTCGGCGTGTTGCTCACCTATGCGACGCTCGGCTGCGGCTGGCTGATCCTGAAGACCGACGGCGAGCTGCAACGCAAGATGCGCGCGGTGATGCGCCCGCTCCTTGCCGTGCTGCTCCTCGCGATTGCCACCGTTAGCCTCTGGACCGTGCTCGGCCTGCCCGCCGTGCGGCAACGCTGGTTCCTCAGCGGCAATCTCGGCTGGTTCCTGCCCGTGCCGATTCTCGTGGTGCTGTGCGCATTGGGCATCTACCGTTCGCTGAACCGGCGCCACGAAGCGATGCCCTTCCTGCTCTCGCTGGCGATCTGCTTTCTCGGCTATACCGGGCTGGTCATCAGCATCTGGCCGTATATCATTCCGCCCTCGCTCACGATCTGGGACGCCTCGTCAAGCCATTCGAGCCAGCTCTTCGCGCTCGTGGGAACGGTCATCGTGCTGCCGGTCATTCTCGTCTATAACGCCATGCAATATCGCGTGTTCCGGGGCAAGGTGCGCGAAGGCGACCACGGCTATCACTGAAGTTCAAACGCGTGAGAATGAGTAAAAGGCCATCATGATCGTCCGGCCCCGAGAAAACTGGTTCCGTTTGCTGTTCGTCTGGAACGGATCGGTTCTGTCTTCAATCATTCCCCAACTGTGCTTCATGGCCGTGGTGAGTACGCTCGCGGTCTTCACGCACGGGCGCGTATTTGGCGAAAAGATTCCGCTCAACACCGCGCCCTTCACGCTGTTCGGCGTTGCGTTGGCGATCTTCCTCGCGTTTCGAAACAACGCCAGTTATGAGCGCTTCAACGAAGCGCGACATCTCTGGGGCACTTTGCTGATCGCTTCGCGCACGCTGACTTCGCAGATGCTTTGCTACCTTCCGGAACGCGCGGATACCCTGCGCATCGCGCACCAGGTTATCGGCTTCGCTTACGCGATCAAGCACGAGTTGCGCGGCACCGATCCCGCGATGGATCTGGAGCGTCTTCTTGGCCACGAACAGGCCGAGAAGGTGCGCGGCCAGATCTATAGACCGGTGTCCATTCTCAACGAAATACGACACGAGCTCTCGAACCCGAAGCATCGCGTTCAATCATCCGATACGAAGCTGTGGATGCTCGACGCACAAATCGGCGAGATGGGCAAAGTGCTGGGCGGGTGCGAGCGGATTGCCTCGACGCCCATCCCGTTCGCGTATAACGTGCTGCTGCATCGCACCGTCTACGCCTATTGCGTTTTGCTGCCGTTCGGGCTGGTCGATTCGACGGAGTTTTTTACGCCGCTGCTATGCGTGTTCATTGCCTATACGCTGATTGCGCTCGAAGCGATTGCAAGTGAAGTGGCCGATCCGTTCAGCGTGGCGCCCAACGCGCTCGCCCTGGACGCCATGTCGCGCAACATCGAGCGCTCCGTTCTCGAACTGTGCGGGTGCCCCGTTCCTGCTCCGGTCGAGCCCGTTCGCCCCTATCAGCTGACCTGAGCGCCAACTGTTATCTCTGTGCTCACGCAGTGCCCACTTCATTAAAACTGTACTCTATTTAATGAGCGCGATTTGTGCGCTCAGCGCATGAGTGATCCCTCATACGCTTACACCATCGACGCGTCGCCATTCAGGGACGCCAAGCAAGAATTGGAGCTAAACGATGCGAGGGATCTCATGTCAACGCCATTTGCTGAAGGACGCACCGCGAATATCGCCAGCCACGGTAGGGAACGTAATGTGAACTTGCTGGAGGCCATGCGCATTTACGTAAGAGTGGTAGAAAGAGGGAGCATTTCGGGCGCAGCAAGAGATCTGGACATCGGTCAGCCGGCCGTGAGCGAGCGCATCGAGCGGCTCGAAAAATTCCTCGGGTGCCGGTTGCTGCAACGCAACGCTCGCGCCTTCAAATGCACGCCCGAAGGCACGATTTTTCACGAGCGCAGCAAGGCTGTTCTGGGCGCCGTGGAGCAAGCCGTGGCCGAGGTTTCGAACGACGAACAAGCCGTGAAAGGCTCGATTCGTATTGCAGCGCCGCACTGTTTCGGGGAAACCCTGCTGCCGGAAGGCATCAAGCGTATCCGTGAAAGCTATCCGCTCATCGACATCGAACTCGTGCTCAACGACAAGATCGCCGATCTGGTCACCGAGGGCGTGGACATCTCGTTTCGTCTCGGGCAGCTGGCCGATGGTGCGTACATTGCCTGGCCGCTCGGGGACATCGAGCGCGTGCTGGTTGCTTCGCCGGATTATCTGCAGCGGCACGCCGCAATCGACGATGTGGCGGAGCTGGCAGGGCACAACCTGATTCGCGTGAAAGGAACTTTCGAGGCGGACCTGCTGCCCGTCTCGCGAGATGGCACGCTCGTCGATAGCGTCCCGATCCGGACGATCGTCAAGACCACGCATTGGCGCCCGATGTATGAAATGGTGTTGTCGGGACTCGGGCTCGGTGTGCTTGACGCGCCGGCCGTCAAGGACGCGCTCGAAGCGGGCCGCCTGGTGCGGGTGCTCCCGCAGTACGAGATGCCTGCGCTTGCGCTAAACCTGCTGATCCAGCCGCAACGGCCCATTTCTTTGCGGGTCCGTAAAGTTGTCGACACGCTCAGGAGTTATATCGCTGGGACCCTGTCCCGATAGCAAACCCGGAACCATGCGATCGCGGTGGATCGCATGGTTCACATCCACGAATCAGTCACATATCAGCCAAATCAACGGGCATTGAGATCGCGCACGATCTGCTCGGCTTCCTGCGAAGATTCCACCCTGAAAAACCAGCGCTCGGCGTGCTCGCGAAGGGCGACCCATGAGCGATCCTCACGAATATTCATTATATGGTGGACGAGTTTGCAGCCTCGCTCCAGACCGTCACGATTGGCCTCCGCCTCCGTCAACCATTCCGGTTGCACGGTGTCAGGGCTACAGGTAGCAAACAAGCGGCCATCGTGTCGAATCTCCACATGCGCGACCCAGCCGCCTCGCTCGTTGTCCCGCGATTGCGCCGTTATCTGAAACCCCTCGTACGTCGTACATTCGATTCGTGCCATTCGCCGTCTCCATCGTCATTCAGGTTGCGGTCGTGATTTCCCCGCCGCGGACGGCTGTCCGGCCGTGGAGGTTCGAATTTCCAGCACTGCACGATGAATAGCTTCCGTGAGTGCATTGTTGATTTCAATGAGCCTGCGCATTTCGTCCTGCAGTTTCAGGAGCACCTCGGCGTCCTTGTAAGTTTGCAGCGCCTGCTTATCCGATGCCGCGGCCGCCACCTTTTGACCGACCATGATGACCGAAAGCAGGACAAGCTGTAAAAATGTCTGGGCGAGCCACGCAACGAGCGCTGAAACGCCGCTTTGAATCGCCGACGGCAAGCTCACCAGCGCAATCGCTGCAAACGCGTAGGCACACCACATCGTTCCGACGACATTGGTGATCGCGACGGCAATCTTGCCATTCAGCCCGACGTGCTCGTGCGAAGTGAGATGCGGCCCGGCCTTCTTGCGCTCTTCTCCACGCGCACTCGCTGCGTTGTCAATTTTCATCATTGCGCCCCAATCGTTACGGTGCATCTGTCTCCACGCCAGGGAAATCGTACCTCCAAACGCACCATGCGAAATTATGGGTTGCTTTTTGTCCAACCGATACCTGCTATCGAGCAGGGACATCGACCGACATCCCACCGATATAAAGTATCGGATGACCGCAGGTTCACACCGGCTGAGTCCGCCAATAGAATTCAATCGTCAAATTGTCCCTTCTGGTTTTCATCGCGCTCTCGTCCGATGGCCGGGGTGCTTGCGAACAGGAACTCCGATCATGCCTACACTCTGCGATATCTGCCACGCGCGCCCCGCCATTGCGCGCGTCGTTGTGACCGAGAACGGCGAGCGCAAGTCGCTGTCGATCTGCGATTATCACTATCGACAGCTGATGCGCCATCAAAGCATGCTCAATCCGTTCGACTCGCTGCTCGGCGGCGGCGGAGATCTTTCAGGTATGCCAGGCGAATTCGGCGACGATTCCGCCGTGGGCGCGAGCGTGCCTCGCGAGTCCGTCGACGCCACCGACGCGTTCAGCGAACAAACCATGGAGCTGCTGCAACGCGCCGCCGAAAAAGCGCACGAGTTGCATCGCAACGAACTCGATACGGAGCATCTGCTATACGTGCTCGCCGATACGGACGTGTGCGCGGCGCTGCTCAAAGAGTTGAAGCTCTCGCCTCAGGACATCAGGAGCTACATCGACGAACACGCGAAGCATGGCGCGGCCAGCGACGATGAATCGCTCGAAAGAATGACCGTGTCGCCGCGTCTGAAGAAGGCGTTTCAATTTGCCTTCCAGGCCTCGCGCGATCTCGGGCATTCATACGTTGGCCCCGAGCACCTGCTGATCGGCCTTGCCGCCGTGCCGGAAAGCCTGGCCGGCACGCTGCTGAAAAAGTATGGCGTGACGCCCGAGGCGCTGCGCCAGAAAGTAGTCAAGGTGGTCGGCAAGGGCGCGGAGGACGGGCGCATCGAAACGCCCACGGGTACGCCGAACCTCGACAAGTTCGGCCGCGACCTCACGGCGCTCGCGCGTCAGGGCAAGCTCGACCCGGTGCTCGGCCGCGCGCAGGAAATCGAAAGCACGATCGAGGTACTGGCGCGCCGCAAGAAGAACAACCCGGTGCTCATCGGCGAACCGGGTGTCGGCAAGACCGCGATTGTCGAAGGACTCGCGCAGCGCATGGTCAACGGCGATGTCCCCGAGGTGCTGCGCGGCAAACGTCTGGTCGAAGTCAATATCAACTCGATGGTCGCCGGCGCGAAGTACCGTGGCGAATTTGAAGAGCGCGCGAAGCAATTGATCGACGAGGTGACGGCCAAGCAGGACGAACTCATTCTGTTCATCGACGAACTGCATACGATCGTCGGCGCCGGCCAAGGCGGCGGCGAAGGCGGCCTCGACATCGCCAACGTGCTGAAACCCGCACTCGCACGCGGCGAGGTGAGCCTCATCGGCGCGACGACACTGAACGAGTATCAGAAGTACATCGAGAAGGACGCGGCGCTCGAACGCCGTTTTCAGCCCGTGCTCGTTCCCGAGCCGAGCGTCGAGCAAACCATCGTTATCCTGCGCGGTTTGCGCGACAAACTCGAAGCGCACCATCAGGTCACGTTCTCCGATGATGCATTCGTCGCCGCGGCGGAATTCGCCGACCGCTATATCACTTCGCGCTTTCTTCCGGACAAGGCCATCGACCTGATCGACCAGGCTGCCGCGCGCGTGCGCATCGGCGCCACGTCGCGGCCAGCCGACATTCAGGAGCTGGAGGCCGAAGTCGTCCAGCTCAAGCGCGAACAGGACTACGCGTCCTCGCGCAAGCGTTACGACGAAGCGAAGAGCTTTGAAGAGCGCATCAACGAGAAGGAAAAACAGCTCGAAGAGCAGATGGAGGCATGGCAGCGCAAGACCGGCACGGAAACGCTGGGGGTGACGGTGGCATCCGTCGCCGAGGTGGTATCGCGCCTCACCGGCATTCCGGTTACCGAGCTCACGCGGGAGGAACGCAAAAAACTGCTGAAGATGGAGGACACGCTGCGAGCGCGCGTGGTCGGCCAGGACGATGCGGTTGTCGCGGTGAGCGATGCGGTGCGCCTGTCGCGCGCGGGCCTCGGCCAGGAGCACCGGCCCATTGCGAATTTCCTGTTCCTCGGGCCAACGGGCGTGGGCAAGACGGAACTCGCGAAGGCGCTCGCGGAAAGCGTCTTTGGAGACGAACAGGCGATCATCCGCATCGACATGAGCGAGTACATGGAACGCCATGCCGTCGCGCGGCTGATCGGTGCGCCGCCGGGATACGTGGGTTACGACGAAGGCGGACAGCTCACCGAGCGCGTGCGGCGGCGCCCGTATAGCGTGATCCTGCTCGACGAGATCGAGAAAGCGCACCCTGATGTCTATAACGTGCTGCTGCAAGTGTTCGACGACGGACGTCTTACCGACGGCAAGGGCCGCGTGGTCGATTTCAGCAACACGATCATCATCGCCACGAGCAATCTGGGCGCGTCGATCATCATGGAGAACCTCGAGCAACCGGAGGCTCAGCGCAAGAGCGAAAAGGACGTGCGCGAGGCGTTGATAAAGGTGCTCAAGGGCCACTTCCGGCCTGAGTTCCTCAACCGGATCGATGACATCATCGTGTTCCACGCCCTGTCGAAGGAGAATATCCGCTCGATCGTGCAGATTCAGCTCGATCGCGTCGTTCGCGCTGCAGCCGCGCAAGACATCACGCTGAAGCTGGGCGAGTCGCTGATCGACCATCTGGCCGAAGCCGGCTATCAACCGGAATTCGGCGCTCGCGAACTGAAACGGCAAATCCGCCAGGAAGTGGAAACCCGCCTTGCGAAGGAAATACTCGGCGACGCGCTCAAATCCGGCGATAGCGTGGAAGTGGACTATGACAAGAAAAACAAGGACGTGAAGTTCAACAATATGCCGCCTCCCGCCGCGCCCGAACCGCGCAAAGGCAACGTCAAGGACTCCGGAATAGAAGCCAGCAAGACCGGACCTTCTGGCGTCGCCGCAGCCGCCGCCATGAAGGGGCGCAAAAAGCGCAGCGAAAAAGAGTCGGGGCCGAATGCCGGCTAGCGTGCGGTATGCGCATGGCCTGAATGGCGACATCAACTAATCGCCCGGATCGCGGAGGCCGCCTGTGAATGTTCTGGAGGCCATGCGCATTTTCATTCTCGCGGTGGAACGGGGCAGCATCTCCGGTGCGGCAGGCGACGCCAACATCGGCCAGCCCGCAGCGAGCGAACGGATCGAGCGGCTCGAAAAATATCTCGGCTGCCGCCTCCTGCTGCGCAACGCGCGCACCTTCAAGTGCACGCCGGAGGGCAAAATTTTCTATGCGCACAGCAAGAAAATCCTGGCCGACGCCGAACAGGCCATTGCCGAAGTCCGAAGCGATCGCCATACGCTCAAGGAAACCATTCGCATCGCTGCGCCGCATTGCATTGGCGAATTGCTCCTGCCCTGCGCGCTGCGATTCGTGCGCGAAACCTGCCCGCAGCTGGACATCGACCTCGCGCTCAATGATGGAACCGTCGAACGCTGCACGGAAGGCGTCGACCTCTCGCTTCATCAAGGGCCGCTGGGTGATGGCCCGTTCCATGCGTTCTGCCTCGGCCAGGTCCAACGCATTCTTGTTGCTTCGCCGGACTATCTCGCGCGGCATGCGCCGATAGGGGAACCCCGCGATCTGGCCGAGCACGCGTTCGTGCGCATCAAGTCGATGTTCGGCACCGGTCACCTTCCGCTCGTCGATGAGTCCGCCAGGCACGATAACGTCCCCATCCGGACCTCCATCACGACGAATCACTGGAGGGCAATGTATCAAATGATCAGGGGCGGACTGGCGATCGGCGTGGTCGAGGCCGTTGCGTGCGTCGACGCGATCGCCCGCGGAGAGCTCGTGCCACTGCTGCCGCAACACGGGGTGCCATCCCAGCAGCTGCATCTGCTGATTGCCCAGCGGCCGCCGCCGGCGCAGGTGCGCACAGTCGCGGATATCCTGAAACAGCGCGTGCCGGACCTGCTGGGCACGCAGACAGTGGATAATTCCGATTTGCATCCCTACCGTGCCGAACAATGCAGGGCCGAATGAATTGGAGGAACACGCCATGAACGACGACGAACGTGGCATCCGGCAAGTCGTGGAAACCTGGATGGCCGCCAACAAGCGCGGCGATACCGCAACCGTTCTCAGCCTGATGACGGACGACGTCATCTTCATGGTTCCGGGACAGGAGCCGTTCGGCAAGGAAGCGTTCGCTGCCGCCTCGAAGGGCATGGAAGGCATGAAGTTCGATGGCACCAGCGAGATCGTCGAACTGAAAATCCTCGGCGACTGGGCATTCATCCGCAATCACATTGACATCGCCATCACGCCGCCGGGCGGGGGCACCGTGCGCCGCGCGGGCTACACCCTCACGCTGCTGCGCAAGGGGGCCGACGGCCAGTGGCGTCTCGCGCGCGATGCCAATCTGCTGAGCGTGCGCGGCTAATCGAGGCCGCGCTCGCCCATTCGGTTAGAGGCGGGCAGGCCCTGAAGCCACTCGATGACGCCCGGCAGAGCCGGGACCCAATCCCCCATCAGGCAGAACGCAGCGTGTCGCCGAGCGGCAGCGCGCGGATGGTCACGCCAGTCGCGGCGGCCAGCGCGTTCGCGACCGCGGGCGCGGCCGGCGGCACGCCGGGCTCGCCGATGCCGGTCGGCGGCTCCTTCGACGCCACGATATGCACCTCGACCACGGGCATGCCGCTCATGCGCAGCACCGGGTAGTCGTTGAAGTTGCCCTCCTTGACCTGCCCCTTGTCGAACGTGATGCCCGTATGCAGGAACGCGAGGCCAAAGCCGATCCCGCCTTCCACCTGCGCCGCGACGATATCGGGGTTGATCACCGTGCCGCAATCGACCGCGCAGACCACCCGGTCGACCGTAAACGAACCATCTTGCTGCACCGTCACCTCGGCCACCTGCGCGACATAGGTACCGAACGCGAACTGCAGCGCGATGCCCCTGCCACGCTTCGTGCCCTGCGCGCCCGCCGCCAGCGGCTTCGACCAGCCCGCCTTTTGCGCCGCAAGATCGAGCACGCCGCGATGCCTTGGCTTGCTCGCCAGCAGCGCATGGCGAAATGCATAGGGATCCTTACCTGCTGCGCGCGCGGCTTCGTCCATCATGGTTTCGCCCACGAAGGCGGCGTGGGTGTGCCCGACCGAGCGCAGCCACTGGGTCTGCACCGCCAGCTTCGGCGCGTGCTGCGTGGCCTTGAAGTTGGGAATGTCGTAGGGAATGTCCGCGGTGCCCTCGACCAGCACCGGATCGATCGAATCCGGCTTGGGCAGCCGCAGGAAGCTCTGCCCTACCACATCGTGATTCCACGACACCAGGTTGCCGGCCTGGTCGAGCGCGACCCGCACCTTGTGAACCGTGAGCGGCCGGTAATAGCCCGCGCGCATATCGTCTTCGCGCATCCACACGAGCTTGATGGGCGCGTCGACGCCTTGCGCGTGCGCCGCACGCACGATGCGGCACGCTTCGCGCACATAGTCCGATTGCGGATTCGCGCGGCGGCCAAAGCTGCCGCCCGCATAGAGTTGATGAATGACGACCTGCTCGGGCTTGAGCCCGAGCTCCTTCGCGGCCATCGCCTGGTCGGCCGTGGCCCACTGCTCGCCGTTCCAGATCTCGCAGCGGCTGCCCTGCACATGCACGAGGCAGTTCAGCGGCTCCATCGGCGCGTGGGAAAGATAGGGCTGCTCATAAACGGCTTCCAGATACTTGCCTCCCTCGGGAGCGGCGCTCAGTACCGTGCCGCGCTTTTCCGCCACCACGCCGGGCTGGTCCGCCAGCGCGCGGAACTGCTTGTAGATGTCGTCGGAACTCAGGGCGAACGCGTGGCTGTCGTCCCACGTGATCTGTAACGCGTCGCGGCCCTGGCGGGCTATCCAGGTGTTGTGAGCGAGCACCGCCACTCCGCCCTGCACTTCGCCGTCGCCCGGCACCTCGACCACGGCGACCACGCCCTTGATCGCCTTGGCCTTGCTCGCGTCCACGTGCTGGACCTTGCCGCCCAGACGAGGCGGATGCGAAATCACGGCCACCAGCATGCCCGGCACCTTGACGTCCTGCGTGTAAATCGCGGAACCGTTCACCTTCGCCGGCAGGTCGACGCGGCGGGTTTTATCGCTGCCAATCAGCTTGAAGTCGCCGGGCTGCTTGAGCACCACGTGCGCCGGAACGCTTTCGTGCGCGGCGGCGGCAACGAACTGGCCATATCCCGCGCGGCGGCCCGATGGCGCGTGCACGATCACGCCGTCTTCTACGCGCAGTGTGTTCGCATCGACCTTCCAGGCCTTCGCGGCGGTGGCGACCAGCATCATGCGCGCGGCCGCAGCGGCTTCGCGCATCTGCTTCCATGCCCCCGCCATCGCCGTGCTGCCGCCCGTGCCCTGCACCGTCCAGCCAAACGAGGCGAACATGGGGTTCGCGTATTGCTTCACGTCGGCCCGCGCGGGCACGACCTTCACCTTGTCGAGCGCCACGTCGAGCTCGTCGGCGGCCAGCGTGGCCAGCCCCGTAAAGGTGCCCTGGCCCATCTCCAGATACTCGGAGACGACCGTGACCGTGCCGTCCGCATTTACGCGAATGAACGCATTCGGCTCGAACGGCAGCTTCGCGGGATCGAGCGATGCCGCCACCGCAAGGCCGCCGCGAAAGCCGACCGCAAGCGTCAATGCCGACATGCCGGCCAGAAACTGGCGGCGCGTGAGCGTCGCGCGGGACTCTGCGCCGCCCTGCGCGGCCTCATCGCGAAGAACCGGATCACGCATGCTTGAGCTCCTCCGATGCATGATGAATCGCGGCGCGAATCCGCTGATAGGTCGCACAGCGACAGATGTTGCCGCTCATCGCGTCGTTGATGTCGGCGTCGGTGGGATTGGGCTTGGACGCGAGCAGCGCGACCGCCGACATCACCTGGCCCGACTGGCAATAGCCGCATTGCGGCGCCTGCGCCTCGATCCACGCGGCCTGCACGGCGGCGCCGACTTTCTGCTCGTGAATGGCCTCGATGGTCGTGATGCTGCGGCCTTCCAGCGAGCCGACCGGCGTCACGCAGGCGCGTGTGGGCTGACCATCGAGATGCACCGTGCATGCGCCGCACAGCGCCATGCCGCAGCCGAACTTCGTGCCCGTGAGCCCGAGTTCGTCGCGCAGATACCAGAGCAAGGGCATCCCGGGATCGCCATCGAATTGATGGCGCTTTCCATTCACCACGATCTGTACCATGTTGTTCGACCTTTTCTGTTACGAGGGCGGCGATGTCCGGCTCAGGTGCACGGACAGATGGACAATTGGACGAGTGTATGCATGGGTTGCGCGACAGACCATGCCGAATAATCCGCATCTTTTGCCTGATCGTCTTGAAAGCATCTCGAACATGCGAACCAAATAGATGAATATGCATAGGTTCGACGCTACGCCATGCATGCCGGGCGCTGCGAATCCCCTTTATATAGCGGCTGTTATTACCATCATGCAAATTTCGCATAATGCTATGTGCAATCAGCATTGGACGCACCAGGGAAGTCGCACGAGTATCCGCCTTCAACATTTATTGCTGCGCGGCCGCATTCGGCCTTTCAATGCCCATACAAGCCTTGAAGACGCAGCAAAAAAATGCGTGTGACGAGAACAAGAATCGGACGGAAGTCGCGACGATTCCTTGCGATCTGGAGATAAGGAGACGATGTGAGTAGTTCTGTTAAAAGACATATCGGGCCGTTCGCGCTGATGTTTACCGGCCTCGGGTCGATCATCGGTTCGGGCTGGCTGTTCGGCGCGTGGAAGGCAGCCAAGATTGCCGGTCCCGCCGCCATTTGTGCCTGGATCATCGGCGCCGTGGTCATTCTGGCGATTGCACTCACCTACGCCGAGCTTGGCGCGATGTTCCCCGAATCGGGCGGCATGGTGCGCTACGCGCGCTACTCGCACGGCGCGCTGGTGGGCTTCATCAGCGCCTGGGCCAACTGGATCGCCATTGTCTCGGTGATTCCAATCGAAGCCGAGGCCTCGATCCAGTACATGAGCACCTGGCCCTATCCATGGGCGCACGCGCTGTTCGTGAACGGTGAGCTGACCTCATCGGGCTTGTTCCTCTCGGCGCTGCTCGTGATCATTTACTTCATGCTCAACTACTGGGGCGTGAAGCTCTTCGCGCGCGCCAACAGCGCCATTACGATCTTCAAGTTCATCATTCCGGGTCTCACGATCGCTGGCCTGATGGCGACCGGCTTCCACCACGAGAACTTCGGCCAGGCGACCGACTTCGCGCCGTATGGCTGGTCGGCAGTGTTCACGGCCGTGGCAACCAGCGGCATCGTGTTCGCGTTCAACGGCTTTCAGAGCCCGATCAACCTCGCCGGTGAGGCACGCAACCCTTCGAAGAGCGTGCCGTTCGCGGTGATCGGCTCGATCCTCTGCGCGCTCGTGATCTATGTGCTGCTGCAGGTTGCGTACATCGGTGCTGTCTCGCCGACGGACGTGATGAAAGGCTGGGACACCTTCAACTTCAAGTCGCCGTTCGCTGAACTCGCGATTGCGCTGAACCTGAACTGGCTCGCGATCCTGCTCTACGTGGACGCGTTCGTGAGCCCGAGCGGCACCGGCACGACCTACATGGCCACGACCTCGCGCATGATCTACGCGATGGAGCGCAACAACACGATGCCCAGGATGTTCGGCAACGTGCACCCGTTCTACGGCGTGCCGCGTCAGGCGATGTGGTTCAACCTGCTCGTCTCGTTCATCTTCATGTTCTTCTTCCGCGGCTGGAGCTCGCTCGCGGCGGTGATCTCGGTGGCGACCGTCATTTCGTACCTCACCGGCCCGATCAGCCTGATGGCGCTCAAGCGCGCGGCAACCGATCTGGAGCGCCCGCTCTCGGTGCCGTTCATGAAGGTCATCGCGCCGTTCGCGTTCGTGTGCGCGTCGATGATCCTGTACTGGGCGAAGTGGCCGCTGACCGGCGAAATCATCCTGCTGATGGTCGTCGCGCTGCCGGTGTACTTCTACTTCCAGGGCAAGACGGGCTTCGACGGCTGGGGCCAGGATCTGAAGGCCGCATGGTGGCTGTGCGCATACCTGCCGACGATGGCGGTCCTGTCGCTGATCGGCAGCAAGCAGTTCGGCGGTCACGACCTCATTCCCTACGGCTGGGACATGCTGGTGGTCGCGATCATCTCGCTCGGCTTTTACTACTGGGGCGTCAACTCGGGTTATCGCTCGCAATACCTCGACGAACGCGAAAAGCTCGCCGAGCTCGAAGCGCTGCCTGCCGTCTCCGAGGTCTGATAGCGCGCTACAAGTCGTGCATGGGCGGCAGCGGCTCCGGCTCGGTCACGTCGAGCCCCGCGGCTGCCCGCGTGCCATCGCGCAATGCGATGCCTCGCGCCGCATGGTCTTCATGCCGTGTGGCGCCCGAGAACGCCTGGGAACGCCCAAGAAAATAGATAGCAGAAATGCTTCGTTGGTGGCGGTAACCGGCCTGATTACACTGCGATCCATCTTGTCATGACAAGTGGATCATGCCCAACACGAATCCCCTGGCGGCCGCAGCGCCGCCGCTCCACACGCGCATCAGGGACACCCTGCGCACGCGCATTCTCGACGGCACCTACGCCCCGAGCAGCCAGATGCCATCCGAATACGCGCTGTGCGCCCTGTTCGGCGTGAGCCGCATTACCGTGCGCCAGGCGCTCGGCGATCTGCAGAACGAGGGGCTCGTGTTTCGCCTGCACGGCAAGGGCACCTTCGTCTCGAAGCCCAAGGCATTCCAGAACATGACCTCGTTGCAAGGCTTCGCGCAAGCGATGTCGCCGATGGGGCATGAGATCGTCAATACGCTGCTGGCCTTTCGCATCGTCGCGGCCAATCGCTACATCGCGCATAAACTCGCTCTTCGGGAAGGCGCGCGCGTAGCCGAAATCCATCGCGCGCGCCTGCTGGACCGCGCGCCCATCTCCCTCGAACTGACCTGGCTGCCGGAGCCGCTCGGCAAGCGCCTCGCCAACGCCGACCTTGTCACACGCGATATTTTCCTGATCCTCGAAAACGACTGCGGCGTGCCGCTCGGCCACGCCGACGTGTCGATCGACGCGATGCTCGCCAACGACGAGATCGCTCACGCGCTGCGTGTGCAGGAAGGCAGCCCGGTGCTGCGCATCGAGCGCACCACGCACGACGGGCAAGGCACGCCGATCGATTTCGAATACCTCTACTTTCGCGGCGACGCCTTCCAGTACCGCCTGCGCGTCGACCGCGAAAAAGCCCCTGCCTGCGAAACTACCTGAGGAACATGCAATGAACACCGAAATACTCGAATACGACATTGTGGTCGTAGGCGGCGGCACGGCTGGGCCCATGGCTGCGATCAAGGCGAAAGCATGCAATCCCGAGCTGAAGGTGCTGCTGCTCGAAAAAGCCAACGTGAAGCGCAGCGGCGCGATTTCGATGGGCATGGACGGCCTGAACAATGCCGTGATTCCCGGCCACGCGACGCCCGAGCAATACACGCGCGAGATCACCATTGCGAACGATGGCATCGTCGATCAGGAGACCGTGTACGCTTACGCGCGGCACAGCTTCGCGACCATCGAACAACTCGACCGCTGGGGCGTGAAGTTCGAAAAGGACGGCAACGGCGACTACGCAGTGAAGAAGGTTCATCACATGGGCGCTTATGTTTTGCCCATGCCCGAAGGGCACGACATCAAGAAGGTGCTCTACCGCCAGCTCAAGCGCGCGCGCGTGGCCATCACCAACCGCGTCGTGACCACACGTGTGCTCACCGATGCCCAGGGCGCCGCGTGCGGCGTCATGGGCTTCGACTGCCGCACGGCCCAGTGCGTGGTGGTGCGCGCAAAGGCCGTGATCCTGTGCTGCGGCGCGGCGGGACGTCTGGGCCTGCCCGCGTCGGGCTACCTGATGGGCACCTACGAGAATCCCACCAACGCGGGCGACGGCTATGCGATGGCGTACCACGCCGGCGCGGCGCTCACCAATCTGGAGTGCTTCCAGATCAATCCGCTCATCAAGGACTATAACGGCCCGGCTTGCGCCTACGTGACCGGTCCGCTCGGCGGCTTCACCGCGAACGGCAAGGGCGAACGCTTCATCGAATGCGATTACTGGAGCGGCCAGATGATGTGGGAGTTCCATCAGGAACTGCAAAGCGGCAACGGCCCGGTGTTCCTGAAGCTCGACCACCTGGCCGAGGAAACCATTCAGACCATCGAGCAGATTTTGCACACCAACGAGCGCCCGAGCCGCGGGCGCTTTCATGCGGGACGCGGCAACGATTACCGCACGCAGATGATCGAGATGCACATTTCCGAAATCGGCTTTTGCAGCGGCCATAGCGCATCGGGCGTGTATGTGGACGCGCGCGCGCGAACCACGGTGCGCGGCCTCTACGCCGCGGGCGACATGGCCGCCGTGCCGCACAACTACATGCTTGGCGCGTTCACCTACGGCGGATTCGCGGGACACGACGCCGCCGGCTATGTGGCGGAACGCGGGCACGCGCCGCTCGATCACGCGCAGATCGACGCCGAGCGCGCGCGCATTTACGCACCGCTCGAGCGCGAGCACGGTCTCGCCCCCGCACTGGTCGAATACAAATTGCGGCGCATGGTGAACGACTATCTCCAGCCGCCCAAGGTCACGCGCAAGATGGAGATCGGCTTGCAGCGCTTCGACGAGATCGGCGAGGACATCGGCACGATCCAGGCCCATAACCCGCACGAACTCATGCGCGCGGCGGAAGTGCGCGCGATTCGCGATTGCGCGGAAATGGCCGCGCGCGCGTCGCTGTTTCGCACCGAGAGTCGCTGGGGGCTCTATCACCACCGCGTCGACTACCCGCAGCGCGACGACGCCAACTGGTTCTGCCACACCGATCTGCGCAAGGACGCCAGCGGCCGCATGACCTGCGAGAAGCGCACCGTCGCCCCTTATATCGTGCCCGTCGACGCCGCCGATCTTGGCGCATACAGCCGCATGCGCATCCAGCGCGAGCGCGAGCCGGCTCAAGCGCTTTGAGCGCCGCTTCGGGCCCATTCTTGAACGAATGCAGTGAGGAAAAACTCATGAGTTACGCGCCCCACGACATCTTCCAGCGCAGCAGCGCGCCGGTCACGATCGACGAATCGCGCTGCATCGCCGACAAAGGCTGCACGGTATGCGTCGACGTCTGCCCGCTGGACCTGCTGGCCATCGACATGACGAAGGGCAAGGCCTATATGCAATTCGACGAATGCTGGTACTGCATGCCCTGCGAGCGCGACTGCCCCACGGGCGCGGTGAAGGTGGAGATCCCGTACCTGCTGCGGTAGCTGCGGCGCGATTATGTTTTGACTCTATCTCCCGCATTAATTTCGGATTCCATATCGAAAAACAGCCATGACCGATTCTATTCAATTGCCTGCGATGCCGCCGCCCGAAGCGGCCGGCGCGCTCACGCGTCTCGCCGCTGCCGACGCCGCCGTGAGACGCATCGCCGTGCTCGATCTCGCCGAGCTGGAACACAGCGCGCTGCTTGCGCCGCTCATAGCGGCGCTGCGCGACGACCCCGCGCCCGAGGTTCGCCGCGAAGCCGCGTTCGTACTGGCATCGTGGGAACAGGAGGACGTGGTGGAGGCGCTCTGCGCCACGCTGCTGGACGCCGACCCGGGCGTGCGCGAAGCGGCCCAGCAAGCGCTCGCCGAACTCAGGGCGCCCGGCTCGGCGCGGGTGCTGCGGCGCTGGGCGGCGCGGCCCGAACCGTTCGCTCGACGCGCGGCGTTGCGCGGCCTGCGCGAATTGCGCGACGCGGCGGCCTTCGAACCCGCACACGCCGCGCTCGCCGACGCCGATGCCGAGGTCCGCCTCGAAGCCGTGGCCGTGCTGGGCTGGCTCAAGGACAAGCGCGCTGTCGCGCCGCTAGCGGCGCTCGCGGCCGCCGACGCCCACGGCGCAGTGCGGCGCGCTGCCGTGGGCGCGCTCGGCTTCGCCGCTGTGAACGAGACCGCTGCGGGCACGGCGCTGCTGCACGCGCTCGCCGATGCCGACTGGCAAGTCCGCGAGGAAGCCGCCACCACGTTGGGGAAACTGCGCCTGCCCGCCGCCCGCGACGCGCTCATCCACGCGCTCGACGACGACTACTGGCAGGTGCGCCTGCGCGCGGCGCGCGCGTTGGGGCGCATCGGCGATGTGCACGCCGCGCCCGCCGTGAGCGCGCTGCTTGCGCATCCGATCAGCAACCTGCGCAAGGAGGCCGCGCTTGCACTGGGCGAACTGCCCTCGGCATCGAGCCTTGCGCCATTGCAGGCAGCACTCGACGACCGCGACCCCGAAGTGCGCAAGGCCGTGCGGATCGCCTTGCAGCAACTCACGGCGCAGTTCGAAGGCGGCGTCTCATGAACGTGCCCATCGAAATGCATGACGAAACGGGCGCGCTCGTCCTCGTATGGCGGGGCGGCCTGCGCCAGCGCCTCCCGCTCGCGAGCCTGCGGCGCGCATGTCCCTGCGCGGGATGCCGCCGCGCTCGCATGAGTGGAAACGCACATGAACCGCTGCGCGCAAGCTCTGGCGAGACGGCCCATGACAATCTCACGCTGACCGGCATGGTTTCAATGGGCTATGGCCTCCAACTCGTCTTTAGCGACGGCCACGACCGCGGCATTTTCCCGTGGGCATGGCTCGAACGCTTCGCTGACCCCGCTCACCCAGCTGCGCCGGACCACACATCGCCCCCAACGACGCGCACCGGAACGGGTGTCAGCGCGGCGCCCCGGCACGGCCCCTCGATGCAGCGGCCATCCTCGAACGCAAACAGCGCGCTGTGATGGGCGCACATCAGCACTTTCGATCTGTACGTGCAGACCTCGCCCGGCTCGAAATCGAGCCGCACCGAGAAATGCGGGCAGCGATTGACGTAGGCCCACACCGATGCGCCGCGCCGCACGACGACAACCGCACCGTCTCCGGGCGCGCCGTCTACGACGCGTGCACCGCCGTCCGGCACGTCGTCGACGCAGCACAGAAAGCGATCGCTCATCACTCAAACCCTTTGCTCAGGATTGCCAACATTCCAGTCCCACGGCCGGATCTCGACACGCTCGAACACGCCCGCCAATGTATACGGATCGTCGCGCATGAAGCGCATCACATCGTCGTAAGCTTCGGCCTCGACCACGAGCAGGGTGCCGTTGTGCCCATCGCACCGTGGCGCGAACGTCGACCCGCCGAGCCTCACGAACACGCCGTGTTGCGGCGCCGAGCGCAGATAGATGCGATGCACCGCGCGTATTCGATCCCGCACCTCGCGCATGCCCGGCTTGTCGGTGGCGAACACCGCGTAGTAGCGCGTCAACGGTCTCATGCGCGCTCCAGCACGAAGTCGTAGCAGGCCTCGCGAAAGCCGCCCTCGAAGCCGAACTGCCGGCCTTTCGCGTCGTCTGCCGCGCGCTCGCAATAGTCCACTAGCAGCGACGGCTTCACGCCGAATACGGCGTCCGAGTCGAGATACGGGTCGTTCTGGTTGAACAGGTGCGTCACGAGCGTGCTGTGACCGGGCGCCGTGATCATGAAGTGCAGATGCGCGGGCCGCCACGGGTGCCGCCCCGTCGCCTGGAGCATGCGGCCCACCGGGCCGTCGGTTGGAATCGGGTAGCACACGGGCACGATGGTGCGAATCGCGTAGCGGCCTTCGGCGTCGGTGCGGTAACGGCCGCGCAGGTTGCCATGCGGCTGCTCGGTGTCCTGCCCCGAGTACATGCCGTTGTCCGCCGTTTGCCACACGTCGAGCAGCGCGTTCGCCACGGGCTCGCCTTCGGTCGACAGCACGCGGCCGTGCACGAGCGCGGGCACGCCCGGCGTGAACGCCATGTTCTCGCCGTAAGCGCGCTCGGGCATGCCTTCGATATAGAACGGGCCGAACACGGTCGTGTCGGTCGCGCCCGTCTCGTAGCGATGGTTGATCGCGTCGACCAGCATCGACACACCCAGCGTGTCGGACAGCAGAATGAACTCCTGACGCACGACGCCGTCGCACATCTGGCCCGTCTCGGTGAGAAAGCGGATGGCCGCGAACCACTCTGCCTCGGTCAACTCCACTTCACTCACGAAAGCGTGCAGATGCCGCACGAGACTTTGCATCAGGGTGCGCAGGCGCGCGTCGGGCGTGTTCGCAAAGCGTGCCACGACCTGTTCCGTCAAAGCCCGCTCGGCCTCGTTTCCATGTATCGACATGGTTGTCTCCTTTCGTTGTCCTCGCGCGCCGCGCGCACAGCCTGGTCCGGCTATTGGGGCGCGGCCCCTTCCCACGCGCGCTGCAGCAGCGCGCGGATCGCCTCGCGCTCCAGCTCGCGCGGATTGGGATACGCATTGGTACACGCCAGATCGGCCGCTTCGTCGAGGCCGGTTTCGGGCATGCCAATGTCCTTGAGCGCAGTCGCAATGCCCAGCGACGCGTTCAATTCATACAGCCGCGGCCCCGCCTGTGCCGCATGCTCCGCACCGATCGCGCGCGCCACGCGTTCGAGCGCCCGCGGCGCGGCCGCGCGATTGTAGTGCGCCGTATGCGGCAGCATGATTGCATGCGTTTGCGCGTGCGGCAGATTGAACGTGCCGCCGAGCGTGTGGCAAAGCTTGTGATGCAGTGCCATGCTCACCGCGCCGAGGCAACTGCCCGCGAGCCACGCGCCGTAGAGCGCGCGGCTGCGCATCGCCGCATCGTCGGGACGCTGCACGACAGCCGGCAGCGACTCGCCCAATGCGCGAATCGATTCCTCGGCCATCAGGCTGATCACGGGATTGGCATCTTCCGCGTAGAGCGCCTCCACCGCGTGCGCCATCGCGTTGATGCCCGAGGCCGCAGAAATGCCCGCGGGCAGCGACACGGTCAGCGACGGATCGTAGATCACCGTGCGCGGCAGCACGCGAAAATCGCGCCCGGTCTTCTTCAGGCGCCCTTCGGTGAGCCCGTAGATCGGCGTCATCTCCGAGCCTGCGTAGGTGGTGGGCACCGCGACGATCGGCAGCGACGATTCGAGCGCGATGGCCTTGCCAAGGCCAATGGTCGAGCCGCCGCCCACGGCCACGCAGCATTGCGCATCGAGCGCCGCCGCCTTTTCGCAGGCGGCCCGCGCGACTTCCACGGGCACGTGCATGACCGCCTCGGCGTGAATCCCTGCGGCGCGCTCGCCGAGCAGACGCGCGACTTGCTCGGCGAGCGGACGCTGCTCGGGCGTCGAGAGAATCAGCGCGCGGCGCGCGCCGAGACGGTCCACTTCCTCGGGCAGCCGCGCGAGGTTGCCCCAGCCGAACACCACGCGCGACGGCAAGCCTTGATAGACGAAGCGATCCATATGTGCCTCAGCGCTTGAAGTGCGGCGGCACCTGGGCGTCCACGTTGACCCATACCGAGCGGGCCTCCGTGTAGTCGTGCATCGCCTCGAAGCCCATCTCGCGCCCATAGCCCGACTGGCCGACGCCGCCGAACGGGCTGCCCGGGTTCACGCGCTTGTAGCAGTTAATCCAGCACATGCCCGCGTTGATCTTGCCCGCGAGGCTGTGCGCACGCGAAAGATCGCGCGTCCACAGGCCGCTGCCGAGACCGTACTCGGTGCCGTTGGCGATGGCGAGCGCCTCTTCGTCGGACTTGAAGCGCAGCACGGTCACGAACGGGCCGAACACCTCTTCCTGAGCGATGCGATCTTTCGGCGTCTTCGCCTCGATCACCGTGGGGCGCACGTAGTAGCCGTTCGCAAGCGCCGGGTGCTGCGGTGCGCTGCCGCCCGTGAGCACGCGCCCGCCCTGCTCGCGCGCCACGTCCACATAGGCTTTCACGCGCTCCAGATGCTGCAGCGACGTAAGCGGCCCCATCTCCGTTTCGGAATCCAAAGGATTCCCCACTCGAATCGACGACGCGAGGTCGACGAAGCGTTCGAGAAACTGATCGGCGATGCGCTCGTGCAGCACGAGGCGCGAGCCCGCGATGCAGGCCTGCCCCTGGTTGTGGAAGATCGCCCAGGCCGCGCCGTTGATGGCAGCGTCGAGATTGGCGTCGTCGAACACGATGTTCGCGCCCTTGCCGCCCAGTTCGAGCTGCACGCGCTTCAAGTTGCCCTGCGAGGCCTCGACGATGCGCCGCCCCGTTGCCGTCGACCCCGTGAAGGCGATCTTGCCCACACCGGGATGTTCCGCGAGCCGTTGCCCGGCCGTGTGGCCATAGCCCGGCACGATATTGACCACGCCTGCGGGAAAGCCCACTTCCGCCATCAGCTCGACAATGCGCAGCGTGGAGAGCGGCGTGATTTCCGAAGGCTTCAGCACGACCGTGTTGCCGGCCGCGAGCGCCGGCCCCATCTTCCAGCTCGTGAACATGAGCGGGAAATTCCACGGCACGATCTGACCGACCACGCCGATGGGCGCGCGCTGCACGTAGTTGAGAAAGCCCGTTTCGACGGGAATCACCGAGCCTTGCAGCTTGTCGGCCATGCCGCCGAAGTAGCGAAAGCACCCGGCCGTGCGCGGCACGTCGAGTGCACGCGAATCGCGAATCGGGTGCCCGGTGTCGAGCGATTCGAGTTGCGCGAGCTCTTCGGCGTTCGCTTCGATGGCGTCGGCCAGACGCAGCAGCAGGCGGCCGCGCTCGGCGGCGGGCAGCGCCGCCCACTTCGGGAACGCGCGCGTGGCGGCGGCCACGGCCAGATCGACATCGGCGGCGGTGGCCGCGGCGATCTTCGTGATCAGCGAGCCGTCGTGCGGATTGAGCACGTCGATGGTGCCGCCTTCGACGGCATCAACGAAACGGCCGTCGATGAACAATTGCGTTTGCATGATTTAAATCCTCGATTGATGCTTTGGCATGCTGGATAACGTCACAACGCGCTCAGAACTCGACCGGATAGGGCTTGAGATCGCCGCTCTCGTAGCGCTTGGGCAAGTCGGCGGTGGCGTTCTCCCACACAAGCAGCATCGAGCGCTTGGTCGAGTAGCCCTGGTGGCGAATGTCGGCGGGCATCGCGCAGATATCGCCGGCGCGCATCGTGATACGCGCACGCGGCGCACCCGTGTTCTTGTCGCCGATGTCCCAGACGATTTCGTCCGAGAGCTGCAGGAACCATTCGACGCGGTCGTTGCCGTGGAAAACCGGCAGGATGTACTCCTCCGTGGTCGGGCAGAACAGGCTCTGGCCGCACACCGAAGTCACGGAGGGATTCCACGTGACGTCCGAGCGCGAGAGGTACTTGAAG
The DNA here is from genome assembly GCF_048957375.1 of Paraburkholderia sp. A1RI-2L. Lineage (NCBI taxonomy): Bacteria > Pseudomonadati > Pseudomonadota > Betaproteobacteria > Burkholderiales > Burkholderiaceae > Paraburkholderia > Paraburkholderia sp. A1RI-2L. Next base: position 656,240 of record NZ_JARBTA010000004.1, read on the forward strand.
AGGTTGAACGCGTGCAGCTCGCCTTCGAAGCCCGGCTCGACATGCACTTCGGGATCGTCCTGGGGCACATCGGCGAAAGCGCGGTTCACGGGCAGGTCGTCGCGCAGCGGCGAGTCGCCTTCGAGGCCCGGCATGCGGCGCGTAGCAATGCGCGTGCGCTCGATAGCGGCATCGTTGTCGCCGTGCTTGCGGCCGAACGCGGTGCCGGTTTCCTCGGGCGCGGCGAACGGGTCGAAGCCTTCGTTGGTCCAGTCGTGCAGGATCGCCTTGAAGGTCGCCATGATCGTGGGCGTCTCGAAGGTCTCGATATAGTCCACGCCAGCTTCCTTCATGATGCCGTTGAACGAACCCGCGTACACGTCCACCTTGCCGTAGTGGTTGCGCGTGCCGAACACGTGGTCGAAGTTCACCCAGCCGTAGAAGAAGCCCCATGCCACATCGCGCATCATCGCGCGCAGGAAGGCGTCGGCGGGAATGGCGTGGGTGCGGGTCTGGCCTTTCGCGGGCCACAGCACCTTGACGAAATATTCGTCGCGCGTGAATTCAAAGGCGCCGAGCTTGAAGCGGCAGTAGCCGGTCACGGCGTCGGGCTCGCTCGCGCATACGGTGTCGGCGGCGAAGCTTGCGATGTGATCGTGGTTGTCGAGGCTGGCCATGTCTGTGTCTCCTTGCGATGATCGGTTCGTGTGTGCGGATTCAGTGCAGGCAGATATCCGCCCACTTCTGCACGGAGAGCGCGCCGACCATGGTCTGCACGAGCGCCACGCCGCTCTTGCTCGCGCTGAAGCGGTAGGCGCAACCGGCCGGCAACAGGGCCTGGTGGCCACGGCGCAGCACCACATGGCCCATCTTGCGGCCCGCGGGCGCCTCGCCTGCCGCGACCGTTCCCGTGCCGGCCTTCGGCGGGTTATCGAGCTTGATGAAGTCGATGCGCACTTCGCCGTCCATCAGGATGACGAACTCATCGTGAGCGCAGGCGAACCAGCGCGATTGACCTTCCGCGCGCAGCACCTCGATCACATACTCGAGGTTCTTGCCGACCACGACCTTCTCGTAGGGCGCCGACTGCGCGGCAACTTCGAAGACGTTCGAGAAAACATAGTGGCGGGCGTCGCCGCTCGTGATTTCGATCTCGCCTTTGCGGTATTGCTCGAGCGAGCCGAAGACGGTGTGAAATGACGTATCGGTCATGGCTGTCTCCTGTTCCTGTTTTGGAAGGTATCGTTGCGTTCAACTTTAGGAGCGCTGCGCACGGACAACAACCAGCGCCCGGCCGACTACGGCATTCGCGTTTCGCAAATAATCGCGAATGCGGCTAACGCACCCAGCCGCGCTCGATCAGCGGCACGTCCCACGCGGGCTCCGGGCCCAGATACTCCGCCAGGAACTCCACCAGCGCCTTCACCTTCAGCGCCTGGCGCTGCGTGGACGGATACACGGCCGCGAAGCTCAACGAGGAAAGGTGGTAATCGGTGAGGATCGGCACGAGCGAGCCATCGAGCAGCGCGGCGCTTGCCACCAGCGTGGGCAGGCACACCACTCCACCGCCCGTAAGCGCGTAATCGCGCAACAAATGCACCGAATTCGAGCGGATCATGCCGGGTAACTCCAGCTCCACGACCTCATCGTCACGCGTCATCGTCCAGCGATTGCGCGACGGATAGCCCGAATAAAGCGCCGTGGTGTGCTGCAGCAATTCACGCGGATGTTCAGGCGCGCCGTGCTCCGCCACGTAAGCGGGCGTGGCGACAAAGAGCCGCCGCACCGTAAAGAGGCGGCGCTCGATCAGCGACTCGGAAATTGGCGGAAAGATCTGGAACGCCACATCGAAGCCTTCTTCGATCGGATCCACCACGCGGTCGTTGACGATCACATCGAGCTGGATGCCCGGGTAACGCCGATTGAACTCGGCAAGCGGCGCACCGAAATGACCCAGCGCGAAACCCGGCAGTATCTGGATGCGCAGCCGCCCCGTGGGCGTGGCGCGCAGCTCGCGCATCTGGTCGGTCAGCTCGTTCACGCGCCCCACTACCTCCGCGCATTCGCGATAAAACGCCTCTCCGACTTCGGAGAGGCGCACATGTCGCGTGCTGCGATGAAAGAGCGGCGCGTTGACGAACTTCTCCAGTTGCTGGATGCGATTCGTCACGACCGAACTGGTCACGCCGATCTGCCGGGCCGCTTCAGCAAAACTGCTCGTTTCCGCCACGCGTACAAACGCTTCGATACTCAAGAATCGGTCCATGCTCCTCTCTTCTTTATCGGTTCGGGCCATCCAAGTATAGGGCCCGGCTCCATTGCGCCACGCCGCTGCGGCATCGGCGGCGCGGCTAGAGAGGACGACGTGGATGGCCCCCCGCTACTACTCGGCTTGGCCGGCAGCCGGGATGGGTGCGGCAGCAGTCGCTGCCAAGCCGCGGCGCAGCGCGGCCGGCGCCGTTTCCTTGAGCAGCAGGCTCACCAGCACACCCAGCACGACTGCGCCAGTCGGCAGCCACAAGATGTTCTGGATACCGAAATGCGCCGCCACGAAGCCGGCCAGCGCAGGCGCCACGCCACCGCCGAAGATTTCGCCCGCGCCCACGACGAGGCCGATCGAGGTCGAGACCATGCCGAGCGGCGCGGCCTCGGTGGCAACCGGCCCGGAAAGCAGCGAAACCAGACCCAGCGTGAAGAACGACGCCGCGAACAGCACCGCGAAGAGTTCCAGCGGCTGCGCGCCGAGGCCGCGAAACACGATCAGCATGACGGCCGTGCCCACAAAGCCGATGACGCTGGCGAGGCGCCGGCCCAGCAGATCGGAGAGCCCCGGCAAGCCGAACTGTCCGACGAAACCGCCAAAGCCGATGGCGGATGCCACCACGCCCATGTGCTGCGTGTCGAGCTTGAGGTACTGCGTGAGGTAGAGCGGCAGCATCGCGCCGAGCACGAACACGCCCGTCATCGCGCAGAATAGCGCCACCATCGCCACGGGAATGTTGCGGCTGCGGATCACGTCGCGCCAGTGGCCGCGCGCGAGCTCCCCGGATTCAGGCGTCGCGATGGCCTTCGGTTCGCGAATCACGCGGTACATCAGCAGGCCAAGAATGAGCCCCGGCACCGAGACGAGCGCGAACACCCAGCGCCAACTCATCACGCCCAGCAACTGCGTGGCGATGATCGGCGAGAGCGCGAGCCCGAACAAGGCGAAGCCGCTTTGCTGCAGCCCGAGATTGAAGCCGCGGCGCTTGGGGTGCGAGGCATCGGCCGTGGCCGCGAAGCTCGTCGGGCAGAACGAGCCTTCCGCCACGCCCATCAGCGCGCGCACGGCCAGCAGGCTCGCGAAGCCGCCCGCAAGGCCGGAAAAGCCCGAAAGCAGCGAGAAAGCGATGATCGCCGGAATCAGCACCTTGCGCCGGCCCACCTTGTCGGACATGCCGCCCATGACCGCCGCGAACACGCCCCACGAAAGGCCGAGTATGCCGATGCAGTTGCCCACGTCCTGGGCGTTCAGGTTCAGGTCCTGCATGATGGACGGGAACAGCGGCGCGATCAGCCAGCGGTCGAGGCCCACGAGGCCGAAGCCTAGCGCCAGCAATGTCACGGCACGGCGCTCGTAAGCCGTGTCCCATGTGTTCGATTTCATCTCTGTCTCCTTGGGCCGGCCGGGCGCCGAACCATCGGTCATGTTCGAAAGCGGTGGCCGACGCGAGGTGCGCCATTAACCTGGACGCGCTCGACATCGACGTCGCAAAGATAGTCGCAAGCCACCCGAAATCAGTACCGGATAAGGTCCGAATACGTCATTCGCGAATCGCAAACAATCGGGTCCGGCCGGCCGCCGCGCACGGCAGCCGCGGCACCGCGAGCGCAGCGCGCGGCCCGTGCGGGCGCGGCGCGCCCACCCCAGGACAACTACGGGTAGACGGCCGGGCGCGCGCCTGGCGGTGAGCCTTCAACGCATGAGATGAACCAGCCCGAGCGCCACGCCCGGCACGAGAATGACCACCACGAGCGCGACGATGTTCGCGCAGAGAAACGGCACGGTGCCGCGGAAAATGGTGCGAATCGACAATTCCGGCAGCATGGTCTTCACCATGAACACATTCATGCCAACGGGCGGATGAATCATGCCGATCTCCATCATCATCGCCACGTAAATGCCGAACCAGATCATGTTCGCGCCGAGCGGCTGCACCACCGCCGCGAACACGGGGATGGTGAGCAGCATCATCGCGAGCGCTTCCATGAGCGAGCCGAGCACGATGTAGATGCAGGTGATGACCGCAATCACGCCGATAAGCGGCAAATGCAGCGCGTGAATCCAGGCAACCAGCGTGGCGGTGAGGCCAGAGAGCGTGATGAAGTTGGCGAACACCATGCCGCCGAAGGCGATGGCGAAGATCATCGCGGTGGTCTTGCCCGCTTCCACGAGCGACTCGAACAACAGCGCCCAGCTCAGCTTGCGGCGCAGTCCTGCGAACACGAGCGCGCCGGTCGCGCCTACGCTGGATGCCTCGGTGGCCGTGAAGATGCCGCCATACAGGCCGCCCACCACGATCAGGAACAGCGCGAGCACGCCCCAGATCTTGCCGAGCTTGGCGAAGCGCGTAGGCCAGTCCACGCGCTCGCCGCGCGGACCTTTGGCGGGATCGCGCCGCACCGTCCACCAGATCGAGAGCAGAAACAGCGAGCCCAGCAGCAATCCCGGGCCGATCCCTGCGATAAACAGCTTGCCGATATCCTGATCGGTCAGGACGCCATAGATGAGCAAGGGAAAGCTCGGCGGAATCAGCGCGCCCAGCGTGCCGCCCGAACTCACGCAGCCCGCGGCCAGGCTGTCCGCGTAGCGGTGGCGGCGCATCGGCGGCATCGCCACCTTGGTCATGGTGGCCGCCGTGGCGATCGAGCTGCCCGACATCGAGGCGAAGCCGGCGCAGGCCAGCACCGTGGCGTGCGCGAGGCCGCCCTTGAAATGGCCGATCCAGGCGTTAGCCGCGTCGTAGAGCTCCTCGGCCAGATCGGCCTTGTAGATGAACGTGCCCATCAGGATGAACATCGGCAGCACGGAGAGATTCTCGTTGGCGGCGAGGTCGGCGATCGTCATGCCGGCCATCGCGAGCGCGGGCTCCCAGCCGCGGATCAGTGCGAAAGCGCCCACACCGATGCCGAGCATCGCAAAGCCGAGCGGCACGCCCACGAACGCGAACAGCAAAACGGCGGCGAAGCCTGAAAGTGCGAGTGTCATGGCGTTTCCTTGCGGCCGAGCGCGGCGAAGTGATCGACGGTAAGCGCGAGCAGCACGATCAGCGTGACGCCGGAAAGTGCGCTCATGTAGTAGCTGAGCGGCGCGAGCGGCCACTCCAGCACGGTCGTGGTGATGCGGTTGTTCGCGAGATCGGCGCCATCGCTTGCGAGCTGCCAGGTCATGATGCCCACCGCGGTCACGCTCACGAGCAGCACGAACAGATGTTGCAGCCAGTTGCCGAGGCGCCCGAAGCGCCCGTGCAGCAGGTTCACCGTGATGTGCTGCTGGCTCAGCGTGACGAGCGGAAACGCCGAGAAAATGAGGATCGCCATGGCAAAGCGCACGATCTCGGAGGCGCCGCGGATGGGCGCGGAGAACCAGTACCGCATGAACACATCGCAGAACGTGAGCCCCATGATCGAGAGCAGCACGAGCGCGACCACGCTGCCGAGCACGCGCCGCAGCCAGCGCGAGACAAGGCTCTCGCGTGCGTCCGGGACGATCGCTACGGACGGGTGCAAAACATCGGAAGGTTGACTGAGGCTCATTTTGCCTCCTGCTTTGCTTCGTTGCGGTAGTAGGCGAGCGCGGCCGCGCCGTCCACGTGCAGCCGGTCCGCGCGGGTGATCCATTGCGCGTCCATGGGCTGCGCCAGCGCACGGAGCGCGCCGACGAAGTCCGGTGACGGCGAGATCAGCTTGAGCCCGTTCGCGACGGCCTCCTTGCGGGCAAGCGCATTGGACGCGTCGATCACGGCCATGCGGCGCGCGAACGCCTCGCCCGAAAGCGCGGTGATGGCCGCGCGGTCGGCCGGCGAGATCGACGCCCACACCTGCCGGTTCACGAAGAGCGAAAAGCTCGGCGCGGTGATGCCGCCCGGCACGGTCGTTTCATAGCGCGCATAGCGGACCACGTTGAAGCGCGCAGCGTCCATCTCGGGGATGCCGACGAAGCCGTCAACGGTGCCGCCCGCCACCAGCTCGCTCATTTTCGCGGCGGGGGTGGCCACCACGCCCGCGCCGCCGCGATCCATCAGCGTCGAGGCAACCCCTGGCAGTGCCCAGTATTTCACGCCATGTATCGCCTGAAGCGACGTGACGGGCTGCTTGAGGCTATAGATCTCGCCCGCCGGAAACACCACGAGCGCGAGCAGATGCACGTCGCGATACTCGCCGGCCTGCTCGAAGTACTTTTCGTAAGTCCGCCAGAGCGCGACCGACATGCCCTCGGCGGACGAGGAGCCGAGCGGCAGATGCGCGAGCTGCACGAGGCTTGCCTTATTCTGGATGAGGCCGTTGAAAATGTAGGCGCCATCCACGATGCGCTTGCGCACGACGTCCCATTGCTGTTGCGGCGAGCCGATGCTGGTGGGCGGAAAGACAATCTTCACGCGCCCCTGGGTGACGCGCTCGACGTCCTCGGCCCACGGCCTCATGACCTCGACGTTGAAGATATGCTGTGGCGGCAAAAAGGCGTTGACGACCAGCGTCGTGGCGGCATGCGCCATGACCGGCAACGCCATCGCCAGCGCCACGAGATGGGCTGCGATAAGGCGATACATGATGTCTCCTGCATGTACGAATAGTTTTTACCTGCTCTACCGCTGAGAGGGGCGCGGCGCCCCTTCCTGCCACCGTCCGCCGCTACCAGTCGCCGAGCAGAATGCCGCCCTTCTCGGACACTTCCGTCCAGCGCTCGACGAAGCGCGCGGGCGCGGTCTGCCGCAAGGTGCGGTGGCGCAGCCAGTCGAACAGACGCTCGTGCATCTCGGCGCGCACGCCCGCGTGTTGTGCATCGCGGCCCAAGTCGTTCAGCTCGTCGGGGTCTGCCGCGAGGTCGAACAGTTGCGGCGCAAAGCCATCGTAATGGATGTATTTCCAGCGGCCGTCGAACACCATGAAGCAGCGGCAGCCGTCGAGATCGCGGCCCAGCAGCGTGCGCGTGCGCGAACGGAACGAATAGTCGAACTCGCTGAAAACGGCATCGCGCCACGTCACGCCGGTTGTGCCATGCAGCAGCGGCTGCAGCGAGCGCCCTTCGACGATATGACCGGGAATCTCCACGCCCGCCGCATCGAGGAACGTGGGCAGCAGGTCGATGGCCTCGACGAGCCGCCGCTCGACCGTGCCGCGCGTGGCGTCGGCCTCGGGGCGCGGATCGACGACAATGAGCGGCACGCGCGACGACGCATCGTGAAAGAGCTCCTTCTCGCCGAGCCAGTGATCGCCCAGGTAATCGCCATGGTCGCTCGTGAATACGATCATGGTGTCCTGGTCGCGGCCGGTTTCGCGCAGGAACGCGAACAGGCGGCCGAGGTGGTCGTCGATCTGCTTCACGAGCCCCATGTAGGTCGGGATGACCGTCTCGCGCACCTCGTCGCGCGCGAAGCTCACGCTCTCGTCGTGCTGCATGAACGCGCCGAACACCGGATGCGGATGCTCGCGCTCGTCCAGTGTGCGCGTGGCGGGCTTCACGTCCTCGGGGCCATACATATCGTTGTACGGCGCGGGCGCCATGTACGGCCAATGCGGCTTGATCAGACTCAGGTGCAGGCACCAGGGCGCGTCGCCCTGCTCGCGGATGAACGCCATCGCCCGGTCGATCATATAGGGTGTTTCCGAGTGCTCCTCGCTCACGCGCGCCGGTTTGGACGCGTGACGCATCTTCCAGCCGCTCAGGATCTCGCCGTCCTCTCCCTGCGCCGAATTTGCATAGTCATGCCAGGGATTGTCGCCCTCGTAGCCTTTGCGGCGCAGGTAATCGCAATACGGCGTTTCGACGCGAGCACCGAAGAGGCCGGGGTGAATGCCGTCGTCGCGATCGAACGGCTCGAAGCCGCACTCCTCCACGAGCACCGCGCCCGGCGATTCATGGGTCATGCCGAGGCGCTGCATGCCGGCCTTGTCGGCAACCATGTGCGTCTTGCCCGCCAGCGCGACACGCATGCCGCGCGTGCGCAGGTAGTCACCGAGCGTCAGCTCGCCAACGGGCAGCGGCACGAAATTCCAGTACGCGCGGTGGCTCGCCACGTAGCGGCCCGTGTAGTACGACATGCGCGACGGCCCGCAAACCGGGCTTTGCACGTAGGCGCGCTCGAAGCGCACGCCGCGCCGCGCAAGCGCATCGATATTGGGCGTTTGCAGCGTCGGGTGGCCGTAGCAGGACAAGTAATCCCAGCGCAGCTGGTCGCACATGATGAACAAGATGTTCTTGACTGTCTCCATCGCTTGTCTCCTTGAGTTAAGGCAAGCGTAGAACAGCCCGGATGCGCAACCCAGCAATTTCTGAGATGATTTCACCCAGTGAAACGCAACGGATTCAGCCATGTGGTCCCCGAAAGTCAAGACGATCGACGCGCTCGAACGAGGCCTCATCACGCTCAAGACCCTGCAAGAGTTGCAGGCCGCGAGCCTGCACGATTTGCATCTGCACACAGGCATTCCGAAGGCCACGCTGCTGCGCATTCTTCTGACGTTGGAACGGCAGGGGCTGATCTGGCAGCGGCTGGCCGACGGGCTGTTTCGCCCGAGCTACACGTTGCAGGCGCGCGCGCGGCGCATCGATCGCGTGGATCATTTGATCGAATGCGCGGCGCCGGAGTTGGACCGGTTGCAGAGCCGCATTCTCTGGCCATCGGATCTCGCCGTGCGGCGCGGCACGACGATGGCGCTGTGCGAGTCGAACCGCACACGCTCGTACTTTCTCGTCAACCGCGACAAGCTCGGCTATGAGATCAACATGTTGCGCTCGGCAGTCGGACGCGCGTATCTGGCGTTTTGCCCGGATGCGGAGCGCGAATCGCTGCTCGAAGCGTTGCGCTCGGGCCAGCGGCCAGGCGACGAGCGGGCGCATGACGGGCGTTATGTCCGGCAGTTGGTCAACGAAACGCGGCGGCGCGGGTATGGATCGCGTGAGCGCAATTTTGGCGGGTCGTATACCCAGTCGCGGGCGCAATACAACGACGGCTTGTCTGCGCTTGCCGTGCCGATCGAAGCGCCCGATGGTTCGATTGCTGGCTGCGTCAATATCGTCTGGTTCGAACGGCTTTTCAAGGTCGAGGATATGGCCGCGCGCCATCTGGACGATCTTCGGGCCGCCGCCGGGCGGATCGGGGCGCGCTTGAGCGTCGAGTAGGCGGGTTATGGCGGCTTGCTGCTGTTTCGCGGGACGTGGCGTTTTGCGAAAGCCACAAATTCAGAGCTGGGCCTGGCACAGCGACATCATGCGCTGCACCATGGTCGACGCCTCGTTGAGCTCCAACTCATTCGTAAACAGCACCGAGACGCTGGAAAGCCGCACGGCAATACCCGCGCCAAGCAGATCGCGGCTTGCGATCTTGAGCGCCAGCTGGCCAAGGCGAACGCGATCGAGCCAATGCATCGTCAGGCCGCCCTTTTGCAGCCATTCGCGGCAGCACGAGACGACGTGATCGACGCGCCATTCCTGAGTCAACGCGTAAGACGACGCGGCGATGGCCACAAGGTAGCAAAGCAGGTCCGGGCGGGCGCTGCTCGCTTCGACGAATTCCGTTTTCACTGGCTTGCTGTCCCTGTTTTCAGACATGGATTCCATACCTATGGCCGGACCTGCCAAAAGCAAGCATTTTGCATCGAAACGGCCCGCGCCGGAGCATCGGTCCGCCAACATTTCTTCACGCGAAAAATTGGCGTAAACGAAATGCAATAGAAAATCCGCGCATGTCCAATGAGTTAAATCCCGTTGATAACCCCGGAATATACCCTACGTCGGGCCGCATGCCTTTCCTGGTTTTGCCTTCGGCCCGGGCACGTCAATTGCTTACGCACCCTGTCGCCGCTCCGATCGATTAAAGGAAAAAAAATCCAGCCGCCGATTAAAACCAGTGACACGAATATTTAGAAACATGAGCCAGTGCCGCTGATTTCGTTAAGCAACATGCATCGCGCATTGCCCTGTCGCAGCCGGCAAGCCCAGCCCGTCGACGACATTCGAACTCGTTGTATCCGGAGTTTTTTTCATGAAGAAGAACAAAAAGCACCTTGGCGCGCTGCTGTCGGCCGCCATTTTTGCCGTATTCGCCGCCGCGCTCGCCCCTGACGCACAGGCGCAGCAATACACCACCGACTGGCTCGCCAACACCTACGGCACACTCGCGGCACATGTGGGCAATGGCGCACGCTCGATGTGGGTCGCGCCCGAAGGCGTCATTTACACCGCATCGTTCTGGGACGAGAACGAAGGCGGCATGGCCATCTATCAGAACGGCAAGAGCATCGGCTCGATCGGCCTGCATAACGAATTCCAGGGCGGCGCCATCACCGGCAACGCCACCTCGATCTTCGCGGCCATGCAGGCCGGCACCGCCTACGGCAGCGGCACGGTCGGACGCTACAACCGCGCGAGCGGCCAGCGCGACCTCACCATCAGCGTGAGCGCATCGACATCGGTCAGCCGCGCCGATGTCATCACAGGCCTGGCCACGCAAAACGCGCTGCTCTACGCGAGCGACTTCCCCGGCAACCGCGTGCGCATCTTCACGACCGATGGCGCATGGCAGCGCGACATCCCCATCGCGAGCCCGGGCGCGCTCGCGCTCGACAGCGCGGGCAACGTCTGGGTCGCGCAGAAGGGCGCGGGAACGATCGTTGAATTCAGCCCCGCGGGCTCGCAATTGCAGACGATCCAGATGCCGGCGGGCGCGCAGCCCTCCGCGCTCTACTTCGATGCATCCACAGGACTGCTGATGGTGGGCGACGAAGGCCCCGACATGAACATCAAGCTCTATAGCCTCGCGGGCACGCCCACGCTCACGGGCATCTTCGGTGTGACGGGCGGCTACCTCGACACCACGACTGGCACCAAGGGACAGGTAGGCGCCAAACGCTTCACGCGCATCACGGGCATTGGCAAGGACACGGCCGGCAACCTTTATGTGCTCAACAATCCGTGGGGCGGCGCATGGGACCTCGGCCGCAACGGCGGCACCGACATTCACGCCTACGATCCCAACAGCAATCTGCTCTGGAAGCTCCAGGCGCTGAACTTCGAAGGCGTGGCCGCGCCCGATCCGGCCACCGACGCCGCGCTGTTCTACACCGGCACGGCGATCTTCACGGGCACGGCGGGCGGCACCTTCGTCGCCAATACGGTGGATCCGCTCACCTACCCGAACGATCCGCGCCTGAACATGAACGACACGCAACGCGACGAGCACTTCGGCCAGCTCGTCTCGGTGGGCGGCAACCGCATTCTCGTGGCGTCGGGGCAGAATCCCGCGATCTTCTACTTCTTCCACTTCAATCCCGCAAGCGGCTACATCGCGATTCCCGACGGTTCATTGCCCGGCCCGCTGTTCAAGACGACGATCTCCGTCACGGGCGGCTTCTGCATCGACAGCAAGGGCGACGTGTGGGCCGGGCTCGACCGCACGAACCACATTTACCGTTACCCGCTCACCGGTTTCGACGGCACTGGCAAACCCTCATGGGGTCCCGCCATCACCATTTCGACGCCCGTGAGCGCGCGGCCGATCACGCGCATCGTCTATCAGCCGGAAAGCGACACGATGATCCTCGCGCAAGGGCTGGCCGGAAGCTGGGACTGGACCGCCATGAACGGCCATATTGAGGTGTATCACGGCTGGGGTGCGGGCAATCGCACGCCGGGACCGGTCATCAACCTCACCAGCGCCAATCCCAAGTCGATGGCGGCAGCGGGCAATTATCTGTTCGTCGGCTATGTGCATACCGTGCCGAATGTCGACGTGTTCGATCTCACGACAGGCCAGCAGGTCACCACGCTGATCAATGCAAATCCCGGCGCCATGGATGTGGGCAACGACGTGGATTCGATGTATGGCCTGCGTGCGTATTTGACTTCGACGGGCCAGTACGTGATTACGAAGGACAATTACAACGGCAGCAGTGTTGTGGTGCACAGGTGGACGCCCTGAAACGCAGGCATTGAATTTTTGAGACGATCGGTCTAATATCGCGTTCGTGAATGCTCCGACCGTCAAGCCGCGCCGCGGCCGCCCGCCGAAAGACCCGCGCGCTCATGCCGACACGCGCGATCTGCTGATTCGCGCGGGCCTGGAAATGCTGACCGGGCAAAGCTTCGCCGCCACCGGGCTCGACGCCATGCTCAAGCGCGCCGGCGTTCCGAAGGGCTCGTTCTATCACTACTTCGAGAGCAAGGAAGCTTTCGGCCGCGACCTCATGGCCGCTTACGATCGCTACTTCTGCGCGAAGCTCGACCACTGGCTGCTCGATGCAACGCGTCCCGCGCTGGAGCGGCTCGGCGCATTCGTTGAAGACGCGAAGTCGGGCATGGCGCGTCATGACTTCACGCGAGGCTGCCTCGTCGGGAACCTGGGGGTGGAGGTCGACGTGCTTCCCGAAGACTTTCGCGAGCGCCTGGAAGGCGTGCTGCAAGGCTGGCAGGCGCGCGTGGTCGCGTGCCTGCGCGAGGCGCGGCGCGAAGGCGCGATTCCGAAGCCGACCGATCTCGACGCCCAGGCCGCATTCTTCTGGATCGGCTGGGAAGGTGCGGTGCTGCGCGCGCGACTCGTGCGCAACGCCGCGCCGCTCGATACGTTTTTCCGGGGTTTCATCGCCGGACTCAATGCCACGCGGTAGCGGATCAACGAAACGCTTCGCCACGCGCCCTTTTTCTCTTTCATTTCATCACCGAGGCCCTCATGTTCAAAGCCATTCTGGTTGATAAGGAATCCGGATCATACGCGGCGCGCGTTGCCGAACTCGACGAATCGCGCCTGCCCGACGCGGATGTTCTCGTCGACGTGCAATACAGCACGCTTAACTACAAGGACGGGCTCGCGATCACCGGCAAGAGCCCGGTCGTGCGCAGCTTTCCCATGGTCCCGGGCATCGATTTCGCCGGCACCGTCGCGCAAAGCGCCGACCCGCGCTATGCCGTGGGCGATACGGTCGTGCTCAACGGCTGGGGCGTGGGCGAGCAGCACTGGGGCGGTCTTGCGCAAAAGGCCCGCGTGCGAGGCGACTGGCTGATTCCGCTGCCGCGTGGCCTGAGCGCGCGCCAGACCATGGCGATCGGCACGGCGGGCTATACTGCGATGCTTTGCATTCTCGCGCTCGAACGCTACGGGATCGCCCCGGACCATGGCGACGTGCTCGTGACCGGCGCGAGCGGCGGCGTCGGCAGCTTCGCGATTACGCTGCTGGCACGACGCGGCTATCGCGTGGTGGCCTCGACCGGCAAGCTTCAGGAAGCCGCGTATCTGCAGCAGTTGGGCGCGGCCGAGGTCATCGACCGCGCGACGCTTGCCGAGCCGGGCAAGCCGCTGCAAAAGGAACGCTGGGCAGCGGCCGTCGATTCGGTCGGCGGCCATACGCTCGCGAACGTGTGCGCGAGCCTGCGCGCCGATGGCGCCGTGGCGGCCTGCGGCCTCGCGCAAGGCATGGACTTGCCCGCCACGGTTGCGCCGTTCATCCTGCGCGGCGTGAGCCTCATCGGCATCAACAGCGTGACGCGGCCCTTCGCCGAGCGCCAGCAAGCGTGGCAGGCGCTGGCCGAAACGCTCGATCTGAACGCGCTCGACACCATCACGCGCGAGATCGGTCTGGCCGACGCCATTCCGGCCGCGAGCGATTTGCTCGAAGGGCGCGTGCGCGGCAGGCTCGTCGTCGATGTGAACGCTTAGGCGCTCGCGCGAGCGGCGCGGCTTGCATCATGGTCGGCGAGGACGTGCGAGAATCCTGGGCATACGTCCTCCCCTCCCTCGGAAACGCCATGAAACAAGCGCTGCAAATCGACTTTGTCTCCGATATCGCCTGCCCCTGGTGCGCGATCGGCCTGTCCTCGCTGCTCCAGGCGCTGAAGAATCTGCACGACACCGTCGACGCCACGCTCGCCGTCCACCCCTTCGAACTGAATCCTGATATGGGGCCGGGCGGCGAAACCATCGTCGATTACCTCGGCAAGAAATACGGCCGCACGCCGGAGCAAATCGCGCAAACGCAGGAGGCGATTCGCGAGCGCGGCGCCAGCGTGGGCTTCACGTTCGGGCCGCGCACGCGCGTCTACAACACTTTCGACGCGCATCGCCTGCTGCATTGGGCCAGCCTTCGGGGCAAGCAGTTGCCGCTCAAGCTCGCGCTGCTGCGCGCCTATCACGGCGAAGGCAAGGACACGAGCGACCACGACATGCTGGTTCAGGCCGCGCAATCGGTGGGACTGGACGCCGACGAGGCGCGCACCGTGCTGCAAAGCGGCGCCTATGCCGACGAAGTGCGCGCGGAAGAACAGCACGCGCAGGCGATGGGCATCCAGTCGGTGCCGGCCATCATCCTCAACCAGAAGTATCTGGTGAGCGGCGGCCAGCCCGTCGAAACATTCGAGAACGCCATCAAGCAGGTGCTTGCCGAAGGCTGAAGCCGCCTCGCCGATCCATTGAATCGATCGAATCGATCCGGCATTTCACAGGGGACACCATGTCGGCAGTCTCGGCATTCAAGCTCGTGCTGCTTTCGCTCATCGCCATCATCGCGCTGGAGCTGCTTGCCAAACGCCTGCGCCTGCCGCCCGCCGCGGCGCTGCTGGTGGGCGGCGCAGCGATGGCGTTCGCACCGGGGCTGCCGCCCGTCGTCATCGATCCCGACCTCGTCCTCATCGTGTTCCTGCCGCCGCTCCTGATGAACGGCGCCTATTTTTTCGTCTGGGCCGACTTCAAGCGGCATATCACGCCCATCCTGCTGTACGCGATTGGCGCCGTGGCGTTCACCACCTGGGCTGTCGGCCTCGTCGCGCACTGGATGGCGCCCGGGCTGCCGTGGGCCGTGTGCTTCGCGCTGGGCGCAGTGGTCTCGCCGCCCGACGCCGTGGCCGCGAAAGCCGTGCTCGAACGCCTCGCGCTGCCGCGCCGCCTGATGGTGCTGCTCGAAGGCGAAAGCCTGCTCAACGACGCGGCGGGCCTCGTGCTGTTCCGCCTCGCCGTGGCCGCTGCGCTCACGGGCGCGTTCAGCACGTCGGGCGCCGTGCTGAGCTTCTCGGGACTCGCGCTAGGCGGCATCGCCATCGGGTGGTTCGTCGGCTATCTCACCATCAACCTGCTGCGGCTGCTCGACGACGACTATCTGATCATTACCGCCAGCGTCAGCGCCGCGTGGTTCAGCTACATCGCCGGCGAAATGGCCGGCGTATCGAGCGTGATCGCCACCGTCACGTGCGGCATGTATCTGGGCTGGCATCAGCACGAGGTGTTCTCCGCGCGCGTGCGCATGCGCGGCACGGCGTTCTGGGAGGTGCTCGTGTTCGTGCTCGAAGCGCTGGTGTTCGTGCTGATCGGCCTATCGCTGCGCGGCGTGATCCACCGGCTCGGCGGCGCGGGCGAGGCGTTCGCGCAACTCGGCCCGGCCGCGCTCGCCATCGTTGCGGCGGTCGTGCTGTCGCGCTGCGTGTGGGCGTTCGGGCTGGAGACGATCCGCGTGCTGGTGCATCGCTTTGCGCCACGCCGCATCGCGGCCGCCGATTTGCGCTCGGCCGCCGTAGTGAGCTGGGCCGGCATGCGCGGCGTGGTCACGCTGGCCATCGCGCTCACGCTGCCCGAATCCTTGCCCGGGCGCGATCTCATCCTGTTCGCGGCGTTCGCGGTGATTCTCTTCACGGTGCTGCTGCAAGGCCTCACCATTGGCCCGCTGATCCGGCTCGTCAAACCGCTGCAGGACGAAGACGCCAACGCCCGCTACCTCACCGAGCCGCAAGCATGGGCAAAGCTGCTCGCAGTGCAGCTTGAAGCCATCCAGCCGCTCGTGCACGGGCCGGACGGCAGCGTGATTCACCCGCGTCTGCTGGAGCAGTACACGTATCGGGCCAATCTCTCGCGCACGTTCGAGAGCGCACCCGCACTGCCG
The DNA here is from genome assembly GCF_048957375.1 of Paraburkholderia sp. A1RI-2L. NCBI lineage: Bacteria > Pseudomonadati > Pseudomonadota > Betaproteobacteria > Burkholderiales > Burkholderiaceae > Paraburkholderia > Paraburkholderia sp. A1RI-2L. The sequence continues at coordinate 672,338 of NZ_JARBTA010000004.1, forward strand.
AACGATGTGCGCACCGCGCATTACGACGTCGTGCTTGCCGCCGTGAGCGCGGGCCGCGCGGAAGTGTTGCGCCTGCACCGCGCGGGGCTCATCGACGATGCGATGCTGCATATGATCGAGCGCGACCTCGATCTCGAAGAGGTGGGCGCGCAACATTCGCGCGGGTGAGGCAAGCGCTCAAGCCGATGCGAGCGCCGGGGGAATGCCGAGCTTGTTGCGCTTTTGATTGACGGCTCGTGTCGAGCGGCCAGTGAGCCGCGCCAATTCACTATCGGCCATTACACCGAGCAAGGCGATATGCTCCCGCGGCCATGGGAGATGCGCGGGCGCGGCTGGAGAAATACCCAGTTCCCGCCGTTTCTTTTGCACCGTCGAAAATGAAACGCCGCCGATTTGCCTCGCGACCTGGGCGTCGGACATGGTCCCGAGCAGCGCAATCTCTTGCGTGGTCCATGTGCGGGTCAATTTTGTTTTGTGATTGTCGACGCTACCCGTGGGATCGCACCGCTTTCCTGCGTTGGGCCGGGATCGTGCGCCACACTGTGCAACGGTTTCGTAGCCAGTGGCCGATGAAACATGGCTGATCTGTGCGACGGTGTGTTCGAAGTGGTTTGTCATCGCACCGCTCCTGGATTGGCATGCCAACCGCGCCTGGCATCGTTGCGCTGTTTAAGCTCGTCGGGAAAGAGGTAGTCGCGATAGATCCTAAGCTCGCGTAGTTTTTTTCGACCACTAGCCAGTTCTGGCCAATAGGAAATGTTTGGTGTTTCTGAAAAATTATCTAGATGCTTGAAGATCAACACATAGATCCAGAAGTTTTGCTGGCAATGCCGGGACTCATGGTAGATCGTGTCGGCGAACTGCTGAAGAGGTGTAGTCTGCCCATGACGCTCGGGGTCACCACGCTTTGCAACCTTCTTGATATGAAATACTGATTCCATGCAGGACAGGTTAATTTTCATTTGCCATGAGGTCGGCGCAAATGCTCCTTGTTCAAGGCTATTCTTCGGCTCATATGGAACGAGCGTTGGCACAATCTCAAGAGGCGCTCCGAATCCACCGGCAGGACTCGCCAACGGAGTTTTCATGACAGGCTTGAGCAATTCGGCAAACAGCTTGAATTGACCTTTATCGATCGGCCATGTCAACCGAAGCACAGGCGTCAACCCCTCGTCCCCGAAATACGCATCCCCCCATTGAATCCGATCGAGCAACAGATCCTGCATCGCACGTGCGTACTCACGCGCAAGCGGATACATTAGCTGTCCTTTTCGATCCGGGTCGAGATCCGAATAGCGTAAGCCCCACCTGTCAGGCGTGTACGTGGCATAGGTCGGTTCAATGCCCGCCGAGGTCAATCCCGGCTTTACCTTCCTCAGGATGTATGGACCAACCTTCTGCACGTCGTCACTATCTGCACTACGTTCACTGCTTACGATGATGTACTCCCTTGAGACTTGAAGGCTGTATCCGTCACTCTTGTCAACATCGGCTGATACGTCGCGATGACCGAACCATCGTTTCGCAGCAAATGAACTTCCGCGACCTGCATATCCTGACTCAGCACCAGCGATGTTTCCCCGTGCTCGCTGGACACGCCCTCGACAAGCTGCCCGTCGTCCAGTCTGATCCGTTCGTCGTTGCCGCCCGCCGCCATGCGCAATGCGGCCGGGTGGGTCGTCACCGCTTCGATGCGGTATTCGAACAGCTGCCCGATGGCCTCATGACCGCGCACGCGCCGGGGCGTGAAGACGGACTCGTACAGGATGTTTCCGCCGCGGTCGACGCGCATGCGTTCGGGTACGGCGCGCCCGCGCAGGCCGAGTGTGAGGAACCGTTTGGTGGGAATGGTCATGCCGATGCCTTGTACAAGTTACCCGGCATCTATCCTCTATAAGCTATATATATCCTGGAACACGAAAATTCCTAAATTCGGCTGGCACACCGATTCGCCGCGCATAAGCACGCGAGAAAGCGCCATCCCCTTGACCTTCCACAAACGAAACGCGCGCCCGCACGCATCGGCTAGAATTGCGCCACGCGCGATGCCGCCATCGCAGCCCGATCCATCCCCGCCGCGGCGCGCCCCTCGGGCTAGCGCCGCGCCGCATCTGCCCCCGGGGGCGAGACCACGAATGACGAACACACCCACCGCCACGCCCTTCAGCGCGCTTGCGCTCGCGCCCGCCGCGCTCGAGAACCTCACGCGGCTCGGCTATGTCGAGATGACGCCCATCCAGGCCGCCAGCCTGCCGATCGCGCTCGCGGGCCACGACCTCATCGCCCAGGCCAAGACGGGCAGCGGCAAGACCGCCGCCTTTTCGCTCGCGCTGCTCGCGAAGCTCGATGCGCGCCGGCTCGACGTGCAGGCGATGATCCTCTGCCCCACGCGCGAGCTGGCCGATCAGGTCGCGCAGGAGATCCGCCGGCTCGCGCGCGCCGAAGAAAACATCAAGGTGCTCACGCTGTGCGGCGGCACGCCCATGAAGCCGCAGACGGCGAGCCTCGAGCACGGCGCGCACATCATCGTCGGCACGCCGGGGCGCATCATGGATCACCTCGAGCGCGGCATCCTCTCGCTCGACGCGCTCAACACGCTCGTGCTCGACGAAGCGGACCGCATGCTCGACATGGGTTTCTTCGACGACATCGCCAAGGTCGCGCGCCAATGCCCCAAGGAGCGCCAGACGCTGCTGTTCTCGGCCACCTACCCCGAAGGCATCGCGAAGCTGAGCCAGCAATTCCTTCGCAATCCCAAGGAAGTGAAGCTCGAAGAGCACCACGACGACAGCAAGATCCGCCAGCGCTTCTATGAAGTCAGCGACGACGAGCGCCTGCACGCAGTAGGCATGCTGTTGAATCACTACCGCCCCGTGAGCACGATCGCGTTCTGCAACACCAAGCAGCAATGCCGCGATCTGCTCGATGTGCTGCGTGCGCAGGGCTTTCATGCGCTCGCGCTGCACGGCGAGCTCGATCAGCGCGAGCGCGACCAGGTGCTGATCCAGTTCGCGAACCGCAGTTGCTCGGTGCTCGTGGCCACCGACGTGGCGGCGCGCGGTCTGGACATTGCGCAGCTCGAAGCCGTGATCAACGTCGATGTCACGCCCGACCCCGAGGTCTACGTGCACCGCATCGGCCGCACGGGGCGCGCGGACCAGGACGGCTGGGCGCTGAGCCTCGCGAGCATGAACGAAATGGGCCGCGTGGGCGGCATCGAGCAGGCGCTCAAGCGCGAAGTCGAATGGCAGCCGCTCGCGTCGCTCACGCCCGCCAGCGACGCGCCCTTGCTGCCGCCGATGGAAACCGTGCAGATTCTCGGCGGACGCAAGGACAAGATCCGCCCCGGCGACGTGCTGGGCGCGCTCACCGGCGAAGCCGGCTTCAGCGGCGCGCAGATCGGCAAGATCAACGTCACGGATTTTTCGACCTACGTGGCCGTCGAGCGCAGCATCGCGCGCAAGGCGGTGAGCAAGCTCAACGCGGGGAAGTTGAAGGGCAAGAAGGTGCGCGCGCGCTTGATGGAAGAGTAAGCGGGCGGAACGGGCGGACCGCAGATCTCCTGCGCGCGCCGCCGTTCACCTGCTCAGAACGAACTCAAGGCGCGCTCGCGCGGTGATAGTCATCCGCGCCCCAGTAGGCGCGCATGCTCACGATCTTGCCGTGCGCATCGAACTCCATCACATCGGTCACGTCGATATGCGCCGGGCCATCCGGGCCCGCGATATGCACCTTGAACGTGATGGTGGCCGCGTTCGCATGCGAGCCGCGCGGCGGCGCAACCAGTTCGAGCCGCGCGCCCACCGTGGTGGCGTGGCCATAGAATGCGTCGATCTCCGCGCGCCCGCGCTTGAGCGGCAAGCCCACGGGGTCTTCGACCGTGGCGTTGTCGGCGAACAGCGCAGTGACGCGCGCCGCGTCGTTCGCGTTGAACGCCTCCACGTATTCGCGCAGGCGCGCCTTCATGTGTTCGGTGTCGCTCATCGTGCAGCCTCCTAGCGCGCGGTATAGCCGCCGTCGATCACGAGTTCCGCGCCGGTCACATAACGGCCCGCCGGCGAGACGAGATACAGGATGCCCGACGCGATGTCCTGCGGGTCGCCGATCTTCGCGAGCGGCACGGCCTGCGCCAATTGCCCGAAAATCTGGTCGGGGTCACCGATCTTCCGGAACGCCTCTTCGAGCAGCGGCGTGCGAATGTAACCCGGATGCACCGAATTCGCGCGAATGTTCTTCGCGGCGTAAAGCATCGCGTCGGTCTTCGCCATCAGGCGCACGGCGCCCTTCGAGGCGTGATACGCAGGCACGTCCGGCCCGCCCACGAGCCCGTACATCGACGAGACATTCACGATCGAGCCGCCGCCCGCCTGCTGCATGGCTGGAATCGCGTACTTGGTGCACAGGAATACACCCGTCACATTCACGTCCATCACCTGACGCCACTGCTCGAGCGTGATCTCGTGCGTGGGCACGTTCGCGCCTTCGATGCCCGCATTGTTCACCAGCGCATCGAGCCGGCCGAAGCGCGCGACGATCTCGCCGAACACGCGCTGCACGTCCGCTTCCTGCGTCACGTCGAGCCGCCAGAAATGGGCCTTGCCGCCCGCCGCGACGATCTCGGCCGCAAGCGCCTCGCCTTCCGGCAACACATCGAGCACCGCAATGGCCGCACCCGCCGAGGCGAGCGTGCGTGCGGTCTGCGCGCCAATGCCGCGCGCGGAACCCGTGATCGCGGCGACCTTGCCGCTGAGGTCGAAGAGTTGCTGTGCGAGCGTGTTGCTCATGTCGTCTCCTTGTCTCGTGTCTTGCTCGTGCGTTCCGCGTGACCGGCGCCCTTGCGCAGATCGGCGAGAAAATCCACGCATTCGCGGTTGAAATATTCGCGGTGCTCCACCATCACCCAATGCCCGCAGCGATTCATCAGCACGAAGCGCGCGTCCTCGCATTGCTCGAGAAACTGCATCGCGCCGCTCACGGGATTGAAGCGGTCCTGCGTGCCCCAGAAACCCAGCACCGGGCAGCGCAATTCCACGAGGCGCTCCGTGAGGTTGGGCACGCGCATGGTCGAAAGCACTTCGGGCGGCTGCGTTTCGCAGACCTTCAGGCGCTCTTCCACGAGCGCGTCCGTCACGAGCGCGCGATCGTGCACCAGCAGTTCCAGCAGATAACGCATGGTCTGCCGGTTCATCTGACGATTGGTGAAGAGCGACACCATCTTCTGGATGCCTTCCATGCGAAAGTAGGTCTCGCGCTCCTCCACGCCGCCGGGCGCCATCATGATGAGCGCCTTCACGTCGTCCGGATAATCGAGCGCGTATTTCAGCGCAATCGCGCCGCCCAGCGAATTGCCGAGCAGCGTGGCGCGGCCCGCGCCCAGCGCCACGAGTTGCTCGCGCAGCGCCGCGACGAAGAAGTCGAGCGTGTATTCGGCGTCGGCGGGCTTTGACGACGCGCCGTAGCCCGGCAGGTCGACCACGATGACGCGGTGGCCCGCCGCCGCGATGGGCGCGTAATTATGGCGAAAGTTGCTAAGGCCGCTCGCGCCGGGGCCGCTGCCGTGGATGAACACCACGGGCTCGCCGCTGCCGGCTTCGAAATGATGCAGCCTCAGGCCGCTCGGCACATCGGTGAAAGATCCGATGGTGCCGGCGGGTAGAGCGATGTTCGGCGTTGTCGTCATGCGCTTGTCTCCAGTTCTCATGCCGATCATCGGGGGCGCGAACGTGCGCCGCATCGTCTTTTCAGACTAAGAAACGCCCCGGCATTTCCCCTACCATCGCCTCGACACTTACCCGCCCATATCGGCGCCGATCGGCGCATTCAGGAGACGAGGCCCATGGCACCCTTTGATTTCAGCAGCAAGACCGTGCTCGTGACAGGCGGCACGCGGGGCATCGGAGCGGCGATCGCGCAGGCGTTCCAGCGCGCGGGCGCGACCGTCTACGTCTGCGGACGCAGCGTGGCGGAAAACGCGGACGCCCACACAAACCACCTCACCGACGACAGCACGGACGCCGATACCCCCACTACGCCGCCGCTGCGCGCGCTCGCCGCCGACGTGCGCGACATCGACGCCATCGACGCGCTCATCGCGCGCATCGAGGCCGAGACCGGCCGGCTCGACGTGGTCGTGAGCAACGCGGGCGGCGCGCCGTTCGCGCTCGCCGCGCAGGCGTCGCCGCGCTTCACGGAGTCGGTGATCCGGCTGAACCTGATTGCGCCGCTGTGGCTCGCACAGCGCGCCAACGCCGTGATGCAGCGTCAGGCCGAAGGCGGCGTGCTGCTTTTCGTGGGCAGCGTGAGCGGCCTGCGGCCTTCGCCCGGCACAGCCGCCTATGGGGCCGCGAAAGCCGGCGTGATCAACGCCGTGCGCTCGCTCGCCGTCGAATGGGCGCCCAAGGTGCGCGTGGCGGCGGTGAGCCCGAGCCTCGTGCACACCGATGCCGCCACAGCGGACCACGTAGGCGAAGCGGGTTTGCACGCAGCGGCGGCCACCGTGCCCGCAGGGCGCCTCGCCACGCCCACGGACGTGGCCAATGCCTGCCTCTTTCTCGCTTCCGCGCATGCGTCGTATGCATCGGGATCGAATCTCGTGCTCGAAGGCGGCGGCGAGGTGCCCGCCTTTCTCGCGGGCACCGAAGCTGGCAAGGCGCTCGGTCAGGCATAAGCACCGGTAAGCGCACGCGGCGCGGCCACGTTCCCGACACTGAGGGGAACCAACTAGTCCGTATTGACGATTCTCACCACGCACAAGCGCCCTAACCTCTGTCGACAACAAAGCCCCCGGTTCGCAAGACGGCCTCAGGGACGAACCTTCGAAGCGCCGCGGCAGAACATTTCAACGCCATTAGAGCCACGCACGAGCCACGAAAGAGCCAGCACAGCGCCATCACGGAGCCAACAGAGGAGACACAATGAGAATCGACACACCGCGTGCGTTACGACCGATCACCGCCGCCTGCCGGCTCGCCCTTGCAGCCGCGTGCGTGAGCGCCGCAACGAGCGCGTGGGCGGGTGACCAGATCGACTTCGGCAACAACACCACGCTCGACTACAACTTCACGCTCGGCTACGGGCTCGGCATGCGCACGCGCGCAGCCAGCGGCGATCTGCTCGGCCCGACCAACATCAACGGCGACGACGGCGACCGCAACTTCCAGAAGGCCGGCAAGCTGATGGAGAACCAGGTCAACATCCTGGGCGAGGTCAACCTCAAGCACGACGACTGGGGCGTGTTCGTGCGCGCGGATGCGTTCTACGACCAGGTCTATCACCGTCCGAACTACAACGACGCGCCGTTCACGGTCAACCATTCCGGCACCTACAACCAGTTCACGGGCGACACGAGCTACTGGGCCGGCGCGCGGCCGCAACTGCTCGCGGCCTACGTGTACAACACCTTCCATATCGGCCAGACCAACCTCAATGTGAAGGTGGGCGACCAGGTGCTGGCGTGGGGCGAAAGCGTGTTCTTCCCGAACATCGCGGGCGCGCAAGGCCCCGCCGACGCCACCAAGTCGTACGTGGCAGGCGCCGAAGTGAAGGACATCCTGCTGCCGGTTCCGCAGATCTCCTCGCAATGGCAGATCACCCCCGACTTCAGCGTGATGGCCTACTGGCAGTTCGCGTTCCAGCACAACCAGCTCACCGCGCCGGGCAGCTACTTCAGCTACTCGGACATCGTGGGGCCAGGCGCGCAGTTCCTGATCGGGCCGGGCGGGATGATCATTCCGCGCGGCGGCGACATCAAGCCGAGCAACTACGACCAGTGGGGCGTGGGTGCGCGCTGGCGCGTGGCCGGCTCCAGCGAGATCGGCGCGTACTACCTGCACTACAACGACATGAACCCGAGTGTCGTGTTCAGCTACTACCCGACGATCCAGTACCAGCAAAAGTACTTCGATCACATCAAGCTGACCGGCCTGAGCTTCTCGACAGACCTGGCCGGCGCGAACATCGCCGGCGAAACCTCGTACCGACAGGGCGCGGCCGTGCTCGTGAATGCGCCCACGGGCCCGACGGCCACGCGCGGCGACGTCTGGCAGTCGAACCTTTCCGCGATCTATGCGATCGGGCCGACGTGGCTCGCGGCCTCGCAAACGCTGGTTGCCGAAGTGTCGTACATGCATACCGGCAACGTCACGCCCGTGTACGGCTCGACCACGCTCGCAAACTCGCGCAACGCAGCGGCCTTCGAAGTGGCCTGGACGCTCAGCTACAAGAACGTCTTCAATGGCTGGGATCTCGACGTCCCGCTCACCTACTCCGACGATTTCACGGGCACCTCCGCGCTCGCGGGCGCACTCGGTTCGCTTACCGGCGTGGGCGACCACCGCGTCACGGTGGGCGTGAACTTCACGCGCCTCTCGAACCTCAAGATCGGGCTGGTCTACGCGAAGTTTCTGGGCAAGCCCGACCCCAACATGCGTCAGCTAGCCGATCGCGATTACGTTCTCGCTACCGCTACGTACTCCTTCTGAAGCCATGGCGCCGTACGGTTCGGCGCCCGCTTTCGAGGTGTTTGATCCAGCCGTATCTTTACTGCAAGAGGAATGGATATGAGTCGCACTTTTCACTACGCCATGCAAGCCTGCGCCATCGCCGCAGGCGTCGCGCTTGCCACCGTCTCGTTCGCGAAGACGAGCGCCGAAGACATCGCCAAGCTCGACACCACGCTCACGCCGTTCGGCGCCGAGCGCGCCGGCAACGCGGACGGCACGATCCCGGCCTGGACAGGCAAGTGGGTCGGCGCGCCGTCGAGCGTGAACTACAAGCCGGGCGAGCGCTACCCCGACCCGTACGCGAGCGACAAGCCGCTCTTCACGATCACTGCGCAAAACATGGATCAGTACGCAGCGCGACTTACCGACGGCGAAAAGGCGCTCTTCAGGAAGTACCCGGATACGTTCAAGATCACCGTCTACCCGAGTCACCGCGACTTCGGCGCGCCCGAGTCCACGTACAAGGCGATCAAGGAATACGCGCCCAACACCACGATGACGAAAGACCAGAACGGCCTGAAGGACTTCCCGCCCGGGGCGCCCTTCCCGGTGCCGAAGAACGGCGTGGAGGCCATGTGGAATCTGCGCTTCTCCTCGATGATCGAGTCGGAGAACGCGACCTACGACCAGGCCGTGGTCTACCCGGACGGCAATATCGCATGGGGCAAGGTGAAGTATTCGATCTATGGCCCGCGCGCAGGCGAGCCATACGATCCCAAAAGCAATCTCAATGGCAAGAGCTTCTTCCGCATGACCGTTGCACTGCCGCTTTCCGACCGCGGCACGATCATTACGGGTTACGAAATGTGGGACCAGACCGGCTCGGACACTCGCCGCACATGGACCTATAACCCGGGCACGCGGCGCGTGCGCCAGTCGCCGGAGTTCGGCTTCGACCAGCCCCAGGGGCCGGGCGGCTTCCGCACCGTGGACGACGACCGTCTCTTCAACGGCTCGGGCGAGCGCTACGACTGGAAGATCGTCGGCAAGCGCGAAGTCTACGTACCGTACGACAACTACAAGCTGATGGATCCGTCGGTCAAGTACGCGGCGCTGCTCACGAAGGGCCATGAAGACATGCAGTACATGCGCTTCGAGTTGCACCGCGCATGGGTGCTCCAGGCCACGCTGAAACCGGGCTTCCGCCACCAGTACGCCAAGCGCGTGATCTATCTGGACGAGGACACCTGGGCTGCCGTGGCCGCCGACAACTATGACGCGCGCGGCACCTTGTGGCGCACCAACTTCGCGCCCACGGTCTACGCCTTCGACGCCAAGACCTTCTATTCGACCTCGGTGTTCTATCACGACCTGATCTCTGGCGCCTATTACGCCGACCGCTTGTCGAACCAGGAGCCAATGCCGGTCCTCACACCCACCACGCAGACGAACGAAGCCTACTACTCGCCGGACGCGATCCGCGGCGACGGCGTCTGAAGCGTTCCTTTCGCGAGCTTGCCCGCATGCCTCAAGCCCATGCCTGAGCGTATGCGGGCTTTTTTTCCTCATTCACGATGAACGCCACCGACATGACCCCTGCCCAACACGCCGCGTCAGGCGACGCGCTTTATGAGGCCTGGCTCGAACGCAGGCCGATCGCGCCGCTCACCTCGCGCCTGCCCGAACTCGCGCTCGCCGACGCTTACCGCATCCAGCAGCACTACATCGCGCGCCGCATGGCAGCGGGCGCTGCCGTGGTCGGCAAGAAGATCGGCGTCACCAGCAAGGCCGTGCAGGACATGCTCGACGTGCGCCAGCCCGACTTCGGCATGCTGCTCTCCGACATGCAGTACGCAAGCGGTGCGGCGATTCCGGCCAACACGCTGATCCAGCCGCGCGCCGAAGGCGAGATCGCGTTCTACCTGCGCCGCGATCTGCGCGGCCCGGGCGTGGACCGCGCAGCGGTGCTCGAAGCAACCGAAGCCGTGGGCGCGTGCTTCGAGATCGTCGATTCGCGCATCCGCGACTGGGCAATCCGCATCGGCGACACCGTGGCCGATAACGCCTCGAGCGGCGTCTACGTGCTCGGCTCCGAACGCGTTGCACCGCATGACGTCGACCTCGACGCGTGCCGCATGTGCATCGAGAAAAACGGCGTCAACGCAGGCGTTGGCGTGGGTGCGGCCGCGCTCGGCCACCCCGCCGACGCCGTGGCCTGGCTCGCCAACACGCTCGGCGAACTCGGCATGCCGCTGCTCGCGGGCGAAGTCGTGCTCTCGGGCGCGCTGGCCGCGCTGATTCCGGTGGGTGCGGGCGACCGGCTCTCGATGCGTATCGAAGGCATTGGCGGCTGCAAGGTGTGCTTCGTTTGAACGAAGCGTCAATCATCTGGAATCCGAATTGCTTTGAAGACCCCATGAACAAGGAAAAATCCATGAGCAAAATTCAATGCGCGCTGATCGGCCCCGGCAACATCGGCACCGATCTGCTCTACAAGCTGCGCCGCAGCGCCGTGCTCGAACCGGTCTGGATGGTCGGCGTCGACCCGACCTCCGAGGGACTCGCGCGCGCCCAGGCACTGGGCCTGAAGACAACGTCCGAAGGCATCGACGGTCTGCTGCATCACCTGGAAGCCGATGGGATCCGCATCGCCTTCGACGCGACCTCGGCCTACGCGCACCGCGAGCACTCCGACAAACTGACCGCACGCGGCGTGCGCGTGATCGACCTCACGCCCGCCGCCATCGGTCCGTTCTGCGTGCCGCCCGTGAATCTGGGCGAGCGCCTGGGCGACACGCTCAATGTCAACATGGTCACTTGCGGCGGCCAGGCCACCATCCCCATCGTGCACGCGGTCGCGCGCGTGCAGCCCGTAGCCTACGGCGAGATCGTCGCGACGGTGTCCTCGCGCTCAGTCGGCCCCGGCACGCGCAAGAACATCGACGAATTCACGCGCACCACGGCGCGCGCGATCGAAATCGTCGGCGGCGCGAAGCGCGGCAAGGCGATTATCGTGATCAATCCGGCCGAGCCGCCACTCATCATGCGCGACACGATCCACTGCCTCACTGAGGACGAACCCAATGTCGAAGCCATCACCGCCTCGGTGCTCAAGATGGTGGAAGAAGTGCGCCGCTACGTGCCGGGCTACACGCTCAAGAACGGTCCGGTATTCGACGGCAAGCGCGTTTCCGTATTCATGGAAGTGGCGGGCCTGGGCGATTACCTGCCGCGCTACGCCGGCAACCTCGACATCATGACGGCCGCCGCCGCCCGCACCGGCGAAGTGTTCGCCGAGCAGATGCTCGCCGCCACGACCGCCTGAAACCAACACGATGGGAGTCACGATGCAAACCACCAACGCAGCAAGCAACGCCGCCCCCCTGCACCCGCTCGCGGGCACGCACATCACCGTGCACGACATGACGCTGCGCGACGGCATGCACCCGAAGCGCCACCAGATCTCGCTGGACCAGATGCGCAGCATCGCACGCGGACTCGACGCCGCGGGCGTGCCGCTTATCGAAGTCACGCACGGCGACGGCCTGGGCGGCGAATCGGTCAACTACGGCTTTCCCGCGCATAGCGACGAAGCCTACCTCGAAGCCGTGATCGGCGAACTGAAGCAGGCAAAAGTTTCGGCACTGCTGCTGCCCGGCATCGGCACCGTCGACCATCTGCGCATGGCGTATTCGCTTGGCGTAAACACGATCCGTGTGGCCACGCACTGCACGGAAGCCGACGTTTCCGGCCAGCATATCGGCCTCGCGCGCGAGCTCGGCATGGACACGGCAGGATTCCTGATGATGGCGCACATGGCCCCGCCAGAATTGCTGGTCGAGCAGGCGAAGCTGATGGAATCATACGGCGCGAACTGCATCTACGTCACCGACTCCGCGGGCTACATGCTCCCGCACGATGTGACCGCGCGGCTCAAGCCCGTGCGCGACGCACTGCGCCCCGAGACCGAACTGGGCTTTCACGGCCACCACAATCTCGCCATGGGCATTGCGAACTCGCTCGCGGCCATCGAGGCTGGCGCGCGCCGAATCGACGCCGCAGCGGCCGGGCTGGGCGCGGGTGCAGGCAATACGCCCATGGAAGTGTTCGTGGCCGTGTGCGAGCGCATGGGCATCAAGACCGGCGTGGACGTGTTCGCGATCTCCGACGTGGCCGAAGACCTCGTGCTGCCGATCATGGACACGCCCATCCGCGTGGACCGCGACGCGCTTACGCTCGGTTATGCCGGCGTTTATTCGTCGTTCCTGTTGTTCACGAAACGCGCCGAGGCGAAGTACGGCGTGCCTGCCCGTGACATCCTCGTCGAGTTGGGCCGCCAGCGCCTCGTGGGGGGGCAGGAGGACATGATCGAAGATACGGCGATCAACATGGCGCGTGCGCGGCGTTTGGCTGTGGCGGCTTGAGTGACGAGTCTTGAGCCGTTCCTTTAGCGGGCTGCATTGCAGCTCCGCCATGAAACGCGCGCCGAAATTGAACGGTGCGCGTTTTTTGGCACCACTGTCGACCGCCGATGCAACAATTTTTCCGCTTTTTTGGTGGCGGGGTCGCCGCGATGCCGTTTGGAATGCGCCCATGCCGGGCGCACATAAAAAACGCGGCGAGCATATCACCGCGGTTCCTTCACGGTTCGCGCAAAAGCCGGCTTCGAACGTTCAATGCTCCGCCAACTGACGCGCCATCGCCAGGATGTCACGTTCGCCGATCGTGCGGATCACTTTTTCCTCGGCTGCGAGGTCGAGCGATCGGCTGAGCATGTAATAGGTTGCTCCCGCAACTATCAGACCGACGAGCCAGGCCAGATCGATGCCGCTCATCTGGTGCGCGAAGTAACCCGCGAAAATCTCCTTGCCCGACTCGTTGTCGACGATGGAGAAGAACGGGATCATCGCCGCGAAGCCCACCAGGTACGCTGCAATCCCGCGCGCCTGCCACGCGCCGTAAATACCGTTCGGCGTAAAGAAGTGCGTGATCGCGTAGCGGCCCTTGCGCACGAAGAAATAGTCGACCAGATTCACCGCGGTCCAGGGCACGAGGAAATACAGCATCAGCACGAGGAACGTGTTGAGCAGCGCCACGCCGTTGCCCGGAATCGAGAGCGTGCACACGAGCACGATCGCGCTGATCGCGAGCACCGCGCCAACGCGCGCGCGGCGCGTGGGCTGGATCTTGCGAAACGAGTCCACGCCAGTCAGGAGCGTGAGCATCGCGCTATAGGTGTTCAGCGCGATGATGGGCAGGAAGCCCGCCACCGACACCACCACGAGGATCGCGCCGCAGCCCGGGAACAGCTTCGCACCCACCTGGTTGAGCGCGACGAGAGCATCCGTTGCCCGCAGTTGCTGCGCGAGCCACGCGCCCAGGCCAATCATCCACGCGCCCGAGAGCGACGCGCCCAGGAAAATCGCCGAGATCAGCTTCGCTCGGCTCGTGTGCTTCGGCAGATAGCGCGAGTAGTCGGACACGTACGGCGCATACGAGATGTTATAGCTCGCGCCGATGGCGAACTGCGTGATGAACGCCACCCAGTTGAAGCCCGCATGCGCGCTAGCCGCGCTCACCGCGCTTGCAGCACTCGCCGCGCCGTCACCGCCCTTGCCCACGCCGAACAGCAGCGCCAGCGTCACGAGCGCATAGAGCGGCAGCGTCGCGATCAGCGCCCATTTGAACGCCTTGTGCATGACGTCGTGCCCGAAGACCGCGAGCAGCCCGCCCGCAACCGCCGCGACCACCGCCACCAGCGCCGGGCTCAGCCCGAACACCTCTTTCAGCCCGCTCATGATCAGCGAAACATTGACGACGTTAAAGCCCACGAACACGAAAAGCGTTGCGAGCAGCGCGAGCGCCACGCCGCGATAGCCGAACTGAGCGCGCGACTGGATCATCTGCGGCAGACCCATTTCCGGCCCCTGCGAGCCGTGAAACGCCATGAAGGTGGTGCCGAACATGATGCCGAGCGCGCCGCCAAGCGTGGTCCAGCCAGCCGAGAGCCCCATGCTCGGGCCCACGAAGCCGATCGAGATCGTGAAGAAGTGGAAGTTGCCGAGGAACCAGAACGGCCCCTGGCTACCGAGTTTCGCGTGGCGTTCGCTTTCGGGGATGTAGTCGATCGAATGGCTTTCGATCTCGATGCCCTCGTCCCCGGTCGCCGCGTACCCGGCATGCTCGTGTGGTGTCATACAACAAGTCTCCTGATGATTCTGCTCTGCTGCTGCTTCGCTTCTGCTTCGCTTCTGTCTCGCTGCGGCTTCCCTGCTGCCCGCTCACGCGCGGCGCTTCACGCCCGGCAGCACGCAAAGCATTTCGAACGCGAGATTCGCGCCCAAAAGCGCCGTGGTGCCGAACGGGTCATACGGCGGCGCGACTTCCACGAGGTCCGCGCCCACAATGTCGATGCCCCAGGTGCCGCGAATGATTTCGAGCGCCTGCGGCACGGTCAGGCCCGCGATTTCGGGCGTGCCGGTGCCTGGCGCGTAGGCCGGGTCGATGCCGTCGATATCGAAGCTCAGGTAGACCGGGCCGCCCTGCACGCGCGCGCGCACTTCTTCCATCAGCGGCGCGAGCGACTGGTTCCAGCATTCCTCGGCCTGCACGACGCGGAAGCCTTGCTGACGGCACCAGTCGAAGTCCTCGGCCTCGTAGCCCGTGCCGCGCAGACCGATCTGCACCACACGGTTGCAATCGAGCAGCCCTTCTTCGACGGCGCGGCGAAACGGCGTGCCGTGGGCGATCTTCTCGCCGAACATCGTGTCGTTCACGTCCGCATGCGCGTCCACGTGAATCAGGCCCACGGGGCCATGCTTGCGATGGATCGCGCGCAGGATCGGCAACGTGATGGTGTGGTCGCCGCCGAGCGTGATCGGCCGGCAGTCGTATTCGAGAATGGCGTCGTACGCGTGTTCGATGCGCGTGATCGAATCGGCGAGGTTGTAGGGATTGATCGCCACGTCGCCGATGTCGGCCACTTGCAGCGAGTCGAACGGCGCCGCACGCGTCGCCATGTTATAGGGGCGCAGCAGCACCGACTCGGTGCGGACCTGGCGCGGACCGAAGCGCGCGCCCGTGCGGTTCGAGGTGCCCAGATCGAACGGCACGCCCACGAAGCAGGCGTCGAGACCCTTGGCGTTCGCTACCTGCGGCAGGCGCATCATCGTCGCGATACCGCCGCAGCGCGGCATGACATTGCCCCCGAGGGGCTGGAAATATTGTTCAGACATATCTGCGCTCCACGTTCTCATTGATTCTGCCGGGTCATGCGAATCGGCTACAGGCGCAGTTTCAAGCATCCGTCAAGCAAAGATAAATAACGATTCCCCACTGTTTACATTGATAAAATACTATGTATCGAAGAATTCCCCGGAGAAGCCATGCTCGGCAACCTGACCGACCTCGACCTGCGTCTGCTGCGCGTTTTTGTGGCAGTGGTGGAAGCCGGCGGCGTGAGCGTCGCGCAAACGACGCTCAACGTGAGCCAGCCCACCATCAGCGCGCAACTCTCGACGCTCGAGACGCGCCTCGGCTACCGGCTGTGCGAGCGCGGCCGCAGCGGCTTTCGGCTGACCGAAAAAGGCGAGCGCATGTACGAGCTGGCCATCACGCTGCTCGCCGCCGCCGAGGAATTCGCCCTCAAGGCGCGGCACCTCGATCGCAAGCTGGTCGGCACGCTGGCGATCGGCCTGATCGGCCACGCGCCGATCGGCGAGAACGCGCGCATCAGCGAAGCCATCGCCTCGTTCAAGCAGCGCGACGAAGCGGTCCGCTTCTCGATCTCCGTGAAATCGCCGGGCGAGCTCGAGGAGCAACTGCTCAATGGCGACATTCAGATCGCCGTGGGCTATTTCTGGCATCGCGTGCCCACGCTCGAATACACGCCGCTCTTTATCGAGCGGCAGATCGCTTATTGCGGGCGCGGCCATCCGCTGTTCGAGCGCGCGGGCAAGCTCTCCCCCTCCGAGGCCGCCCATCACGAATGGGTCTGGCGCACTTACCCGACGCCGGAGGCGCAACATTCGACGAGCGCGAACAAGGTCACCGCGCAGGCCGACAACATGGAGGCGGTGTCGCTCCTGATTCTCTCGGGCCACCATCTGGGCTACCTGCCGCAGCAGTTCGCGGCGCCGCTCGTGCGCAGCGGGCGGCTCGCGGCGCTCAATCCCGCGAAGCTAGCCTATGAAGTGACGTTTCACATGGTCACCCAGAAGCGCAGCAGCCACGATCCCATCGTGCAGGCCTTCCTCGAAGATTTGAGGAACGCGCATCCGCACGAGCCGATCGGATATCGATGAAACCACTGCGCCGGCACGCTTGCCGTTTTGTTAATTATGAATTAAGAGAATCAATTAACTCATTTTTTAAAAATTGAAAAATTAAAAGAATAAATAGCCGGATTATATTTTCAATTTAAATACAAGGCTTTCATTAGTCGTACCGTTTGCAAATCCTTCTCAAATTAATCAAAAAAGGATCGACTGAAAATACCATTCCGGTACCCATCAGCAACACATTGAAATAAAACACCTTTTATGGATTGATGCGCCGCCATCTTTGATTCGGCAATGAAATCTTCTTTCATGCATGCCGCGCTCTAATTTAATGTTTGCATATAGAGCGATCACCAATTTCGACACGCAAACAGAAATGGAGGATGACATGCAAGGACGATTCCGGTCCGCAATTGCGCTCGCCTTGTCAGTGGGCCTGGCGGCGTGCGGCGGCAGCAGCAACAATGGCAGCTCGGCCAGCACCGTTGCCGCGCCCGCAGAGCAGGCGACGATCAAAGTGCCCAATTCGACCAACCCGGCGTTCAGCTTCGACATCAGCTACGTCGACTCCGGCAAGTACTACCTGGCAGACCGCAACAATTCCTCCGTGGATGTCGTCGATACGCACACCAATACGCTCGTCGCGCAAATCAAGGGCGGCTTCACTGGCATCGGCAAAACCACCGATACCTCTGGCCCCGACGGCCTCGTCGGCATTCCCGGCACCAGCACGCTGTACGCGGGCGACGTGAACAACGTCAAGGTGATCGATACGGCGGCGCAGCAGGTGGTGGGCACGATTGCGGTGAGCGACGCGGGCGAGCGCGTGGACGAAGGCTGCTACGACCCGGATGACGACATCGTGATGTTCGCGAGCCCCGGCGACACGCCGCCGTTCACGACCTTCATTTCGAACAAGACCCGCACCGTCATGTCGAAGCTGACGTTCACGACCTCGTCGGGTCTCGAGGCCTGCGCGTACGATCCCAAAACGAAGAGCTTCCTGATCAACAACGACGGCACGCCGGCCAACCCCGAAGGCGAAGTCGATGTGATTCCGGCTGCTTCGGTCGTGGCCGGCACGCCAGCCGTGTCGAGCGTTTATCCGCTTGGCAACTGCTCGCCGACCGGGCTCGCGCTCGGCCCGAACAACGACATGCTGGTGGGCTGCGATCAGCCGGCGGGCCAGAAGCTAGGCTCGCTGATCCTCGACCGCACCACGGGCTCGACGCTCGCCACGGTACCCTTCGGCGGTGTCGATCAGGTGGCCTACGATTCGGTGTCGAACCGCTACTTCCTGCCCGCCCGGCACGAAACGGCGAACGGCACGGCGGCCGACTCGGGATATACGCCGCTGCTCGGCGTAATCGACGGAGCGAGCCGCAAGCTCATTGCGCAGGTTCCGGTCGGCAACGGCGTGCACTCGGTGGCCGTGGATGGCGCAACCAATCAGGTCTACGTGCCGTTCCAGCCCGGCGCCACCAACTTCCCGTTTGGCGGCATCCTCGTGTTCAACGCGCATTAAACGAATCGGGCGCGGCTGTTCGGGCCGCGCCCCCCTGCTTTCCAGCACACTTTTTCTATGCTCGGCTTTCGAACACGTGATGCAGCGGCGGCACCGAACCGCCCTCGTTCACCTTGATCTCGAAGACCTTGCGTGCGCGGGTCGCGGGCCGCACGTCGGCGGCATCGAGGTAAAACTGGTTGTACCAGTCGCGCATCTGATAGAGCGGACCATCGCCTTCGCAGAGCAGCGGATTGTCGATGCGGGTCTTGCTGTCCCAGATCGCCACGTCTTCATAGAACGCCGCCTGCGCCTGGGCCACATAGGCGCGCGCAATCTCCATGTTCTGTTCTTCCGGGAGACCTGGAATTTTCTTGACCATCACGCCATAGCGCAGCTCAAAGCTGTTCATGTCGATGGGCACGTGGCAGTTCAGCAGGATCGAGTTGATCGGGTGACCGCCGCTGGTTCCCGACATCTCCGTGATGTGATATGCCGGGCCGAAATAGGTGGAGAGCGCGATCAGCTCGTCGTCGCCGAGCCGCGCGCTGCGGCCCACCAGTAATTGCGTGGCCTTGTGATCTTCGAACAGATTCGCGAAGTAGCCCACCGGCGCGCCGTGCACGGTCGCGAAATGCGCCATGTCCGAGATGTTGTCCACCAGTTCGCGGCAGTTCGTGCCGATGACCATCTTGTCCACGACCCAGTCGGACCACTCGTCCGATTCGCACGCGGCGATGGGCGGGATCGCCACGCTCTCGGGCGGCTCGCCGCCTTCGGGATCGTGCCAGACGAACAGCAGCTTGTTCTGCTCGCAGGTTCGCCACGCGCCGATCTTTGCCTTGGGCGGAATGCGCTTGCAATAGGGAATGGACTGGCATTGACCATCGCCATCCCATTGCCAGCCGTGGAACGGACACACGAGCGTGTCGCCTTCCACGCGGCCGGTCGAGAGGTCCGCGCCCATGTGCGGGCAATAGCCGTCCACCACACGAATCTGGCCCGTAGAATCGGCGAATGCGGCCAGCCGCTTGCCGAACACGTTGAGCGTATGCGGCTTGCCGTCCCGATAGTCGTTCGCGAGCCCGAGGCAGTGCCAGCCACGGGCATAGCGCTGCACGAGCGGCTGCGCTTCGATCTTGTACGGACGTGCGGACATAGGGTTCTCCTTCCTTGAGTGGACGCCGCACGGTTTTTCCGCGCGGCGCGTGCTTCATGTTATTCAGGGATGCTGATGAATTGCTTCATGGGCGTGCATGCGCGGGTTCTTTCACGCTCGCGTGAAGGGCTGCGGCCTCGGCGCTCGTTGCGGTTGCGGCGTTCGCGGCACGCTCGTCCACGCGCCGCTCCGCGCGCTCCACGCCCAGCCAGGCGGCGAGCGCGGGCAGCAGGAACACCGCGCCGAACAGGTTCACGAGGAACATGAACGCGAGCAGTACGCCCATGTCCACCTGGAACTTGAGCGCGGAACCTGCCCACGTGCCCACGCCGATGAACATCGTGGCCGCCGTGAAGAGGGCTGCGGTGCCGCGCTGGCGCATCGCCTCGCCGAACGCCTCGGGCAGGCTCGCGCCCGCGCGCACTTCGTGTTGCAGGCGCTCGTAGAGATAGATGCCGTAATCGACGCCCACGCCTACGCCCAGCGTAATCACCGGCAGCGTCGCCACCTTCAGGCCGATGCCGAGCTTCGCCATCACCGCATTGCAGAGGATCGAGACGATCGTGAGCGGCACGATCACGCACAGCACCGCCCGCCACGAGCGGAAGGTCACGAGGCACAGCAGCGCGATAGCGCCGAAGATCGAAAGCAGCATGGCGATCTCGGCGTCGGCCACGGCCTCATTGGTGGCCGCCATCACGCCCACGTTGCCGCCCGCGAGGTGGAAGGCCACGCCCCTGGTCTGGTCCTCGGCCGCGAAGCGCTTGATCTCGTCGACGATGTGCGCGATCGTGCTGCCCTCGTGGTTGTCGGTGTAGATGAGCACCTGAATCGCCTGGCAGTTCTCCGTGTTCATGCCGCTATCGGGGTCGAACGCGCTCGAACCCTGCGTGAGGCCATCAGCCGAGCGCGGCAGCGAGGCCCAGCGCGGGTTGCCTTCGTTGAACGCGGCAATCGACACCTTCGCGAGCGACGGCACGCTCACCACCGACTGCACGCCGGCCACGCCGCGCATCTGCATCTCGAAGCGCTCGATGGCGCTCATGACCGGGTAATGGAGGCAGGCGTCGTCGTAGCCCTGGGTCTCCACGATCACGGCGAGCGCATCGACACCAATGTTGTACTGGCTCGTGATGCGCGCGTTATCCATGTTGTAGCGCGAGTTCGCGCGCAGTTCGGGCGCGCCCGAGCCGATGTCGCCAATCTGCAGGCCGCGCGAGGCTTGTGTGCCGAACGCGAGCAGCACGAGCGCCGCCGCGAACACGGCCAGCGCGGGCAGTGGCCTTGCGAACACGCCGAAACGCGCCCAGCCGCCGCTCGGTGCATGTGCCGCGCCGCGCTGCGCACGCGCAAGCGCGCTGCGCTCCAGCTGCGTGTACGAAAGCAGGATCGGCAGGAACACCTTGTTCGTAACGATCATCAGCAGCACGCCGAGGCAGGCGGTAATGCCCAGTTCGCGTACGATGTCGATCTGGATGCGCATGATGACCATGAAGCCCAGCGCATTCGTGAGCAGCGCCACGGTACCCGGCACGAACAGCTTGCGGAACGCGTCGCGCGCGGCGTCGACCGATGAAAGACCCGTGGCCAACGCCTGCTTCCACGCATTGGTCATCTGCACCGCGTGCGAGACGCCGATCGAGAAAATCAGGAACGGCACGAGGATCGACATCGGGTCGATGCCAAGACCGAGCATCGGCAGCGCGCCCAGCAGCCAGACAACCGGCAGCAGCGCGACGCACAGCGCGAGCGCCGTGGTCTTGAGCGAGCGGGTGTAGGCGAGCAGCAGCGCGGCGGTCACCGCGAAGGCGATGCCGAAGAACACCATCACGCCCGCGATGCCCGACTCCACGTCGCCCACGAGCTTTGCAAAGCCGATAATGTCCACTTCGACATTCCGATTGGCGTAGCGCGCGCGAATCTGTTCGAGTTGCTTCGCCACCGAGCCATAGTCGAGCCGCTTGCCGGTGGTGGGATCGGTCTCGCGCAGTTCTGCGCGAATCAGCGCGGCCTTGAGGTCGTTGCTCACGAGCCGGCCGATCTGGCCCGAGCGCGCCACGTTGCGGCGCACCTTCGCGAGATCCTCAGGGTTGGCGCTGCTGAACTGGCCGGGCACCACCACATCGCCGCGAAAGCCCGCTTCGGTCACTTCCGTGTAGCGCACGTTCGGCGTGAAGAGCGAGAACACGCGCGAGCGGTTCACGCCGGGGATGAAGAACACGTCGTCGGTGGCGTGGCGCAGTTCGTCCATGAACTGCTCGTTATAGATGTCGCCCTGCCCCTTCCAGCGCAGGCTCACGAGCACGGTGTTCGCGCCGGGGAAGGCGCTGGCATAGCGGTTGAACACCTGCATGTACGGGTGTTCCATCGGGATCATCTTGTTGAAGCCCGGGTCGAGCCGCAGACGCGTGGCCGACACGCCGAAGGCGGCGGTCAGCGCGAGGCACACGGCGAGCAGCACGAGGCGGTGGCGCATGATGGCGCCGGCACAGCGGTCGACGAAGCGCGCGAGCGCGGTGGAGCGGGTAGAGGCGGTCATAGTGCGTCTCACAACGAATGGCACAGCGGTTTGCACTGCGAACCAGCGCAACGGGATCAGCGAAGAGAATTCACGGCGCCGCGAGTTCAGGAAGGCGCGTTGGCCTGGGCGGCCGCAGGTGGGTTGGGCGATGCGCCGTTGGGGGCTTCGGAGCCCGCGAGCTTCGACGCGTTGGCCGCACTCTTGCCATTGGCAATATCGCGCGGCGCGGGCACGGTCTGCGCGGGCAGCGTCCAGCGCATCACGCCGGGCTCGCCGGCCACCAGCAGGCGGCCCTGCCCGTCGTCCAGCACGGCGGCCAGGCTTTGCACGCCGCCCACCTTGCGCACTGCGTAATGCTCGCCCGCGTCGTCGGAGGTAACGATGGCGCCGCCCTGCCCGACCAGCACGAGCCGGCCGCCATTCAACTGCGCCGCGCCGAAGTACGAGACGCCCACGCCGCTGTCGACATGCGTCCACGTCTGCGCGCCGTCGGTCGAACGCAGCACGTTGCCGCGCATGCCGTAGGCGAGCCATGCGCCATCGGCGAGCGGCAGCACGCCGAACAGCGACCCCGCATAGGGCGACGAACGCTTGTCCCAGGTCGCGCCGTTGTCGTTGGACACCAGCAGCGTGCCGGTCTCGCCCGCGATCACGATGCGCCCCTTGCCGTCGCCCGCGATCGCGTTCAGATGGCGGTCTTCGGCCGAGGTCTTCTCGACGCTCCACGTTGCGCCCTCGTCGTGCGACACGAGGAGTTGACCGAAGCTTCCCGCTACGAAGAGCGGCCCGTTCGGCTGCCCCCAGATCGCGAGCAGCGGGTCGGAGTGGCGGTGATCGAAGTGAGTCTGCTGCCAGTGTTCGCCGCCGTCCACGGTGCGCAGGATCACGCCGTCGTGGCCCACAGCAATGCCCGTGCGCGGCGATACGAAGAACACCTGGGTCAACGTGGACGCCTCTTTGGAATCCACGGTGGCGCGCCGCCAGCTTGCGCCCGCGTCGTCGCTGAGCAGGATCACGCCGCGCTCGCCCACAGCAACGGCGCGCGAGCCGGCCTGCGCGAGGCCGTTGATCTGCAGATGATTGGCCGCGATGGTGCTGGCAGGGAATGCGGGCAAGGGGCGCGGCGCGAACGCAAAGAGCGCCGCACCCAGCACCGCCGCCGACATCAGCAGGCCGGGAAGCGTAGTTTTCACGGAGTGTCTCCTCCAGGTAGTGCGTTTTTTTGCTACTGCTGCTTTGTGTGACTGCGGGTCCCGCTTGTAGTGCCTGCTCGCGCGGTCTACGCCGCGATTTCGAACAGCGCCGCCGCGCCCATGCCGCCGCCGATGCACATCGTCACCACGGCGAGCCGCGCGCCGCGCCGCTTCGCCTCGATGAGCGCGTGCATCGTCATGCGCGCGCCCGACATGCCGAACGGATGGCCGAGCGCAACCGCGCCGCCATTCACGTTCAGGCGCTCCATCGGGATGCCGAGCTTGTCGCGGCAGTAGATGGCCTGGCACGCGAAGGCCTCGTTGAGCTCCCACAGGCCGATGTCGCTGACCGTTAGCTTGTGGCGCTCCAGCAGGCGCGGCACCGCGAAGACCGGTCCGATGCCCATCTCGTCGGCTTCGCAGCCAGCCACCGCGAGGCCGCGAAACGTGCCCAGCGGCGTGAGGCCGCGTGCGCGCGCGCTTTGCGCGCTCATCACCACGACCGCCGCCGCGCCGTCCGAAAGCTGCGAGGCATTGCCGGCGGTAATGAATTCGCCCTGCGCCACGGCCTCGCCGCCGCGCCACACCGGCTTGAGCGCGGCGAGGCTATCGGCGCTGGTTTCGGCGCGGTTGCATTCGTCGCGTTCGGCGCGCACGTTCTCGTGGCCGGTGCCATTGCCCTCCTTGTCGAACAGCGCGCGGCGCACGTCGAGCGGCACGATCTCGGCGTCGAAGCGCCCTGCCGCCTGCGCCGCCGCCGTGCGCTGCTGGCTCACGAGCGAGTACGCGTCCTGATCGGCGCGGCTGATGCCGTAGCGGCGCGACACCACCTCCGCCGTCTCGATCATCGCCATATAGGCGGCGGGCTGTTGCGCGAGCACGCTCTCGGCGCGCGCGCGGTAGCTGTTCTTGTGGCGGTTCTGCGTGAGCGTGATCGACTCCACGCCGCCCGCCACCACGATATCGGCGTCACCGCATGCGATGCTGCGCGAAGCCACTGCGATCGACATGAGCCCCGACGAGCACATGCGATCGAGCGCCATGCCCGGCACGCTCGCCGGCAGCCCGGCAGCAATCGCCGAAAGACGGCCGATGTTATAGCCCTGCGTGCCCTGCTGCGCGGCGCAGCCCATGATGACGTCGTCGATCTCGCGGCCTTCGAGGCCCGCGCGCTCAACCGCCGCGCGCACCACGTGGCCGCCCAGCGCGGGCGCTTCGGTATCGTTGAAAACACCCCGGTAGGCCTTGCCGATGGGGGTGCGCGCCACGGAGACAATCACGGCTTCGTTCATCGAATGCATTCCTGTTTCGAATCGGATAAATACGGAGTCAGAAGTAATAGCGGCTGATGGTGTCGACCACGCAGCCTGGCTTGGCCTCGCCCTCGATCTCCACGCTCACGCGAATCCATGCCTGCACGCCGCCTTCCAGCGCTTCGGCGCACAACAGCTCACCCACGCCGCGCACGCGTGCGCCCACGCGCACCGGCGCCGGAAAGCGCACGCGCTCGCAGCCGTAGTTCACGCCCATGCTCGCGCCGTCGATGCGCACGATTTGCGGCAGGAAATGATTGACGAGCGAGAGCGTGAGATAGCCGTGCGCGATGCAGCCGCCGAATGGACCGCTTGCGGCGCGCGCGGGGTCCACATGGACCCACTGATGGTCGAGCGTGGCGTCGGCGAACTGGTTGATGCGCGCCTGGTCGATGTCGAACCAGGGGCTCGCGCCGAGGCGCTCGCCCACGGCATCGAGCAGTTCGCCCGGCTGCGCGAACACGCGCACGGGCGTGGCTTCGGCGGAAACCTCGAGCGTGCTCATCATGCGTGCTGGCTGCTTACCGAGAGCACTTCGCCGGTCATATACGACGCGTAGTCGCTTGCGAGGAACACCATCACGTTTGCCACCTCCCAGACTTCGGCTGCGCGCCCGAATGCTTCGCGCGAGGCCAGTTGTTCGAGCAGTTCGGCCGGAGCCGACTTCTTCAGAAAATCGTGCAACGCAATGCTCGGCGCCACCGCGTTGATGCGCACCCCGTGCGGCGCGGCCTCCAGCGCCGCGCAGCGCGTGAGCGCCATCACGCCGGCCTTGGCGGCCGCGTAATGCGCCTGCTCCGCCTGCGCCCGCCAGCCCAGCACCGACGCATTGTTGACGATCGTGCCGCGCCCGCGCGCCTGCATGTGGGGCAACATCGCGCGCATCATGCGGAACGTGCCGGTAAGGCTAATGTCGAGCACGCGCGACCATTGCGCATCGTCCATATCGACTAGACGGCACGAGCCGCCGAGACCCGCGTTGTTCACGAGCACGTCCACGCCGCCGGTTTTGTCCTCGGCTTCGGCCACCAGCGCTCTCACCTGCTCCTCGTTGGAGACGTCGCAGAGGCGGCCGTAGACCGCTTCCAGACCGGTTTCGTCGCGCAGCCTGGCGAGCGCTTCGGTGAGGCGCTTTTCGTGGATATCGGAGATGAACAGCGCGCGGCAGCCTTCTTCCGCGCTGCGCCGGGCCGCCGCGAAGCCGATGCCGGCACCGGCGGCGGCGGTGATGAGCACCGACTTGCCCGCGAGCAGTTGATGACCGGCCACATAGGGCGGCGCGATGGACAGACCTTGTGGAGCGTGGTTCATGCTTGACCTCTGGGTTCTTTCGGCATGCCGAGCCCGCGCTCGGCCATGATGTTGAGCTGGATTTCGTTGGTGCCGGCGTAGATGGTGTCGGCGCGCGAGAACAGGAACACGCCCTGCAGACGGCTGCGCTTCGCGTCGTTCGCATCGACGAGGTTCGCGCGCTCGCCGAGCACGTCCATCGCAAGCTGGCCCAGATCGCGGTGCCAGTTCGACCAGTAGTACTTGTAGATGAGTGAGGACTTGTCGAGCGTACCGGCGGCGGGCGCACCGCCAGCCGCAGCGCCTTGGCCCGCGCCTGCGAGCATGCGCAGCGCGTTGTAGCGCATCGTGCGCAGCCCGGCCCACGCCTTCGCGATGCGCGCGCGAATGGCGGGATCGTGGGCCACGCCCGCCTCGCGCGCGGCGTCGATCACCCAGTCGAGCTCGCGGATGAACTGCATCTGCTGGCCGAGCGTGGAGATGCCGCGCTCGAAGGCGAGCAGCGTCATCGCGATGCGCCAGCCGTCACCGGGCTCGCCCACGAGATCGGCGGCTTCGGCGCGGGCGCCATCGAAGAACACCTCGTTGAATTCCGCACCGCCGTTCATCTGCCGGATCGGACGGATCTCGACGCCGGACTGGTCGAGCGGCACGAGGAAGAACGAGAGGCCCTTGTTGCCGCGCGATTGCGGGTCGCTGCGCGCGAGCACGAAGATCCACTCGGAGTCGTGCGCGAGCGAGGTCCAGACTTTCTGGCCGTCGATGCGCCACGCGCCATCGGCCTGGCACTCGGCGCGCGTGCGCACGTTCGCGAGGTCCGAGCCCGCGCCGGGCTCCGAATAGCCCTGGCACCAGAACTGCGAGCCCGCGAGGATGCCGGGCAGGAAGCGCGCGCGCTGGTCGGCGTTGCCGCAGGCGATCAGCGTGGGGCCGAGCAGCCCTTCGCCGATATGGCCCATGCGGCCCGGGCCGCCCGCACGTGCGTATTCCTCGTGGAAGATCACCTGGTCGGCAATGCTCCAGCCGCGCCCGCCTGCTTCGACGGGCCAGCCGAGGCCAGTCCAGCCGCCCTCCGCAAGCTCGCGCTCCCACGCCTTGCGCAGTTCCGGGAACGCGTCCTCGTCGCCGGGGCCGCCACGGTAGCGCAGGCAGGCGAATTCGCCCGTGAGGTGCGCCTCCATCCAGGCGGCAATCCCGGCGCGCAAGCGCGCTTCGCGGTTGCCGCACTGTTCGTTGAGGTGCGCGTTGAAATCCGCGCTGAAGTCTCGATCAATGCGTGCGTTCATGCGTTCGCTCCTGCAAGCACCGCTGCGCTCGTGTGTTCGGCCACGGCATGGCTGCTCGCACCGTCGATCACGTGACCCGCGAGCCAGCCATAGAGTTGCGACGTCGAGCCGAACAGCGCACCGCAAGCCTGTGCGCGCTTGAGATAAAGATGTGGATCGTACTCCCAGGTAAACCCCACTCCGCCGTGCAGCTGGATGGCTTCCTGGGCGCAGAAGCGGAACGCGTCGTTCGCGCCCGCCTTGGCGACCGCGATATCGGCGTATTGCGCAGCCGCAGGCACGCCTTGCGCGGCATCCCAGGCGGCTGCCGCGCCGAACACTACGGAGCGCGCCGCCTCCACCGCCACGAGCATTTCGGCGCAGCGGTGCTTGACCGCCTGGAACGAAGCGATGGCGCGCCCGAACTGCACGCGCTCCGCCGTGTAGGCCAGCGTGAGGTCGAGACATTGCTGCGCGCCGCCCAACTGCTCGGCCGCGAGCGCAAGCGCCGCAAGCCATGCCGTTTCCGTGAGCGCGCGCCGCGCCACCACACTGCGCGCGAGGCACGCCGCCGGCGCGACCCGCACGTTGTCCAGTGCGATGCCTGCGATGGCGCGCGTGGTATCGAGCGTCGCGAGCGGCGTGCGCGCCACACCCGTTTGTGCCGTTTCGACCGCGAACAGCGCGATTTCGCCGCTACTGTTGCCATCGGTCAGGCGCGCGGGCACGAGCAGCAGGTCGGCCATCACGCCATCCAGCACGGCGGCGAGCGTGCCGCTCAGGCGGAAGCCCTCGGGCGTTTCATGCGCTTCGACACCCGATGCCACGCGCTCGCCCGCGTCGTCGAATGGCGCTCCGATCGCCAGCGCCGCGCGCGTCTCGCCCGCCGCGATGCGCGCGAGCCAGCGCACGGCTTCCTCGGAGCCTTCATCCGCATCGGCTTCGTTTGATTCACCGCTGCAACGCGCCAGTGCCTGTGCCGCCAGCACCGCCGTGCCGAAATACGGCACACAGGCGAGCCTTGCCCCAAGCTGCTCCATTAGCAGCACGAGCTCCGTGGCGCCCAGTCCCGCGCCGCCGGCGTGCTCCGGCACGCTCAGGCCGCACCAGCCGAGTTCCGCCGCCACGGTCTGCCAGAGCACGGCATCATAGCCCGCATGACGCTCGATCGCGCGGCGCACGTCGGCGGATGCGCTCTGCTGCGCGAGCACCTCGGCCGCGCTGTCGCGAATCATGACCTGCTCTTCGGTGAGTACGAGGTCCATGACATCAGCTTCCGTAAACGCGCTGCGCGGGCCGGGCCTGCTCGACCAGCGCCGCCACTGCCGCGCCCACTTCGTGCGCGGGCCAGCGCGCGCCCCGGTCCACGCTCGGGCCCGTGCGCCAGCCCTCGGCCACCGCGATCATGCCGCCGGAGACCTCGAACACCTGCCCGGTCACCGCGCCCGATGCCTCGCTCGCGAGCCACACCACGAGCGGCGCGACGTTGGCCGGATCGAAGGCGTCGAAGCCGCCGTTCTCGGGCTTCTTCATCACGTCGGCGAACAGCGTTTCGGTCATCGCCGTGCGCGCCGCCGGCGCGAGCGCGTTCACGCACACGCCGTAGCGCTGGAGCTCGGCGGCCTGCATCAGCGTAAGCGCCGCAATGCCCGCCTTGGCCGCGCCATAATTGGATTGCCCGATCGAGCCTTGCAGCCCCGCACCCGAACTCGTGTTGACGATGCGCGCCGCCACCGGCGTGCCCGCCTTCGCGGCATCGCGCCAGCCGCGCGCGAGAATGTGCGCGAGACAGAAGTGGCCACGCAGATGCACGCGCATGACCGCATCCCAATCGTCCTCGGTCATGCTCGTGAACATGCGGTCGCGGCAAATGCCCGCGTTGTTCACAAGCGCGTGAACCGTGCCGAAGGCTTCCTGCGCGGCATCGACGATGCGCTGCGCGGTGTCCATGCGCGTGATGTCGTCGGCGTTCGCGAGCGCGCGGCCGCCCGCCTGCGCAATCTCCTCGCACACGGCGCGCGCCGCGTCTTCGCGCACGTCGTTGACCACCACCGCCGCGCCCTGCTCCGCCAGCGTCAGCGCATACGCGCGCCCCAGCCCGCCGCCCGCGCCCGTGACGATCACGGTCCGTTCCTTGCAGATTCCCATGCCTGACCTCTCGTTAAGTCTTGTCACGCCGCGCTCAAAGGCGCTCGATAATAGTCACGTTCGCGAGACCGCCGCCCTCACACATCGTCTGGAGTCCATATCGACCGCCGGTGCGTTCGAGTTCGTGCAGCAGCGTCGTCATGAGACGCGCGCCCGTTGCGCCCAGCGGATGCCCCAGCGCAATCGCGCCGCCGTTCGGATTCGTGCGCGCTGCGTCGTAGCCAGTTTCGGCAAGCCATGCGAGCGCGACCGAGGCAAACGCCTCGTTGATCTCCACCGCGTCGATGTCCTTCATCGAGAGGCCCGCCTTCTTGAGCGCATGGCGCGTGGCGGGAATGGGCGCGGTCAGCATCCAGAGCGGGTCGTCGCCGAGCACGCTCAGGTGATGGATGCGCGCGCGCGGCGTGAGGCCGTAGCGTTGCAGCGCGTCTTCCGAGACGATCAGCAGCGCCGCCGCCGCGTCGCAGGTCTGGCTCGACACGGCCGCCGTGAGCGAGCCGCCCGGCATCAGCGGTTCAAGCGAAGCCATTTTTTCGAGCGTGGTGTCTGGGCGCGGAGTCTCGTCGCGCGAGAGGCCGAAGCACGACACGACCTCGCGCTCGAAGCGCTTTTCCTCGATCGCGGCCACCGCCCGGCGATGGCTTTCCAGCGCGTAGCGCTCCATCGCTTCGCGCGAGAGGTTCCAGTGATCGGCAATGCGCTGGGCCGCATCGAACTGCGAGACCGGCGCATCGCCAAAGCGCGCGCGCCAGCCCTTGCTGCCCGAGAACGGGTCGGTGAAGCCGAGCGGCACCGCCGCCGTCATCGCCGAAGAGATGGGGATTTGCGTCATGGTCTGCACGCCGCCCGCGACCACCACGTCCTGCGTGCCGCTCATGATGGCCTGCGCCGCGAAGTGCACGGCCTGCTGCGAGGAGCCGCACTGGCGGTCCACGGTCACGCCCGGAACCGTGAGCGGCAGGCCAGCGGCGAGCCAGCAGGTGCGCGCGATATTGCCGGCGAGCGGGCCGATGGTGTCCACGCAGCCGAACACGACGTCGTCGTAGTCCTCGGCGGGAATGGCGTTGCGCTTGACGATTTCCTGCAGCACGAAGCCGCCCAGGTCGGCGGCATGCACCGGCGCCAGCGTGCCCTTGCGGCGGCCCGTGGGCGTGCGCAGCGCGTCGACGATATAGGCTTGTTTCATGGTCACTCCAGTTCGAAGGTGCGCGCGGGGCCGATGGGCGTACGCGCGTCGATGAGCGTGCTGGCGACGCGCTCGCGATGGAACGTGGCATCGCCCCAGTTGCCCGCGAGCGCCCAGATGCGCTTGACGAAGATTTGCAGGTCGAGCTCCCACGTGTAGCCCATCGCGCCGTGCACCTGGATAGCGTTGCGCGCGGCCAGTTGCGCGGCTTCCAGCGCGGCGAGTTTCGCGTGCGAGACATAGAGCGCGCGCTGCGGATCATCCGTTGCGAGCGCGCACGCCGCGCGATAGACCACGGGGCGCGCGAACTCGTAGCGGATCGCGACATCGGCGAGCAGGTGCTTGACCGCCTGATACCCGCCAATGGGCTTGCCGAACTGCTTGCGCTGCGAGGTGTAGTCGATGGCAGCGTCGAGCACGCGCTGGGTGAGACCGAGCAATTGGGCGGCTACCGCGAACGCGCCGTGATCGAGCGCGGCGTCGAGAATCGGAGCGGTTTCTGCGGCCGTCGCGAGGCGCGTCGAGGTGCGGGGCGACGACACGTCGGGCGTCCATTGGACCTCGAAGATGCGCCGCGACGGATCCACGCTCTGGACAGCCTTGCGCGTGCAGGCCGAGGGCGCCACGCGGTGCAGTTCGCCGTCGCGCTCGCACAGCAGCAAGTGAGCGACGTGCGCATCGGCCACGTGCGGATTCACCGGATGCCCGAGCGCCACCCGCGCATTGCCCGCTGCGATCTGCGCCAGCAGCGTGTCGCGCCAGTCGCTCGCGGGGAGCCGTGCGAGCATCGCCACCGTCACGAACGCGGTGTCCATGAGCGTATCGGCGCCGCCGAAGTAACCCCAGGTCTGCGCGAGCAGCGCCCATTCGGCAGCTGACATGCCCAGGCCGCCGTGTTCTTCGGGCACCGACACCGCGGTCATGCCCTGCGCGGCCAACTGCTCCCAGAGACGTTCCGAGCGTCCGCTTTCGGTCTCCCACAGTTCGCGGAGCAGTTCCGGCGTGAGCTCGGTCATCAGGAAGCGGCGTGCGGAATCGGCCAGCGCTTCCTGGTCTTCGTCGAATGAAAAGTCCATAAATCTCCTTTTCAGCTGGCTCCATATCATCAGCATTCCGAATCTAATGCCATACGGCGACCAACTGCTGCGTCGTTGTTTTCGCTACCCGCGCGGCATGCCCAGCATGCGTTCGGCAACAATGTTGCGCTGGATTTCGTTGGTTCCCGCGTAGATCGGACCGGCCTGTGCGAACAGGAAACCGTCGAGCCAGTTGCCCAGATGCGCGTGCGCCTCGTCGCCGTGCGGCATCACCTCCGCCTGCGAACCCAGGATGTCGAGCGCGGTCTGGTGCATCCGCAAATCCAGATCCGACCAGAACACCTTGTTGGTGCTCGATTCCGGGCCAATATGCCCGCCCTTCCGCAAGCGGCTCGCCGTCATGTAGGTGGAGAGCGCATACGCCTGGGCGTCCATCCACGCCGCGGCCACGCGCTGGCGCAGCGACGGGTCGCGCCGCGCCGCCTCGGGATGCGCCAGGAGCAACTCGCGCAGCGACTCGGCCGTGCGCTGGAAGCGCGCGGGCGAACGCAGCATCAGGCCGCGCTCGAAACCCGCCGTCGCCATCGCCACGTGCCAGCCCATGCCCTCGCCCGCGATGCGGTTCGCCACTGGCACGCGCACGTCGTCGAAGAAAATCTCGGCAAAGCCGGTCTGCCCGTTCAACTGCTTGATCGGCCGCACCGTCACGCCCGGCGCATTGAGCGGCACCATCAGGAATGTGAGGCCGTGGTGGCGCGTGGACTGCGAGTCGCTGCGAAACAGGCCAAACATCCAGTCGGCCCAGACCGCGCGCGTCGACCAGATCTTCTGGCCGTTGAGCACGTAGTCCTCGCCGTGGCGGAACGCGCTCGAGCGGATCGCCGCCATGTCCGAACCCGCGTTCGGCTCGGACCAGCCTTGCGCCCACACATGCTCGCCCGAGGCCATCGCGGGCAGGAAGCGCGCCTTCTGCTCGTCGGTGCCGAAGTCCATCAGCGTGGGGCCGAGCAGGAAGATGCCGTTCTGGTTCACGCGCATGGGGGCATCGGCTCGCCAGTATTCCTCTTCGAAGATCAACCACTCGATCAGGTCGCAGCCGCGCCCGCCCAGCTCGCGCGGCCAGGTGACCATGCTCCAGCGGCCCGAATGCAGCGTGCGCTCCCACTCGCGATGCGCAGCGAAACCCGCTTCGGTGTCGAAGCTCGGCAGCGGCTTGCGCGGCACGTGCCCGGCGAGCCACGTGCGGATTTCCTCGCGGAGCGCGCGTTGTTGCGGGGTGTAGTCGAGCTTCATGCGCGAGCCTCGCCGGGTTGTGCGGATTGTGCGAGTTGTGCGGATTCGAATTTCGCCTCGCGCTTTTCCACGAAGGCGCTGCGCGCCTCGGTCGAATCGTTCGACATGTAGGCCTGAAGCGTGAAGCCCTGCTCCCAGCGGTACTTGCTTTCGAGGTCACCGTCTTCCACGCCGTTGAGCGCCTCCTTCGCGAGCGCGAGCATCGTGCCGCTCTTTTCGGCAATGCGCTGCGCGAGTTCGAGTGCCGCCTCGCGCAACTGCTCGCGCGGCACGACGCGCTCCACCGCGCCCAGCCGCCATGCCTCGTCGGCGCCCACCATGTCGCCCGTAAAGTACATCGCGCGGACCTTCTGCACGCCGAACATTCTTTGCAGATGCGCGCCGCCGCCCATCGCGCCGCGGTCGATCTCGGGCACGCCAAAGCGCGCGCATTGCGAGGCCACGACGATATCGGAAGCGCCGCAGATGCCGATGCCGCCGCCCAGCACGAAACCATGCACAGCCGCGATCACCGGCTTCGGGCTGCGGTGCACGGCGCGAAACGTGGCGTAGTTGCCCGCGTTCACCGCGACGATGCGCTCGGGATGCGCGGACAGTTCCTTGATGTCGACGCCGGCGCAGAAGCCACGGCCAACGCCGCGCAGCACGATCACACGTACGCTCTCGTCGCGGCCAAGCGCGTCGATGGCGGCGGCGAGCGCGTACCAGTCCTCGCTGTCGAGCGCGTTGACGGGCGGGCGCTCGAGCGCGAGCTCGGCCACCGCCCCGTCCTTGCCCACGCGCGCGATCGAAAAGGCCGGCTGCCGTCCGCTTTGGGCGGTGGTGGCCGGGGTCGCCCCCTGTGTTGTTCCGTTATGGCTTGCTTGTGTCATGTCCCCGTCCCTCATCTCGTGAATGGGTGGTGAATATTCGTTACACACGCACCGTGGTGGCTTGCGCTCGCGCGCTCTCGCCGCGTAGCGCCGCAAGCGCATCCAGCCGCTCGCAAGCCTCATGCACGATGCGCAAAATCACCGTCTCGCACGGCTCGATCGCGCCTATCATCGCGGCCGCCTGGCCGCCCGGCAGCACGCCTTCGTCGGGCTGCCCCTCGACGATCGCGCGCTGGATCAGGTATGGCGCGTTCGCGGCCATGAGCGTCTGGCTCGCGGTATAGCCGTGCTCGCGCAGCGCCTTCATGCCGATGGACGCCATCTGCGCGAGCGACAGGCCGTTCTGCTTGCGCCAAGCCTGCGCGGTGCGCAGCGCGAAGAGCGTGCGGGAGAGCGGCCGGAGCGATTCCAGATGCAGCAGATACGGGTTGTCGATCATGCGTTGCGGCAGGCCGTCGAGCGCCGCGGAAACGCGGATCTGCGCCGGATCTTTCACGTTCACATAGCGCGAGAGCGTTTCGCGCGGCACGGGCGATTCCTCGGTCATGAGAAAGCGCGTGCCCATCGCAATGCCCGCTGCGCCGTAGCCGAGCGCGCCGGCCAAACCACGCCCGTCGAAGAAACCGCCAGCCGCGATCACCGGCACCTGCACGGCGTCGAGCACGCGCGGCAGCAGCAGCGTGGTCGGCACCGAGCCGGTGTGGCCGCCGCCTTCGGCGCCCTGCACCGTCACCGCGTCCGCGCCGAGTTCGACGGCCTTGGCCGCGTGTTTGGGCGCGCCCACCGTGGGGATGCAGAGCACGCCCGCGTCCTTGAAGCGGCGGATCGTCTTCTCATCGGGGCCGCGTCCGTAGCTCACCGCGCGCAGCCGGTGGCGAATCGCGAGATCCACGACCTGCGCCGCGTTGGGCTGGAACATATGGAGGTTGATGCCGAAGGGCCGGTCGGTGAGCGATTTCACGCGCAGGATCTCGGCCTCCACGCGATCCGGCTCCAGCGTCGCGCCCGCGAGAAAACCGAAACCGCCCGCATTGCAGGTGGCCGCGACGAGGCGTGCATCGGCCACCCAGCCCATCGCCGTCTGCACGACCGGGTAACGGCAGCCGAGCAGGTCCGTGAGCGGCGTGCGCAGTGCGTCAGGCACGGCGGACATAAGCGCGTTCATGACGTGCTCTCCGGCGCGGCTTGCTTCGCTTGCTGCGCGTCGGGCGTTCGCTGCGACTGCGCCATCTTGCGCGCGTCATAGCCGCCCAGGCGGTCGCCGCTCACGAGTTCGTTGTGCGCATGGGCGAAGTGATGCCAGGCGAACGCGGCATCCATCGCCGCGCGCTTGCCTTGCAGTTCTTCCACGTGGTTGATCGCCTGCTTGGTGAGCGTGAGGCCAAGGCGCGGCATCGCTGCAATCTTCGCGGCGATTTCGTGAACGCTCTCGTGCAACGACTCGCGCGGCACGATGCGATTGACCATGCCCATCTGCTGGGCGCGCTGCGCGTTCATGCGCTCGCCGAGGAACAGGAACTCCTTGGCGATGCGCGGATTCAACTCATAGGCATGCGCGAAATACTCCACGCCGGGAATACCCATGCGCACGACCGGATCGGCAAAGAAGGCATCCTCCGAAGCGACGATCAGATCGCACACCCACGCCATCATCAGGCCGCCCGCCACGCATGCGCCCTGCACCATCGCGATGGTCGGCTTGGGCAAGTCGCGCCAGCGGCGGCACATGCCCAGATAGACTTCCTGCTCGCGTGCGTAGAGGAATTCGCCGCCTTCCTTGTTCACGTGGTCGTACCAGAGCGACTGGCGCTCGAACGACTTGTCGATGTCGCGCCCCGGCGTGCCGATGTCGTGCCCCGCCGAAAAATGCTTGCCCGCGCCCGCGAGCACGATGACCTTCACGGCGTCGTCGTGCGACGCGCGCTTGAACGCCGCGTCGAGCGCATAAGTCATCTGCGAGTTCTGCGCGTTGTGGTACTCGGGGCGATTCATCGTGATGGTGGCAATGCCATCCTTCACTTCGTAAAGCACGACTTCATCGTTGTGCGAAAGACTGTCCTGCATGATGGCCTCGCTTCGCTTTACACGCGCCGCGGCGCGGGGTTGTCTCGCAGGATCGCTGCGCGCAGGTTATGCGGGTCGAGGGCGCGCACGATGCGCAGGTCCTCGGCGCTGGGCGGCGCGGTCGTGCCGATGTCGTCGGCAGCGATGAGCGGGAAGCCCGTGGCCGCCTGCACTTCTTCGAAGCTCACGCCCGGGTGCAGCGAACGCACGCGCACCGTGTGGTCCGGGCCGCCGAAGTCCATCACGCAGAGGTCGGTGACCACCGCGCGCAGATCCGTGAACGCGCGCATGCCTTCGATCTCGCGCGCCGGGTTGTAGCCCACGCTGCACACCATGTCGACCTCGCCGGCCACGAAGGTGCGCGTGCTGTGGCCCGCCACGAAGAACGAGTTCGCGTGATTGATGCTGTTGCCCGGAAAGCCGCGTGCGCCCAGCAGTTGCGTCTTCGGCTTCGCGTAGTCGCTGCCGAGGCACGAGATGTTGGCCTGGCCGAAGCGGTCGATCTGCGTGGGCATGACGAGTGCGTGGCGGCGACCGTGCCACACGCAGTCGAACACGCGCTCGTAGGTCATCCAGCCGCTCGCCGCCACGCGATAAGTCGAATCGCGCGGGCCCAGCGGCGCGGGGTTTTCGACGAGATAAGCCTCGCCATCGGTGAGCATGAGGCCGGGGTTGTACGCGAGGCGCGCGAGGCCCGCCGCGAGGCGCGGCCCCGTGCCGATGCCGGTGGCCAGCACTTCGCCGTCATCGCGCCAGAGTCTGGCCGAGGCGACGATCATCAGCTCGGCGAGGGAATAGTCGATTGCTTCGTTCACGCTCGCTCCTTTACAGAATCGGCAGCGGCAGCGCCGCGATATGGGAAGGTCCGCCCGCGCCCGCCAACCAGGCGGACTCGTCGGGGCCCACGACGTCGCGCAGATACGCGGCGGTTTGTTCCGGGCTCGCCGCAGCGGCGCTATAGGCCTTCAAATGCGGCAGATCCCAACCGTAGGCCGGCGCGCACGAAGTGGGATGCGCGCCGCACGGCGCGTGCACCACGCCCGTCACGAGCGAGCGCTCGAACGGATTGCGGCGCGCCGCTTCGAGATCCGCGCTCGCGAGCGACTCCGAAAGCGTCTCGCAGCTCACGAAGGTGCGCTTCGCGGCGCGCGCGAACCAGGCGTCGAAGAACGGATCGGGACCGTCGATGCGCGTATTGCCCATCGCGTCGGCGGCGTTGACGTGCAGCAGCGCGGCGTCGAGCTCGATGGCCGGCATCGCGAGCAGGGTTTCGCCATCGTCATAAGGCGAGCGAACCGTGCGCAGATGCGGCGCATGGCGCAGCAGATCGGTGCCGAGGCCCACGCGCGTGGGCAGGAACGGCAAGCGCGCGGCGGCGGCGCGAAGGCCCAGTTGCAGCAGGCCCTCGTCGAGTTCCCAGACATCGATCGCACCGGTCTCGCGAGCGCGGCGGAAATGCGCCTCCAGCGGAATCACGTCGAGTGAAACAAAGCCGAACACCACCTTCTTGACCTTGCCGGCGGCGCACAGCAGACCCACATCAGGGCCGCCATAGGCGACCACGGTGAGATCGCGCAGCGACGAGCGCGCGATCTCGCGCACCAGCGCCATGGGCTTGCGACGCGGACCCCATCCGCCGATGCCGATGGTCATGCCGTCTTCGAGCTGCGCGACCACGTCGCGTGCGCTCAGGCGTTTATCGAGCGTTTTCATCAGTTATCCTCCAAATCCGATGCTGAAATCGTGGCCCCAGAGACTCACGCGCGTGGCTTCGTAGACGCTGTGCTCGCGCCAGTCCACCTGCAGGCCGCCATAGCCGTATTCCAGGTCGAAGCCGCCCGGCGTCTTCATGTAGAACGAGGTCATGTGGTCGTTGCAGTGGCGGCCGAGCGTGGCCGAGAGCCTCACGCCGTGCGCGTTCATGCGGTCGAGCGCGCGGCCCACCTCGTCCATGGCGGGTACCTCGGCCATCACGTGGATGCAGCCCGAGGGCACGGCGAGGTCCATGATCGCGAGGCTGTGATGGCGCGCGTTGCCGCAATGCAGGAAGTGGATGCGCTTTTCGGGCTCGGCCGGATCGGCGGAAAAGCGCACGCGGTAGATGTCGGAGAGCGCGAAGCCCAGCACATCGCGCAGGAACGTGTCGGTGGCGTCGAACGCCGGTGCGGGCAGCACCGTGTGGCCGAGGCCCATCGCGCCGGTCACGAAACCCGGCACGCCCACGGGAGAGACGAAGCGGCGGAAGTCCGAGCGCATGCCCCAGAAGAATTCGTGGCGGTTGCCGGAGGGATCGAGACACCAGACCATCGCCTGGACGCGGCGCAGCGCGGTTTCTTCGGCGCTGGCGCGACGCGGCTCGACGCCCGCTTGTTCGAGCCGTGCGACCAGTGCGACGAGCGACGCTTCGTCGGCCAGTTCCCAGCCCGAGGCGAAATAGCGGTCTTCGTCGCCTGGCACGATCAGGTAGCGGAAATCGCGCTCGTCCATCTTGAGGTAGAGCGCGCTGCTTGCTTCATTCGTGCCCTGATTCGCCTCAAGCACCTCCATGCCGAGCACGTCCCGCGCATAGTCGCGCCACTTGTCCACCTGCGCCGACTGCACGACGACGTAGCCCAACGCTCGCACTTCGCTCATCTTCGCCCCTCCAGAAAGCCCGTTGTAGTGAGGTCTATTCTGGCCGCCGGGGACGGGGGCAACATCGTCTGTTGGGACTATTGGGTGGCGGTTGGTTTGACTGGGGTGCCGGCGGCATAGCGCGGGTATTCCCTAGCCCACTGAAGGCTGGCGGCCGCTAGTGCGCGAGCACTCGAATACTCGGGTCAAAGTTCGACCGTCCGAATAGTTCGCTATCTCAGGTCGGATTTATCGACAGTCAAACCATTAACTCTCGGCAATTCAGTACGCATTGTTCGCATCCCGTTTTCGTCTCTTTCTGATGGCTCGTGTCTTTGCCTCCATGTTGACATTGCCCGATTGGGTGAAATCTCGCTCGATCTGTCGGCGGCCATAGTCGCCGGCCGCTTTCGTCGACCAAGAGGGCTGCAAATGTGGGAACAACAGAAACACCGTGCGGGAGGTACGAAATGAAGCGGGCACTCTTGCGAACGGGGCATAGGTCCGCTAACGGCGGCGTGGTTCTGGAGGGCA
Source organism: Paraburkholderia sp. A1RI-2L (assembly GCF_048957375.1). Classification (NCBI taxonomy): domain Bacteria; kingdom Pseudomonadati; phylum Pseudomonadota; class Betaproteobacteria; order Burkholderiales; family Burkholderiaceae; genus Paraburkholderia; species Paraburkholderia sp. A1RI-2L. The sequence goes on from NZ_JARBTA010000004.1 coordinate 711,050, forward strand.
TCGACAAATGCACGCACCGCGTTCATCGGCGCGAGGGTGAGGTGCGAATGCTGCAAGTCAGAAGGCGTCATCGGCGCGACGGGTCCGCACCAGAACGCGACGATGCATGGAAAACAACAAGCGCTCGACGGCGATATCTGCATCTGCAAATGCGACCCGCCTCCGGTCATGAGCGCGTCGCAGGATAGCGCGTGGCATACGTTCGAATCGCATGAACCGGAGGCAATGGGCTGCATACAGGGCGGCGAACCGCTCAAACAGCAATCTACCGGCGAGTACGACGAACAGGTAACGGTGAGCGCGCGCAACGTGTCTTTACAGGGCTACCCGTACCTTATCAAGAAGCCCGACGGGCAAACCATATGCGGCCGTGCGGACGGCAACGGTCATTTGCCTCGCATCCACACCAATAGCGCAGACGCCTACGAGATTCACTGGGGCGATGAAGCACTAAGCCATGAAGGATGGAGCAATGCCGAATAAGAAAACTGTTGTACAGACGAACAACACGCCAGGTTCGATAAAGGAAGTTCCACTGAAGGTCGTGACGTTCACCGAGCTTTGGGCGAACTATCCAGGCGGCAATCCGTACGACAATCCCGCATACCACAATCAATGCGCCATTCGCATGAGCGTTACGCTTCATCGTGTAGGGATTAATATGAAGTCGTTTTCGTCCAGGCTGGTACAGCCTTCATCAGGCCAGCCGACCATCGGCCGCATTATCCTGGATGGAAAGGCAACGGCAACGCGCGCCGATGAAATGGGACAATGGCTCAAGCTACAACCCTTTGCCGGACTGCCGAAGTCCTGAGAACATAACCGGGCCTGACTGGCAAGATAAGTTCAAGGGGCGTACCGGGATTGTTCAATTCTCGCAATATTGGACACGCGACGGTGAGAGCGCGGAGAGCGCAAGCGGCGGCCATATCGATCTATGGAACGATGGCCGAAACGCTGGCCTGGCAGAACCGTCCGCTCGATGCGATGTACCCGGTGGTGTTCTTCGACGCCTTGCGCGTCAAGATCCGCGACGACGGCGTGGTCAGCAACAAGGCGGTCTATCTGGCACTGGGCATTCAGGCCGATGGCCAGCGCGATGTACTGGGCCTGTGGATCGAGCAGACCGAAGGCGCGAAGTTCTGGCTCAAGGTGTTCAACGAACTGAAGGCCCGTGGCTGCCAGGACATCCTGATTGCGGTGGTTGACGGGGTTCTGGTGCAAATAGGAAAGCAGGTTTAGAAGGTTCCTATAAGAAGGATAGTAGAAAGGACCGCATTCCATACGGCGGGCGCAGTGACCTCCTTGAGGCCGAGTTCCGTGAGATCGAACTGACCCTTGCGAATGCGATGCGTCAATTCGATGCCTGAAATTGTGGTCGCGGCGCTCCTGAACCGCTTGAATCCAAGCATCACGTTCGTTCTCGATTTGATGTGACGATGGTCCTGTTCGATCAAGTTATTCAGATATTTTGAGGACCGGACCTTCGTGTCTTCAGGCAGCAGAACATCGGCCTTCATTTCGCGCACCGCGCGGTGCGAGGCCGCATAGCCGTCGAGCGTGATGGTCTCCGGCGACTGGCCCTGATGCCTGATGGCCTTGCTGAAAAAGGCTTTGGCCGCGGCCACGTCGCGCTTCGCCCTGAGCAGGAAGTCCACCGTCTGGCCAGCCCGATCCACCGCCCGGTACAGGTAGACCCATTTGCCGCGAATCTTCAGGTAGGTCTCGTCGACGCGCCACGAGCGACCAGCTGGCGTAGCAAAGCGGTTCCAGCGTTTGACGAACTCGGGCGTATAGCGTCTCACCCAGCGCAGGATCGTCGTGTGAGCCAGCGATAATTTCCGTTCGGCCATCATCTCGACCAGATCGCGCAGGCTGAGCTTGTAGCGCAGATACCAGCGAACGCACAGAATGATGATCTCCCGATCAAAATGACGTCCACCGAACAACTCCTCCAGACTCTTCAGCTTGCTCATCGCGGTTCATCAGTTCATTTTGCTCCGACAACTCTAACCGATTGCCCCGACCCTATTTGCACCAGAGCCGTGGAGGGGTACCCTGGAAAGGCGCGTTTAGACTGGGATGAACAGACCGCATGACAATGCGCAAGCGATCCTCGGGCTGTTTCATTCGACCGTCGACCGTCAAACAGATGCCACGCCATCCAGGCGCGGCTAAGTCGCTGCCTTGGGCTAACCGCGTCCCTTGTGCGCACTCATGCTACGCTGAATGCCGTCGACCGGAATGGTGCTATCCGTGTGACGCGCTTCTCTGGCAAACACGAGCGGAATGAGATGAGCCACAGCGCATGCATGGAGATTCAGCACATGCGACCGAACGGGAAAGTCCCGTACGGCACTTGTCCGGGATGCGCCAAGTCATGTCCACGAGGCTTGGCCGCGCTCGATTTACACCGAGGAGTCTTGCTAGAAGCACGGGCGCCTCGCGTGTGCAGGACGCAGATCGGGAAAAAGCAAAATGGCAGCCGTCGTCGCCACAGTCCTTGAATGGATCGCAAGCATTTTTTTCATCTTCTCTTTTGTAGTGGCGGCTGCTACCTGCAGTCTTCTCGTAACTAACTATCTAACCCGCTCAATTTCAAAGAGCCGTCGATGAATTGATCTGTAAGGGACCTAACAAGGAACACGAGACGCGAGCCGCGCGGCGAACAAAGACAACGGACGCGCGACTACTCCCAACGACGTCTTGCGCGGCGGCGCAGGCAGGCTGGATTGGTGGAATGGAACGCGTTTGGCACCCTGCAGTCAGTGGTTGGCGAAAGAGAGCTACGGTTAGAATAGGACCGTCCGCCTCGGCACTCGCAGAATTACGTGAAACTTGAACCGTCGCAATGTGCAATCTGGGAGCGGAGCCTCGGACCTTGGCGAAAACGTGGGCAACGAGGGTCCGCCTGCCAGTGTCACTGCGGCCTTGGCATTACATTCAGGATCTGCCGGAATGCAATCTGAAACGCGATTAGATTGCGGACGTGTAGAGTGCATTGTGCCTCGGATATTCATACGATCCGCGCCGTGCGCCAGGTCCGCGACCCAGGAGCAGAGATGAATCGATTGATCACCTATCGGGGTTTCGAGATCCATGTGGCACTCACCGAGGTTGCTCAGGATATGTACAGTGTGACGTTCAGAATAGAGGGCCATAACGTTGGCCGCACCAGCATCGACGGGGCTGTCGTTCCCGTTCGACATGGTCCGTTCTCAGAGCGCTGGGCGTACCTCGTAGCGGAGATTGCGGGTCAGGCCGCAGTTGATGTTCTGATTGGTCCGGAATCGTAATTCGATGCCCCATCGCTTGTCTGGCGTTGGTCGATTGATCAATATGCAGGGGGCCGCCACGGCTCCTTCACTTACAGGGCATTGTCGTCCAGCGGCGGAGAACGGCATTGCAAAGGCTCAACCGTTGCCATCCGCCTGTTTACGCGACGCTCGTAAGTGAAGCGCTTCAGTTCACCCGGACACCCGCCGACTGGCGCGTTGCTACGTGCCGCAGAGACGGAGCGAATCGATTTTGGGGGCGGCCTTAAGAATTGCACGCAGGCTGCCGAACGTCTCAACGAGGGAACGACGATGACCCCTGATGATGTGATCTCTGTCTTCGAGCAACTGAATCGCGAAGGTCGCGCCGTGGTCGATCTGGATCATGCCTGCGCGAGCTTTGCAAAATGGCTGGCCAGTGCATGGGATGATCTGGGCGCAGCTGACGTTGCGTTGCTGACTTCCGTGGGTGCTGCCCTGTGGCGCGAAGGGTATGCGAGGAGGTACTGAGATGGGCTTGCTTGTCATAGCGCCATGACGGCACGCGGCGCACGGCTATGCGACAGGTCGATGGAAATTGGACACCGCATTCGCCCACCTCGTGCTGGTTGTGGCGGCCCTGGTCCGAAACGTTATCTCGTAGAGATCCTCTGCAGACCGGCTGGGTTAGACGTGAATCTCGAACCCGCGATACCCGATCGTCCGTTACATGGGGCGCTCCATTGGGTTGATGGCTCTACATGCTGAAAGATGATCAGCAAATGTGCGCACGAATGGATGTGCTCGCAGTCCACAACGAATACGCACGTTGGTGCAATCAGAGCGCAGCCAGTAACCGGAGTTGATGTTCGCTTTCGGTCCCGCGAACCAGTGCGTAGGCCAGCATCTGCGCGCGCTCAATGAGCAAAATGGCTTCCGAGCCGGAAAAGGCGTTCCACGCGTCGTCCTCGATTGAGGTCGGCACACCCTGCGCTCTCGCGAACGCCCGCAGAAGAAGGCTTGCCTCGCGGCGCACGACATGGCGGTCAGCGTTCAAAACGTACGGCAGACAGCCGGCGCGTAAAACCAGGTAGTACGGAATTTCGGTACGGTTACTTTGCATGAAGGTGACACCAGTCTGGAAGGGTGCGTACGGTTCGCGGTTCGCCACGGGCATCCGCCGCGTTTGCACGAACGAAGGAAATGCGCCTAAGGATGCACGGCGCCAGAACCGCATTGCAGAAGCAGCTACGGTCAAGGCGGCATCAAGGAAAGCGCAATTCGCCGCCGGAGCAAATCGGCTGATGTCACACGCCAGCTGCGCTTTCACATATCGACGACCGAAGAACCGCCCACCTTTCCGTCGATGATGTCTTTTCCATGCTGCCGGGCGGCACGCCTCGCCATACCGAAGTCGGAGAATGCGTGAGCCTGGTTCGGCCTGAAAACACGGCTTGCGGCAGAGGTCGCTATCGCGCCCGGGCGACATATCCGTACCGCAATGTCATACCCTTCGTCGTAACGGGAATGTCCGTCAAAGCGACTGAATGTGCGAGCGAAGACGAGGGGATGAAGTTCGTACCCCCTGTAGAGAAGAAGCGGTCGTATCGGCATGTTGGTCACTCCGGGGGGGGAATCCCACTATACCTTGATAAGGGAACCGCAGGGCGACGCCAATACGGTTACCAGAATTGAATTGACCGCCGGTGCCGGCGCGCGTATGGTGGTTCACGAGGTCTGCAAAGCAGATCACTGCCTGCATGGTCGTCAATCCTGTTTCGGATGACATGGCACAGCTATCAGCCTCATTCCTCCTCCAACTGCAGGTGGCCCCCTTCGATAAGGCTCACCGACAACTGCTTGGTCGGTTTCAACTGGTTGCTAGTTTTCCGAGATCGTTGAATTTGTCTGCGAGTCAGCTCCGGAGTGGGTTTCGGGCCGGCGGCACCTGATCGGGTAGAGTCTAGATTTCTGGACACAGCGAATGACCCGAAGTCCATGCTGGCAAGTGATTCCAACAAGATTGAGCCTGGAGCAGTTCGAGCAATTTGTCTGGCCGCATCTGAGCCTGGGCCGGCGCGGACCTTCCCCCACACTGGCCTTGCACAAAATCTTCAACTACATCCTGCAGGCACTGTATATGGGTTGTCAATGGAAGATGCTGCCGATCGAGAGGAATGCAGAAGGTGACCCTGAAATCCACTATACGCGTATCTACCGGATGTTTCGTCGCTGGCAGGACGACGGTTGCATCGATGCCATCTTTTCGGGCTCGGTTCAGCAACTTCATAAGGACCGGCGGCTTGATCTTTCGGTCATCCACGGCGACGGTACCACGACGGCTGCGACGAAAGGCGGCGACAATCTCGGATACAGCGGGCACAAGCATATGAAGGGCGACAAGGTGGTGGCCTTGTGCGATCGCAACTGCAACGTCATTGCTCCATTTATCAGCGCTCCCGGCAACCGCAACGAATCGCCGCTGTTGCGCGACGCGCTGCCCAGTCTTACCGCGATGGCACGCGCCATTGGCGCGGACCTGCGCTGTTCAATCCTCAGCCTGGATGGCGTCTACGACTGCAGGGTCAACCGCAAGGCGATTTTCAACCGCGGCATGATCCCAAACATCCCCGAGAATCCACGCGGGCGCAAAACACCGAAGCGCGGCCGCAAGCAGCGCTATGATCCGGCCATCTTCGAGGAGCGTTTCAGGACCATTGAGCGGGTCTTCGCCTGGGAGGACAAATTCCGCCGTCTGCTGCTACGCTTTGAACGCATTAGTGATATGCACTACGCGTTCAAGACGCTTGCCTATACGATGATCAACCTGCGCCACTACTGCTGAATCATCGACGATTCGTATTTGGCTGAGGGCGCTACGCGTCATGAATACTCACGCCCATTGTGAATTTTCATTCCTGATCATAATGCAGGCGTCGATGCCGAATAACTGTCGTTTCTTGCAACGATGCGCCTGACTTCGCGCGATCATCAGCGTCCATCGTGGTTCTTCCGTTCGCAGTGAACCGAAACCCGCAACCAGTTGGTCACATCCTTGTGCGCATGCGACGCGGTGATTCCGACCGCGACATCGCGCGGCGATGCCTGATGGGCCGAGCCAAGCTTGCAGCCCTACGGCAGGAAGCCCAGTCGCGAGGCTGGCTCGATCCGGCGCAGCCCATGCCGGATGACGCAGAGATCGCGTACGTCGTCAGCGGCGTTCCAAGACAGGTGCCACGCAGTAGCATTTCCACGGTGGAGCCGTACCGCGAGCAGGTTCGCGAGTGGCTTGACGCCGGCGTCCAGGGCACCACAATCCATGCAGCCCTTCAGCGCAATCACGGCTATACCGGCAGTTACGATGCCGTGAAGCGCATGCTGCGCCGTCTGGCGGCCGAACGCGTCGTCAAGGCGACGACGATATTGGAGTTCGCGCCCGCCGAAGCCGCCCAGGTTGATTTCGGCGCCGGCCCCGTGCTCACGCACGAGTCCGGTATCCCGCTCAAGACGTGGATCTTCGTCATGACCCTGTGCTGGTCCCGGCACCAGTATGCCGAGGTTGTACTGGACCAGACCGTCGAGACGTGGCTGGCCTGTCATCGCCGCGCCTTCAAATGGTTCGGCGGCTGTCCTTCCCGGGTGACGATCGACAACGCCAAGTGCGCGATCATCCGGCACTGCATGCATAGCCCCGAAGTCCAGCGCTCCTACGCGGGGCTCGCCGAAGCATATGGTTTCCGCATCGATCCATGTCCGCCGTACGACCCAGCCAAGAAGGGAATCGTTGAATCCGGAGTCAAGTACGTCAAGAAGTCCTTCGTACCACTACGCGAGTTCCGCGATCTGGCCGACGCAAACCGTCAGTTGCACGAGTGGATCCTGCAGCAGGGCGGCGTGCGCGATCACGGCACCACGCACGAGCAACCGCTCACGCGCTTTGCGATCGAGCGGCCGCTGCTCACGCGCCTGCCCGACGTGCCGCCGGTACTGGCCGTGTGGTCCGAGGTCAAGGTGCATACGGACGGGCACGTCGTCTACAAGAAGGCGCTGTACTCAGTGCCCTTCACGCTGGTCGGCAAGCAGCTGTGGCTCAAGGCCACCGACACGGTCGTGCAGGCGTTCCACCGGCACGAGCTCGTCGCAACCCATCCACGGCTACGCAAGCCGGGGGACCGCCACACCGTGCGCGACCACCAGCCGCCCGAGGCACAGGCCTGGCTCGAGCACGATCCCCAGTGGTGCCTCGCGCGTGCGAAGGATATCGGGCCTGCCTGCCATGCCGTCATCCTCGCGATGTTCAACAACACGGTGCTTGAGAACCTGCGCGGCGCACAGGGCATCGTGCGCCTGCGCGAGAAGGTTGGCGATATGCGCCTGAACGCCGCGTGCGAGCGTGCGCTCGCGTTCTCCAGTCCCCAGTATCGCACCATCAAGACGATCCTCGACAAGGGGCTCGACAGCGAGGCTGCGACGCCATCGACCACGACGGCGCCCACCGATACCTACCTGAACGGCGGTCGCTTCGGCCGCGACCTTCAATCCCTTCTGATCCATTGAACCAGCCATGAATCCGAGCCCCGAACTGAACCCCATCCTCAAGCAGCTGCGCCTCTCCGGCATCCTCGACTCGCTCGAACAGCGAAACCGCGAAGCCATTGACGGCCAGCTTGCCTACACCGAGTTCCTCGCCATGCTGCTGCACGACGAAATCGCGCGGCGCGACACGAAGAAGCTGGGTGTACGGCCCGTGCCGGCTTCGCGATGGGCAAGACGCTCGAGACGTTCAACTTCGATCTGGTGCCCAAGCTCAACCGAACCTACATCCACGATCTGGCAACCGGCCGCTACATCGACGAGAGGGTCTGTGTCTTGCTGGTCGGCGGGACAGGCGTCGGCAAATCCCATCTAGCGCAGGCGTTGGGCCACTGTGCGGCCCGGCAAGGGCGTGACGTGCTGTTCATCTCGCAGACTGACCTGCTCAAGAAGCTGCACGCGGCCCGCGCCACGGGCCTGTACGAGCGCAAGTTCCAGCAGTTCGTACGCGTGCCGCTGCTCATCATTGACGACTTCGCCGTCAAACCGCTGCACCCACCGCACGACGAAGACTTCCATGATCTGATCGCCGCCAGATACGAGCGCGCGGCGTCAATCCTCACGTCGAATTTAGATCTGAGCGAATGGGACGACGCGTTCCCCGACAATCGCATTCTGGGCGCCGCGACGCTGGACCGGCTACGCCACGGCGCCTATCGCGTCGTGATCGAAGACGAGAGCTTCCGCAAACCCAAACCGATGCCAGGAAGCAGTGAAAACGCGGTTACCAAATCGGGCAAAAAACCGCATTCTTGAGCCCGTTCGAATCTGCGCTTTACCCCCGTTTCTGCTGGCTCCATTACGCCGCCCATACCCGGCTCGATTACGCCGCCCCGTGACACGGCGCACTGACAGCCCCCCCAGGATGTCGCGGAAGACCTGCGCCCGGCGAGCACGGGGCACCGGTCGCACCGGGCCGCCCGAAGACCAAAACGCTGCCCGCTCCCTGCCGCATAGAGCGAGGATGCGGTCCGCCTGGTTTTCCGCCTGCTCTGTGCGACGCGCTACCTGCAGACTCATACCTATGCTCCGAGCCCCTCTGCCTGACCGTACATGTCGAAACATTGGGTGTTGCTACCTGGTTGCCAAAACCGGATATGACCACTTCTCAACCGTTTGTATAAAGGAATCACGCAAACTTTTTCGCGAGATTTTGAAATGAGCACCAAGCGATTGACCACGCTTCCCAGCAATACGTCCATCGACGACATCCTCAAAGCTAGTTGCCGACAAGAAAGCAACCTGAGCTTTCAGATTGCTCCCTTCCCACGCATGCTCAGAATCAGTTCGTCTTTGACGCCACCTTGAACTGCGCGGTGAAGCCGAGCGACCCGTAGCCCGCTTCCTGCGTGACGGTGAGGTCATCGGCCAAGGCGCTGATATGGCTCGCGCGGAGGCCGGCGTCCTTCAGAGCATCGCGCCACTGAATCACGGCATCAAGGTAAACATCGACCGTCGCCTGGATGGTTTCGAAGTTGTTAGCTTCGATTTCACGAATGCTCTTGTGAACCTTGTAGCGTACGAGGTCCAGCATCTTGTCCGCGAAGTCACCGAGTTGCGATGGCGAGACACCACGCGCTCTCGCATAGGCCGCTGCTTCGAGAAAACCGGCGAGGCCGACGGCGTAAAAGCTGCCGGTCATTGCTGCGTCGACGATACACGGCACATCCAGGCGCGTGCCCGTGTAGATGGTGCCTTCCGGTGCCAATGGCGTAAGCGTCGACTCGACCGCGCGCCAGACATCCTCCTTGCCGGAATACTGAATGGCCGTGTACGGGCCGCCAATGAGGTCCGGATAGGAAGAAATAGCCGCGTTGATAAAACGGCCACCATTGCCTTCGACGATTTCACGAAAAGCTTCGCCGTCTTCCGGCATCGCGGTGCTCAGATTCGCGATGTATCTACCATCCAGTTTCAGCTGTGCCGCGTGCTCGCGGAAAAGGTTAGCGCCAATGGACGCGCTGCTGACAATCGAGATGACGACGTCGTTTCCGTTCACAAGTTCGACAAACGACTCAGCCAGCTTTGCACCGTTCTTCACCACACCTGCCGTCGCCTCTTTGCGACCATCCCAGACCGTAACCTGTGTTCCAGCCTTCAACAACGTGTTGACGAGGGCCGACCCCATGAGTCCGGTGCCAATAACGCCTACGGTTTTCGCCATGTTTTCACCTTTGAAGGAAGTGCCCGATAGAGCAGTTAAATTCCACAACTGCGTCCGCAGTGGTTGAGTGAACTATGCCGTCAAAGTTTTCTGGGACGTAGCCAGATTTGGCAACCGTGGGGGCATTGAAGCGCAGCTCCCTTCATTTTTGAACAGTGCGTCGAACGCAAACTCCAGCAAGCCATCGCTGTTCGAAACCCATGCTCCATAAGCATTCCAGGTCAATTCCCCTCAAACACGTCGTCTTCAATTCGAACTCATTCGTCGAGTCAAGATGTGGGTTTTCCCCAGGTGGAAAGAATGGTCCATCAAACGCGGACCGATGTTCTCAGGAGAACAGGAAAACAATCGCGTGTGGCGCTCGCATTCCCCTACTGCGAAGTGGCTTGCCGAAAGTGGATACGGAAGCCTTGATGACGGTGATAACTTGAAAATCGTCTATCCCCACCAAGCGAGGCATCGAAATGAAGGCAAAAGCGCAAGACGACTACGTGCAGGTCGACCAAGTTGCATGGCAGGACTTTCCCGAGGACTTCCACAGCGGTGGCGTGAAATGGAAGCTTCTGCATGTTTCACCGGAAATGGCCTTCTGGACTGTTCTCTTCTTCTGTCCGAAGGGTTCGGTACTTCAACCCCACATTCACCATGGTCCGGCTGAAGGCTGGATTTTCGACGGCGCGATTCAAGTTCGCGGCGGTCCCGAAGTGGGTGGTGTTCTCGGCATCAAAGACGGCTTCATCTACGAAGCGGCCGGCGCGGAGCACGACGAGACAGTAATGCGCGAAGACACCACGTTCGTTCTGCAGATGGTTGGCCCGCTCTCGTGGGTCAAAAAGGATGGCTCGCACGTCATACAGTCGTGGGATACGGCGCAAGAACTCTGGGCGAAGCAACTCGCTGCATAACGCGCAGGCTGTAGACATCGCCAACCAATGCGCCGCAATAACGCGGCGCGTTCGAGCAAGCTTCAAAGGACTTTACGATGACCGCACTCATCATCCTCACCTCGCACGACGTACTCGGCGACACCGGACGCAAAACCGGCGTGTGGCTCGAGGAATTCCTCGTGCCCTACTACGCGTTTTTCGACGTTGGCGTCAACGTCCGCCTCGCTTCTCCGAAAGGCGGCAAGGTACCGGTCGACCCACTGTCGATTGACGCCATCAAGGACACACCGGTCTACCAGCGCTACCTGCGCGACAGCAACTTACTCACCGCTCTCGACAACACCGAGAAGTTGAACATGGTAACGCCAGACACCATTGACGCGGTGCTCTATCCCGGTGGCCATGGCCCGCTGTTCGACCTGCGCCACGACGCGAATTCGATTCGACTGATTCAAAACCTGCATGCTGCTGGTCGTCCGGTCGCCGCGATTTGTCATTCCGGATGCGTTCTACTCGAAGCCAAAACTCCGAGCGGAGCACCGCTCGTACGCGGTCGAAAAGTTACGGCATTCAGCGACAGCGAGGAAGCCGCAGTTCAACTTGAAAAAGTCGTCCCATACCTTGTCGAGACTGAGCTGAAGAACCTCGGCGCGTCGTACACCAAAGCGGCCGACTGGCAAAACCACTGCGTGGTCGACGACCTGCTGATTACTGGCCAGAACCCGGCCTCATCGGCGGCGGTCGCCAAGGTAGTAATTGACCTGCTTCAGGCCAACGCCGACGCACTTCGTGCGTGACATAAGAATGATTCGTGTGCCTGGCGTCCGTGTGCTTTCACGCACACGCGCGAAAGCACTTCACACAGTGGATTTGAAAGGAGACAAGCATGGGATTTGTTAAGACGCCGGATGAAGTCAAGGAGATCGAGAAGCTGCTCGCTGACGGTCGCTTCACGACTGAAGGCATCACGGTCGAGTTTGAGACGACTCGCGAATTCTTACGCTCTGTGCTCGCCCCTTGCTTCGAGCTTCCGGACGAGCCCATCGCGTACGCAAATGTATCTCGCTGGCAAAGCGCGATGTGCGGGGAGTTCGACTGTGCAATCGTGTTCCTTCGCTGCCGCTACAAGCAGTTCGAAGGCACCACGATGCTCTACATCTTGGTGAGCGGCGACATGCCTGTTTCCATTGGACGCGAAATGTGGGGAGAGCCCAAGAAGACCGGCTTCGCGCAGCTCTATGTGGACGGCCACGAGATGTATGGCTATGGCGAGCGCAATGGCACGCGTCTTATCGAAATCGAGGGCGAGTTTGGGCCGGACCTCGGGCCGGTCGAATTCGAAGGTCTCGACTTCGAACTCAAGGCTACTCCGCACGTGAGTGGGTTCGGACTGCAGGACGACGTCATCCTCACCTGCATGAAGAACCGCGAAGCGTATCGAGTGCGGCGTGAGGGTCATGCGACGCTCAAATTCTCGGGCAACGACATGGACCCGCTGCACACGATTCCCATCGTGAAGGTCGGGAACGCCTACTATTCGCAGGGCGAGTCGTCGTGGACCGTTCCCTGGTTCGACACCCTGACCGACCGCGCTGCGTACGTCCCGTTCATTTATGGCCAGAAATACGATGACTTCCGTCACTTCCCGACTGCTCGACGCTTCAAAAAGGATGGCGAGAAATAACTAGCGCCGTAGTCTCGGCGAGCGTTTGCTCGCCGTGACCTGCCCCCCCGCAAACAGGGCCATCCGGAGTCTAGTAAAGTTCGTTTTCGGAGAAGAAGACGAACATGAAGAAGCGCTTTACGGAACAGCAAATCATCGGGTTTCTGAAGGAAGCCGAGGCCGGGATGCCGGTCAAGGAACTGTGCAGGAAGTACGGATTCAGTGACGCGTCGTTCTACACGTGGCGTGCGAAGTTCGCCGGCATGGAGGTCTCGGACGCACGCCGGCTGAAGGACCTGGAGGCTGAGAACGCGCGGCTGAAGAAGCTGCTCGCCGAGGCAATGCTCGACATGGAAGCATTGAAAGTTGTCGTCAAGGGAAAGCCCTGAGCCCGCAAGCCAAGCGCGAAGCAGTGGTGGCGATTCGGGAGAAGGTCAACATCTCGGAGCGCCGCGCCTGCCGGCTTGTCGGGCTTTCTCGCAGCGTGTTGCACTATGAGGCGAAGCCGGACCATGAGAATGAAGCGTTGACGGCGCGTCTGGTGGAGCTGGCGCACGAGCGTCGCCGCTTCGGCTACCGTCGGCTACATGCCTTGGTGGAACGCGAAGGCACGCACGCCAGTCACAAACGGGTGTATGGCCTGTATCGTGAGGCGGGGCTGACTGTGCGGCGCCGTCGCAAGCGCCACGGTGTCATGATGGAACGCGAGCAACTAGCCCTGCCGAACGCGCCCAACGAGGTTTGGTCAATCGACTTTGTGATGGATACGCTTGCCAATGGGCGGCGCCTGAAGTGCCTGACAATCGTCGACGATTTCACGAAAGAGGCTGTCGACATCGTCGTCGACCACGGCATCTCGGGCTTGTATGTCGCTCGCGCTTTGGACCGTGCCGCCCGCTTCCGTGGCTATCCCAAAGCGGTGCGAACAGACCAGGGGCCCGAGTTCACGAGCCGCGCGCTCGACCAGTGGGCCTATGCGAGCGGCGTCACCCTGAAGTTGATTCAGGCCGGCAAGCCGACGCAGAATGCGTACATCGAATCGTTCAACGGCAAGTTCCGCGATGAATGCCTTAACGAGCACTGGTTCACGACGCTCGCCCACGCGCGCGCCGTCATCGCGGCATGGCGTCAGGACTACAACGAACAGAGGCCGCACAGCGCACTGAATTACCTCTCGCCATCGGAGTTCGCGGCGAAACATCGGGCAACAGCGGATGCTCCTGCCGCATTCCAGGAGCTGGTTTAAAGGGACTTTGCTAGAAGACCATTGGCCCTATTGAAGGGGGCAGGTCAGGATGAAGGCATTCTATTTTTCAGGAGCCGATGATATCAAATGGTTTGTACTCGAACTGCAACTGTTCTCACTACACCTTATTTGAACGACGAGCTGAGTTGGTTTGCTGCGCAAGCGGAAAAGCATGGAAGAAGTCTAAGCTAAAAAAACCGTTTGAGCGGCGCGTTGGCAACACCCCGCGCCCTGTGAACGCGCGAGTGTCGCCCGGAAATCTGTGCAGCCGCCCCCAAAAGAAAGGCGCATGCGGGTGCTTCCCGTTGAACCATATCGTGATCAGCGTTAGCAACACTCCGAATGGCTTCGCCGCGCTCGAGCACGCTCTTTTCCGCTCGCAGCGGAGTGCGTCCGTAGCCATGCTCCGCGTCTTGAGAAGAGGGGTTATCGCTCCAATGCGAACGGCCGCACGGCGTTGGTCAGCCGCCGCTCAAGAGCCCACACGTGAACGTCCGCAATGGCCGACAACTTGACGGCGGAGACCCCGCGCGAATGGCCGTTCCAGTTTGCAACCTGCCATAGCCCTCGTATTGGGTCGAAAAAGCCTCAGTGAGTGAGCGCCCGAGACATCTCAGCAATCGGCATTGCGCGTATTGAGTTCAGCAGGCGCATCTCCCCCGCGTCTGGCGTCGCAATGTTCACGACCGCGTTGAATGTCTCATCCACGCGCGCACGGAACACTTCTAGCATCCCGTCAAGGAGGCGTTCGGCGCCCCTTCCTGGGACCCCGAGTTCATCCGCCAGCTTCAACATGTTCTGTCTTGAGATGTCAGCAAAATGCCTGGCGTCGCCTACCTGCATGGTCAATTCACAGTTCGGCCACTGGTCTGCGCGCTCCGGCTGATATGTTCTGGTGTAGTACACGGCCGTGCTGACGATGTCGTAGAACGGTGCCAGCGTATAGCCGAGCGGCGTCACGAAAAACGAAAGATTCTTCAGGTGCGCGTCGCCGTTACCGACAAGCACGTTGAAGATGGCCCACCGGAAAATCTCCAGTCGGGTATTTGCCCGGGTACTTGTTCTGTCTATGGCCTCTCGCAGCCGCTGCGCGTTGGCGCCGTCGTATTTGTAGTCCTTCGAGAAGTTGAGCAACTGCGCTGCATCAATGACGTGCAGTCGGCGCGTTGGCTGCGCCGTCGTATCCCGGTCAAAACGGTCGACGATGTAGCACGGTGTCGGGACGCGTACGAAGTGCGTCGCGGGTACGGGCAGTGCCACGGCTCGCGCAAGTCGCATACAGAAGAACTCGTTTATCGCAGAGTGGGGATAGCCTACCGCGCGTGCGTCCGGCTTGAGCAGTTGCATCGAGGGCTCACTGCCTTCCGGTTCAAAGAGCTCGCAGACGGGCGGCTCGCCGCGCATCGTTACGAGGAGCTTGGGCTGTGCCCCTGCCGCCGACATGCGTTTGGGCGCGTCAGCGGTCAAAGGCCGTTGCGGCATCGCGATAATCCGCACCTCAAGATCGGCAAACGACAGCGGCCGCAATGCGCCAGGAGGCTCTTTTTCGTCGGGCGCGAGCAGTGTGAGCGCGCCAGCCGATTCCCGACCGTAGTAACCGAGGAGGCCCCAGGCATCGCTCCCATCAATTTTCGCCTCGCGTGCGAGCGCTTGGCGCATGCCCTCCTCGGGAAGCAGGTTATCGAAGAACCATTGCACAGGACGATTGCTTGAGCCGTCGATAAAGGGCTCCTGCCGCAGCGGGAACGCCGGCGACAGTGGGAAGGCGCTTTTGGCAGCGAGCCATTGTGGGACGTACGTGAACGACCAGATGTCGTCGTTGTCTGCGACGACCCCCATGCGCTCGCCATTGGCCCACGCTACGAGTTCCCTATTCGGCATTCGGGCTCCTACGCTTGCGGCGGGCCTGCGCCGCTGTCTTGGCCGAAATAGCGACAGATGTCTGAGCACGGAGCATGATGCCCAGCTCGGAGAGCAAGACGAAAACCTTGCCTATCTGGGCTGTCGGCTTTCCAGACTCCACATGCGTAATGAATTTGGGCGACAGCCCCGTGACGTTGACCAGGTCATCACGCGTGAGCCCCTGCGCGATGCGTGCAGCGCGAACAATGTTGCCAAGCTCCTCAACGTCCGTTATGGGGAAATCCGATTGATCCACAAGTGGCCCTTCTGTTCGTACCCGGTCGGGTACATCATAGCAGCAAGGCGGCTGATGCCTACAGAAAAAGTTCCGCTCGGGTACGAAGGATAATCAAGTCGGCGCGCTCCGAGTAACTCGTATCCGACCGGGTACGAATCTCAGTCCAAGATCACTGGGTAAGGGCGGTTGGTACCGTTTGGGTACCAAGCAAGTCTCCCAGAGTCGATTTCGATCGGAGAAATAAGCGACCTGGAGGGTGCCGATCGCACCTTACCTGCAGCGGAGAATCCGCACAATGTCGATGTCGCTGCTGGTTTTCCTACTAGTGGTGTCGCGAAGGTCCGACAAGGACTCTCAACGGGTCGATATGACCGATGCGATGTCCGGCCAAGTAGCCGTCCCCGCCGGCCCACGCGTCACTTCATGGACTGCCACGATGCGGGCTGCGGCGGCGCACCCTGCCCGCCCGATCGCGGTGCGCCGGAGTCCGGCGGTCGTGGGGGTCGTCATACGAAGCAGTTAGTTGCGTCGATGTGAGAAACGGTCTCCGCGGGTCTGCCACAGGCCCCGCGCCGCCGCGCGCAACGGGAAATTGTGGGGGGCTCGCCAAGAACGGCCATTTGAGAGACGTTGCAGCGTGTTCAGAACCACCGTCGCGCCTGCGAGCAGAAGCAGTCGGGCGATCCCGAACGCCCAGTCGTAGCTGCCCGCCGCATCGATCACGTAACCCGTGGCGATGCCCCCATGGATAGGGGCCGATGGCTTGATATCCAGGTCGTGTTAGGGACTCTCAGTTGGACAGGAAATCCAACACCATGCGATTGAATTTTTCCACGTGTTCCCACTGCACCCAGTGACCGCAGCGGTTGAACATGTGGAATTCGGCATTGGGGAGACCGCCATCAGACGGAGGCCCATGTCGTAGGGAAGGAAGCGATCCTCCCGACCCCAGATGATCAGTGCAGGCGCCTTCATCTCGTTGAGTTGCGTTTGATAGTCCGAGAATTGCTTCGGATTCGCGGCCATGCTTTTCGCCCAATTATCCAGGTGGTGCTTGCTGGCCCGCATGTTGTCCACCCGCTGTTGCAGCAGATCGTCGGTCAGGGCCGAGGCATCGTAGACAAACACATTCATCATGCGCTTGACGTTTTCGAGCGTGGGTTCCCTGTACACAAAGTTCAGGAGTTTGATCCCTTCAGCCGGCTGCGGAACGAATATCGAGGGCCCAGCAGTACCGCCGCCCATATAGACCAGACGGTTGACCCGCTCCGGGTTCTTCAAAGCAAACGCCGTAGCCGAGTGGGCACCCATCGAATTGCCGACCACGCTTACCTTATCGACCTGGATCTGGTCCAAAGCAGCGCGAACGACCTGACCGTTGAATTCGGAACGGGAGCCCCGGTCGATGACGACCGGATCGCTCTTGCCGAAGCCCGGCATATTGATCAGCAGAAGGCGGTATCCGGCACCAGCAAACGCGTCAATGTTTCGATAGTAGTTGGCCCAGCCAGTTGCACCGGGGCCCGAACCGTGGAGCATTACCACCACGGGATCCCGTCCTGCAATCTCAGATCGTCATGCCACCGTCAACGCTCAGGGTCGTTCCCGTCACGTACTGAGATCGATCTGACAGTAGCCATATCACAGCACTCGCAACCTCGTCGGGCTGGCCGATGCGATGCATCGGAATCATTGCATCCAGCAGATGGACATCGCCACCAGTGCTGCGCATGTAATTCGGCGTCTCGGTGGCTCCCGGACACACAGCATTCACGCGAATGTTCTGAACCGCGTATTCCTTGGCGACTGCACGGGTCAGCCCCACCACTGCGTGCTTGGCCGCCACATAGTGGGCTATGCCATCCATACCGCGCAATCCAAAGATCGAGGCGTTATTGACGATGGATCCTCCACCAGAACGCAGCATCGCTTCGACCTGATACTTGACACCGTAATACACGCCCTTGAAGTTCAGATCGATCACCCATTCCGCTTCATCGATTGGCGTTTCGTGAATGGGTTTGAAGTCCCCGTGCCCGCCGGCGTTGTTGAATGCGAAATCGAGGCGATCGAACGTTTTTTCCACGAATTCAACAAGCGCTTGATTGTCTTCGCGCTTCGAAACGTCGGCCTGGAGGATTGCCGCCTGGCCACCCAGGGCTTCGATCTCTTTCTGGACCGAAACCAGCTTGTCTTCGTCACGACCGGCCAGAACAACCGTGGCCCCTTCCCTGGCGAGTTCCAGTGCAGCGGCCCTACCCATTCCAGAACCGCCACCAGTCACCAGACCAACCTTCCCGTTCATCAACATCTTTGTCTCCTTTTTTGTCACAGCGAGTTACGCGGCCTCCGCCTGTGATTCGTCAGGCACCCGATCCTCGTGCACCAGATTGACCTTCCCTCTGTTTTTCGCCTTCCAGAGGCCCGGGGTTATGCAGCCACATCCTTTGCCCGCTGAGCCACGAGCCAGTCTCACATGAACTGGTCCGGCGACACAAAGCCAAGCGACGAATGACGACGACTGCGGTTGTAAAACACTTCGATGTATTCGAACAAGTCCGCTGCGGCTTCGCGATGCGTGCGATAGCGCGTTGCATGAACCCGTTCGTTTTTCAGGCTGTTGAAGAGTAAGCGGTAAGCCATGAGCGTTATAGAGTTCGCGTAGATGTCGTTGCAGAATGCTCCTCGTTCAATGCGATCAGGAGCAGACGATGAAGGCAGCAGCGAAGCGAGAGGAAGTGGAATTAGCGTGGCGCCAGAGGCTGGCACGCTTCGCAGAGCGCGGACTGACGGTCAGAGCGTTCTGCCGTGAGGAGTCGGTGTCGGAGTTTCGCTTCTATCATTGGCGGCGGCGCTTGCAGGGCCTGGCATCTCCGTGTGGCGTGGATGCATCCGCCGGGGACTCGGCCTTTGTCGATCTGGGGACCATTGCGGCAACTGACACGCACATCAACCCGGGCACGCAGGCTGGACAGGCGAATCTGACGATCCGCCTCGATCTGCCCGGCGGCATCGTTCTGACAATCGCGAGAAGCTGATGTTCTTCCCTGAGCAGCAGGTACGTGTGTTCCTGTACGGCGCACCCGTGGACATGCGGCGCTCGTTCGATGGCTTGCACGCGATCGCACGCCACAGCATGCCGGTCGATCCACTTGGGGGCCATCTGTTCGCGTTCATCAATCGTCGTGCCACGCAAATCAAGGTGCTTTATTTCGATCGCAGCGGCTGGTGCGTTTGGGCCAAGCGGCTCGAGCAAGGCCGATTTCTGGCCAACTGGAACCGGGCGGACACGCGTGAGATCGATGTCACCCAACTGAAGCTGTTGCTCGAGGGAATCGAGGTCGTCCGGCAGCGGCATCGTTACCGGCACACGCAGCCACAGTCGCCGGTGAGGCCCTCGCCATGAGGCATGCGTTGCCCTATGATGGTGGCCATGCCATCGACTGCCGCCACCGACGAAACGCTCGTAGCGCTCACTGCGCACGTGGCGGCGTTGTCAGCGCGATGCGAAGCGGTACTGAGCGAGAACGCACAATTGCGCGCGCAAGTCGCGTGGTTCCAGCGCCAGCTGTTCGGCCGCAAGAGCGAGCGTCGCATCGTACAGCCCGATGCGGCACAAGGCACGCTGGGCGAAGCCTTCGATGCTGTGCCCGATGCACCGGCGCCGGGCAGGAAGACGCGCATAGCAGGCCACGAGCGCAGCACCACGCCCAGTCGCCCGGGTGTCGACGAATCAACGCTGTTCTTCGACGAGGGCAAGGTGCCGGTCGAAGTCATCGAGATCGCGAACCCCGAGAGCGCAGGTCTCGATCCCGAGGATTACGAAGTAATCGGCGAGCGTGTGAGCCACCGGCTGGCCCAACGTCCCGGCAGCTATGTCGTGCTCAAGTACGTGCGCCCGGTGATCAAGCGGCGCGATACGCAGGCACTGTCGTGTCCTGCGGCGCCGGTTGGTGTGATCGAAGGCAGCCGCGCCGATGTGTCGTTCATCGCCGGGCTGCTCATCGACAAGCTGGTGTACCACCTGCCGCTGTACCGCCAACATCAGCGGCTTGCCCAGTGCGGCATCCGCGTGTCGCGGCAGTGGCTCACGCAGATCGCGCAAGCGGCCATTGCGCTGATCGAGCCCGTCCACGACGCGCAGTGGCAGTCGATCCTGAGCTCGCGTGTCAAGCGCATGGACGAGACGCCGATCAAGGCCGGACGGGACGGCCCGGGCAAGATGAAGTCGGCGTACTTCTGGCCGGTGATGGGCGAGCTCGAGGAGATCTGCTTCCACTACCAGCCGAGCCGGCGGCAGGAGCACGTCGAGCAGTTGCTCGGGCAAACCGCGGCGGCTGGCAGCGTCCTGCACACGGACGGCTACAAGGCGTACGCCTGGTATGCGAAGAAGACGGGTCTGGCCCACGCGCAGTGCTGGGCGCACAGCAGGCGTGCCTTCGTGAAGGCCGAAGAGATCGAGCCGGCACGCGTGGCCGAAGCGCTGGAGCATATCGGCGCGCTGTATCGCGTCGAGGAAGACATCCGGCAGAAGGGCCTGACAGGCTCCGGCAAGCGCGCATGGAGGCAGCAGCATGCGAAGCCGGTGGCGCAGCAGTTCTTCGTCTGGGTGGACAGGCAGTTCGAAGCGCAAGGCTTGCTGCCGAGCAGTCCGCTCACGAAGGCGCTGGCCTATGTCCGTGAGCGCCGCGATGGCCTGTTGCTGTATCTGGATGATGCGGATGTCGAGATCGATACGAATTCATTGGAGCGGGCGCTGCGCGCCATCCCAATGGGCAAGAAGAACTGGATGTTCTGCTGGACCGAACTCGGCGCCAGGCAGATCGGTATCGCGCAAAGCCTGCTGGTGACGTGCAAGCTGCACGACATCGATCCCTACGACTATCTGGTCGACGTGTTGCAGCGCGTGGGCCAGCATCCGGCATCGCGCGTGCATGAACTCACGCCGAGGATGTGGAAATCACTCTTCGCCGGCAATCCCCTGCGCTCGCCCTTGCATCAGAGCGCCTGAGATCGCAAGAACGTCGGTGAATTACCGATTACGTTGAAGAAGCTCTCCGTCGGCGCGTTGTCCCAGCAATTTCCTTTGCGGCTCATAGAGCAACGCATGCCATAGTCAGCCAGCCTGCACCGAAATTCGTGGCTCGCGTACTGACTGCCACGGTTCGAGTGGTGCAGCGCACCGGGCGCGGGCTTCCGGCGAAACCATGCCATCGTCAGCGCGTAGGTCACAATGTCGGCCGTCATGCGCGGCTTGATGGACCACCCCACGACTTCTCGATTGAACAGGTCCAGCACGACCGCCAGATACAGCCAGCCCTCGTCGGTCCAGATGTACGTGATGTCCGAACTGAACACCTGATTCGGCGCAGCCGGCGCGAACTCGCGGTTCAACAGATTCGGCGCGACAGGCAGCTTGTGCCGGGAATCAGTCGTGACGCGGTAGCGGCGTTTGTGGCGTGCCCGAATACCGTTCTTGCTCATCAAACGCTCCACGCGCGCCTTGCTTGCGTGCGTGAATCTCCTCGGTGATGCGTGGCGAGCCGTAGGCGCCCTTGACCTCGGCACGAATCGACCGAATCAGCGTAAGCAGTTGCGGGTCGGTCAACCGTTTGCGCACGGGCGTGCCGCCGCGCTTCCAGGCACGATAGCCGTTCACGCTCACCGAAAGGACTTCGCACAGCGTCGACAGCGGATAGTGCCGGCACTGCCCTGCAATCCACGCGTACTTCACAGAAGGTCCTTCGCGAAGTACGCCGCCGCCTTTTTTGCGATTTCAAGCTCCATTTGCAGGCGCTTGTTCTCGGCGCGCAACCGCGAGAGCTCCATTTGCTCGAGCGTGACCACCTTCGCGCCGGGACCGTTCAGTTTGCCGGCCTGCTCGGCCTTCACCCAGTTGCGCAGCATCTGCTCCGACACGCCCAACTCGCGGGCCACTGCGCCTACGCTTACCCGTCCTTGACTCGTTGCACGGCCGCTGCCCGGAACTCCGGCGTGTACGCCTGTTTTGGTACCTTGAACATCTCTTCTTTCCTTCTTTTGGGTCGAGTTTACACACGACCTGCTGGAAGGCGAAATTTCAGGGGAAGCTCAGATTGCGCCGCAATACCACTGCCTGACCGCCATGAGTTTTACCGTTGATCCACGCCGATAAGGACGAGTCCATATAGTCCGCGTGGCCCGGAAACCAGTCCATCAGCGATTGTGCAAGTCTATGCACGGCGCCCAGCCCAATCTGACCGATAGCTGCCAGTTGATGAACTTGAAACACTGAACCAAGAACTTCGTCGTGTTGATCTCGATGGCACCTGGAATAGACTTCGGGAAAACCCGTTTTGTCCATCCACGCGTGTTCAAGATCGAAGTGGGCAATCAAATGCTTCTCCACTGCCTCTAGAGCAGCCAAAGCGGTGTGTGCCGTACTATTGCGCAATGCAGTGACAACCTGAACAAACTCACGATGCTCATCATCCATAGGACCATGTCCGAGTAGCAGAGCATCGCTCCATTCCAGCTTTTCGACGCGCTTGGTCGTGCGCTGTGCATGGTGGTCATTGTGATTAGTCTGTTGAGCGTTCATTTTTAATTCCCCACTTCGGTTCCTGGCTAAGCGTTCCGTTGGACTCCAATCAGAATCGAAGCCATCACGGCAGGTGCGTTGCTTTTGTTACGCCATGCGTGACGTGTACCGTTCTGAACCACGATATCGCCGGTTTTCAGAACACGCGTTTCTCCGTCATCGAGTTCCAGACAGAGTTCGCCGCTGAGGACGATGTCGTAGTCAACCGAGTCGGTGATATGAAAGCCCGATCCATCGGGTTCGAAGCATTCAGCCAGAGCCGGCAGGATGGCCGCATACTCGGCGCCCGCGGCAGCGCCGTCGAACGCAGGATCAGCCATCACAGCATCGGGTGGGAACTGCACGATCATCAGACGCGTGCCATTCAGCGCCGGCATCACCGTGGCTGCGGCGGCAACGGGGTCCCCTGCCGCATGCGGGAGCACCGTTTCAGGACTCGTTGCCCAAATCTGCGTGGTCTTGAAACCGGGAACGGCTGCGAAAGCATGGCCCGGCTCTTCGGAATCGCTCAAGATAACGGACTTGCCATTTATTTGGCCGGTTACAACGCGACGTACCATTTCGTATACCCCTTATTCCTGAACAACCACCACGTTGACGAAGCCCGTGACGCGCTTCGCTGCGTCTTCCAGCGCTTCATTGGCTTGATCGAGCGTGTAGGTGTGGTTCTTGAACGACGACACATCGAGCGTACCGGCTTCGATCATCGCGACCAGATCCTGGCCTTCGCCAACCGTGAACCAGAGCGAGCCAATCACCGACAGCGCCGAGCACATCATTTCGTGCATATTCACCGGCACTTCATTGATCTGGGCACCGATTTCCACCAGCTTGCCGCCGCGACGCAGCGCACCGAATGCGTCTTTGGTGACTTGCATGTTCGGGCCCGGAGCGATAGCATCCACCACCGAATCGACACCCACGCCGCCCGTCTGCCCTTTGGCCCATGCAGCCATGCCCGACGAACCGTTAGCGACCGAGTACGTCAGGATACGAGCCGGGTCGATTGCCCTGACCTGGGCCAGTGTTTCCTCGTTGCGAGCCACGACCAGGATCTTCGTCGCGCCCATTGCACGTGCGATCAGCGCGGCGCACAGGCCCAGCGTGCCCGTTCCGCCGATGATCATCACCGACTTTCCGGCCGCGACTTGTGCTTTGCGCAGACCCGAATAAGCCGTGCCGAGATAGCCCATGCGTGCGCCGATTTCGAACGAAACCTTGTCACCGAGCTTCACCAGACCGTCTGCAGGCGCCGTAGCGTATTCGCTGAGGCCGCCGTACGGGTACTCTTCATACAGGAACTGCGACTTCGGGCCGAAGCCGAAGTAGCCCTGGAATGCGTAGGCTTCGCAGTTGATGGGCTCGCCCACGCGGCAGGCGTGGCACGAACCGCACGAACGGCCCGGATTGATGTACACGCGGTCGCCGACCTTGAGGCCCGTCACTGCGGGACCGACTTCAGCCACTACGCCTGCCGCGTCCAGACCGTAGATGGCGGGCAGTGCCGCATGCGCCAGATACGGCTTTTCCGAACGGTAGTTGGTGATCACATTCCCCAAATTCGGAACGATGCCAGATGCTTTGAGCTTGATCACGACGTCGGACGGACGCTTGAGCGTCGGATACGGAATCGTATCAATGCTGAACTTGCCCGACGTGTTGTCGTGGAGGCGCGCAGCGCGCATGTATCGGCCTTCGTTGCTCATTCGTACATCTCCTTTAAGTGCTCCTAACGCACAGTACGTCAGGCTCCTTCGTTACGTGCCCACTCCAGGTCAGTCAGAGGCCTGTTGCCATGCTCAGTGATAAAAACCGGCCTCCCCCCGGCAAGACCTGATTCAGCAAAGAGTTCTGGGGCTGGTCACCGGACCGACTTGCCCCTGCGTCGACACAGTCCTCTCCTCGCAATCTCGTGAAAGCGCCGCCCACGCGCGGCGATAAACGTGTGGGCAACGCATGCACCTTAGACCTCAGCGTTGGTCACAGACATCAGACGCGCATGACTCGGGGCAAACAGACTGTAAGTCACAGCGGATACTGCAAAGGTCACGATCGATGAGAAGGAATTGAGCGGAGCAGACAGATTCATGACTACAATCCCGGCCACCACACCCACCAGCCACGCCGCCAGACCGCCAACATTGAAGGCCGGCCCAGACTCGATTGCGGCATCGATCGCGCTATCGCTAGTAAGCACAGACTTTTTCGAAAGAATGTGCGCGAGCGCCACTGCTACCCAAGCCACCACAAATACGCCCTGGTAGGACAACGCAAGCAGCAGCTTCTCGAAAATACCGGCAAGCATCAATGCATAGACCACTGCACCCACCAGAATCGTCCATACAAATTTCGGCAACTTCAAGCCTACGGCCTTCTCGAACAGCGCCTGCGTATTGACGGTCGCCAGGTAGTAGTTCGCGGTATTGATACGAGTCTGCGTCACTACGAGGAATGCAAAGCCCCACCAACCCATCAACTTCAAAATTCCCAGGACTACCGTAATTTCGGACAGGGCACCGGCATCATGAATGGTGCTGACCAGGTAGACGCCGGCCAGGCCATTGATACCGAAGATAACCGTCCAGAACGGCGCGCCGAAGTTGACAAGGCAGTGGTAATTGATGTCCTCCTTCTTGCCGAAACGCGCAAAATCAAAGGCGGCCATCATGAACAGCCAGACGCCCATGTAATACACGAAGCAGTTCCACCAACCGCTGGCCGAGACACCGCTTGTCGGCGCCCCGAAGTGAAGCCAGGCATCGCTGTATCCAAACGTGCGAGTAGCCAGCACAACTGCCGCGATCATACCGACCACATAGAACGGCAGCAGCACACCATTCAGCTTGTCCAGCCATTTCTGCACGCTACCGAACACTAGCGGCACGCTATAGATCACGACCAGTAGGGATGCGACCGGATAGGAGATCGACGGCACCATGCTGTGCAGCGCCACTGCGATAACCGAACTCTCGAAGACCGCGTAGTAGATTACGGTTGCGGCAAATACCAAGGTGGCCAGAGCCGCTCCCGCACTGCCGAACAACAGGCGCGAAAACAACGAGACTGACAGGCCGGTGTGGATCGAATAACGGGTTAGCACGTAGTTCACGACGGAATACACCACCACCGAAAGCGCCATGCCGATGGCGGCATTGGCCGTTCCGTAGTAAAGCGCGAGCGTCGCACCAATGATCAGGTAAACCATAGCGCTGCACAGCGCCCACCAGGCCATGGTGAGTGCAAACTTTGGCATACGCGCCTGTTCAGGCAGACGTACAGTCGATACATCCAGCTCGGCGTTGCCGATCGGATCAAGCGTTCCAGCCATCACAGTCTCCTATTTTGTCGCCGCTGCGACAATTTATATAGTTATACTAATTATATGAATAAAATATGCCGACATTAAAAGTGTCGAAAGGTATTGCCATCAATCTCCCGGATACCCCGTGAATGCCGAGTAACTGGGACGCAGCCCCGGATCGGCGCCGTAACTCTGTGGATCAGAACACGTGATGAATGCCGATATCGACACCGACGGTAGTGCCTGCCGGCGCGTACAGCGAGCTCGGCGTATTACCGCCATTGCCGATCTCAAGTCCGAGATTTTGGCTGCCCTTGTTGTTCACCACTCCGACCTGCGCGTAAAGACCGGTACGCTTTGACAAGAAATAAGTCGTCCCAAGCGCACCCATCAGTGACTTGCTGCCAGTGTCGTTGCGATTCACCATGTACCAGACGCCGCCGTTCAGATCGATCGTCGGGGTGGCCATAAAGTCGAAACCACTGTTCCAGACGTCATTGTTGATGCCGCTTCGGGCCATCTTGTAGTTGGTGAACGATGCTTTGACGGTTACAGCGCTGAACTTGTAGCTGGCGCCAATCACGCTCCCGATCATGCCGAGCGTCGAGGGCAGCGGCGAGACAGAGGGGCCCTCGTTACCGTTGTAGTAGCCGGCATAGACGCCGAGACCGTTCCAGTTGTACGAGAGATTGGCCGAGTACGCGCGACCGGCCTGGAAATCACCCGCCACGCCGCCCAGTGCAAGCATCACGCTGCCTTGCAGGCCGGCCATCACCGGGCTCGTGTAGGTCAGTGCGTTTGCACTGAAGATGCCAGTCACGACCGTATTATTGATGAACGGCACAAGGGAGCTGCCGAGTTGCGACATGTTGCGCGGATCGAGCGCGTACACGGAGTTGAAGAATGGTGAGTACTGCAGACCCGCGTGCACAGTGCCGAAGTTGCCGCGCAGGCCGACCCACGCTTGACGGCCGAACAGGTTGCCATTCGAATCGTTGAGGCCGCCGTTGGCAATACTGATACCGCTCTCGAGCTTGAACTCAGCGTGGAGACCGCCGCCGAGATCTTCGTCGCCGCTCAGGCCGAACAGCGATGGCATCTGACCACTGTCCGTAAAGCCGAAGAATTTTCCGCCATTACCGCCCGCCGCGTCCCGGGTCTTACTGAGGTAGAGAAGCCCGCCGTCGACGATGCCGTACAACGTCACGCTGCCTTGAGCATGTGCGGCAGCGGCAAACAACATAGCCGATGCCACGACGAGCGATTTAGCGAGAGTTTTTTGCGTATTCAATTGAGTGTCTCCGGAAAATACATATTTGTTTTCAAACTCACATCTGACTTCGGCGGGAATATTTGCAGCGCTGACTACGCCCGCCCCCCCTACTACTTAAGAAGATCAAGCGCGACGTCGACGATCATGTCCTCCTGGCCGCCGACCATGCGGCGCTTGCCCAGTTCAACGAGGATATCGACGGTCTTGAGGTTGTACTTCCTTGCCGCCACTTCCGAGTGACGCAGGAAGCTCGAATAGACACCGGCGTAGCCCAGCGCGAGCGTCTCGCGGTCCACCCGCACCGGACGGTCTTGCAGCGGACGCACGATGTCGTCGGCGGCATCCATCAGCGTGTAGAGATGGGTACCGTGGTTCCAGCCCATGCGCTCGGCGGCCGCGATGAACACTTCGAGCGGCGCGTTGCCCGCACCTGCGCCCATGCCCGCGAGCGATGCGTCGATCCGGTCGCAGCCCTCTTCCACCGCGACGATCGAGTTCGCCACGCCGAGCGACAGATTGTGGTGCGCATGCATGCCGGTCTGCGTTTCGGGCTTCAGCACAGCCTTCACCGCGCGGAAGCGATCGCGCACGTCGTTCATCGTCAGCGCGCCGCCCGAGTCGACCACATAGATCGTGGTCGCGCCGTAGCTTTCCATCTTCTTCGCTTCGACCGCCAGACTCTCCGGTGTGGTCATGTGGCTCATCATCAGGAAGCCGACCGTATCCATGCCGAGTTCGCGTGCGTACTCGATGTGCTGCTTTGAGATATCGGCTTCGGTGCAATGCGTCGCCACGCGCACCACACGTGCACCCGCGTTGTAGGCAGCCTTCAGGTCGTGAATCGTGCCGATACCGGGCAGCAGCAGCGTCGCGATCTTCGCGTGCGAGATCACATCGGCCACGGCCTCGATCCATTCGAGGTCGCTGTGCGCGCCAAAGCCGTAGTTGAAGCTCGAACCTTGCAGGCCGTCGCCGTGTGCAACTTCGATCGAATCGACTTTCGCCTTGTCCAGTGCGCGTGCGATGTCCTGCACGTTCTTGATCGAGTACTGATGGCGGATCGCGTGGCTGCCGTCGCGCAGCGTCACATCGGAGATATAGAGTTTCTTGCTCATTTCGCAGTCCTTTATGCCGCTACAACTGTGCTGGCGATGCGCTCCGCCGTGGCAAGCGCCGCCGAGGTCATGATGTCGAGGTTGCCCGCGTAGGCCGGCAGATAGTGGGCTGCGCCTTCGACCTCCAGGAAGATCGAGGTCTTCAGGCCGCTGAACTTGCCGAGGCCCGGAATGTTGAGCGGTGCATCCGCGGGGATCACGTCAAACTGCACCTTCTGCTTGAGGCGGTAGCCCGGTACGTAGGCATGCACGGCCTTCGCCATTTCCTCGACCGAAGCTTCAACCTTGGCCTGATCCGCGGCTTCAGACAGCACGTAGACGGTGTCGCGCATCATTACCGGCGGTTCAGCCGGATTCAGCACGATGATCGCCTTGCCCTTCGCTGCACCGCCGACGACTTCAATCGCCTTCGACGTCGTTTCAGTGAATTCGTCGATGTTCGCACGCGTGCCCGGACCGGCCGACTTGCTGCTGATCGACGCGACGATTTCCGCGTAATGCACCTTCGCCACGCGCGACACGGCTGCGACCATCGGGATCGTGGCCTGGCCGCCGCAGGTGACCATGTTGACGTTCGGCGCGTCGAGATGCGCGTCGAGGTTCACGACCGGCACGCAGTACGGGCCGATTGCGGCGGGCGTGAGGTCAATCACGCGGATGCCGGGTTTGTGCTGACGCAGGAACGCGTCGTTCTTCACGTGCGCGCCCGCCGAGGTCGCGTCGAACACCACTTCGATGTCCTTGAACACCGGCAGGTTCACGAGACCCTGCACGCCTTCGTGCGTGGTCGCGACGCCCAGGCGCGCCGCGCGCGCAAGGCCGTCCGAATTCGGATCGATGCCCACCATCGCGCCCATTTCCAGATGTTTGCCGTGCCGCATGATCTTGATCATGAGGTCGGTGCCGATGTTGCCCGAGCCGATGATCGCGGCCTTGAGTTTTGTCGAAGGCATGTCGTTTCTCCTTGTCGACTGAAGTCAGCGCTTTAGCGCTAACTCCAGTCCCATGCAAAGCTGTGTTTGAATGCGTGAGCCGTTATGCAAAAGTCGCGCGCACGCTGCCGAGTCCTTCGATATTCGCTGTATAGGTGCCAGGTTGCGTCACAGCGACCATAGGGCCGAGTGCACCCGTGAGCACCACATCGCCCGCACGCAGCGGCGTGTCGAGTTGCGCCATGCGATCGGCAAGCCAGATTGCTGCGTTCAGCGGATTGCCAAGGCACGCGGCACCGCTGCCGCGCGAGTGCACCGAGCCCTCGCATTCGAGCGTCATCGCAACGTTGAACAGATCGACATTGGCGAGCGGAACCGGACGGCTGCCAACGACAAACATCGCGCTCGACGCGTTGTCGGCGACCGTATCGACGAAGCGGATATCCCAACCACGAATCCGGCTATCGACAATTTCGATCGCAGCCAGCGCGTAGTCGGTTGCGTTGATGATGTCCGCATACGTGTGCTTCTCGCGCACGAGGTCCCGCTTGAGCACGAGTGCGATTTCGGCTTCGACCTTCGGCTGGATGAGGCTTGCAAGCGGCATTGGTTGGTTGTCGCCGTAGGCCATGTTCGCGAACAGCGTGCCGAAGTCAGGCTGATCGACGCCCAACTGTTTCTGTACCGCCATCGAGGTCAGACCGATCTTGCGACCCACAATGCGTTCGCCGCGAGCGACACGCGCCTCGACATTGATCTGCTGCACCGCATAGGCAGTTGCCATATCATCAAGCGCGATTTCCGGATGAACCGCAGGGACCGTTACTCCCGCGCGTATCGGAGCGATAGTTTGGCGGGTAGTTTCTGCAATCCGCAATCGTTCTGCGATAGCCTGCTTGCTCATATATTTTCTCCTTACGCCTTGGGTGCCGCATGCATGTAGGCAAACCCGGCGATCCATTCAGGTATGGCCTGATAGAAGTCGATTCCAGCCTCGTACTCGCCAAACGCGGAAAGTGCGGCAAACGCTGCGACCCATGCCCGGATCTCGTGCGCGCTCTTGCCCGCGTCACGCGAAACGTCCTCATTGCTCAGACGATCTACGGCAAGCAAATCGCTTTTCATCATCGTCAGGAAAGCCATATCCCATTCAGGGTTCAGCGCACGCATGCCCGGCGCCTCACATGCGGTGAATGCCCTGGCCGCATTGATAACGCGTTCCTGACGCGCATTCCGATCCTCCGGGCTGAGATTGCGACCCGTGTGGATCAGCCGCTCCGAGATCTCGTGCGTAGCATTCTTCAGCTCAGGAATCGGCGGCTCATGGGAAATCCCGCCTGACCCGAGAATCAACACACGCTTGCCCGTCGATTTCAGGTACTCGCCAATCACCTGGCCCATCATGCGCGAGCGACGAAGCGGCGACATCGGAGGCGCAACGGAATTGATGAAAACAGGAATGACCGGGTAGTTGTCGAGCCCGCCCGTCACTTCTTCGAGAGCTTGTGCCGCACCGTGGTCCACGGACATGCGATACGAAATCGCCATATCGATATCAAGGTTCAGCACGTACTCGACCATCGCCCTCGCATCTTCAGTCGGAACCGGCAGATCTCCGGCCAGGCTCTTATAGTCGCCAATAGCATGGGCTTTGGCCCCGACACAGAAGCTGGGCATCAATTCATAGAACAAGCCGTTGTAATGATCGGGAGCGAACACGACCACAAGTTCCGGATTGGACTGGCGAACGCGTTCCCGTCCGGCCGCACTCATTTTGGCCACTTCCGCAACGACTTCGGGCTTCGGATCGAAATACCCGTGCAGCGGCGTATGGGAAAGGCATTCAAGAATAACTGACATGCACAGGCCTCAAACGCGTTTGAATATGAGACGAGCGACCCGGGCTTCCGACGTACCCGCTTCCAGCTTATGCGTGGTCAGCGACAACAAATCGCCTTTCAGCTCCGCATTGCGCTTCTGTTCGCCGCCTACCCAGTTCGGGAACAGGCAGTGCTTGACCGTATGCGTTACCACGTTACCTTCGATGCTCCAATCGCCGGCGTAGGTCAGGTACGTGTTGTATGCCTGGGCCTTCTCTGCGTCCGAAGCATTCCACTGACCACCGGTCGTGAACTGTGCGCGATCTTTTTTGCTGATGGCACAGAACATGCCGTTCGGCCCGTATTCCATGAACCCTTCGAGTTCCGTACCCATTGGGTAGGTGACTCGACCGTCATCAAAAATCTGTTCCCAGGCCTGAATTTTCCAACGGCCTGTGATCTCGAGATTTTCCATCTTTGTCCCGTTAATTAATTGAGCAGGAAGTCCGAAACCGCGAGCGTAAACATCGCGGCCTTCTCGATCTGGACCCAGTGTCCGCACTGATCAAACTCTTGCAGCGTCGAGTTCGGGAGCAACGTCTTCATACGTCGCGACCACTCGACCGGGATCACCTGGTCGTTCAGGCCATGGATGAGCAATGTCTTGTGCGTGATCGCCAACAAATCCGATTCAGCAAGGGCCAGCATTTCCACGCCCTGCTGACGCGGTGCCGGGAACAGACGGGCAAATCGTTCTTGCACGTCTGCACGGATCGATGCCTCGTAACGCATACGAACCAGATCGTCGGTGATGATCGAGTGGTCGTAGGCGAACACTTCCATTAGCCCCTTCATGGCTTCGAGGCCTGGCGTGTAGCCCCATACTTTTTCCAGACCCTCGCTGATCGGAGCGTTGATGCCTGCCGCACCCATCAGTACCAAACGATTCACACGCCCGGGATGTGACGTGGCCAGTGCCAGTGCGATGGCACCACCAAAGGAGTTGCCGACCACCGACACCCTCTTGATCTTCAGCGCATCGAGCAACGCGATCAACGATTCCACCCAGACAGCGGGAGTCAGCTTGAGGTGATCGGGGCACTGGGTATATCCAAAGCCCAGCATATCCGGTGCGATAACGCGCGCCTTCTGGCTCAGCACCGGGATAATGCCGCGCCAGTTGGCCCAGGCCGTGACACCGGGCCCCGAACCGTGAATCAGCAGGATCGGATCGCCCGCACCCTCACCAAGGTCGTGATAGTTCAGCGTGAAGTCACCCAGCGTGACTGAATTTGCGATTTCGGGAGTTGCGTTGCTCATCACTTTGCCTTCTGTGTATTGGGGATAACAACCGGTGCGCGCATACCTTCGGCCGCCAGTTGCTTGAGAATTTGTCGCGCTTCTTCGCGCTTGTGATCCGGAAGCCACGTCCGGTCATGACCCCAGAGGCTCATGCCTTTCAGTTCCTCAACTTCCCAGTCAGGTCCGACCGTGCGCGTAGCCCAACCCAGTTCGAACATCCATCCATCCGGGTTCTTCAGATAGAACGAGGTGGCGTGGTCGTTGATGTGACGACCCAGCGTCACACCAATCGAATCCGGTTTCAGGAGCGCGGTGTCGTACGCGCGACCAACGTCATCGAAGTCGTTGTATTCGAGCATCAGGTGATAGATACCGGCCTTGCCACCCGTGTGCGCGATACCAATCGTATGGTGCCGTGGGTTGCAGTGCAGGAATTCGACCTTGAACGGCTTATACGTGTAGTCCGTGAGGTGCATGCCCAGCACGTTGCGATACAGGTTCGAGAGCGCTTCGAAGTGCTCGGTAATGAGCGCCACGTGACCCAGGCCCATGTTGCCGGTACGGAAACCGCCAATCGGACGACCGGGCACGAATTCCGTATCCGCATCGGCCAGACCGTAGGCGATTTCCAGATGCACACCATCGTCGTCACTGAAGTGCACCATGTTCTTGACGCCGCGGAATTCGATTTCCTCAGCCGTACCGGGCGTCGTTTTATAACCAGCGTCCTCCAGTGCCATCGTGCACGCCGCCAGGGTCGCGGCGTCAGGAACTTCAAAGCCCATCCCCATCGTGGACTCGCCGCCGGTAGCAGTGACGACAAACCGCTGAATCTTTTCGTCTGCGCGAATGCGCATGGTCTTTCCAGCTTCAATCACTTCGACCTGCATGCCGATATGGCTCGTTACCTGATCGATCCATTCCTGCATGCGTGGGGTTTCGACCACGATGTAGCTCAGCGCATTAATCATCTCTGTTCAATCCTTGCAGAAACAACGTATAGGTCCGTTGCGGGGCCGGAAGGCGCCGACGCGCATCAATAGATACCCATCAGGGGCGAGCAATGCAGCCCAAAACGCTTTCCAGCAAAATGCCAATGGCGAGCAACCGTCGATCCGAACCTTGCGGACCGTCGAACTCCATGCCAACAGGGAGCCCCGTTCGGGAACCGAGTCCAGCTGGAAGATTCAAGCCGGGCAGCCCGGCACTCGCCATCGGCTCGGTGTTCTGGATCAGGCGCCGAAAGCTCGCTTCCTCATAAATGCTGTCATCGGCATCGGGTGCCACGCACGCGGTAGTCGGGAACATCAGCGCATCTAGCTGATGCTGTGCGAAAAGCTCGGCATACCTGGCCCGCAACTGATCCCGTCCGCCCCCGGGCTTTTGTGCCTGTTCGTACATGGGCGCCACGTCCACCAGTTCACCGGCGGCATTCGGGAACTTGTTGGGCAGCACCCAGTTTTCATAAATCCACTTCACGTCCGGACTGGCGATCTTCCTGGCCATTATCTCGACCGTCATGTGATGACCGTTGTCCTTCAGGTACTGCTCCATACTGGATCGGGACTCGCCAACCACAGCCTGGAAGCCAACTGCATCATTCAGTTCCTTCAATCCAGTTTTGCCCAGATCAATGAAGGTAACGCCCAGCTGAGTGAGACGCGTAATCACCGAGCCCGCGACCTCGTGTGTGTCGGGATCGAGATTCGCCCAAAACTCGGCGGGAAGGCCTAGCCGCAGCTTCTTGAGTTCCACGTGGGGCAACGCGTACTCGTCTGAAATCACACCGTCGAGGAGCGCCACATCGTGCATGTTCAATGCCATGGGACCCACGGTATCCCGCGTCCTGGCAATGGGGATCACGCCCAGGCCCGAGTAGCGGCCCCACGTCGGACGCAGCGAAGCCACGCCATTGAGTGCGGGGGGAATGCGCATCGATCCCCCTGTATCGGTTCCCAATGCCCCGAGTGCCATACGCGCACCCAGCGCAGCGGCTGAACCCGAGGACGAACCGCCTGCAATCCTGCTCTGGTCGTATGCGTTACGAACCCCACGGCCTGCGCCCGTATTGAAGGCGCCGTTGTAGCCCGTCGCCCCGTAGGCCAGTTCATGCATGTTGGTCTTGCCCAGCACGATGGCTCCTGCATCCCGGAGCTTGCGCAAGGTCGGTGCGTCCGTGACGGGCACGAAGTCTGCGAATGCGGGACTGCCTGCGGTGCAGCGGATACCTGCGCTATGGATGTTGTCCTTGACCACGATAGGGATGCCTGCCAAAGGCCCCAATGGAGTCCCTGTGCGCCGTGCCTGATCAATAGCGGCTGCCGCCTTCAAAGCGCCCTCCGCATCAACGGTAACGAATGCATTCAGGGCTTTTCCCGCGTTGATACGTTCCAGACAGGCCAATACCAACTGCGTACTCGTCACCGATCCATCATGAAAGGCCTGAGCGGCATCGGCCATCGTGAAATCCATGAACGGTTGATCTTTATCGTGGGTCATATCTAATCCTTGGCGGCAGCCACCCTTGGCAGCTTCAGAGGCCGAACGCCGCGTCCTTGTTCGTTTCCGGGCTCGGGAATGCGGCCTTGCTGTGGCACAGACCGAGATCGAGCAGCATTTCACAGTACTTGTATGCGACCACGCCCGGATTCAGAACCGGTACGCTCAGATGTCTGGCCAGGTATTCGTGCGACTGATGCATCGTGGTGGAACCCAGCACCAGCACGTCCGCACCGTCTTCTTCGACGGCCTTCCTGCCCGCCTCGACCAGGGCTGAGAAAACGATGTCTTCCTTGCCCTGCAGTAGATCCTGCGTATCGGGGCGAACGCCAATGTCGCGGATCGAGGCGAGACGATGCTCCAAGCCGTATTCCTTCGTCGTCTTCTTGTACAGCGCGTGCCATTGCGGCCACATCGTCAGGACGCTGAACTTGTGACCCAGCGAGCACGCGAGATGGAACGACGTGATAGCCGGGGCCATCACCGGAATCGACAAACGCGAGCGGAGCGCATAAAGGCCCGAATCCGAAACCGTGTTGATACACACGGCATCGAAGCCCTGCTCTTCAGCCTTGATGCCCGCCTGAATCACGGCCATTTCCATGACTGCCATGTCGAGATACGAATCTGCGAGTGTCATGACCTGACCGGCGCCCACGAATTCGACTTCGATGTCCGGGCGCTGCATCGAAGGCGGCAGTTGCGATTCCACCAGAGGACGCGTTGCCTCACTCATCGGAACCGGGAAAATCATCTTGATGCGCTTCTTGCTCATGTCTGTCTCCGTCCTTGCTTTTTTATGGAACTGCCACTAGAGAAACTTAAAGGCCAAGCTCGCTCCGGTCGCGGGTAAGCGTGTCGATCACCGCATACAGGATTTTTTCTGCACAGGGCATCAGGTCGGGAACGTAGGTGGCGCCCATGCCGCCCAAGCCCTCGGCAACAGGCACCGGCGCGCCCTGAGCCGGCCACGGCCAACCAATACGAGCAGTCGGCACACCGTAACGACGCAGCGCCGCACCGTCGGTTTGACCGGCCAGCATGTCGGGTACGCCATGCGGACGTCCCTCGATGTGCTCCCAACCGCGCCTGGCCGACTGGATAATCCAGTTTTCCGGATCAGTGGTGCCGCCCGGGACCGAGCCGTACATCTCCCAATCCATCGTGATTTCTGGATGGCGAGTCTTCACGTCCTGGATGAAGTTCGCGAACTGTGCCTTGACATCGGCGGGACTCGTCCGGGGATTCACACGAATGTCGAAGAAGATCTCCGTGACTGCGGACGGGAATGCAGGTCTTTCAATTTGACCGCCGCGAACGCCCGCAATCCAGCCATGGGGCTCGATAACGCCCGACGTGTTGCGTTTCGTGTATTCGGGAAGCCACGCTTGCAGTTCCTGAATCACCGTGGCAGCGGGAACCACAGATGAACGGAAACCCGGCACGTCGTGCGGGATACCCGCATAGCCCATCGTGCCCTTGACCGTGATCTTGAACCACGCCATACCCGGCTCTTCGTGGTAGACCCAGTTCCACGGCTTCATGATGATTGCGAAATCGGGGTACATGCCACGATTCAGCAAATTGATCACGCCATTCGACATGCCCGAATGACGCTCCTTGATATCAACGGGCATACCGCCATCGGCCATACCGACAAGCAGATTACCCTTCAGCGGAATACCCGCTTCCAGCACTGCCGTTGCCACTTCAACGTGCGTGGCAATCATGCCCTTCGGATTCGAAGCGCCGAGGCCGAATACCCAGTCTTCGATCTGCCTGGCGTGCGGCTGCAAATCCGCTTCTTGACCGGGGCCCGAAAGAATCTCTTCTTCCTTGGTGCGATCCAGGTGAGTGTCAATAGGCGCGTAAAGCAGCAACGACGCGCCGCCACCGGTGCCCCGGTGTTCACCCATCACCGAACGGCTGATGGCCGAGTTGTCGTGCGTTTTCGTTTGCAGCCCGATCATCTCCATGTGATGCTGCAAATGGTCAGCCGCTTCACGCGTCGAACCCGTAGGGCTGTGAATATCCGTCAGTTCGAACAGCAATATTTGAAGACGCTTTGAACTAAGGTTGGTCTTGGCCTTTTCGTACCATTCGGTCTGCTGAGCCGAAAACGGCATTTGCTTCGTAGGCTTGAATTCCATGTCCATTCCTTAGTTCGATGCAACAAACTGTTCTGCGAAAATCAACTCCGGCTTCATGCCCAACTCGATCAAACGTCTGGTTGCCGCGTCGATCATCGGCTGCGGGCCGCACAGATAAGCCACCGTATTCGGATCCGTCACATCCCCTTCCTCGAGGGCCGAGACCGGTGAACCTTCGTGCATGCCTTCCGTCGCGTTGCGATCCACGCAGATGCGGGTCTTCAACGTTGGCAGCCAGTGCTGACGCAGTTCCATGTCATCCAGCGCAAACAGCGCTTCTGGGACCGCGCAACCAAACGAGAGCAGCATCGGCGGCTTCTTGCCCGAGGCCTGCCGGAGGCCATCAATCATCGACAGAATCGGAGCCAGACCCGTCCCACCGGCAACGAAGATGTGCGGCGCGCGACGATGCTCTTCACGCAGGAAGAACGCACCATAGGGGCCCTTCATCGTCAGAACCTGATCCACGTGTGCCTCGTTCTCAAGGAACGTGGACATCGCGCCATTGGGCAGCAACCGGACCAAAAATTCCATCTTGGGCAGGGTCAGCGACGTGGACGACGGGCTGTAGCTGCGGAGAACCCCCAAACCCGGTACCGCGATCTGCATGTATTGCCCGGGCCTGAATTCGAGCCAGTTGCCTTCGGCCAGTTCGACAGTCAGACGCATGACGTTGGGTGCGATACGCTCCACGGAGTCGATGAAGACCTTCACCTCCTGGGCGACCGACGAGCCGACTTCCGAGCCGTATGCGACGTTGAATGAACAATCCGATTCAGCCTTCGTCACGCAGAGCAGCCGATTGCCTTCTGCGTATTCCGAGGCCAGGAGCGTCGAACTGGCGCCAGGGATAGTCACGGCCTCGCCTTCCTCAAGCTCGCACGTGCAGGACGCGCAGGCCCCGGCCTTGCACTGATACAGCACAGGCACTTCGGCCTTGATTGCGGCTTCGAGAACGTTTTCACCCAGCCCGGCGGCAAATGTACGGCTCACGCCGTCTGCGAAGTTAATGGTTACCTGATGAGCTTGGGTCATGACTTAATCCGCAAAATAAACATTTTCAATATCAATCAAGCCAACCCAGGCGGGATCTGACGATGCCAGTCACTGTGGCTCTGCAATACCATTCCGACCATACACAGCAGGTCGTCTTGATACTTGCGGCCAATGAATTGCCCACCGATGGGCAAACCTTGCTCGGTAAATCCAATGGGTACCGACAATGCAGGGTGTCCCGAGGCGTTGAACGGAGACGTAAACTGAATCAGGCGCCGGTTAGCCTCAGGATCCGAAGCCAAACCTGCCAGCTGCTCATACGTCGGAGCCGCGTAGGGCTGCACCGGGGCCAATACCACATCGACCTCTGTGAACACCGCGTCCATCTCGCGCGTAAACTGCTGCGCATCACGAATGATTCGCTCGTAGTCCACCGCCTTCAGTTCCCGCCCTTGATCAATCAATCGGGCCAGTGCAGGACCGTATTCAGCGGCCTTGACGGGATACGTCGCTTCATGAGCAACAGCCGTTTGAACCCCGCAGTGATGCTCCCAGTTGGAACTGGTGGCCCGCGTATCCGGAACCTTGATGCTCTTGATTTCGCCGCCGGCCTCGGCAAGGATGGCCTTGACCTGCTGAATCGCGCGCTGAATCACTGGATCGACGCCATCAGAAATCCACGATTCGTCCATGCCGATTCGCAATCCCTTGAAACCTTTCAGGAAATTGTGGAATCGCTGCTCGTCAATGGTCGCAAGCAGTCGTTGCGTATCGTGACCACCAATAATGGCGAGAAGGAGCAGCACATCACGGGCCGAGCGAGCCATGGGGCCCACGTGGTCCAGCGATGCCGCCATTTCCATCGTGCCCTTACGGCTGACCGTGCCGTACGTGGTTTTCAATCCAGTCAGATTGTTCGCTGCACTGGGGAAACGCACCGACCCCCCCGTATCCGAACCGAGCGTGCCGTAGCACAGACGAGCCGCCGTAGCGACACCGCAACCCGAGGAACTCGCACCACACCAGTGCGCGGCACCCCACGGATTAACAGGATCAGGGATCGTCGGATGGTGGATGGCAAATGCGCCCTCCGTCATTTGCAGCTTGCCCAGCATCACCGACCCTGCATCTTGCAGGCGTTGCACGACCGTCGCGTTTTCTGTGGGTACGCGCTGTGCATGGATCGGCATACCACCGGCGGTCACTATGCCCTTGGTATCGAACAGATCTTTAACTGCGAGCGGAATCCCGTGCAGGGGACTCCTTAAGTTCCCGGCCTGAATCTCTTTCTCCGCTTGCCCTGCCTGCTTGAATGCCAGCTCAGGAACGACAAGGGCATAGCTATGCAAATTCGCGTCCAGTGCTTCCACGCGGGCCAGAATCGCCTTGGTGACTTCTACCGGACTGATCTTGCCACTGCGAATCTGCAACGACAGGTCGTAGATTTCGAAATTTGGCAGGT
Source organism: Paraburkholderia sp. A1RI-2L (assembly GCF_048957375.1). Classification (NCBI taxonomy): domain Bacteria; kingdom Pseudomonadati; phylum Pseudomonadota; class Betaproteobacteria; order Burkholderiales; family Burkholderiaceae; genus Paraburkholderia; species Paraburkholderia sp. A1RI-2L. The sequence goes on from NZ_JARBTA010000004.1 coordinate 750,427, forward strand.
CGCGTGGAAGGCTTCTCATGACGGATACGGGTAATAAATTTAGTTAGGTCCGGGCCTGATAGCGCTCAGAAACGAGAATGGAGACCGAGAGGATAACGAACCGATCTTCTTCCTCGTAACCAGGCATCAGGGTGCTACAAGTTTCCAAAGAGATTTCATAGGCACCCTAACGAGTGCCGATCAAGCTTTAGAACCAGACTTGTTCCACAAAGTATGCCGGGCGCTTGCCATCAGCGAGTTCCTTGAGGCGCGTGCTATGCGTCTTCACCGCACCGTAGACGCCCTTGCCAGGCTTCGCGATACCACGGTTGTGGCGCGAGGCGAGCTTGCGCCACGTGACCGGCGAGATGTCGGTCGAGACCAGTTGCTCGTCATCCCAGCCCGTGCCGTCCGCGTAGAAGTGCTGCATACCTTCGCGGGCGTAGAGGTCGCAGTCGTTGAAGCCGTGCAGGCACAGTTCCTTGTACACGCGGTCAAAGCGGTACTTGAACTTTTTGCGATCTTCTTCAGTCGGGCAAATGCGGACCAGCACCTCCCAGTACTCGTGCAGATCGTCCGTGATCGGAACGTACCATTCGTACTGAACGACGTGCTCTTCCGGCCAGTTTTCGACCATAAGGACGCCCGGGAGGACCACCGACGTGCGATAGAATCGACCGTTCAGGTTGTCGATCTTGAGGCCCAGTTCCTTGTTTTCCAGCACCGGCAGCCACTTGTCCGTGAACAGCCATTGCATCATGCCCTTCGGGCCGTTTTCGTCTTCAACGACCTGAATGCAATCGTTCGAGACCGGCACAATGCCCAGCGGGAGCACCCAGTCGTTCACGTGAACGATGGAGTTGTCCTTGTGGACCAGGATGTGTGCGTTGTCGAAGCCGTTTTCGCACGCAATACGCCAGTTGCCGAAGCCCGTGCGGTGCATGCCGTGAGCGACTGCATTTTCGTCCAGGATCGACGGCGTGTCCGGCCACAGCGGGTGCGGGAAGCGCTCGTTGTTTTCCGGGAAACGGAACGGCAAGTCGTCCGACAGCGAGGGAACGTCTTCGAGCGGGAAGTCGTCTTCACGAACGAACACGAAGATCATGCCCGCGACTTCCTGAACCGGGTACGTCGTGATACCGGTCGTGCCGATCAGCTTGTCGTCCGGATTGGCAACAATGGTCGAGAGCTTGCCGTCGTCCAGATTGAACGTGAAGCCGTGGTACCAGCACGTGATCGTTTCCTTGTTGAAGCACATCGGCTTCTCGGAGAGACGAATGCCACGGTGAACGCACTGGTCCTTGACTGCGTAGACCTTGCCGTCGACGCGACGCAGCACGATGGGCACGCCGGCGATCATGATGCCCTTAATGCCGGTCCGGAGCTCTTCTTCGTTCTCGGTCGTGGTTTCCACCAGTTCCTTGCTGAACATCGCCGGATACCAGTGGTTGATGAAGCCCCAAGCTGCGTCCTTGTAGGGCTGGTATTGCGATTGCGACTTTGCATCGTTGTAGCGCGAATCGCTGATCGAATGCTGCGCTACGCGACGGCGAACAACAGTTTGGACCGACATCTGTATGTCTCCTCGGAGGGGGTTAGCCCTTGTAAAGGGGGTAATTTTTTGCGCACCAAGTAAGGCAGTGACCGCGAGACAAATCGTATTACCCGACTGCGTAATCGACACTCCAATGACTACGAGCCCTATCCCATCTGTGCATTCAATATGCGTTTCGAGGTTTATCCCTACAAACGCGAACGGGGCTCCTGAGAGCCCCGTCCGGGTTAGCGCTTGAATTGATCAGTATTTCGTTCGCAGTGCTTCTAGTTTCGAGCCTGGCAGGGATCCCACACTGGAAGGCCAGCGGAGGCCCGAAGTACCACGTGGGAAGCCCATGGATCATCGAGCGCATTGGCGAGCCGGCGCGCGACTTCTGGATTCTGGCCGCACGTGGTGAAGATCCGTTGACGCTCAACCGGGCGTCAGGTGCGAGTTCGTGACGCTGCCCCAATGACCGCCCCGGTGTATTCATCGGGGAGCGCCAGTTCAGCCGGCTCAGCGAGCTAGTGTTTCGCTAGGGGTCTCACCAAACCAACGTTTGTAATAGGTGTTGAAGTGCCCTAGATGGGCAAAACCCCACTGATACGCTACTGCCGTCACCGTTGTATTTTTTGGATCTGACTTCAACAACTGCTCACGCACCCGATTGAGTCTGATGCTTTTCAGCAGGTGCATGGGTGATGTATTCCGGTACTTTCTGAATCCTGTGTACAACGAACTGGTACTGACCCCGACGTGCTCCGCAATGGTCCCCACCGTAATAGGCTCGTGCGCCCGCTCCTCGATAAAAAGCTCTGCTTTCCTTATAAATGCTGGAGTCACGAAGCGTGACCGATCTTCGTTGAGTGCCAGACTATGATTGCTTGCTTGACTGACGAGCAGCAGCGAGCCAATCATGTGCTCGATTTGCGCTGCCAACAGTGGCGATGACGAAGGAGCACCGTCCAGGTAATCGAAGAGCCACTGCATGGTGGAAGCCCACCGTCTGCCGGGTGCGGAATCGAGCGGCATCGCGGTTTCGAATTCCACTCGGGTTTGGGCATCATTGCCAAGATGCTGCCCACACAGGCGCTCCACCAAACCGCGATCAATACGGAGAATCAGCTTTTCAGTTCCCGTCGTATGGACGATTTCATGTTGTTGCCCGGCATTAAGAATCGAACCTACCGTAGGCGATGAACTGACGGACTGATTGCCATTGGTGATGTGCTCACCGCCACTGAGCGGCACTTGTACTAAATAGAAGTCGTCAAATGTAGTCGGTCGAATCCTGAGTTCGCCGCCATAACTCATTCGTCCAATTCCGATTGATCCGTACTTTCGATACATTAGACGTGCGTCGAGTTCACCGCGCACATCAATATTTCGAAGTTCGTTTTCACAGAATGTACGTGTCCCCCAATCTCTGGCCTGTTCTATATCCCGGGTCCGAAATAGCTCGACCTCATTTGAGGGACTGGAGTCGTTGCCAGCCTCGGAATGAATCTCCGTTTTCTGTTCCATTGCTTTAACTCGGAAGATATTCAGCTATTGGGGATCAGTACCGAATTTTTAAATAATTATACATTCCTTAAAACAACCCACCCATACGTGTCTCCCCTAGCGACAACGCAAAATGGCCCTAAGTCTCGATGCTCGAAATGTTTTCCGACCCGAGATATTGTTCGGGAGCATCCGTATTGCCACGCTGAACACCCATCTGGGCAAGCGCGCTAGCCAGTCGAACGCATTCGTTTTGAACGATTGACGCCACGTGCGCTTCACCCGACCGTACAGAACTGCTGTGTTGTCGCCATAGACTTCGGTTCTGCGAAGCAGGAGGTCCGCCGGGGTCAATGGGGTGTAGATGGCATTGCAACGCTGCAAACCATCGTCATGCATGTGCATTCGCACTGTCTCCATCTATTTTTGACTGCTCTCCTGAATGCTTGATCGCGATCAAGATTGTTGCACGCAGACTATTCCAACCCCACGTGGTGAACTATCCAATTCGTGCACAGACTATCCCGATACTGCAGGAACCGGAGCCCCGGGCGGGAACCATCGCCAGAACGTTGTTGATGCAGCCGCATTGAAGCACGCGAGAGCACAAGGAACGCCATGATAGACGCGAACCGGATTCACAAGGCCCTCGCCAATCCACTGCGGCGCGACATCCTCGCGTGGCTGAAGGTCCCCGCCGATGCCTTTCCCGAAAGCCCTGTCGATCTGGGCCGCGGCGTGCCCGCACACGCCGTCCAGGCTCGCAGCGGGCTCTCGCAGTCCACCATATCGGCGCATCTTGCCGTACTGGTCGAAGCGCGACTGCTCGTTTCGACGCGAGTCGGACAATGGATGTTTCTTTCACGTAACGAAGAAGTGATACGGACCTTTGCCGAACAGATTCGCCTGCATTTATGGGGGAATCTGGCATGGCGCGAGTTTGCGGCGTAATTGCGTGCGAGGCAGAGCTATCCGTGGGAATACGCGTAATGGACAAGATGCGGATATTCGTCCGCATTGCGCAAGAGGGAAGCTTTACGCGCACGGCGCTGCGCCTGGACATTCAAACTGCCAATGCATCGCGGGCGATCTCGCAACTCGAGTCGCAGCTGCGCACGCGCCTGCTGCATCGGAGTACGCGGCGGCTCGCGCTAACCGAGGCGGGCCAGCGCTATCTGGAGCGATGCGAGCAGATTCTCGCGTATGTCGACGAGGCCGAGGCAGATGCGGCCAATGCACATGTCGCCCCTTCGGGGCGGCTGCGTGTTCATGCGTCGCCGAGCTTCGGTCAGGCCTATGTGGTCCCGGCGCTCGTGCGCTATCGTGAGCGGTATCCCGCGGTGTCGATTGAATTGACGTTATCGCAGCACGCGCCCGACATCGTCGAGGCCGGCTATGACGTGATGCTTCAATTGAGTACGACGGAGTTGCCAGATTCCCGGCTCGTGTCGCACCGGCTGGGCGAAGTCCATAACGTGCTGTGTGCGGCGCCCGCCTATCTGAATACCCGCGGCGTGCCACGCATGGTGAAGGACCTCGAAGCACACTCGTGCCTGCAGTTCGCCACGACATTTTTTCCGCGCGATCGCTGGCATCTGCATGGCCCCAACGGCCGCGAAACGGTGGCGTTCCCGAAGGCGCCCGTCGAGATCAATCTTCCCGATGCACTCAGTGTCGCCCTTCGCGAAGGCGTGGGGATTGGCGCGCTGCCGATGTCGACGGCGCTGGCCATGCTCGATAGCGGCGCGCTGGTGCGTCTATTGCCGGAGTATCGTCTGCCGAGGTTGACCGCCTATGCGGTGCACGCCTCGCGAAAGTACCTCGACGCCAAAATCAAGACGTTCATGGATTACCTGCGCGAGGCGGTGCCCAAAGCGCTTGCCGCCGATGCGGAAGCGTTGAGCCGGGCTGCCAAACAACCTTAGCCCGCGATTGCCTTGTGCTCGTGCGAAGCCACACGTTGCGGCGAAGGTTGTGACGCAGTCGCCGGTGCAGCCATTTCGTTTTGCTTGATGATCTTTTCGATCTTGCCGGTGGCTTGCGCGTCGTACTGCGCGAAGACGCCGGTGCAATAGCGCGTGTTTTGCGCCGCGCCGAGCTGCGAGCCCGATTCGTCGTGCGTATCGGCATCCACCGTCATCGAAAGACCGATGCGCAACGGACGCGCCGCGAGTTCGCGTGGATCGAGCGCGATGCGCACCGGCAGGCGTTGCACGATCTTGATCCAGTTGCCCGTGGCGTTCTGCGCCGGCAGCGTCGCGAAGGCGCTGCCAGTGCCCGCCGAAAAGCCTTCAATACGACCGTGATACTTCACGCTCGAGCCGTAGACATCGGCAGTGAGCGTCACCGGCTGGCCAATGCGCATGTGCTTGAGCTGCACTTCCTTGAAGTTCGCGTCCACCCACACGCCGTCGAGCGGCACGATCGCCATCAGCGGCGTGCCGGGCGACACGCGCTCGCCAACCTGCACCTGGCGCTGCGCCACATAACCCGTGACCGGCGCGGGCAAGGTATCGCGCGCATACGCGAGCCACGCCGCGCGCACCTTCGAGGCGGCCGCCTGCACGTCCGGATGCTGTTCGACCGACGTGCGATCGGTCAGCGCGTGATTCGCCGCCCCTTGCTGACGCGCGGCGTCGAGCGCGGCCTGTGCGGCCTGCACGGCATCGCGCGCGTGGGCAATGTCTTCGGCGGAAACGGCGCCCGAGTCCGCGACGGCCATGCGGCGGCGCAGATCGTCGTTGGCGCGAGCCAGGTCCGATTCGCGTTGCGCCACGTTCGCCGCATAGAAGTCGTTGTTGACATAGAGGCCGCTCACCCGGCGCACGGTCTGCCCGAGCGATGCTTCGGCATCGGCCAGCGCGATTCTTGCGTCGGCCGGATCGAGCGTCACGACGGGGTCACCCGCCTTCACGATCTGCGTGTCGTCGGCGTTGACGGCCACCACTGTGCCAGGGACCTGCGGCGTGAGTTGCACGAGGTTGCCGCTCACATAGGCGTCATCGGTGGTTTCGTGAAAGCGGCCTTCCGTGAAGTAGTACGCGCCATAGGCAGCGCCCGTCATCAACGTCACGGTGCCGAGCAGCGCGATCAGGCGCTTGCGGCGGCCCGGAGGCGTGGCCTGCTGGTCGTTGTTGGCCGGGGCAGCTTGCGCGCCGCCTTTCTTCTCGTCGAGGCGCTCCGCCGGCTTGCGGTCGGTCGTGGTCGTTTCGCTCATTTCAGTTTTCCTGACGGGTTGCAACCATGCCGTTCAACGCGCGACGGCAATGACGGAATTGGCTTGAGGGTTGGGTTGGGCGGCAACGCCCGCGGGGCGGACCGTATCGGCTGAAGTGTCGACATAGCCGCCCCCCAGCGCGGACGCCAGAGCGATCTGCTGATCGCGGCGATCCATCTTCAGGTTCGCGATGGTTTCGTCGGCGTTCAGCGCCGTGACGTCGGCGTTGAGCACCGTGAGCTGATTGGTCAGGCCGCCCTTGTATTGCGTGATCGCAAGCTGGTCGGCGTCGCGCGCTGCCTGCTGCGCGGTTTGGGCATCCACGAACTGCGCATCGCTCGAATGGATCTGCGCGAGCTGCGTGGCCACGCCGCTCAACGCGCCAATGAGCGTCTGGTCGTAGGCGGCCACCGCGTAGTCGAACTCCGCGTAGCGGCCCTTCAACTGCGCACGCAACTCGCCGCCGTCGAAGATCGGCAGATGGATCGCAGGGCCGACCGACGCGGTGCGGCTCGCGGCGCTAAGGAAGCGGCCGAAGCCGAACGCGTCCAGACCGATCGCGGCGCTCAGGTTGATGTCCGGATAGAACTCGGCCTTGGCTTCCTTCACCTCGTGCGTGATCGCGTCCACGCGCCAGCGCGCCGCGACGATATCGGGGCGCCGGCTCACGAGATCGGCGGGCAGGTTGTCCGGCAAACGCACCTCGTCGCCCGCGCTGAGCGTCGGGCGCGTGATCGCGAGTCCGCGGTCGGGGCCCTTGCCCATCAGCGCGGCCAACTGGTAGCGCGTCGTGAGAATGCTGCCGTCGAGCGCGCTCACCCGCGAGCGGCTTGTCGCCAGGTTCGCCTGCGCGGTCTTGCGTTCCACCTGCGTGTCGAGGCCCGTTGCGATGCGGCCCGCCGTGATGCGGTCGATCTGCTCGCGGCGCGCGACTTCTTCCTGCGCGATGTCGCGCAAGGCGTAGAGCCGCGCCAGCTGGTTGTAGGTACGCGCGATCGAGGTATCCAGCGTGAGCTTGACCACTTCCTCGTCGGCTTCTGCCGCTGCTGTCTCCGAAACGGCCGCGCGCAGCGCCTCGCGATTCTTCCCCCACAGGTCGAGATCGTAGGAAGCCGTGAGCAGGCCCTTGTTTTCGGTCTGCCACGAGCCGGCATACGGCGGCGGAATCAGCGCCGTGCTGCTGTACTGCTGGCGTGTGAGCGTGTAGCTCGCATCCACGCGCGGCAGCGTGCCTGCCTTTGCGGTTTCGCTATAGGCCTGCGCCTGAGCGACGCGCGCTTTGGCCTGCTTGACCGTAGGGCTGCCCTGCAGCGCTTCCGCAATCAGCGCCTTCAGCTGCGCGTCGCCGAACTGGTCGACCCAATCGGCGGACGGCCAGTGCCCCTGCTCTTGCGGCAGGCTCTGCGCCGTCTCGTACTGTTGCGGCTGGGCCATCTGCTTGTCGCTGTGGATGCCCGCGTAGTTGGCGCAAGCCGCCAGCGTGGCCAATGCGATCGCCGATACACCCAGCTTCAGCGTATGGACACCGATGCTTGCTTTAGAAGTCTGCGATTTCATTTTCTGACATATCAGATTAATGGTCGAAAAAAAGCACGGCACCACGGCCGCACCGTTCAGTCGTCCGTGAACTTGCGAAGCAGGCGGTTCAGTTCGGCAAACTCCGCCTTGGTGAATTTGCGCAAGCGTGCGTTCAACACGTGCGGTGCGACTTCCGGAATCTGCTCCGCCGTTTCCAGTCCCTTTGCAGTGAGGTTCAGATTGACCACGCGACGGTCGTCTGCGTCGCGGGAACGTTCCAGCAGCCCTTTCGATTCCAGCTTGTCCAGCATCCGCGTCATGAGGCCCGTATCGATGCCGAGCAGTTTCGACAGTTCGAACGGCGTGGTGGCCACACCCTGCTTCAACGAAAGCAGAATGCCCATTTGCTGGCCCGTGATATCGAGGTCTCTGAGCGCCGCGTCCATCTCCGCGACGACCAGATTGCGCGCCTTGACGATCCTGAAACCGACACTTTCCGTGAGCATGAAATTTCTCGCTGTGTAGTGGTCCATCGAGACATCCTCCGTGTTGAACGTCACAATATCTGCATTGTCAGATATTGTCAAGAAGAAACAGGCGGGGCTCACCTGCCCTCCGGACCGGAGTCAACTGCAGAATTCAGTGTCCGCCAGCGCCTGCCGCGCCCGCGCCAGCGCCCTTGAGCGGCCTCGTCAACCAGATCAGCGGGATGATGACGACAAAGATCACCGCCGATATCCAGAAGATGTCGTTCAACCCCAGCATTGTGGCTTGTGCGTTGAGCGAGTTCGCGTAAAAGGCCGTGGCCTTGGGAATGCCGCCGCCCAGCGTCGCCTGCAGGTGCGCAATGGCTCCGGTGAAAGCCGGATTCTCCACGCTCGTTTGCTCGGCAAGCCGGGCGTGATGGAGGATCGTGCGGTCGTTCCAGGCGTTGCTCATAAGCGACGTGCCCACGGCGCCGGCGAAAATGCGCACGAAGTTGGATAGGCCCGCGGCAGCCGGAATCTCGTCGGGCCGCAGACCCGACAAGATGATGCCGGTAAGCGGTGTGAAGAACAGCGCCGTGGGAATGCCTTGCAGCAGCGTCGGCAGAATCAGCGCCCACGCATCCACGCCGGTCGTATAGTTCGAGCGCATGAAGAACACGGCGGCGAAGCCCACGAACGCCAGCGTGGCGAGCACCCGCAGGTCGGAGCGCGGCATGACCTTGCCCATTACTGGGGCGAGGATCACGGCGAAGATGCCCAGCGGCGCGGTGACGAGGCCCGCATCCACCGCGCGGTAGCCGAGAAAGCCCTGAATCCACTGCGGCAGGATAACGAGGTTTGCAAAGAAGATCGCATACGCGACGGAAATCGCAATCGTGCCGCCGAGGAAGTTGCGTTTGGTGAACAGCCGCAGGTTGACGATCGGCTTTTCCTCAGTCAATTCCCAGATCAGGAAGAACGCGAAGCTGACCGCGGCGACGATGGTGAGCACCCAGATGACTGGCGAGCTGAACCAGTCGAGATCCTTGCCCTTGTCGAGCATGATCTGCAGCGGGGCAACCCACGCGATGAGCGAGATCAGCCCGACCTTGTCGATGGGCAGCTTGCGTGCCGCCGACTCGCGGTCGCGGTAGATCGCCCAGATCACGCCGGCGGCGAAGAGGCCGACCGGCACGTTGATATAGAAGATCCACGACCAGCTGTAGCTGTCGGTGATCCAGCCGCCGAGCGCCGGGCCCGCGATCGGTCCGACAGTCGCGGTCATCGCCCACAGCGCCAGCGCATTCGAACTCTTTTCCTTGGGGAAGGAGGCGAGCAGCAAGGCTTGCGACAACGGCACCAGCGGCCCCGCCACGGCGCCCTGAACGATACGGGCGACGAGCAGCGTCAGCAGGTTCGGGGCCATACCGCAGGCCGCCGACGAAAGCACGAACAACAGAATCGCCCAGACGAACAGCTTGACCTGGCCCACGCGCTGCGTCAGCCACCCGGTCAACGGAATGGACACCGCATTGGCGGCGGCAAACAGCGTGATGACCCACGTGCCTTCGTCGATCGATACGCCGAGGTTGCCGGAGAGCGTGGGAATCGCGACGTTTGCAATCGACGAATCCAGCACGTTCATAAAGGTGGCGAGCGCCACGGCGAAGGTGCCGAGCGCGAACTTCGCGCCAGTCAGCTGGGCTGGCCCGCCTGGGTTGGTCGATGGATTCATGTTAGGTTCTCTCGTCTGGGTGCGAATGTCCCGTCGAGCACGGGCCGCTATCTGACATGTCTGATAATTGGGCAAAAAAAAAGCCCCTAGCCATGGAGCAGTCTCGAAAGCAGCGTGCTCAACGCGTCGAAGTCAGACTTCGAAAAGTGCGAGAGCCGCTCGCTCCAGGCGCCAGGGGCAACGTTTGCGTTGCGGGCTGCGACCGCGCGGCCCTCCCGCGTCAACGAAACGTCCACGAGGCGCCGGTCCGTGCCATTGCGCGCGCTCCACGAACCCGCTGGTTTCGAGCTTGTCCCGCACGCGGGTCATCCGGGCCGGGTGGACGCCAAGCAGCTTCGCCAGCGCCGCTGGCGCTTTGGCGCTCCCGCCGGCCAGCGTCAGCAGAATGCCGCGCTCCTGCAGGTTCAGACCCACGTCCTTGAGTCCTGCCCTGAGTTCGGTGGCCATCAGGTGGTGCGCCTGACCGAGCACGAACACCAGCTTCTGCGTGCGCTCGAAATCTTCATTGACGGGATCGTTCATCGATTGCTCTTCTAGATATCTGATTTTCACTATATCTGACATTGCAGATGTATGCAAGGAAGTTTCCGAGATCACATGAGAGGGGTCGGCGCCCGCCCCGATGCAACGCCCAACCGCCTTCTGCGCGCGACGCGATACACCGCGTAAAAAGTGATGTGACCGGCAAGGGACAATCGACGCCGATCTTCACAGCTATATTGTTTCGGCAGCGTTTTGATCCGTGAAGTGTGGAACGCAGGATCGACGCACTCTTTACTCAGGAGAATCGAAGCATGACTGACAAACCGCTTACACTGGGCATCGATCATGTCGGACTGACTGTGCGCGACCTGAATGTCACGCGTGACTTCTTCGTGAATTGCCTGGGCTGGAAACAGGTTGGCGAAAGACCCAGTTATCCGGCGGCGTTCGTTTCGGACGGTCACGTCATGTTGACCCTCTGGCAAGTGACCGATCCGAGCCGCCTGGTCGAGTTCGACCGCAAGACCCATGTGGGCCTGCATCATCTTGCCTTACGGGTAGTCAGCGAAGAAGCACTCAACGATATCTTTTCGCGCGTGTCCGCCTGGCCCGGCGTGCAAATCGAATTTGCCCCGGAAAACCTCGGGCCGGGGCCGAAACGCCATACCATGGTGTACGAGCCGGGGGGGATCAGGCTTGAATTCGACCACGATCCGCGCATGCAAGCCTCCTGAGCTTCGCAGACAACCGCGTGTGATGGATCACGCGGTAAGGCCTGCCAAAATTACTCAGTTATCCAAATCGTCTCAAACACCATTCGCATAACCTTTTCCGCCGTGCGCCGTCGCCCGCCGCTTGCTCTCATTTGTTCCTGCGACTCACAACTTTTTGTCCGCGTCCTGCATTCAAACGGGCGGCGTGGATGCGTAAATTGATCGTCATCGGAGCAGCAAGCCCGATCAGAAACAGAGTCCAACTTACTTCGAGGTTCATACGAGTCAAGCCCCCAAAGTCATCGTGATCACCGGCGCATCGCAAGGCATTGGCGCCGAAACCGCGAAGGCATTCCGCGCACTCGGCCACAAGGTGGTCGCGACGTCGCGCAACATCAAACAGACTGACGATAGCGATCTCGTCGCAGTGGCTCGCGATATCGCCGACTCGGCCACGGCGCGCCGCGTCATCGAAACGGCCGTCTCTCGCTTTGGCCGCGTCGATACGCTGATCAACAACGCGGGCATTTTCATCGCGAAGCCGTTCACGCAATACACCGTGGAAGACTACGCGGCGATCAAGGCCACCAACCTCGACGGTTTCTTCCATGTCACGCAGCTCGCCATTGCAGAGATGGAAAAGCATGAGAGCGGCCACGTCGTCACAATCACGACGACGCTCGTCGATCACGCGATCGACGGCGTCCCTTCAGTGCTGGCCTCGCTGAGCAAGGGCGGTCTCGCCGCTGCAACGCGCTCGCTGGCGATCGAATATGCGAAGCGCGGCATTCGCGCCAACGCGGTCTCGCCGGGCATCATCAAGTCGCCGATGCACGCGCCCGAAACTCACGCCGGCTCGGCGCGCTGCATCCGATGGGGCATATGGGCGAGATGAGCGACATCGTGAACGCCATCCTCTATCTGGACTCGGCGCCCTTCGTGACGGGCGAAATCCTCCACGTCGACGGCGGCCAGGTCGCCGGCCACTAAGGTGCACTGCGCGCCACGTGGCCCCACCGGGCCGAGGGGGAGCGCCGCTCGCCGGCACTCCCTGCCACGACCACCATTAAGGAAAGCAAAATGCCGATCGTCACAATTCAGGTTACACGCGAGGGCACGCGGCCCGGCACGGATTCCGTCACGGCGGAAGAAAAGGCCCTGCTCATCAAGGGTGTGAGCCAGCTCCTGCTTGACGTTCTGAACAAACCGCTGGAGGCGACGTTCGTCGTCATCGAAGAAGTGCCAACGGAAAACTGGGGATGGGGCGGCCTGCCTACCGACGTCTATCGAAGACAGAAGGGACTTATCAAGTAAGTGCGCGCTGTCCGCTCGAGAGCGGGCTTAGAGGTGTTAACAGAATGACTTTTGCAGGTGTCGCCAGCATATGATGCAGCAGGCGATTCTGAGGAAAGCCTCGTGGATAGAAGCGAGCTGTTCGAAGCGGATGCGCAGTCGGCGGAAGTTGTGAAGCCACGAGATGGTCCGCTCAACAACCCAGCGTGTTTTGCCTAGCCCACTACCATGAGGCTGACCACGTCGAGCGATTTCGGTTGCAATGCCGGCGGCATGCAGTGGACGTCGATATTTGTCGTGGTCGTAGCCTCTGTCCGAGGTTCGCCCTAAGCCGCCACTCCCTCCCGCAACCGATACTTCAGTACCTTCCCCGCCGCACTCACGGGCAACGCTTCAACAATCTCAATGCGCCGAGGCACCTTGTAGTTCGCCATATTCCTGCGCGCCCATTCGGTAAGCGCCGCCGCATCCGTCCGAGCGCCCGCACGCAGCACGACATACGCATGCCCGACCTCCCCCAGGCGCTCATCGGGCATCCCCACCACGGCAATCTGCGCCACGGCTTCGTGCGCCGCGAACAACCGCTCGATCTCAGCCGGATAGCAATTGAATCCGCCCACGATGAACATGTCCTTGATGCGGTCGGTTACGCGCAGGTAGCCACGCTCGTCCAGCGTGCCAAGGTCGCCCGTGTGAAGCCAACCCTGTGCATCGACCGCTTGCGCCGTGGCCGCCGCATCGTTCAGATAGCCGCGCATCACGTTATAGCCACGCACCCAGACTTCGCCGGTCTCGCCAGCGGCAAGCGGCTCCCCATCCGCGTCGGCGATGCGCAACTCCATGCCCGGCATCGCGCGGCCCGAGGTCTGCGCCACTGTCACGGCGTCGTCGCCATGGCGGCACAGCGTGGCGAAGCCGCACGACTCGGTGAGCCCGTACCCCGTGAGGACAGTTTCGAAGTTCAGCTCCGCGCGCATGCGCTCGACGAGGCTGGGCGCAATGGCGGCTGCGCCCGTCACCGCCACGCGCAGCGAAGAAAGATCGAGACCCGCGAGCCCCGGCGTTTGGAGCAGCGCGTGATAGAGCGTGGGCGGCCCGGGCAGCACGGAAACGCGCTCGCGCACGACTCGCTCGAGCACCAGCTTCGGATCGAACACGAGATGCGGCAGCACCGTCGCGCCGCTCGTGAGCGCCGCGAGCCAGCCCGCCTTGTATCCGAACGCGTGAAAGAACGGGCTCACGATCAGATAGCGGTCGCCCTCGCGCAGCGTCGCGATCTCGGCCCATCCGTACGCCGCGCGCACGTTCTGGCCATGTGCGGTCATCACGCCCTTCGGGCGGCCCGTGGTACCCGAGGTGAACATCACGTCCATCAGCGTGTTGGGGCCCACTTGCGCTTCGCGCTCGCGAAATGCTTCAAGCGGCGTTTGCGAGGCGCGCGCGAGAAACTGCTGCCAGCTTTCGTCGCGGCCATCGGCATGCGACGCGCCGCCGAACACGATTACGCGTTCAAGCGTGGCGGGCCGGTGCGGCGCAAGCATCGCCGGATAATCCTCGCCAAGGAACGCGCCGCAACTGAACAGCACGCGCGCGCCACTGTCCGCGAGAATCGCGCCTGCTTCGAGGCCTTTCATGCGCGTGTTCACGGGCACGAGCGCTGCGCCCACGCTTTGAATCGCGAGCGCGGCAACGATCCATTCGGCCAGATTGGGCGCCCAGATGGCGACGCGCTCGCCAGCTTCGATGCCGCAGGCCATCAGCGCGCGCGCCGCTTCCATGCGCGCGGCGTCGAGTTCGGCGTAGCTCAGGCTGCGTTCGGGCGTTTCGATCGCAATGCGCGCGCCGTAGCGCGCCGCGCCGCGTGCGATCAGCGCGGGGGTGGTCAGGGTTTCGTGGAGCGTCGTCGGGTCGGGCGTCATTTAAGGACTCCGGAAATACATGCGCCGTCGCTGCGTGCGTCCACGAGAGCACGCGTTGCGGCAGCGCTGAGGGTCAGGCACCTCGCATGCACGGCGTGCACGCGCGGCGCCTAGTCGGGAAAGACGATGCGCAGCTCGGCGCTCGCCGGCGTCGCGCTGCACGCGAGCGTCCAGCCAGCAGCGCGCTCCTCGTCGTCGAGCACGCCGTTCTCGGCCAGCGTTACGCTGCCCGCCTCCACGCGGCACATGCACGCGCCGCACAAGCCGCTGCGGCACGAACTGGGCGGCGAGAGACCCGCGCGCTCCATCGCGTCGAGCAGCGTCTCGTTGGGCTCGCAAGTGAATTGCGCGCTGGCGCCGTCGAGTTGCGTTACGATGCGCGCGGTTTGCGGGGCGCTTTCGGCCCCGCCTTTCGTAGCATCACGTTCAAGACTTTGCGCCGGCGGCTTGGTGCGCGCGGACGGTTCCGTCTGCGCGGGCCGGTCCGGCAGCGAAGCAAAACGCTCGACATGAATCTTCGCGCGCGGCAGCCCGAGTGCGAGCATCGCGCCCAGTGCGCTTTCCATGAAAAGCGCCGGGCCGCAAATAAAGCATTCCTGACGACTCCACGGCCGCGCCAGTTCTTCCAGGTGGCGCTGTTGCGGCACGCCCTGCACGCTGTCGAGCCAGTGAATCACGCGCAGCCTGCCGGGATGCCGTTGCGCGAGTTCGCGCAGCGCCGCGCCGAATATCACCACGGATTCGTCGCGGTTCGCATAGATCAGCGTGAGCATGCCGCGCCCGCCCACCAGCGCCGCCTTGAGAATCGAGAGCACCGGCGTGATGCCGCTGCCGGCCGCGAACAGCAGCAGGTCGTCGTCGAGCGAGCGCGGCGTGAAGACGCCCGCAGGCGTCATCACGTCGAGTTCGTCGCCGGGGCGCACGCTGTCGCACAGCCAGTTGGAGGCACGGCCCTCGCGCACGCGCTTGACCGTGATCTTCGGGGCCGTGTCCACGCCTGGTGCGCTCGACAGCGAGTAGCAGCGCTGCAACGGCGCCTGCTCGGCCGGCAGGCGCAGCGTCAGGAACTGCCCGGGCCGGTATGCGAATGCGTCGGCCAGCGCTACGGGCAGTTCGAACACGAACGAGCGCGCATCGGCGCTTTCGGCTATCACGTCGGCTACCCGCAGCCGATGAAAACGCGCTTCGGTCATGATGGATTACCTCAGGCAACGCCCATGATCATCTGCGCATTGTCGATGCGGTACTCGCTGCCGTTGATGAAGCGCGATTCATCGGAGGCGAGGAACAGCACGAGTTGCGCGATGTCTTCGGGCAGGCACATGCGCGCGCGCGGGTCGACCGATTCGGTGATCTGCGAGCGCCCCGCTTCTGCCGAGCCGAAGAACGGCTCGGTCATGGGCGTGAGAATGCCGTCTGGATGAATGGTATTCGCGCGAATCTTGTACCCCTGCTGCTTGCAGTGCGCGGCGATCGAGCGCGTCATGGCCGTGACCGCGCCCTTACTCGCCGAGTAAGCGCAGAACGCGCCCAGACCGCCCAGCGCCGCCACCGAAGACATATTGACGATCGAGCCGCCCTTCTCCTTCATCGCACGCACCGCGGCCTGGCAGCCAAGGAAGTAGCCTTCTGCGTTGATGCGCAGCACGCGCCGCCATTGTTCGAGCGTGGCATCTTCGATGCTGCCGAGTTGCAGGATGGCCGCATTGTTCACGAGCACGTTGGGCGCCCCGAACTGCTTTTGCGCGGCGCCGAACACGTCGTTCCAGCCCGATTCCGAGGCGATGTCGTGGCGCACGAACAGCGCCGCATCGCCGATCTGCGCGGCCACGGCGCGGCCCGCTTCCTCGTTCACGTCGGTGAGCACGACACGCGCGCCTTCGGCGGCGAACAGCAGCGCATCGCACTTGCCTACGCCGCTAGCGGCGCCCGTGATCACGGCGATCTTGCCCTTGAGTCTGTCTCCCATCTTCGTTCTCTCTCTTCGTCAGTGAGTCAGTGGATAAAGCGGAATGACTTTCGCGCTTTCTGTTTTAATCGCGGATGCATTACGTTCGGCATCCTGATAATTGAGTGTCCGCTCGCGTGCGGCCGGTGTTTCGCGCGCTGCCGCGCGTCCCGCCTGGCGACCCGACCAGATGCAGTCCGCGAGCGAGAGGCCGCTCACGTAGTGATTCGAAGCGAGGCCGCGCGCGGCGCGCCCCACTGCGTAAAGCCCTTCGACGACGCCGCCTTCGGCGCGCAGCACGGCGTTGGTGGTTTCGTCCACGCGCAGGCCACCCAGCGTGATCGCGGGGCACGGAAACGTGCGGCTCGCCGCCGATATGTCGAGCGCATAGAACGGCGCTTGATCGAGCGGCGCGAGCACCGCGGCGGATTTGCCGAAGGCCGCATCGCGTCCTTCCCGCGCGGCGGCGCGATACGCGGCCAGCGAGCGTTCGAGCGTGGCGGCGTCGGCGCCGATCTGCTCGGCTAGCTGCGCAACGGTAGCCGCGCGCTTGCGTCCGCCCAGCATGAGCATCAGCGCGGGCACGCTCTGGAACGCCCACAAGCGGCCACGCACGCACTCGCGCAAGGCCTCGCGCACGAGCGCGGCGTCGAGGATCAGCCAGGCGCGTCCGTCGCGCGTCTCGCACATTTCATGGCCAAGCTTTGCACCGTAGACCTCTTCGTTGCAGAAGCGCTCGCCGCGCGCGTCCACCACGCAGCCGCGCGCCCACGCGAACGGGGGGTTGATGAAGCGCCACGCGGAGACGCGCTCCATGCCGTCCGCGATGCCGCCCGCCGAAAGACCCAGGCGAATGCCCGAGCCGTCACAGCCAGTGGTGCCAAGACGCCAGGTGGAGAGATAGCGCGGCGCGTGCTGCGCGACCATTTCGCGGTTGAAAATGAAGCCGCCCGTGGCGAGCACCACCGCGTCGGCACGGATATCGAGCGCACGGCTCGCGCGCAATTCCAGCCGAAGCAATGCTGCGCGCAGGCGGTCGGCCAGCGCGGGCAGGCCGTTGTGCAACTTGTCGGCCCAGCGGGCGAGGCGCGCGTGCTGGCGCTGCGCGCGGCCCGGCTCCACGCGCCAGACCTGCGCGCCGATCACCTTGCCGGTTGTATCGACGATGAGCCTGCGCACGCCCGCTTGGCGCACGATCTCGACATTGGGCTCGGCCTGCACGGCGCGGCGCAGCGTGTCGAACAGCACGCGCCCCGACATGCCGCGCCCCTTCGTGCGATGCCCGCGTGGCGCGGGCGGCACGACGGGCGCGTCGCCCACGGCCTCATTGCCCGAGTAATAGAGAAACGCGCGCTCGGGCGGATAGGACGTTTTGCGCGCGGGCATTGTCGAGCCGAAGCGCACGCCCTGGCGTTCGAGCCACGCGAGCTGCGCAACGCTGCCGTTGCAAAAGCGTTCGAGCGCGTCCGGCGAAACCGCGTCGCCCACCTCGCCTTGCAGGTAGGCGGCCATCGCCTCGGGCGTGTCCGCATAGCCGGCCTCCCGCTGGTAGGTCGTGCCGCCGCCCGCATAGACCACGCCGCCGCTCTTTGCGCTCGCGCCGCCGCCCTCGAAGCGCTCGACGATGCGCACGCGCGCACCGGCCTGCGCCGCCTCCAGCGCGGCGCACGCGCCCGCCGCGCCAAAACCGGCAATCAGCACGCCGCAAGCGTCGTCCCAGCGGTGCGCCGCTGCATCGGCGACGACGAGCGGAGGCTCCACGGGCGTCGCGCTCGCGCCTGCGTGGGCGTGCGTGTTCGCGTCGTTCATGGCGTGGGCACCGCGCGCGTTCATACGGTGGCGCAACGTGCGAGCGCGGCGGAAGCCGCCGCCGTGGGGGCCGTGGTGTAAGCGCCATCCACGTACACAAGCGGATCGATATCGCCGCTCAGCTTCACTTCGAGCAACCGGCCGATGAACACCGTATGCGTGCCGTAGTCGAAGCGGCCATCCTGGCGACACACGAGATTGGCCTGCGCGCCGTGCAGATAAGGCACGCCATCGGCGCAACGCTGCCAGTTGCCGGTGGAGAAGCGCTCCTCGCCTTTCAGGCGCCCGCTGCAATCGATGGCGATGCCCTGCTGCTGCGCCGCCAGCAGGTTCACGCAGAAGTCCGCACCCGCCGCGAGCGGCGGATAAATCGACGAAGCGCGGTTGATGCAGATGAGCAGCGAAGGCGGCTCGGTCGACAGCGAATCCACGGCCGTGGCCGACATCGAATAGCGGCGCTCGCCGTCACAGCAGCTGATGACGGTGACCGAACGCGCGAGGCGGCGCATCGCTTGCAGCATGTCCGCGCGCAGCGGTTCCAGGGAAAGTTCGCTCATTGTGTGACTCCACGAAGCTCGTCTTGGTGGTCGTTTGATACGGATACCGAATTTTTTGGTTCAGCGAGGTCATTGGCGGCGCGGTAGCCGAAGGTCATCGCTGGCCCGAGCGTCGATCCCGCGCCGGGATAGCTCGCGCCCATCATCGAGGCGCTCGTGTTGCCGATGGCATAGAGGCCCGCGATGGCGCTGCCATCGGCGCGCAGCACGCGCGCGTCGGCGTCGGTGAGCAGGCCGCCCTTCGTGCCGATGTCGCCCGCATCGATGCGCACCGCGTAGAACGGCGCTTCGCCGATCGGCGCGAGGCACGGGTTCGGCTGCACCGACGGGTCGCCATAGTAGGTATCGAACACATTGCCGCCCTTGCCGAATTCCTCGTCCACGCCGCTTGCCGCGTAACCGTTCATGCGCACGACGGTCTCGCGCAGGCCGGCCGCATCCACGCCGATTTGCGCGGCCAGCGCATCGAGCGAATCCGCGCGCTGCAGAATCGAGCGAAACGCGGCGGGAATGCGCGAGTCCGGCATCATCGATGCGGGCATGATCGGGCCGCACGGGTAGTGCTTGCGAAAGCGCGCGTCGAAGATCATCCACGCGGGCACGCTCGCGCCTGTTGCCGCGTGATCGCGGTACATCGCGGGCACGAACTCCGAGTACGGGGCGGCCTCGTTGACGAAGCGCCGCCCGAGCGCGTTGACGATCACGCAGCCGGGCAGGTTGCGCTCCACGAACAGCGCACGCTGCTTTTCCTCGCCTTCCACGCGCACCGTGGGTGCGCCCCAAACGTGTTCCATGAGCGCGAGCGCGCCACCCGCCTGTTCGCCGGCCACGATGGCATCGCCGGTGTTGTACGGCGGCGTTGCGCTCCATTGCGTCTCAGTGGGCTGCGGCAGATAGCGCTCGCGCATCGCCTGATTGCGCTCGAAGCCGCCCGCCGCGAGAATCACGCCGCGCCGCGCAAGCAGGCGCACCGTCTTGCCCCGGTGCTCGGCCACCACGCCCGTAATGCGGCCGTTCTCCTCGATCAGCTCGCGCATGGGCGTGGAAAGCCACAGCGGCACCTTGCGTTCGAGCAGCGCGTAACGCAGGCCGCCCACGAGCGCATTACCGAGCGTGAGCCGCCGGTCGCGCCGCGAGCGTAGTCGCGCGCCGATATCGAACCAGTAGCGCCCGAATTCGCGCAGCGCGAGCGTGATAAAGCCGCGCTCCTTCGCGAGCAGCGTGTGCGCCTCTTTGGAGGTCACCGCCACGCGACCGCCGATCAGCGTGCCGGGCGAAGGCGGACGCAGCCGCGCGAGTTCGGCACCCAGACGCCCGCCGTCGAACGGCAGCGGATCGAGCGCGCGATAACCGGGCATCGCGCCGGGCTGGCTCTGGAAGTAGTCGGCATAGCGCGAAAGCGACTGGTAGCGCACAGGCGTGCGCGCCTCCAGATAGCGCAGCATCTCGGGCGCAGTGTCGAGATAGGCGTCGAGACGCCCGTTGGTTGCCGCGCCCTGCGTGCACGCTTCCATATAGATGCGGGCGGCCTCGCGCGTATCCATGCCGCCTTCCTCAGCGATATGGTGATTGCACGGCACCCAGATGCCGCCGCCCGACACCGCCGACGTGCCGCCGTAATGCGGGCTCTTTTCGAGCACCAGCACCGAGAGGCCGAGATCGGCGGCGCGGCACGCGGCGAGCATGCCGCCCGCGCCAGAACCGACGATCAGCACATCGAACGTTTCAGTTTCCGTGGACCGATCGTTCATGAGCGCCGCCTCAGATAAAAAAGTCGGTGTTGGTGCGACCGAGCATCACCGCGCCGAGGTTTTGGCCGAAGCGGTCGAGATTGTTGGCGTAGTGCGCGCGCGCCGCGTGCAGGTCGAGAAAGCGCCGCACGAGCGGGTTGCGCCGGTAAATGCCGTTGCCGCCCGCGTAGCGCAGCAGCGCATTGGCCGCCTGCGCGCAGCGCTCCGCCACCTGCGCCGACTGATAGCGGAAATGCACGCGCCGCTCGATCGATACTTCGGGGCCACCCTGCACCCCAGCGAGCAGTTCATCGAAGTTGCGGCGCAACAGCACCTGCATTTCGTCGATGGCAACAGCCGCGTTCGCGCAGGCGCTTTGGGCGCCGGTGTCGTCGGCGGTCTTTGCGCCGCTATTGGCGCTCACGCGGTTGGTCGCGTAGGCGCGGAAGTCGTCGACTGCCCCTTGCAGCGCGCCGATGCACGCCGTGCAAACCGCGCGCACGAAGATCTGCGCGAACGGCAAACGGAACAGCGGCGCATCGTTCAACGCGAGACCCGGGCTCGTGCCCATCATGCCGTCCACGGCCTTGTGCGTGCGGTATTCAGGCACAAACACGTCGTTCACCACGATGTCGTGGCTGCCCGTCGCGCGCAGGCCCAACACGTCCCAGTCGCGCTCGATCTTGTAGTCGGACTTCGGCAGCAGGAAGGTGCGGTATTCGGGAGGCTCGCCCGCGCGCGCCGGCGGCACGAGCGCGCCGAGGAACACCCACTCGCACAGTTCGCTGCCGCTGGAGAATTTCCAGTGGCCCGAGAGCCGGAAGCCACCTTCCACCGGCGTAACCTTGCCTACCGGCATATACGTGGAAGCGATGAGCGTGGCCGGGTCCTTGCCCCAGACATCCTGCTGCGCGCGCTCGTCGAACAGCGCGAGTTGCCAGTTGTGCACGCCCACCACGCCGTACACCCATGCCGTGGCCATGCAGCCGCGCGCGAGCGCCATCTGGATTTCGAAGAACGTTTGCGGCTCCAGTTCATAGCCGCCGTAGCGCTTCGGCTGGAGCACCTTGAAGAAGCCCGCCGCCTGCATGTCGGCAATGGTCTGCGCCGGGATGCGGCCCGCGGCCTCCGCCGCGTCGCCGCGCTCGGCCAGCATGGGGGCGAGCGCGTGGGCGCGTGCGATCAGTTCCGCCGCAAGGGCATTCGATTCGTGGTCTCGGTGCACCGCTGTCTCCTATGTCTTCTTCGGTGGCGCCGTGCGCCACGGTGGTTCGTCGTCGATTCGATCTGCTGGGGCGCCCGAGCCCGGCTGGCCGCTTTTCAGTCGCGGCCTGTCGCAACTTGCATCACGACCTGCGCCGGGCGGGGCGCGTGTGCGCTTGCGCCTGGATCAGGCGGCGGCGCGCGCCTTGACGCGGCTGAAGTACGGAATCACGTGCTCGCCGATATTGCGGATCGATTCCATCGAAGCTTCATGCGGCACCGTGCCCATCTGGACGAGGAACAGCACTTCGTCCACGCCCGCTTCCATCAGGCGTCCTACGTAGCCGATGCAATCGTCCACCGTGCCGTACGCGTGGTTGGGGTTCATCATCGAGAGCGCGGGGTCGCTGAAGTCCACCACCACTTCTTCCGAAGCGAAGCGCGAGCGGATCACCATCTGGCCGCTATCGGCTTGCACGAGGTCGTCGCCCCACTTCGACGGGTCCGGACGCTCGCCGCCCGTGTACCAGTACGCGAGCGACTCCATGAAATAGCGCTGGCCGCGAATGCCGATCTTGCGGGCCTGCTGGCCGTCGCCCATCACGATAGCCGGGCACAGCGCGGCGAGGTGCTCGGTCGGGCGGAAGCCCACCTGGTCCTCGGCCTTGCGCGTGCTGTATGCCTGGCGATAGAGTGCGTTCTTCTTCGCCACTTCGTCGGGGCCGCCGAAGCCGAGCACGAGCGCGCCAAGACCGCGCTGGCCAGCGCGCGTCAGGGCGTCGCTGTTGGTGCAGGCCATGTACATGGGCGGATGCGGATCCTGATACGGCTTCGGGTGAATCGGACGCTTAGGAATCTTGATGTATTTGCCGTCGTGCTCGATCTCTTCCTGCACGAACATCTTGGGCACGAGATACATCGACTCGTCGATCATCGGCTGCAACTCGCCCAGGTCATAGCCGAATGCGCCCGCTTCCTGCTGGCTGCCGCCCTTGCCCACGCCGAAGTGCACGCGGCCCTGCGAAAGAATGTCGAGCAGCGCAACGCGCTCGGCCACCTTGATCGGGTGATTCATCGCGGGGGGCAGGCAGACAACGCCATGGCCGAGACCGATGCGCGTGGTGCGGCCCGCGAGATAGGCGAGGAACGTTTCCGGCGCGCTCATGTGCGCATAGTTGGTGAGCGAGGTGTGCTCGACGCACCAGACGGTATCGAAGCCCATCTGCTCGGCGAGCAGTGCCTGCTCGACGGTCTCCTTGAAGATGCGGTGGTCGCCTTCGCGGGAGGCATCGGTCGTCTGGGCTTCGTAAATCAGGGAAAACTTCATCGCAGCTGTCTCCTTGTTTGTCGGACGGGGGCGGCGGGTGCCGCGCTGCCGCCGCAGGTGTGATCGTGACGGTCCACGAGATGAAGTTTCTGTGCGCAAGGCAAGCGATGCATCGTCTGTTTGGATTAGCGGAGGTTTAGGCACACCCCTAGTCCAATCGGACATGGCGCGCGCCCATACGCGCGCTAGCATCCCCACATGGCACAGCCGCGCCAGACCAACTCAAGGGGAAAATGCAATGAAGGCTTCGATGATGCTGTACCCGGTGGACGCGATCGAGACGGCGCTGCCGTTCTTCGTCGACGGGCTTGGGCTCACGGTGAAAATGCGCGACGGCGAGCGGTATTGCGCGCTGGAGGGCGGTCCGCTCACGATCGCGCTGGTAGCCGGCGACGAGCGCATTGTCGATCGTCCCGCGCTAACGTTTCGGATTGCAGAGGATGACGATCTCTATGCGGCCATGGAGCGCGTAGTGGCCACGGGCGCCAGCGTGCGAGCACCCGTGCAGCAGGGTCCGCACGAATTGCGCGCAGTACTGGAGGACCGCAACGGCGCGCTGCTCGTGCTCACGCAAAAGAACCGGCCGTGAAATGCAAAAGGGCAGCCTGCATGAGGCCGCCCTTTACTTACCAACGATAGACAACATCAGGCGCTTTGAAGTACGAAGAAAGCGCCACAAAGCGCGCGCGCCCTTCAACCCAGCGGCACCACGCTGCCAAGCAGAATGCGCACGAGCGTCGCCTGCCGCGTCACGCCCGTCTTCGAGAAAATCGAGCGTAGATGCGCGCGCGCCGTGTTCTTGCTGATGCCCAGTTCTTCTGCTGCCTCTTCCAGCGTAGGGCCATTGGTCAGCAGCAGCGCGAGCGAGGTCTCGGCAGGCGTGAGATCGAACAGCTTGCGCACGATTTCCTGCGAGCGCTGCGACTTGCGGTCCGGATCGCGCAGGAACAGCACGGTCGCGGGCCGGCGGCGATTGTCCTCCGACCACTCCGAAAGCGGCACGGTGCGCACCAGCACGCCGAGCTTCGGCCGGTCGCCGCTGCGCGTCACGGGCATGGCCTCCACCAGCGGGCCGGCGGTGCCGAAGTGGCCCATCATCGCGTGGCGGATCAGCCGCTGCAGCGTGCGGTTCTCCTGGCTGTCCATCGCCTCGACGGCCCCCTTCGAAATGCGCAGGCCGTCGCTTTCCGCGAGGATTTCATCGGCGACGCTATTGGTGTTCATGATCGCCCCGCTCTCGTCGAGCGTGACCATGCCCACCAGCATGCGGTCGATGGCGCTCGCATAGAGCGTGCGCTCCGACTCCACCACGTCCAGACGCGAATGCAGCTCCACCGCGCGGCGAAGATGCGGCAGCAGCAGCGCGCAAAACGCCTTGTCGCGCGCCGTGAACTGCGTGCCGGCGTGCTTGCGGCATACGCGGAAACGGCACTCCACGCCCGACTCGGTGCGCAGGTCGGCGCCCATGATATAGCGCACGTCACTGGGCTTCAGGAATTGCTTGTACAGCTCGCTCGAGAGCCAGCCGGTCTCGCCGAACACCTCGTCCACGGTCACGACACGGTCCGCCGGCAGGCCGACAAAGGGATCGAGCGAATAGTAATAGTCGTTATACGATGACTCATCGGGTATGCCGCTCTCCGATGCGTGCACCATCAACCCGCGCCGGTCGCTCGAAGGCGAGCGCAGGATCAGCGTGGCATAGGCTGCGTCCAGATGCTGGCGCACCAGTTCGAGCGCCCCAGACCATGGCACCGTTTCCAGCGGCCCCTGGTACACGCGCGCCATCAGCGCGCTGAATTGCGAAAGGTCGACGCCAGCCATGACACCGGCGTCCTGGCCCTCTTCCGGGGCCCATCTTGTCTCCATCAACACAGTCTCCGTCCTCCATGCCGCCCCTAGCGACGGCAAACTTTACGGGGCTGTCTCGCCGCTGCCATCGGGATATTCCCCTGGCTGGCGCGTTCGCCTTTTCATTTGTATTCATCCGCGTCCCCCAACTGCTTCGGGCTTTTTTTGGGGCGATCGTGCGGGCCGTGTGCCTGCATTGCGGATGTCCGGACATTACGCCGGTCACGGTCCACGCTCCTCGTCTAATCGGACGATGCAAGCGCTTCGCGCAAGCGCTCCAATGCGCTAAACAGCGCCAACAAGGCGCGCTTCGATGACGTTTTCAGGGAGACACCTTCATGGCGCTGGACCCACAGGCCGCCGCACTGCTCGCCACGCTCGCCGGCATGCCCGCCCCCGATTACAGCCGGCTCGACGCCGCCAGCTATCGCGCCGCCATTGCGGCGGGCGGCGCATCCAGCCTGGTCAACCAGGGCGACGCCATCGCTGCCGAAGAAGACCTGGCGCTGCCAGGCGCGGCCGGCCCGCTCGCCGCGCGGCTCTATCGTCCGATCCCTCAGCCCCATGAGGGCGGGAAAACCCTGCCGCTGCTCGTGTTCTTCCATGGCGGCGGCTTCGTCGCTTGCGGGATCGACACGCACGCCAATATTTGCCGCACGCTCGCGGCGCGCGCAAACGTGCTCGTGCTATCGGTCGAATACCGGCTCGCGCCGGAGGCGCGCTTTCCGGCCGCCGCACACGACGCGATCGCGGCGGTGCGCTGGGCCGCAGCCCACGCCGCGCAACTGGGCGCGATTCCGGGCGCGCTCGCGGTGGCCGGCGACAGCGCGGGCGGCAATCTGGCCGCCGTCTGCGCGCAGCAGCTGCACGGCGAAGTGGCGATCGCGCACCAGTTGCTGCTCTATCCGGTGGTCGACTGCGCACATGATCATCCTTCATACGAAACGTATGGCAGCGGCTATTTCCTCGATGCGGGCCTCATGCGCTGGTTCAAAGATCAGTACTTCGAACCGCAAGCGGACCGCGCTTCGCCGCTCGCGAGTCCGCTGGGCGCGGAGCGCATCGAAGCCATTGCGCCCGCAACCATCGTGAGCGCCGAATGCGATCTCTTGCGCGATGAGAGCGAACATTACGCCGCGCGGCTCGCACAGGCGGGCGTGCCCGTCACGCACGTGCGCTGGCCAGGCCAGATGCACGGCTTCGCCAGCATGATCGGCGTGCTCGACGCCGCAAGCGCCGCGCTCGAACTGGGCGCCCGCGCCCTGCGCGCCGCGCTGCATCCCTGATACCTTCCTACACCTTTACGCACCTACGCGCGCGGACGCCTCATGACCGACACGATTCTCGCCACGCACGCCAACGGCGTAGCCACGCTCACCTTCAACCGGCCCGACGCACTCAACGCACTGAGCGAAGCGATGGCCGTCGAGCTGTGCACGCGGCTCGAGCGCCTCACCCAGGAGCCCGCCGTGAGGGCCATCGTGCTGACCGGCGCAGGCCGTGCATTCATGGCGGGCGGCGACGTGCACGCCATGCGCGCGGCGCTCGAACTCTCCGCCGCGCGACGCGAGCGCACCATCGGCAAGCTCGTGCGTCATGCACAGCGCGCGGTCGAGCTGATCTCCCACTCGGCCAAGCCGGTAATGGCGAGCGTGAACGGCACCGCAGCTGGCTTCGGCCTTTCATTGGTGGCCGCCTGCGATGTGGCGATTGCCGCCGCCGACGCCACCTTCACCTCGGCGTACAACCGCCTCGGCACCTCGCCCGATGGCGGCGCGACCTTCACGCTGCCGCGCCTGATGGGCGCGCGCACGGCCGCCGAATGGCTCTATTTGGACGAACGCTACAGCGCTGAAGATGCGCTGCGTGTCGGCCTCGTGAACTGGGTCGTGCCCGCCGCCGAGCTGGCCAGGGCCACCACTGAGCGCGCCGCTCGCCTCGCAGCGCTCTCGCTCGCCGCGTTCTCGCACACCAAGCATCTGATCTCCGATGCGCCGCGCCACACGCTGGGCGCGCAACTCGTGGCCGAGCAGCGCGCCTTCCTCGCCTGCACCGCCCAAGACGATTTCCGCGAAGGCACCCGCGCATTCACGGAGCGCCGCGCGCCCGCGTTCGGCGCGGCCGATCGCACCGCCCTTCACGCCACCCATCCAGGCAACCGCGTCAATAGCGCCAATCGCGAGGAGCAGACCGTATGAAACTGGCCGACACCCCCGCCATCGTCGAAGAACTGCGCGCAGGCCGCATGGTGATTCTCGTCGACGAAGAAGACCGCGAGAACGAAGGCGATCTCGTGATTGCCGCCGACTGCGTCACGCCCGAGACCATCAATTTCATGGCGCGCCACGCGCGCGGCCTCGTCTGCCTCACGCTGAGCGCCGATCACGCGGCGCGCCTGCAACTGGGCCCGATGAGCGCGCACAACGGCGCGCAATACGGCACGGCCTTCACAGTGAGCATCGAAGCAGCCGAAGGTGTAACCACGGGCATCAGCGCGGCCGATCGCGCGCATACGATCCGCACGGCCATCGCGCCGGGCGCGCGCGCCGAGCATCTCGTGCAACCGGGCCATGTATTTCCGATCATCGCGCGCGAAGGCGGCGTGCTGGTGCGCGCGGGCCATACCGAAGCTGGCTGCGATCTCACTGCGCTCGCGGGCCTGACGCCGGCCGCCGTGATCTGCGAGGTGATGAACGACGACGGCACCATGGCGCGCCTGCCCGAGCTGATGACCTTTGCGCGCGAGCATGGCATGAAGATCGGCACCATCGCCGATTTGATCCGCTATCGCAGCGAGCGCGAATCGCTGGTGGAGCGCGTGGCGTCGCGCACGCTGGCCACTGCCTGGGGGCCGTTCGAGGCGATCGAGTATCGTGACCGCGTGCGCGGCGCGACGCATCTCGCGCTCGTGCGCGGCCAGCCCAGCGCGGACGCGCCCACGCTCGTGCGTGTGCAGGAGCGCGCCGCGCTGCTCGATTTGTTCGATGAAGACCCGGATGCGCATGGACTTGCGCTGCATGGCGCGCTCACGCGCATCGCGCAGGCAGGGTGTGGCGTAGCCGTGCTGCTCGATTGTGCTTTGCGCACCGGCGCGGGTGAGGCGGCTCATGCGAACAGCGGCCACGGTGCTGAATCGGGCAATCGCCAGTACGGTATCGGGTCGCAGATTCTGCGCGATTTGGGTCTGTCTCGTCTTAACGTGCTTGCGACACCGCTCAAGTTGCCCGCGCTTTCGGGGCATGGGCTGGAGATCAGTGCGTTTATTCCACTTGGGGACTTGCCGGATGTTTCTGCGGATGCAGTTGGCGCGATACGGGCTGCTGCGTTTGCTGCGTGCGATGCACGAAAGCTTGTTGACGCGTGAGCGCGGTTTGGGTCGCGCTTTTTCGCTGATATAACCACCCGAAGGATTCCTTAATGCCCACCCCATACATCGCCCTCGTCACCGGCGCCTCGCGCGGCGCAGGCAAAGGCATCGCGCTAGCACTAGGCGCTGCCGGCGCAACAGTCTACGTAACGGGCCGCTCGCAGAACGATGGCGACGCGCCGCTACCCGGCACCATCCACGCCACCGCGGCAGAAATCACCCGCCTGGGCGGCCACGGCATCGCGCTAGCCTGCGACCACGCCGACGACAACCAGGTCAAAGCCATCTTCACGCGCATCCGCGACGAACAAGGCCGAATCGACGTGCTCGTCAACAACGCCACGGTCCTGCACGACGAGCTGATCCGCCCCGCACCGTTCTGGGAAAAACCGCTGGAATTGGTGAACATTCTGGACGTGGGCCTGCGCTCAGCCTACGTCGCAAGCTGGCACGCGGCACGCATGATGGCCGCGCAGCGCGACGGCCTGATCGCGTTCACCTCATCGTTCGGCGCGAGCTGCTACATGCATGGCGCGGCCTATGGGGCGCAAAAAGCCGGCGTGGACAAGTTCGCGAAAGACATGGCCGTGGATCTGCGCGCGTTCAACGTGGCGGCAGTGTCGATCTGGATGGGCATGCTCAAGACCGAGCGCACCGAACGCGTAATCGCCGCGCATCCCGAGCAGTACGCCGGCTTCTGCGAGCTTGCGGAAAGCCCGCAGTTCACGGGGCGGCTCGTCGACGCGCTCTATCGCGATCCGCACCGCACCGAAAAATCCGGACTTGTGCTCGTGGGCGCCGAACTCGCGCGCGAGTACGGCATCACCGATATCGACGGACGCCAGCCGCCCTCGCATCG
Organism: Paraburkholderia sp. A1RI-2L; assembly: GCF_048957375.1. Classification (NCBI taxonomy): domain Bacteria; kingdom Pseudomonadati; phylum Pseudomonadota; class Betaproteobacteria; order Burkholderiales; family Burkholderiaceae; genus Paraburkholderia; species Paraburkholderia sp. A1RI-2L. The sequence continues at coordinate 779,442 of NZ_JARBTA010000004.1, forward strand.
CGAGCAGCTAGGCGGGCCGGTGCAGGCGCATCCGGCCATCGTAGCCTGACGCTATGCGCCCCGACGCGTCTTACCGCGCCCTGGTAAGCGCCACATCCAGCGCGCGCTCGAGAACCTGAGCGACGCGCAGCGCCTGCGCGCTTGCGCCGTCGGCGTTCTGATGGTGGCAGCTCGTGCCGTCGACGACCACCAGCGCGTCGCCGGCTGCCTGCGTGGCGCGCATGGCGGGCAGTGGTGACAGCTCCGCCATCGCGAGCGAGGTGGCGTAATGCTCCCTTTCGTAGCCGAAGCTGCCGGCCATGCCGCAGCACGACGATTCGACGGGCGCAGCCGCAACGCCCGGGATCCAGCCAAGCAGCGTCCTTCTGCGCCCGTGAGCGGATCGCGCGTGATATTCCATGCCGATCAGCCGGGCACGGGCCGCCACGCGCGCTCGTGATAGCAGGGCGCGAAGCGGAGATTCTCGACATCGTCCATTTTCGGCGGATGAACGATGCGGTCCGGACTCGTGCGATTCGCGCGATAGAAGAGCGCCTTAATTTCGGCGAATGCCACGTTGATTCGTGGTCCGTACTGCCAGGCAACTCATCCGCCCCCGGCACGGGCCTTCGCCGTGCTCGCCCAAAAACGCGCCTGCTACCCCACATTTTGGATAACTTACAAAATCGGGTTTCGTGACCATCGGCCAGCATCGCGTCGATCGCGGCCACGTTGTGCACCATGATGCCGTACCCGATCGAGCGCGAGCATGCGGCGGTGCCGAAGCCGCAAAGAATAGAATTTTGCATGCAAAATACTCAAATGCATGATTGAGCAGATGCAGGTCAACTTGTCGGCGAACGCCCAGGGGAAACCCGGCAGCAAGGCTCAGCAATGCGCCGGCGGCCTCTCGGCTAGAATGTGGCAAGTCGGACGATCGGGATCTCGTATGCAAAATCCAGACATTCCGGACGCGCAACTCGCGTCCGCCCCGCCTGGCGCACCGGAGCTCGCGCTGCCGAAGCTCGCGCGTCAGCGCCTGCACGACACGGTGGTCGATCACCTGCGCGAATTCATCGTCGAAGGGCAGCTCGCGCCCGGCGTGAAACTCAATGAACGCAAGCTCTGCGAAGTGCTGGGCATTTCGCGCACGCCGCTGCGCGAAGCGCTCAAGGTGCTGGCCGCCGAAGGGCTCATCGAGATCTCGCCGAACCGCGGCGCAACGGTTGCACAGTTGAGCGAAGCGGAGATACGTGACATGTTCGAGCTCATGAGCGGGCTCGAGGCGTTCGCGGGCGAACTCGCGTGCGAGCGCATCAGCGATACGGAGCTTGCGCAAATCAAGGCGCTGCACGCCGCCATGCTGCTGAGCCGTGCGCAGAACGACCTGTCCGGCTATTACTCGCGCAATCATGCGATTCACGACCTCATCAACATCGCCGCGCGCAATGCAGCGCTCCGCCAGACTTACGTGACGCTGAACCGCCGTCTGCAAGCGCTGCGCTTTCGCTCCAACTTTCAGACCAGCAAGTGGGACAGCGCGATACGCGACCACGAAGGCATGATTGCCGCGCTCGAAGCGCGCAACGGCCCCGCACTGGCGAAAATCCTGCGCGGCCACCTGCTTGCCAAGCGCGATGCGGTGCTGGCCGAGCGCACTCTCGGCGTCACGGGCGCTAAGCGCGAGGCGTGACGCCATAGCACTGTGGCGGGCATGCAGCGGACCGCGTTTGACCGCTGCATGCCCGCACGCGCGATTACATAATTTCCGCTGGAGCCTGTTGAATTCAATCGGGAAATGATACCTGCATAATTTATTTCGATATCCAAATCATTTACCTGATATGACACGTGTGGGCACCTTTCCCGCTACGGCGTCGTTGCGCTGCTGGGCTGAACATGACAATCAGACGAACGCATCGGCGCGTTCATTCGACTGCTGACCGCCTCTTGTTGCGGCCAGCAAGGACTGTTTCCGTCAGTTCAATCGCGGCCATGCCGGGATCACGAACTTCCATCGCGGCGCCATCTGGCGTCATCGCGGCGCACGCGCTTTTTTTCGGTCACGCGCGCCGCACCGAGATTGAGGGGGCGCATCTTCATGACTCGACGCACTGTCCAGTGGCTGGGCAGCCTGATAGCCATTGCCGTCATCGCATGGGCGCTCGCCCTTGGGATCGGCGCTGAAACGTTCGCCAGCCACGCCGGCGATCTCGCCTGGTACGCGGGCCAGCACATACGGCTCGTGGGCTATTCCATGGCACTCGCCATCATCGTCGGCGTGCCTGCGGGCGTGCTGCTCAGCCAGCCGCGCTTTCAGCGCCAGGCCGAGCGCTTCATGCAGGTCTTCAACATCGGCAACACGATTCCGTCGCTGGCCGTGCTCGCCATCGCGCTCGGCGTTTTCGGCATCGGCGACCTGCCCGCCATCATCGCGCTGTTCCTCGCCTCGCTGCTGCCTATCACGCGCAACACCTATGAAGGCGTCAAGAACGTGCCCGCCGCGCTGCGCGAAACCGCCAAGGGCATCGGCATGACCGGCTGGCAGTCGCTCACCCGCGTGGAGTTGCCCAAGGCGCTGCCCATCATTGTGGGCGGCGTGCGCACGGCGCTCGCGATCAATGTGGGCACTGCGCCGCTCGCCTATTTGATTGGCGCCGACAGCCTCGGCTCGCTGATCTTTCCCGGCATCTATCTCAACGATCAACCGTTGCTGTTGCTGGGCGCCTCGCTCACCGCGATACTCGCGCTCGTGCTGGACGGCGCCGTCGCGGCCGCAAGCCGCCGGTGGCAGGCGCGCCGCGGAGGTGCAGCATGAGCGCCCTGTTCCCAGGCTTTCACATGTTTCGCAGTACGATTCGATAGATCGCGCGGCTGTTCGCCGTCGGCACGCTGTGCGTGGCGGCAAGTTCTTCGGCGTTCTCCGCCAGGCTGGTGCTGGGCGCGAAAAATTTCACCGAGCAGTACGTGCTCGCGGAAGTGACGGCGCAATATCTGCGCTCGCGTGGCTATGAGGTGGAAGTCCGCTCCGGGCTCGGCAGCACGCTCATGCGCAGCGCGCTGGAGAACGGCCAGTTCGATCTGGCGTGGGACTACACCGGCACGGCGGCGCTCGTCTACGACAAGCTCACGGAAAAGCTCACACCCGAAGAAATGTACCAGCGCGTGAAAGCGCTTGACGTGCCGCGCGGGCTCGTCTGGCTCGACGCCTCGCCGCTCAACGACACCTACGCAATCGGGCTGCCGAGCCCGTTCATGCAGGCCACCGTCATCAAAACGGTTTCGCAGCTCGCCGACTATCTGAAGACCAGCCCCGACGCCAGCCACATCGTGTTCGGCATGGACGCGGAATTTTCGAACCGCCCAGACGGCCTGAAGCCGCTGCTCGAAACCTACGACATGCATTTCAAGCGCTCGCAACTGAAGCAGATGGACCCGGGGCTCGTCTACACGGCGCTGCACACCAACCAGCTGAAGATCGGCCTCGTCTACACGACCGATGGCCGCGTGAAGGGCTTCGGCATCGTGCCGCTCGACGACGACAAGCGCTTCTTCCCGCCGTACAACGCCACGCCCGTGGTGCGCAAGGAGGCGCTCGAGCGCAATCCGAAACTCGCGGCGCAACTCAATGCGCTTTCGGCGGTGATCAACAACGATGTGATGCAGGACATGAACAAGGCGGTCGATCTCGACGGCAAGTCGCCGCGCGAAGTGGCCGACGCGTTCCTGCGCGCGCACGCGCTGCCCTGAAGGAGATCTCATGAGCGTATTCGACTATCTCTCTTCCAGCTGGCCTGAGCTGCTGCAACCCACCGTGCAGCACATCTGGCTGGTGAGCATCGCGGTGGGCTGCGCGATCGTTGCCGGTGTTCCACCAGGCATCCTGATCAATCGTCATGAGTGGCTCGCGGGACCGCTGCTCGGCCTCGCCACCATCGTGCTCACGCTGCCTTCGATCGCGCTATTCGGTCTCATGATCCCGTTCTTTTCGCGCTTCGGCCAGGGCATCGGCGCGGTGCCCGCGATCACGGCGGTGTTCCTCTATTCGCTGCTGCCGATCGTGCGCAACACCTGGCTCGCGCTACACAACGTGGAAGCCGGTATCAAGGAAGCCGGCACCGGCATCGGCATGACCTCGTGGCAGCGCCTGCGCCTCGTGGAGCTGCCCCTCGCGGTGCCCGTGATTCTCGCGGGCGTACGCACAGCAGTCGTGATGAACATTGGCGTGATGACGATTGCCGCCGTGATTGGCGCTGGAGGTCTCGGCTCGCTGATCCTGCGCGCCATCGGCCAGAGCAGCATGATGAAGCTGCTGGTGGGCGCGGTGCTCGTGAGCGTGCTCGCGATCGTCGCCGACCTGATCCTGCAATGGCTGCAGCGCGCGTTGACACCGAAAGGAGTGCAGAAGATATGATAGAACTCGAAAAGCTGACCAAGACCTTCACGCAGAAGGACGGCCAAGCCGTGCGCGCCGTCGACTCGGTGAGCCTTTCGGTGGCCGAAGGCGAAATCTGCGTGTTCCTCGGCCCGTCGGGCTGCGGCAAGACCACCACGCTCAAGGTGATCAACCGCCTCATCGAGCCCACTTCGGGCCGCGTGCTCATCAACGGCGAGGACACCTCTGGGCTCGACGAAGTCGACTTGCGCCGCCATATCGGTTATGTGATCCAGCAGATCGGCCTGTTCCCGAACATGACCATCGAGGAGAACATCACGGTGGTGCCGCGCCTGCTCGGCTGGGACAAGAAACGCTGCGCCGGGCGTGCGCAGGAGCTCATGTCGATGGTCGCGCTCGATCCGAAGCAGTATTTGAAGCGCTATCCGCGCGGGCTCTCGGGCGGCCAGCAGCAGCGTGTGGGCGTGATTCGCGCGCTGGCAGCCGATCCACCCGCGCTGCTGATGGACGAACCGTTCGGCGCGGTCGATCCGATCAACCGCGAAACCATTCAGAACGAGTTCTTCCAGATGCAGCGGCAGTTGAAGAAGACCGTGATCATGGTGAGCCACGACATCGACGAGGCCATCAAGCTGGGCGACCGCATCGCCGTGTTCCGGCGCGGGCAGCTCGTGCAATACGATCACCCCGACACGCTGCTCGCGCGCCCGCGCGACGAATTCGTCGCGCAGTTCGTGGGCCAGGACAGCACACTCAAGCGCCTGTTGCTCGTGAAGGCCGGCGACGCCGCCACGCAGCCCGAAACGGCGCGCGTGGACACGCCGCTCGCGCACGCCTTCGCGGTCATGGACGAAACCGATTGCCGCTATCTGACCGTGCTCGACGATGCGGGCCATGCGCTCGGTTACGTGACGCGGCGCGCGGCGCGTGGTGGCGACGGCGCATGCGGCGAACGCGTGACGCCGTTCCCGGCCAGCGTCTCGGCGGACGACAATCTGTGCATCGTGCTCTCGAAGATGTACCAGTTCAGCGCTTCATGGATGCCGGTGCTCGACGGCGACGGCGCATGGATGGGCGAAATCACGCAGGACTCGATTGCCGCTTATCTGAGCTCGGGACGCTCGCGGCAGCAAGCTGGCCAGCCGCCAGGCGGCCCGCTTGCCTTCGCAGCCGCCGCCATCAACGCGACGGCCTGACCGGCACGGCCGGGTTGGCGCAGCGCGTACCCGCATCACATGGGCGCGCGTTGCGCCGGCGTTGTCAAGCGTTTCCCAAGTTTCACACGCGCATAATGTCCGGCTCCCGCAACACGCCGCAAATCGCCGGCGCTCCAGGTTTCACGCAAGAAACGCACGTATCAACATCGCGGCCACACGCTCCACGTGAGCGTCGAAACGGTCTGCCGCACGCGCAAGGGCACCGCTGCGCTCGACCACGTCGCCTTGGTCCTGATTTTCTCGGATGAAGCCATGCCGTTCGCTTCGCTGCGCATCGACCACGTGGCGGGGCGGGCGTTTGCATCGGAAGCGGAAGCGTTGATGGGGGGCTACAGCATCGTCGACAAGCTCGTCGCCGGCGGCGAGTTGATGACGGCGAGAATCGCCAGCGGCGCAATTTAATTCGGATACCTGAGATACCGCCGCGACCCGGCGATTCACGACGGCGAATGCGTCTTGATCGCGTCAAGCGTCGCACGCCGCGCGATCCAGCGCACCGCGAATACCGTTGCGGCCGCGATCCCCACCACGCCCAGACGAAACTCCGGCGTCGCAAACGACATCTCCGGCACGCGCAGCACCACGATCGCGACGAACACGGCAGCTTGAATGAACATCGTCACCATGGCGATGACGAACAGATCTGCACGCAATCGTGCAAGAAACGGTGCAGACGGCAGCGGCTTCATGGCAAGACTCACTTCAGGGCGCAGAGGTTTCGCGATGTTAGCGAAGCCTGGCTGAAGAGAAGCTTAAGCACATGGCGGACTCACGATGGACAAGCGGCCTTCATGCCGCAATGAAAGCCGCTTGTCAGCACGACACTTTCATCCTGCAAGAAAGCGCTGCGCGAGCCGCACCCATGCCGCCGCGCCCAGCGGCAGCACCTGGTCGTTGAAGTCGTAGCCGGGGTTGTGCACCATGCAGCCGCCGAACTCGCCCTCGCCATTGCCGATCAGCAAATAACAACCCGGCACCGCGTTGAGCATCCACGCAAAGTCCTCGCTGCCGTTCAGGCCCTTGGGGGCCTGAACGACGACATTCTCCGCTCCCACCAGTTCCGCGCAAACCTGTTGCGCAAGCAACGTTTCGTCAGGCGTATTGACCATCGGCGGCGTGAGTTGCCGGTAGTCGATCTGCGCCTGGACGCCGTGCGCCTGCGCCGTGGCCGCCACGATCTCGCGCACGCGCTGCTCCACCAGCTCGCGCGTCTCGGGGCGCGCCGCGCGTATGTTGACGCCCAGCGTCACCGTTTCGGGTATCACGTTGTGAGTCGCGCCGCCCTTGATGAAGCCCACCGACACCACGGCGGTGTCGTCGGGCGCGACGTTGCGCGCAACAATCGTCTGCAGCGCCGTGATCAACGCGGCAGCCGCCACGACCGGATCCTTCACGCGGTGCGGCATGGCCCCATGGCCGCCCACGCCCTCGAGCGTGACGTCGGCCACATCGGATGAAAGGCTCACCGAACCCGGGAGCACACGGAACGTACCCGCCGGCACGCCCGGCATGTTGTGCAGTGCGTAGACCGCATCGCACGGAAAGCGCTCGAACAGTCCGTCGTCGATCATCGCCTTCGCACCGCACAGGTTCTCTTCGTCGGGTTGGAAGATGAGGTTGAGGGTGCCATCGAAGTCGCGCCGCTGCGCCAGCGTTTTGGCTGCCGCAAGCAGGATGGCCGTGTGGCCGTCGTGACCGCATGCGTGCATCTTGCCCGCGTTCTGGCTCGCATAAGGCAGACCGGTGTTCTCGACAATGGGCAACGCATCCATGTCGGCGCGGATGCCCAGGCGCCGCTTGCCCTCGCCCACTTTCAGTTGCCCCACCACCCCGCTGCGCCCGATCCCCGTGTGAACCTCGTAGCCCCACTTCTCGAGCAGCATCGCCACGAGCTTCGCAGTCGCCCCGACCTCGAAGCCCAATTCGGGCTGCGAATGAATCTGCCTGCGAATATCGATGAACGCTTCGGCATCGATTTCGATCTCGGGCAGCAGCGTGGGCAGCAGTTGAAACGGCGTGAGCGTGGGTTCGCGCTTCATAGGGGCGGGTCCTTGTGGTGTTCCAGAGGTTCGAATGAATCAGTCGGCGCGGCGCTCGCGAATGCTCCAGACCGCGAGCAGCGTGACGAGGCCGCAGGCCACCATGTAGAGCGCCGGAGCAAGCGGGTTGCCGGTCTTCGCGATGAGCCAGGTGACGACGAACTGCGAACTGCCGCCGAACACCGTCACGCCCACGCTGTAGATCACTGAGAGGCCGCTCGCACGCACCCCGGCCGGCAACATTTCCATGAACACGAGCAGCATGGGTGTCGAGCCGAGGTTCGCGGACGCCGTCAGCAGCACCGAGAGCACCAGCACCAGCGGCACGCTGGGAAAGCGCGTCATGAGCCAGAACGCAGGCACCACCGCGATGAGGTTGAAAGCGACCGCGCCCATCACGAGCGGCTTGCGCCGCGCGAGACGATCGGCGAGCCGCCCCGAGACGAGCGAGGCGACCAGCATCGTGACCCCCGTGGCGCAGCCCGAGAGCAGCGACAGCGAAGGCGGCATTTTCAGCACGCGAATCATGTAGGTGGGCATGAAAAACACCACGAGATACATGCCGACCGTACCCGCCGTGACCGAGAGAATGCCCTGGAGCACCTTGCCGCCGTGCTCGCGCATGAGCGTGCCGAGCGGGCTGGGCGCATCGGGCGCGGCCTCGTGCGTCTCGTCGAGCTTCGCGCGGATATAGAGTCCCACCGGCGCGATCGCGAGGCCGATGAGAAACGGCACGCGCCAGCCCCAGCTTTCGAGCGCATGCGGCGTAAGCGTTGCGTAAAGCACGGCGCCCGTGAACGCGCCGACCAGCGCGGAAATGCCCTGGCTGCCCAGTTGCCAGCTCACGCGAAAGCCGCGCTGCCCCACCGAACCCGATTCCATCAGCATGGAGGTGGCCGCGCCAATCTCGCCGCCGAGAGAAAAGCCTTGCAGCAAGCGCCCCGCGAGCAGCACGAGCGAGCCGTACACGCCCGCCTGCGCATAGGTGGGCGCCAGCGAAATGCACAGCGTGCCGGCCACCATCAACGCAATGGTGAGCGTCATGGCCGCCTTGCGGCCGCGCCGGTCGGCATAGCTGCCGATCACGAGGCCACCGAGCGGACGCATCACGAAGCCGATGCCGAAGGTGGCCACCGCGAGCAGCAGCGAGCCAAACGGACTCTCCGATGGAAAGAAGAGCCGGCCAATCAGAAGCGCGAAAAAGCTGTAGACCGTGAAGTCGTACATTTCGAGCGCATTGCCAATCGAGCATGCGGCAATGAGGCGGAACTGGCTCTGGCGCACCGGCGCGTGGGCGGTGGTGGCGCCCGCGATGGCGAGCGTGGCGTCATTCATGGCGGATCTCCGCAAGCGGGGTTGAACATCGCGTTCGTGGCGTTCGTCGTGCGCCGCGAGTGAGAGCCGGCAGGCACGCATCGATATTCAGGCAAGGTTCATTTTTGAAAAAAGTGAGAAATTTTCATCGTGATAACCAGATAGAATCGCCGTCATAACCATCGGTCAGCGGACATCGGGACAAATACCGACGCTCCTGGACATGCCGCCCCGGTCATGCGAAGCACTGGAGGCAATCGTCGGATGAAACTGCACCAATTGCGCGTGCTGCTCGCGCTCGCGCAGCACGGCAGCATGCACGAGGCATCGCGCAGCCTGCACGTCTCGCAGCCCGCGCTTTCCAAGGCGATTGCCGAGCTGGAACGCGAACTGGGCGTGACGCTCATTTCGCGCTCGGTGCGCGGGGTGAGCCTCACGAATTACGGGCGCGCGCTGGTCAAGCGCGCGAGCGTGGTCGAGCATGAATTGCGTCACGCGCTCGAAGACATCGAATCGATGCGCGGCCACGCCGAGGCGCAACTCAATATCGGTTTCTCGGCGGTCGCATCGAGCGGCCCTTTGCCGGAGGCCATCGCCGCTTTTCGCGCGCGTTTTCCCTCGGTCGCCATTCGTGCCTATGAGATGCGCCCGCAGCAGATTCTCGAAGGCCTGCGCGAAGGTCATCTCGATCTCGCGCTCATCTCCACGAACAGCGGCCCCGGCACCAGCGCGTTTCAATGGGAGCCGCTTTTTTCGGTCGGTATGCTGGTGGCTGCTCGCCCCGGTCATCCGCTCGCGCGCGCGACGCGCATCCGCTCGCTAATCGATGCGGAGTGGCTCACCCTCGATCCGCTCGACGACCCCGGCAGCCCGCTCGCGAGCCTGATGCGCCTGCACCGGCTGGAGATGCCGCGCAATATCGTGCAGAGCAGTTCGAACCTGCTCGGGCTGCAACTGGCCACGTGCACGGACCTTATCAGCGTATGGTCCGACTTCGTGTTCTACGGCCGCACCGGACCGCTCGTGCTGAATCCCGATGCGCTCAAGCCCCTGCCGATTCGCGATGAGCTGCCGGACTATCACGTGTTCATGGTGTACCGCTCGCCCGATCTGATGACGCAGACCTGCCTCGAATTCAGCAAGGAGGTGCGTCATCGGGGCCGCAAGATGGCGTCGCCGCGTGTTGCGGCACAGGGGGCACAGGGGGCGCAGGCGGCACGAGCGGCACCGGCACCAGCGGCGGCGCGAACGCGCAAAGGCGCAAGCACGGCGAAATGAGCCACACGCCCGCCTCATCGTCTTTCGTCTGGCCGCCGCATCATTTCGATAACTCTTGAAATATCGAAATATAACGTGTATGCTCTCGGCCATGGACTCCAGCCTTGCCGTACGCGCCCTCGGCGCGCTTGCTCATGATTCGCGTCTCGCGATTTTCCGCTCGCTCGTCGTTGCCGGAGAAAACGGCATGGCGGCCGGCGAAATCGCACAGCAACTGGATCTCGCTCCTTCGAGCCTCTCGTTCCATCTCAAGGATCTGTCCCACGCGGAACTCGTGAAGTCGCGCCAGGAAGGACGCTTTGTCATCTACACAGCGAACTTCGATGCAATGACCGATCTGCTGGGCTTTCTTACGGAAAACTGCTGCGCTGGCGCGGCGTGCGCCGTGAACGCGCCTCCACAAGCCTGCGGCAGCCATCACAAATCTTCGCGATGACCACCAACGTACTCATTCTGTGCACCCACAACTCAGCGCGCAGCGTGCTTGCCGAAGGCATGCTGAATCACTGGGCGCACAAGCTCGGCAAGGACGTGCGGGCCTATAGCGCTGGCAGCGCCCCGAGCGGACGCATCAACCCGTTCGCGCTGGAGGCGCTTGCGAACGCCGGCGTCGACACGCGAGGCTACCGCAGCAAAAGCTGGGACGAATTTGCAGCAAGCGATGCCCAGCCAATGCGCGTGGTCATTACCGTGTGTGACAGCGCAGCGGCAGAGCCATGCCCATACTGGCCGGGCAGTCCGGTCACGGCGCACTGGGGATACCCCGACCCCTCGCATGCCGCTGGCGGCGACGAAGGCAAGCGCCAGGCGTTCGAGCTCACGCGCCAGGCCATCGGCTATCGCATGCTGCAGCTGCTCGCGCTTCCTCTGGATAACTTATCAAATGCCGATCTCCAGCACGCGCTGAACGGCATCCTGCACAGCTGACACGCTCCACAATCCCGATGAATACGCCCACCAATGCAGCCACCGCTGCGAACGCCGCGCCCAAGCCCGCCATCAGCTTCTTCGAGCGCTACCTGAGCGTCTGGGTCGCGCTGTGCATTGTCGCTGGCATCGTGTCGGGTCGGGTTTTTCCGGGCGTGTTCCAAGCCATCGGCCGCTTGGAATACGCACAGGTCAATCTGCCGGTCGGCCTGCTCATCTGGGTGATGATCGTACCGATGCTCGTCAAGGTCGACTTCCGCTCGCTCCATGAAGTCCGCCAGCACATCAAGGGCATCGGCGTCACGCTCGTCGTGAACTGGCTCGTCAAGCCGTTTTCCATGGCGTTGCTGGGCTGGCTGTTTATCAAGCACGTATTCGCGCCGCTGCTGCCCGCCGCGCAACTCGACAGTTACGTAGCCGGCCTGATTCTGCTGGCTGCCGCGCCATGCACGGCCATGGTGTTCGTCTGGAGCCGGCTGACCGGCGGCGATCCGCTTTTCACGCTGTCGCAGGTCGCCCTGAACGACAGCATCATGGTGGTCGCATTTGCGCCGCTGGTCGGCCTGCTGCTCGGCATTTCCGCCATTACGGTGCCGTGGGCGACACTGCTCACGTCGGTCGTGCTCTATATCGTGATTCCGGTAATGCTCGCGCAGATACTGCGAAAGCTGCTGCTCGCCAACGGGCAATCGGCATTCGACGCAATCATGGCGAAGATCGGCCCCTGGTCCATCGCTGCGCTGCTGGCAACGCTTATCCTGCTGTTCGCCTTTCAGGGTCAGGCGATTATCGAGCAGCCGCTCGTGATATTTTTATTGGCAGTCCCGATTCTGATTCAGGTCTTTTTCAATGCGGCGCTTGCCTATGGGCTTAATCGCGCAGTCGGTGAAAAGCACAATATTGCTTGCCCATCCGCGTTGATTGGTGCGTCCAATTTCTTCGAACTGGCCGTGGCCACCGCAATTGGCCTGTTCGGCTTTCACTCGGGCGCTGCCCTCGCAACCGTAGTTGGCGTGCTGATCGAGGTGCCGGTCATGCTGCTCGTCGTGCGCATCGTCAACCGCTCTAAAGACTGGTACGAATGCGCGTGAACAACACGCGCGCCCACATTCGGCGCCAATCCGGAGAACCCATTTGCCCGATCTCACCACCGTTTTGCCGCAACTCGATACGGCGCACTTCAGAATTCCCGATATCAGCCAGTTGCAGCCGGGGAAAATTTCGACACATCCGCCGCGCATTCTGCTGCTTTACGGCTCGCTGCGGACACGCTCGTTCAGCCGATTGTTGACCGAGGAAGCCGCGCGGCTGCTCACGGCAATGGGCGCCGACGTGCGCACCTTCAATCCAGGCGGTTTGCCCTTGCCGGACGACGCGCCCGAAACGCATCCGAAAGTGGTCGAGCTGCGCGAACTCGTGCAATGGTGCGAAGGCATGGTCTGGTGCTCGCCGGAGCGCCACGGCGCCATGACCGGGATCATGAAGTCGCAGATCGACTGGATTCCGTTGTCCGTGGGCGCCGTTCGGCCGACCCAGGGAAAGACGCTCGCGGTCATGCAGGTGAGCGGCGGCTCGCAGTCGTTCAACGCCGTCAACCAGATGCGCGTGCTCGGCCGCTGGATGCGCATGCTGACCATTCCCAATCAGTCGTCGGTTGCCAAGGCGTTTCTCGAATTCGACGAAGCCGGGCGCATGAGGGCGTCTGCGTACTTCGACCGCGTGGTGGACGTCATGGAGGAACTCGTGAAGTTCACCTTGCTGACTCGCGACATCGGGCCTTATCTGGTGGACCGGTATAGCGAACGCAAGGAAAGCGCAGAGGAATTGTCGAAGCGGGTGAATCAGACTCGCATCTGAAACCGTGGATATTTGAAAACCCCGATGCGCGTTGAACACATCGGGGTCATTGCCGGCGCTCGTCATGCAGCACGAGTCGCGCTTCCAGCCCGCCGCCCGGGCGGTTGTGCAGCGAGAGCCGCGCCCCCATTGCACTAGTCAGTTGACGTGCAATCGCGAGGCCCAGCCCCGTGCCGCCCGTACCGCGATTGCGCGAGGTTTCGAGCCGGTGGAACGGTTCGAACACCGCTTCCAGCGCATGCTCGGGAATGCCCGGCCCACGGTCGAGCACCGCGATCGTGACCTGCGCTTCGCCCGGCCCCTCGCTCAATGCAATCTCCGCCGCGCCCGCGAATTTCAGCGCATTGTCGACGACATTGCCGACGATGCGCTTGAGCGCCTGCGCGCGCGTCACCACCGCGAGCGGCGCGCGCGCCTCGTAGCGCACGTCGCTGCCGGCATCGGCGTAATCGCACACGAGACTGTCGAGCAGCGCGTCGAGGTCCACGCGCACCGGCGTCTCGGCGGTGCCATGCAGCGTGCGCGCGTAGGCCACGCCCTCTTTCACGAGCTGCTCCATCTCTTGCAGGTCCTGCCTGAGCCTCGCGCTCTGGACGTCGTCGTCCATGGTGTCCACGCGCAGGCGCATGCGCGTGATTGGCGTTTGCAGATCGTGCGAAATGGACGCGAGAATCTGCATGCGCTCGGTCATATAGCCGGCGATGCGCGTCTGCATCGCGTTGAATGCGCGCGCGGCGCGCGCGACTTCGGAAGGGCCGCTCTCGTCCAGATGCCCGGCCTTGAGGTCGGGGCCCAGCGCGTCGGCGGCGCGCGCGAGCGCATCGAGCGGACGCGTCGCGATGCGCACCGCGAGCCAGCAGCACACGGCCAGCACCACGAGCTGCAGAATCAGCACGAGCGGCAGCCAGCGCGAGAGCGGCAGCGCCGCCTGGGGGCGCACGTCGATGGTAAGCGGCGAGCCGTCGCTCAACCGCAAATGGACTTGCAGATGCTCGCGCTCGCCGGGAATCGCATTGACCGTGAGCGCGTAGTACTTGCCGATGCCCTTCGCGATAGCCGACTCGTAACGCCGCGAAAGCTGTGCGTCGGGCGCAACGCCAGGCATGCCCGGATCGAGCATGAAGACATAGCTGCGCCGCGCGAGCTTCGGCAGCCAGGCGGCGCGCTGCGCGGGCGGCAGGTTGTCGAGCAAGGCCACCGAGCTGGCCACTTCGCGCTCGACATAATCCATCATCATATTGGCCGTGGATTCGTCGCGCTCGGTGAGCGTCAGCCAGACCGACAGCGTCTGCGCCAGTGCGAGGCCCACGCAGAGTATCAACGCGAGCCGGGCAAACAGCGTGCGCGGCCAGCGCAACCTCGGGCCGCGCGACGCCGCCGCGGCGGCCGCGCCGCGCTGCGCGTCGTGACTCGCGGTGTTCATGGCGCCCCTTCGATCACGTTCACTGCCGACGAGAACACGTAGCCCTCATTGCGCAGCGTCTTGATGTAGCGAGGCTCGCGCGCGCCGTCGCGCAGGCGCTGCCGCAAGCGGCTCACGAGCAGATCGATCGAGCGGTCGAACGCGTCCGCCTGGCGCCCTTGCGTGAGGTTCAGCAGTTGATCGCGCGTCAGCACGCGCTGCGGGTTGTCGAGGAACACGCGCAGCAGCCGGTATTCCGCGCCGGACAGTGCGACGAGCGTGCCGTCCTCGTCGAGCAGATGGCGCGCCGTGGTGTCGAGCCGCCATTCGCCGAAGCCGAGCATCGACGCCGTCTCGCTCACCTGCATACCCGGCGGCAGCATGCGCGTGCGGCGCAGCACCGAGCGGATACGCGCGAGCAGCTCCCGCACGGCGAACGGTTTCGCAAGGTAGTCGTCGGCGCCCATTTCGAGGCCGACGATGCGGTCCGTTTCCTCGCCGCGCGCCGTGAGCATGAGCACCGGCACCGCGCGCAAGCGGCTCGCACGCAGGTCGCGGCACAGCACGAGACCGTCTTCGCCGGGCATCATGAGATCGAGCACGATGAGGTCGGGCGCGCCGTTCTCGAGCGCCGCGCGCATCTCGCGCCCGTTCGCAGCGAGCGACACGCGCATGCCGTTCTTTTCCAGGTACTCGGCAATCAGCTCGCGAATACCGCGATCGTCGTCGACGATCAGAATGTGGTCGGTCTTTTCCATGCGCCGATCATACGCTGCGTGGCGCCGGCTTGCGCCTGCCATGACGCGTGACTTTCTCGCGACGCGTGAGCGTCGCGAGCGAGCACGACAGCGGATGCACTGCCTCGGTCGCCAGCCCGCCGGCCAGCAGCGCGAGCACCGCCAAGAGCCGCTTCACGCATCCTCCACGACGGAAAGACTGGCGCCGTCGTTCAGGCCGGCTTCCAGCGCATAGGGGTCCACGCCGTCGAGACAACCGAGGTTCACGCGCCATCGCGCGGGGTCCTTGCGTGTCTGATGAAATGGATAGATGCCGCAGTGCTTGCAAAAGTAGTGCTTCGCCACGCGCGTATTGAATTGATAGAGCGTGAGGTTGTCCTGGCCGCTCACGATGGTCAGCTCGCTCGCGGCGAACAGCGGCGACATCAGCGCGCCCTTGCGACGGCACAGGCTGCAATTGCAGCGCGAAGCGGGCGTGAGCGCGGTGCGGACCGCGAAGCGCACGGCCCCGCAGTGACAGGAACCGTGCAGCGTTTCGGCATTCATGGTGCATTCTCCTCGTCGCGTCGATAGCGTTGGCTACGTTATAGCGCAGCGTGCGCGGCGGCATGTATCCCAATGTATCCGGGCGGATGGCCGATACAAAAGATTGCACATGCACGCTGGCATGGTCGAGAATGAAGACCTCTTCTCACCCATTGCGATGTCATGAAAATCGCTGCACTCTCGGACATTCACGGCAATCTCGCCGCGCTCGACGCCGTCCTGCGCCACATCCGCTCGCAGGACGCAGACCTGATCGTCAATCTCGGCGACATCGTGTCCGGATCGCTCTTGCCAGCCGAAACGGCCGACCGGCTGATGGCGCTCGACCTGCCCACCATTCGCGGCAACCACGAACGGCAACTGCTGGGCAGTGACATCGAGCCTATGAGGCAATCCGACCGCTTCGCGCGCGCGGCGTTGCGCGCCGACCAGCTCGACTGGATCACGCGGCTGCCGGCCACGCTGAGCATCGGCGATGACGTGCTCATGGTTCACGGCACCCCGGACAACGATCTCGACTATTTTCTCGAGACCGTGACGGATGCGGGATGCCGCGCCGCCACCCTGGAGGAAGTCGAGCGCCGCGCGGGCCATGGTGCGGAACGCCTGATTCTGTGCGGTCATACACACATGCCGCGCTGCGCGACACTTGGCGATGGGCGGCTCGTGGTCAATCCGGGCAGCGTGGGACTTCAGGCCTACGACGATGACCGCCCATGGCCGCATCGCATCGAGACGGGTTCGCCGCACGCGCGCTATGCAACGGTCACGCGCACGGCGTCAGGCTGGCGCGCCGAGTTTCATGCGGTGGAGTATGACTGGGATGCGGCAGCGGATCTGGCGCGCGCCAATGGGCGGCCCGAGTGGGAACGGGCGTTGCGTGAGGGGCGGTGTTGAGGGGAACGTGCGGGTTGGTGTGTCGATCATCGCGCCTCGCCCTCCACCTCCGTCATCGTACGCAAGCAATCCCGTGCAAGCTGCTGATAAAGCCGCGTGCCTTCCGCCTTGCCGGCAATCTCCGCTTCATCCAGACGCCGCACGACGCGTCCCGGCACGCCGGCCACCAGCACGGCGGCCGGCACTTCCCAGCCCGCCTTGACGAAAGCACACGCGGCGACGATCGTTTGCCTGCCGACCACGACGCCGTCCATGACGACGGCGTTCATGCCGATCATCACGTCCGGTTCGAGACGGGCGCCGTGCACGACCGCCCCATGTCCGATGTGGCTATTGACGCCCAGCCAGCAGGTCTCGCGAACGCCGACGTGCAACGTGCAGTTATCCTGAACATTACTGCCTTCTTCGATCACGATCGCCCCGAAGTCGCCGCGCAGGCTCGCGTGCGGGCCGATATAGCAATGCGCGCCAATCGTCCCGTCGCCAATCACGACTGCGGAAGGATGCCCATACGCGGATGCGTCGACGCGAGGACGCATGCCGTTGAGTTCAAAAAACGCCATGAAGCGGCTCCGTTGCAGTTGAGGTCGCCGGGTTCGCGGCGGCCCCGGCGTGTTTGTTGTTGATGTAATCGAGGCTCGCGCGGGTGGCGGCACGGCTCGTCGATGTCTCGTAGTGCAGCGTGCCGTCGCGGCGCAAGCGGGCGGCAACCGCTAGAATTGCGTTTTTTTCCCGGAATACGCCAATGTCCTTTGCCTCGCTTGGCCTGATCGATCCCTTGCTGCGCAATGTGCAGGACCTCAATTACCAGACACCCACGCCGGTGCAGGCCAAGGCGATTCCTGCTGTGCTCGGTGGCAAGGACGTCATGGCCGCGGCACAGACCGGCACGGGCAAAACGGCGGGGTTTGCGCTGCCGCTGTTGCAACGGCTGGTGCAACACGGCCCGGCAGTGCCCAGCAACCGCGCGCGCGTTCTGGTACTGGTGCCCACGCGCGAACTGGCTGAACAAGTGCTGCAAAGCTTTATCGCCTACGGCAAAGGTCTCGACTTGCGATTTCTGGCCGCCTACGGCGGTGTGAGCATTAACCCGCAGATGATGAAGTTGCGCAAGGGCGTGGATGTGCTCGTTGCCACGCCGGGCCGTTTGCTGGACCTCAATCGCCAGAACGCCGTGCAGTTCGATCAGGTACAAACGCTGGTGCTGGACGAGGCCGACCGCATGCTCGATCTCGGCTTTGCGCGCGAACTCAACGCCGTCTTTGCGGCCCTGCCCGCCCGGCGCCAAACCCTGCTGTTCTCCGCCACGTTTACCGACGATATCCGCGCCATGGCGGCGAACATTCTGCGCGGCCCAGTCAATATCAGTGTCAGCCCGCCCAATGCCACGGCCAGCAAGATCAAGCAGTGGGTGGTGCCGGTGGATAAAAAGAACAAGCCTGATCTCTTCATGCACCTGGTGGCCGAGAACAAGTGGGACCACGCGCTGGTGTTCGTCAAAACCCGCAAAGGCGCGGATTACCTGGCGGCCATACTGGACGACGCGGGCTATGCGGTCGACACCATCCACGGCGACAAACCACAACCCGCGCGTCTGCGAGCGCTGGAGCGCTTCAAGGCGGGCGAAGTCAACATGCTGGTAGCTACCGATGTGGCTGCGCGAGGGCTGGATATCGACGACCTGCCGCTGGTGATCAACGTCGATCTGCCGATCGTGGCGCAAGACTATGTGCACCGTATTGGCCGCACCGGCCGCGCGGGCGCCAGTGGCGTGGCAGTGTCCCTCGTGTGTGCCGATGAAGCCCCGCAGCTGGCCGCCATTGAAGCGCTGATCGGGCAAACGCTGCGTCGTGAAGAAGAGCCGGGTTTCGAAGCCGACCACCGCGTGCCGGAAACCAGCGCGACGGGCCAGATCATCAAGAAACCCAAAAAGCCCAAGAAGCCCAAGGTGCCGCAAGCTGCGCCGGTCGCTGCGCAGATGCCCGGCAAAAAACCGCGCCCGCAAGGTGGCGAAAACAAACGCAAGCCCGCGGCACAGCCCGCTGCAGCCACGGGTATGGACACGAGCTTGATCGCCGGTAGTCCATTCAGCGTGCAAAAGCCACGCAGCAAAGCCGCCGGCAAGCCAGCCGCGGGGCCACGTACGCCGGCAGGAAAACCCGCTGGTGGCCGCGGCAAGCGCCGCCCCTGATCCGTGGGGTCTCCGCCACCTCGCAACGCCAGATCGTCACGGGCAGCACGCGATCTCTGGGGCACCGGCGATCAAAGCGTTATTCCGCGTAATTGGGAAAATTGCCAAATTTGCAATAAATCTCCACGTGGAGAATGATGGCGCAGATACAAATATTGCGCGGCGCAGCATAAACCGCGCCGCGCGCACAAGCACCCTTCGGGTGTCACTCAAACAACTTCATCACATCGTCATACAGCGCCTGCGGAATGCGCACGCCATCGCGCTCGCTGCGCTCGCGCGCCTCGAAGCGCCGCTGCGACGGCAAGCGCGCGCCCTGCCCGACCACCGCCGCAAACAACCGCTCGGCCCGTTCCTGCCCCGCCGCGTAGTCCGCGCCCAGGAACCGGCGCGGATCAATCGCAATCACCAGTTCGCCATGACAGGGCGCCGCTCCCGCGCCATCGTCGAACGCCTGCGACTCCATGCTCGTGAGATCGCCGATCAGCGCGCCTGCCAGCAGCTCCACCATGGCCGCCAGCGCCGAGCCCTTGTGGCCGCCGAACGTCTGCATCGCGCCCTCCAGCGCGGCGCGCGCGTCGGTGGTCGGCTTGCCTTCGCTGTCGATTGCCCAATGGTCGGGAATGGGCTTGCCCTCGCGCGCATGCAGTTCGATGTCGCCGCGCGCGATCGCGCTGGTCGCGAAGTCGAACACGAACGGATGCCCATGCTCGCGCGGCCACGCAAACGCAATCGGATTGGTGCCGAACACGCCGCGCGTGCCGCCGGCCGGCGCGACCCAGCTATGGCTCGGGTTCATCGCAAGACCGACCAGGCCTTGCGCCGCAACGGCTTCCACCTCCGGCCATAGCGCCGAAAAATGGAAGCAGCGATTGATGGCCATCGCCGCGATGCCTTGCGTGCGGGCTTTTTCCGCGAGCACCGGCAAGCCCCGCTCGAAGGCGAGCAGCGAAAAGCCGTAATGCGCATCCACGGCGAGCACGCCCGGCGACACGTTGCGCAAGGTGGGCTCCGCACCCGGATCGACCTTGCCGCTGCGCACGGAGCGCACGCAGCCGAGCAAACGGTAGATGCCATGCGAATGGCACTCGTCGCGCTGGCCCTGGGTGATGACGTGCGCGATCGCTTCCGCGTGCGCGAGCGACAGGCCATGATGGATGAGCGCCTTGCGCGCCAATGCAAATAGTTCGTCGAGCGACAGCGTGACGCCCGGATTTTGATTAGTCATCCTTATGCACCTCGCGAACGATCACGCCGTCCACGCGCCGCGTGAGCCCGAGAGGATTGGCTGCGCGCAGCGCTGCGGGCAGCAAGGCGTCAGGCAGATCCTGATACGAAACCGGGCGCAGGAAGCGCTCGATGGCGCGGCTGCCCACCGAAGTCGTGCGCGCATCCGTGGTTGCCGGGAACGGGCCGCCGTGCACCATCGCATGACCGACTTCCACGCCCGTGCCGAAACCGTTCACGAGAATTCGGCCCGCCTTGCGCTCGAGCGTTGGCAACAGAGCGCGGCACGCTGCGTGGTCGGCGGCGTCCAGATGCATGGCCACCGTCAATTGACCTTCCAGCGCCTTGAGCACGCCATGCAGCTCGTTCAGATCCTTGCAGCGCACGATCAGCGACACCGGGCCGAAAACTTCGTCGCGCAGTTCGGGCTGGGAAAGGAACGCATCAGCCGTGGTCGCGAAGAGCGCCGCCTGAGCGTCGAAACGCCCGCCTGCAGCGCCGCTTGCAAGCCGCTCCACGCTGGGGTTCGCCGCGAGACGCTCGACGCCCTTGCAGTAGTTCGCGTGAATGCCGGGCGTGAGCATCGTCGCTGCGCTCGTATTCGCAAGCGCCGCGCTCGCGGCCTGCTCGAAGGCGTGCAGGGGCTCGCCTTGCACGGCGAGCACCAGGCCCGGATTGGTGCAGAACTGGCCCGCACCCTGAGTGAGCGAAACCGTGAACGGCTGCGCGATCGCCGCGCCGCGCGCGGCCAGCGCGCCCGGCAACAGCACCACCGGATTGATCGCGCTCATTTCCGCATAGACAGGAATCGGCTCGGGACGCGCGTTCGCAATCTTCATGAGCGCCACGCCCGCTGCGCGCGATCCCGTGAAGCCCACCGCCTTGATGCGGTGATCGGCGACCAGCGCCTGGCCAACGGCGATTCCACTGTCGAACAGCATCGAGAACACGCCTTCGGGCAGACCGCATCGTTGCACGGCGCGCTGGATCGCGCGCCCGACGAGTTCAGACGTGCCCGGATGCGCGCCATGCGCCTTCACGATCACGGGGCAGCCGGCCGCCAGCGCCGATGCCGTATCGCCGCCCGCCACCGAAAACGCCAGCGGGAAATTCGATGCGCCGAACACCGCCACGGGCCCCAGCGCGATATTGCGCAGCCGCAGGTCCACGCGCGGCAGGGGCTTGCGCTCGGGCTGCGCCGGATCGATGCGCGCATCGACGCAATCGCCATTGCGCAGCACCGCCGCAAAGAGCCGGAGCTGCGTGACCGTGCGCCCGCGCTCGCCTTCGAGGCGTGCGCGCGGCAAGCCGGTTTCGGCCATGCAGCGTTCGATCAGCGCATCGCCGATCGCATTGATCTGCTCTCCTATCGTTTCGAGAAAAGCCGCGCGCGCTTCCAGATCCGTCTCGCGGTACGTGTCGAAAGCGGCTTCCGCAAGCGCGCATGCGCGCTCCAGATCATGCTGGGTCGCGCCGCCGAATGCGGGTTCGAGCGCTTCGCCCGTGCGGGCGTCGATGCCGTGAAATGCGCCGTTCGTGCCTGGCACGCTTGCCGCGCCGATCAGCGACTGGCCGGTGATAGTCATAATGCCCCTGCAAAAATGCAAACCGGGCCAGTAAGGCCCGATTTCAAAACGAATGGAAAGATCGCGTTCAAGAACGCCAGGCTTCAGAGTCCCACGTCAGGCAGTTGCGGACGGGTCGCGAGCGCCTTCTCCATCACGGCCTTCACGTGCGCGAGCGCTTCGCCTTCCAGCGCGAGGCGCGGCGCGCGCGTGAGCGCGCTGCCGCGGCCCACGAGCTCTTCGCACAGCTTGATGCACTGCACGAGGTCGGGGCGCGCATCGAGGTGCAGCAGCGGCATGAACCAGCGGTAGAGCGCGAGCGCTTCGTCGAAGCGCTTTTGCTTCGCGAGGCGGAACAGCGTCTCGCCTTCCTTCGGGAACACGTTCGACATGCCCGAGACCCAGCCCTCGGCGCCCACGGCGATGCTCTCGACCACCACGTCGTCGAGGCCCGCGAACAGCACGAAGCGGTCGCCCACGGCATTGCGCAGGTCGATGAAGCGGCTCGTGTCGCCCGACGAGTCCTTGAAGCAGACGATGTTCTCGCAATCCTGAATGGCGATCAGCACATCGGGCGTGACGTCGTTCTTGTAGATCGGCGGGTTGTTGTAGACCATCACCGGCAGGTCGGTGCTCGACGCGACCGCGCGGAAGTGCGCGGCCGTCTCGTGCGGCTTGGCAGAGTACACGAGCGCCGGCATCACCATCACGCCGTCCACGCCCACGCGCTGCGCTTCGCGCACGGTCTGGCGCGCGAACTCGGTGGTGAACTCGGCCACGCCCGCGATCACCGGCACCTTGCCGCCCGCCGCATCGCGCGCGGCTTCGATTACGGCCAGCTTCTCGCTGGTGTTCAGCGAAGTGTTCTCGCCCACGGTGCCGCACACCACGAGGCCCGACACGCCGTCCTTGACGAGGTTGCTCACCACCCGGTGGGTCGCTTCGATGTCGACCGAGAAGTCCGGCTTGAACTGGGTGCTGACGGCGGGAAACACCCCGCTCCATTGGATAGCGTTACGGCTCACGGTGACAATCTCCTTCGGTGAATGGGTCCGCCAACATGGTGTGGCGATGGGAGAAGTATCGCTATCCGGCGTGCGTAAATCTTGAGAGCTTTCGCGACTCAAAAAGACGAAATCGGCACAGTCGGGCGCGCGGGCGCCTGCCTGTGCCGTTTTATCCGGGACAACCCCTGGAGATCCGCGCGCGAAGCCGCCGGCGTGGCTTTCGCGCTCAGACGTCGCCGGTTTGCGGATGCAGCAACGCGCGGTATTGGCTCGGCGTGAGCCCCACCGTGGCCTTGAATTGCCGCGTGAACGCGCTGTGATCGTTATAGCCGCAGCGCGTGGCCACGTCGGTGATGCTGAGGTCGCCGGCGAGCAGTTCGGAGGCCGCGTCCAGCCGCGTCTTCAGCAGCATCTGGCGCGGCGTCAGATGGAAGATCTTGTGGAAATAGCGCTCGATCTGCGCAACCGACATGTCGATGAGCGTGGCCAGGTGCGAGAGCTTGAGCGGCTGCGCATAGTTGTCCTGGATGTACTTCGCGGCGACGGCAAGACGTTGATACGCGGGATGCGTGCCTTCCGCGGCCTGCAGGTCGCGCGAGATGCCGGCCACGCCCAGCACGCGCCCTTGCGCGTCCTGCAGCGGCACCTTCGAGGTCAGGCACCAACCGGGCTGGCGCCCCGGATACAGATGCAGTTCGAGCTGGTCGATGAGCCGGCTGTTCAGGCGCACGACGGCCTGGTCCTGTTCGGTGTAGATGCGGCCGAAGCGCCTTGGAAAGACCTCCTCCGCGGTTTTGCCGAGCAGCGCGCGCTTGTCCTTGAAGCCGCAGCGCGCCGCAAGCGTGAGGTTGGCGATCACATAGCGCGCCTCGTGGTCCTTCACGAAGAAGACCACATCGGGCATGGCGTCGAAGAGTGGTTCGAGCAGGGAGAAGTGCGCCACCATCTGCGGCAGCGTCGTGTTTTCCAGGGCGGCGGGCAGAACCAGTGCGGACATTGCGCGGCGTATCGAGTCGGGACCCGCTCGATTATGCCCTTGCCTTGCGGGCTTGGGCATCCGCGACAAAAATCGGCGGCGAACGTTTCGCGCCGCCCGTTGTCTGTGCCGACGCAGGGGTCCGGCGTTATGCCTCGCCGCTCACTTCGAGCAAGGTGCCGATGCGCGCCGGCGAAAACGGCGGGCGCTGGCCGTTCTGTCCAGTGCGCGGCCAGCCGAAGCAAAAGGCCGCCGCTTCGCCGCAGATCTTGCCCTGGCAAGGCCCCATGCCGCAGCGCGTCTGCAGCTTGGCGTCGCGCCATGAGCGATGCCGGGCGGCATCGCCGTAGCGCACGTCTTCGCAGCGGCACAGCGCCGTGTCGGGTTCGGCAAGCGTGCGCAATTGCGGATCGAGCGCGAAAGCCGCATGCATGCGCGCAGCAAAGCGCCGATAGCGCGCGCGTTGCGCGAACAGCGCCCGCGCCTGATCGACTTCGCCAAGCGCCGCGTGCGCCGCAATGCGGCCTTCCACTGCTGCCAGCTCCATGCCGCCCACGCCCGTGCATTCGCCCGCCGCGTAGACATCGGGCTGCGACGTGGTCTGCATGTCATCCACGGCAATCGCGGCCATGCCCTGCGTTTCGTCGATCCTGCACCCGAGCGCCGCGCCCACCAGCGTATTCGGCACCAGTCCATAAGCGCAGGCGAGACGTTCGCAATCGATGCGGATCTCCTCGCGGCCCTTGCGAATGCGCACGTGCGTGAGTTGCGTCTCGCCGCCCGCCGCCGCCACATGCGCGCCGCACAGGTACGGCGTGGCGCGCAGATCGAAGCGCATGCGCGCCGCCTGCACGAGCTTCGCGGGCGTCGCCACGAGCCCGGCCGCGAATTGGCGCACGGCATCGGGCGGCGCCTGCTCGACGATGGCCGCCACCTGTGCGCCATGCTCGCGCGCCGTGACGGCGGCGGCCCACAACAGCGGCCCGGTCCCCGCGATCACGATGTGTTCGCCGCGCACCGGCATGCCGCCCTTCACGAGCGCCTGGAGGCCGCCGGCACCCGTCACGCCCGGCAGCGTCCAGCCCGGATACGGCAGGAAGCGTTCGCGCGCGCCCGTCGCCACGATGAGCTTGCCGTAGTCGACCGTAAAGCCGCGCGCGGCATCTTCGAGCAGCAATTGCCGCGCGCCCGTGGCCTGCACGACGCGCGTGCCGCTCATGCGCGAGACGTTGGAAAGCTTCGCGAGCGCCTCGATAGCCTCGCGCGCGCGGCCCGCCGGCGGATGCGCGGGGCCCTGACGCCAGATCTGGCCGCCGGGCAACGCGTTGTCGTCGACGATGCCGACCTGCGCGCCCGCATGCGCCGCCACGCGCGCGGCGTTCAATCCCGCCGGGCCCGCGCCGATAATCAGGATGTCGAACTTCATGCGGCAGCCCTCCCCGTGACCACTTCCATGCCTTCCGCGCAGAGCGTCTGGCACGCGAGCCGATGCCGCACGCCATCGATCGTCACGCGGCACTCCTGGCATACGCCCATGCCGCACAGCGGCCCGCGCAGCGCACCGCTCACGGAGCGGCGCGTAATCACGGCTGCATCTCCCGTGCAACCCTTGTGCATTCCCGCCGCAAGCGCCACGGCCGCTACGACCGAACTGCCTCGTGCGACGCTGACGCGTTGGCCATCGACGTTGAGCGTGATCGTCTCAGCCATGCGCGGCTCCTGTCGTTGCAGCCTGCGTCGCGGCATTTGCACCGAAGCGTGCCGGCAAATACGGCGTGGCGTCGATCCTCGACATCTCCGGCATGCCGAGCATCTGCGCGGCGATCAGTTTGGCGGTAGCCAGCGCCGTGGTCACGCCCAGGCCTTCGTGCCCGGTTGCGAGCCATGTCGAGGGATAGTGCGTGTCGCCGGAAAATTGCGCAGCCGGGCCGATGAGCGGCAGGCCGTCGCGGGTCGCGGGCCGGAAGCCCGTCCACGCGCGAATCGCGTTGAGCGACGGCAGCTCCGGCAAATACTCGGCTGCGCGGCGCAGCATGCGCGCGAGGATGGCGGGCTCCACGGCGGCATCGAGGCTGTCGAACTGGCGCGACGAGCCGATCAGCAATTGCCCCGTGGGACGCGGCTGCACGTTGAACGCCACCGAGGTGCCGGTCGCGTTGTGCGCGCTCTTGATGTAGCCGAGTTCGAGAATCTGGTGGCGCACCGTGCCCGGGTAACGGTCCGTGATAAGCAGATGTCCCTTCTTTGCCTGCATCGGCAGGCCGGGCAGCAGATCGACGGCTTGCAGGCCGTTGGCGATCAGCACCGCGCCGGCCGCAAGCGTCTCGCCGTCGGCCAGCACCACGCCCGCGCGGTCCACGCGCGCGACACTCGCGCCCAGCCGGCACGCGACGCGCCCTTTCACCGGCTGCGCGAGCAGCCAGGCGGCAACCGCCGGCGCGTAGACCACGGCATCGTCGGGAATCACCATGCCGCCTTGCAAATCCTTGCGCAATGCGGGCTCCGCTTCGCGCACCTGCTGCGCGTCGAGCATCGAGCACGCCACGCCCTGACTGGCGAGCGCCTGCTGGCGCGCTTGCGCGAGTGCGTATTCTTCATCGTCGGCGGCGACCCACAGCGTGCCGCAACGCACGAACGCCTCGCGCACAGTGAGGCGCGGCGCGAGATCGAGCCACAGCTCGCGCGACCATGCGGAAAGCGCGAACTCCGCGGGCGAATCGTCCATCACCACGAGGTGCCCCATGCCCGCAGCCGTCACGCCGCCGCCCACGCCCGCGCGATCGAGCACGAGCACATCGGCGCCCTGCTGCGCAAGCTCGTGCGCGCACGCCGCGCCCACGATACCCGCGCCCACCACGATCACATCGGGACAGGAACCCATCGGCTTCGTCACGCGCGAATGCCCCACGCGAAGGGATCGTCGTCGCTGAAAATCAGCCTGGCTTCCGCGCTGATGTGCGCCGTGCCGCGAATGCTCGGACGCACGTAGCCGGGCGCGAGATCCGCGGCGTTTTCGTACTGCGCCTCGAACACGCTGCCCACGATGCTCTCCTGGCGCCAGTGCGCGCCCGGCGCGAGCACGCCGTCGGCGGCGAGGCACGCAATCTTCGCGCTCGTGCCGGTGCCGCACGGCGAGCGGTCGTAGGCCTTGCCGGGGCACAGCACGAAATTGCGGCTATCGATGCCGGCCTGATCGGAGTGCGCGAACAGCTCGATGTGGTCGATCTGCGCGCCCCCCTCGCCCGTGATGCCATTGGCTTCGAGCGCCTGGCGGATGGCCCACGAGACTTCCGTGAGCGATTCGACATTAGCGAACTCGAGTTGCTGGCCGTGATCGGAGACGAGGAAGAACCAGTTGCCGCCCCACGCGATGTCGCCATGGATGCGGCCGAGGCCCGGCACGTCGAGCGGCACGCCCTGGCGGTAGCGCCAGGCGGGCACATTGCGCACCGTCACGCTGCGATCCGTGTGCAATTCGGCCTCGACCACACCCACGGGCGTCTCGATGCGATGCACGCCCGGCGCGATGCGCCCCAGATGCGCCAGCGAAACGACCAGGCCAATCGTGCCGTGCCCGCACATGCCGAGAAAGCCCACGTTGTTGAAGAAGATCACGCCCGCCGAACAGCTGGGATCGTGCGGTTCGCAGAGCAGCGCACCGACCATCACGTCCGAGCCGCGCGGCTCATTGACGATGCCAGCGCGCATGTGGTCGAAGTCGCGGCGGAAAATTTCGAGCCGCTCCTTGAGCGGGCCGCGGCCCAGCTCGGGGCCGCCTTCGGTAACGAGCCGCGTAGGCTCGCCGCCGGTATGGGAGTCGATTACGGTGAGGGCTTTCATGGCGACAATCCTAGGTCTCGCCCGCGTGTCCGTCTTGCTCGAACGGCGCAATGGCAATGACGATTTCGGCATAGCGCACCTGACGCCCTGCCCAATACAGCCCGCGACGAGTCAGCCCGCGCCCCTCAAACCCCCGCGCCGCCCTGGGCGCGGGCGCCGCGTGCGAATAGCTGGCGCAGCCACGCCTCGCCGTTGACGATCAAAAGGCCCGTGAGCACGAGCGCCGAGCCCGCGAGAAACGCCGCATCGACATGCTCGCGCAGCAGCACCACACCCATCGCCACGCCGAACAGCGGCGTCATGAACGAGAGCACGCCAAGCCGCGCCGCAAAATAGCGGCGCAGCAGCCAGAACCACGTCAGGTAGCTCACGAAGGCCACCGCGACGGCCTGGAACGCGAGGCTCGCGAGCGCGAGCGGCGCGCTGTGAAGCGTGGTCTGGCCGGTGGCGAAGGCGACCGGCAACAGCAGGAAGGCGCACGCGAGCTGATAGAAGAGCGTCTGGGTGGGGGGCGCCTCGCTCAGGCGCGTGGTGCGCACGACGATCGTGGTCATGCCCCACGCCGCGCCGCCGCACAGCGCCATGAAGTCGCCGAGCAGCCAGTCGGGGCCTGCCGTCGCGTTTCTCGAGCCCCCGCCCAGCAGCGTTGGCCCGAGAAACGCGACGGCGATGCCCGCGAACGCAAGGCCGATGCCGCACCATTGAAGACCGGCGAGGCGTTCATCGGGCAGCTTCAGATGCAGGCCGATCGCGGCGAACATGGGCGCGGTGTAGAGCAGCACGGCCACGTGCGAGGCGTGGGTCCAGCGCAGCGCCTCGGCAACGAACAGGAATTCGAGCGCGAACAGCACGCCCACCGCGAGTCCCGAGCGCAGCGCGACGCCGGGCACCCAGCGCTCACGCGTCACGAAGCGGTTATACAGCCACACGAGCATGGCAGCGATGCCCGAGCGCACGCTCACTTGCATCATGGGCGCGATGTCGCCGGCCACCGCCTTGATGGCCACCTGCTGAAAACCCCAGACCAGGCACAGCGTCACCATGATGGCCATTGCCGTGCCATCCACATGCTTTCTCATTGCCGAACCGCCGAGTTTCGTTCTTGGTCGACGTAGTATTCCCGCGTCAGGATCAAGTCATATAGCGTAAAACTGACAACCGATAGCGGCAGACCGCCAGCACTGCGACTGTGCGCTGCCGCATACATCCGAATAGCAAGCCGCATCTGACTGACTAGAATGTTGGAGTACAAGCCAGGCGATAAAGACGGTCGGTCCGGACGCAACGATTCCGGTGGCGTGACGTTTTCGTTCTTTCAAAGGAGGCATGTCCATGACGTGCCTGAACGAAAGGATTGTTGGCGCGGTGTGCCTCCTGCTGAGCGGGTACGCGCTCGCGGACGGCACGCTCGCCGGGCCACCCGAGGAGATGACGGTCGCCAGCATCGCGCCGCTGCCCATGGAAGTCATGACTTCCATTCCGGCGCCGCAAACCTGGCTGCATCGCTATGAATTCCAGTATCAGGCGGAGCAGCGCGCGCCCTTCGACGCGCAGCTGCCGGACTTCTACAGCGTGAAGATCGACCATGACTTCCGGCTCGGCGGCGAGAGCGCCAGTCTGGCGCCAGGGGCGGCGCAGCCGCAGCAGTCATCCGCGTATCTCCAGATGGGCCGTTCGACCGCGCCCGCGCTCGCGCTCACCGAAGTCCCGAACGCCACGTTGTCGATCGGCGCGCAACCTCAGCGGCGGCTGTCGCTGACCGTCAACGACTGGGTGTTCTCGGGCACCGCGCGCCTCGCAATCCTGCATTCGCGCAGCACCGGCGCAACGCTGACGGTACGGCACGGTTTTTGATTATGGGCGCTCAAAAATCGATCTTCGCGTTCAGGCTCACCGTGCGCGGGTCGCCCGGCGCGATGTAGTTGTCGTACTGGAACATCCAGTACCGCCGGTTCGTGAGGTTGTCGATGGCCGCGCGCAGCGTCACGTCGTGGCCGCCGATGCGCGTCATATAGTTCGCCCCAACGTCCACGATCATGTAGCCGCCCGTCTCCAGGTTGCCGGCCGGACGCACTTCCGTGTTGCCCGTGTACTTGGCGTCGGCGCCCAGGCGCAGGCCCGGCGCGAATGGCACGTCGTAGCTCACGCGCGCCGCCGCGACGAACTGCGGTGCGCCGGCCACGCGATTGCCGTTGTACTGCTGCCCCTTCGCATACCACGTGTCGAGCAGCATGAGATCGCCCGCCACCTCCCAGCTACGCCCGAGACGCACGCTGCCGCCCGCCTCGATGCCCTCGTAGATCGAATTGCCGTCCTGCGTGAGCACGTTCTGGGCGTTCGCGTAACTCGCGCCGCGCTCGATGCGGAACAACGCCGCGTTCGCGCTCCAGCGCGCATGCTCGCTCTTGATGCCCATCTCGTACTGGCGCGAGCGCAGCGGCTTCAGCACCGATCCGCCATTTGCATAGATATCCGAAACAACTTGCCCAGGCTCCAGCGATTCCACATAGCTCGCGTAGAGCGTGGTTTGCGGTTCGAGCTCGTACATGAGCGCGAAGATCGGCGTAATCACGCCGTTCTGCCCATACGATGCGGTCGTCGCACCCGATTCGGCGAAGGACTCCTGATCGTAATTCGTGTAGCGCACGCCCGCGAGCAGCGACCAGCGGCGGGTCAGATCGACGGTGTCGCTCACGAACAGCGACTTCTGATTGATCTCGCTGGCGCGGTATTTTTGCAGGCCGCTGCCCGAGTAATAGCGGAACGGATTGAGCTCGTAGAGATTGCCCTCGCCGAGCGTCCGGATGACCGTGCCCGCCGCTGTGCCATAGTCGTTGGTCTGATGCTGGAGCGCCGCGCCCAACACCAGATGATGCGTGAGCGGCCCGGTCTTCACCTTGCCTTCGAACGCGCCCTGCCAGTAGATGTCCTGGTGGCCTTCGTCGCCGTTCCAGCGGCTATCGGTGTAGTTGCCCGCCTGGTCGAGCAGCGTGAGCGTGCTTTCGTTGCGGTCCCGCGCCGACTTGCTATAGCTCGCCGAGGTATTGAAGGTCCAGTCGGGCGCGATCTGGTATTTGATGCCGGCCGTGTAGAGCTGCAGGTTGGTGTTCAGATGCTGGTCAGTGCCCGCGAGCCAGTTGGTGCCGCCGCTGATCGTCGCGGGCAGGCTCGAAGCCGTGTAGCTGCCCGTGTAGATGGCCGGCATCTGGCCGCTCGAACGGCTTTGCTGATAGATCGCGTTGAAATAGACTTGCAGGTCGCGCGTGAGCTGCCCGTCAAGAGCGAGCGCCAGCGAGTTGCGGTTGATGTCGCCAGCGTTGTAAGTCTTGCCAGCTTCGTGCGTGTAGTTGATGCGCGCGCCGAACCTGCCGTCGGGGCCGAAGCGGCGGCTCAAATCGACGTGCTGGGTAAGCACGCCGTCCATGCGATAGCCGAGGTCGAAGCTCGTGACCGGGTCTTGGCCCGGCCTCTTTGTGACGTAATTGACCATTCCGCCCGGCTGCGCAAAGCCGTACATGAAACCGCCGAGCCCCTTGAGCAGCTCGACGCGCTCGAGATTCTCGTAGGGCATGGTGATGCCGTACGAAATGAACGGATTGCCGTCGATGCGAAAGCCGTTCTGCCAGTCGATCGGCAGGCCGCGAATCGTGATGTAGGTGGCCCACGCGCTATAGGCGTTGCTGTTGTCGGTGACCGATGCATCGCCGGCGAACACGTCGCCGAGCTTGTTCACCTGGCGGTCGGCGAGATCTTCGCCCGTGACCACCGTGGTCGAGAACGGGGTATCGAGCTGCGAGCGCGTGCCGAGCGCGCCATTCGACACCGGCGTGTCCAGATGCAGCGGCGAGTCGGCCACGGCGGCGGCGCTCACCTTCACGGCAGGCAGCGACTGTTCGGTGACGGACGGCGCGGCGCCTGCGGCTGCCCCATCGGGTGTCGCGACGCGTGGGGCGGCCCCATCAGGTATCGCGACGTTCGCGCCGCTTGCGGCATGCGCCCGCCCGGCGGCGCCCCCGTCCGCGGCGGATTGGGCGAAAGCGGACTGGGCCGCGGCAGCAAACGTCAGCCAGGCGGCAATCCGCACTGGGCGGTGGAGCCTGCGTCCCGTACGGCGCGTGGTTCGTTGGTTGTTCATATCGGCCAGAGTTGGAGAGCCTTCTGCGCCGGAATATTCCGGAACACAAATGCGACTCATTCTCATTACATATCGGCCGGGATATTAGCAAAGCCTTTTGTCTTTTGAAAGCCTCTGGTGGAAATTCGTCAGGATGCGCGACGCAGGTCGAGTGCGCGCTCGCGGAACCGGCGGTTTAATGCCCGTTTAAGACTGCGTCCGCATAGTTTTCGGCGACTCCCTTGGGGAGTTGCATGAGTCTTTCGTGTTGATTCGAGCACTATCGATCGAAGGAGGTACGAAAATGCGATTACGTTCGTATTTGGCGTTGGGGGCGCTGGCGCTCGCCCCGATGCTTGCGCTGGCCGGCGAGGGGGGCGCGTCGATGGACGGGCAGCACGCCGCGCAGCCGATGTTCGTCAACGTCAACGGCCAGGCGGTGCCGGTGAAGGCCGAAACCCACGTCGTCCAGACGGCGATGGGCCCGATGAAGGTCAGTACGTGGAGCTGGCGCAGCCCCGGCGGCAGCTCCAGCTACGAAATGCAGACGAGCACGGGCGGCGCGCCGTCCCCCGCCGCGCTGCGGCAGATGCAGGCCGCCCAAGCGCAAATGGTGGCGATGCAGCAGCAAATGATGGCCATGCAACAGCAGATGATGGCGCTCCAGCATGCCGCCTTCGCTGATGGATTCGCGATGCCGGCGCCACGGAACGTGGTTTTTGCAGTGCCGTTGTGGGCCATGCCGGACCCTGTGGTGATCGTGGAGCCGACGCAGCGAGTGCCGGCGCCTGCTGTGGCGCCGCAGAATCCGCTGCCGACCGCACCGGCAAGGTCGCCGGGGATCAGAGCGTAGGGAAGCGTTTTCGGCCACCTGTCTGCCAGGTCGTGTTTATGAAGCCGCCGGCGTTTGCCGGCGGCGTTGTTTCTCGCGGGAGAAAACTTGCGCGCCCCGCACAGCCCCCCTCACGACCCCGCCCCGCTCTCTTCCCTGCACAACCGCCACCCACGCGCGCGTGCGCCCGTTGCTTGCGCCTCGCTCGCCGCTTCTCTCCACCAGCGCTCGCCGCGCCGCGGCTCCAAGAGATCGAGCCGCTCGCCCATGCGCGGCGTGGCCAGCGCCACGCCGCGCGCGAGCGACAGGCCCGTCACGCGCTCGAAAGGCTCCTGCCAGTGATGCATCGCCAGATCGAAGGTGCCGTTGTGGATCGGCACGAGCCAGCGGCCGCGCAAGTCGAGGTGCGCCTGCACCGTTTCCTCGGGCTGCATATGCACATGGGGCCACTGCGCATCGTAAGCGCCGGTCTCGATCAGCGTGACGTCGAACGGCCCGAGGCGCTCGCCAATCTCGCGAAAGCCGTCGAAGTAACCCGTATCGCCGCTGAAAAACACCCGCAGATCGGCATCGGCGATCACCCACGAGGCCCATAGCGTGCTATCGCCGTCGAACAGGCTGCGCCCGGAGAAGTGCTGCGCGGGCGTGGCCGTGAATGTGATGCCCATCACTTCCGCGCTTTGCCACCAGTCGAGCTGGCGCACCTTGGCCGCGTCGATACCCCACTCGATCAGCCGCTCGCCCACGCCCAGCGGCGTGAGAAACAGGCCCGTGCGAGCGTCCAGCGCGAGCACGGTCTCGCGGTCGAGGTGGTCGTAATGATCGTGCGAAAGAATCACGCCGCGCAGCGGCGGCAAATCGGCAAGCGCGATGGGCGGCGCGTGGAAGCGCTTCGGGCCCATGCGCTTGAACGGCGAGGCGCGCTCGCCGAACACCGGGTCGGTGAGCCAGTATTCGCCGCGCAACTTCAAAAGCAGCGTCGAATGGCCGAGCCGGTACAGGCTGCGCTCGGGCGCGGCATCGAGATCCGCCCGGCTCAGCGCGTCGACGGGCAGCACGCCAGCCGGCGCCGTGCCCCGCGGCTTCCTGAACAACACGTTCCACGCGATGCCAAGCGTCTTTGCAAAGCCTTCCTGCGGACGCGGGCGCACGTTGCGAAAGCGCGTGCCGTCGTGCTGCGGCGAGCCGTCCGAGACGACGCGCGAGCGCCGCGCCGCGGCGAGTCCGAAGGTTCGGTCAAGGAAATCAGGGATCGATGCCATGGAGTGTTTCCGCAAAGTAGACTCGTCAGTGTAGTTTATTTTCTGGATAAGTAAACTGCACGGTGTAAAAGAGGCTGCCCGCGTCAGGCCAGCGAATTTTTGATAGCATCTGGATAGCGGTTACAGACCTTTAAACGCCTTTCCAGATTAAATGATCGACGCTCGCCAGCTCAGATACTTCACCGCCGTGGTCGAGGAATTGCATTTCGCGCGCGCGGCGGATCGCCTCGACATCGCGCAATCGGCGCTGAGCGCCCAGATTCAGCGTCTCGAGCAAGACCTCGGCGTGCGCCTGCTGAACCGCAACAAGCGCCAGCCCGTCACGCTCACCGATGCCGGGCGGCTGTTCCATGCCGAAGCCATGGCGGCCTTACGGCATATCGAACGCGCCGATCAGATCGGCCGACTGGCGGCCCGCGGCCTGGCCGGCATCGTGCGGATCGGCTACGTGGCGTCGGGCGTGTCCAGCGGCGCGCTCTCCGCGATGCTGCGCGACTTCCGTCTATCGCATCCGAACGTGCGCGTCGATGTCGTGCCCATGGAAACGCCGCGCCAGTTCGAAGCGCTCGATGGCGGCGAAATCGATATCGGCATCGCGCGGCCGAGGCGCCAATATCCGCCCGGCATCGTGGCCACGATCGTCCATACCGAGCGCCTCATGGTTGCGATGGCCGACACGCACCCGCTGGCGACGCGCCGCAAGCTGATGGCGCGCGACCTGAAGGACCAGAGCTTCATTTCGCCTCAATTCGACGAGGACGAAGGATTCGGCGAGGTGCTGTCCGCATTGGGCGCCGCCGGCGGTTTCTCGGCGTTTCTCGACTATCGCGTGCGCGACTTCATCTCTGGGCTCAGCCTCGCGTCGGCCGGCTATGGCGTCGCCGTGGTGCCCGAATCGATGTCCCATTTCACGCAGCCGGGCCTCTTCTACAAGCCCATTGCCGATTTCGAACATCCCGTTCACCTCGCGCTGGCGAGCCGGCGGCGGGAACTCTCCCCCGCCGTGCGCGCTTTCGCCAGCGCATCGCTCGCGCGCCCAGGCGACGCGCCAGCCTGAGCGCGCGCGTTCAGCGCAGATTTCAATGCGCATCGACACGCGCGAGATCGCGCGCATAGCTGCGTTTGCCGATGAAAAATGCCGTGGCCGAAATCACGCTGACGAACGGCATGTACTGCAAGGCGCCATGCAAGCCGATGCGGTCCGCGAAGAAGCCGGTGAAGTACGGCCCCGGCGCGGTGCCGAGCAGGTTGTAGGTGATTGCCAGCAGCGCGAAAGCCGATGCGTGAATGGCGCGCGGCGTGAGATTCGCCACCATGGCGCCACCCGGGCCATTGGTTCCCGACGTGATGAACATCGCCACGCCGATCAGCACGAGTTGCAGTGCGCCCGGCGCGAGACGGAACGCAATTGCGAGCAGCGCGAACACCGTGAGGCAATAGAGGAACGCCGCGTCCCACTTGCGCGCCGGCCGCGTTTTGCCGATCCGGTCGGCGATCAGGCCGCATGCGATCATGCCGACGCCCGAGAGCATCACGAACCCGGCTGCCGTCAGCGCGGCGCGGCCCGTTGCCATCCCGTAGTAGCGGTTCAGATAGCTCGGCATCCACGCCCATAGCGACGCCGTGCAGAACAACTGCAAGCCGCTGCCTAGATACGCGCAAACGAGCGAGCGTGACGATGCAATGCCGCCGATCAGGCTGCGCAACGCCGCCCGCGCGCCCAATGCCGCCGGTGCGCCACCTGCGTTCCCCGACTGGTAGCGCGATACCCGCCCTTCGGTCACGACGGCGCGCAACACGATCACCAGCACCATGCCGAAGATCCCCATCGAGGCAAACGACCACGGCCATCCCAGATGGGCCGCGATCGCGCCGCCGCACGCGAGCCCCAGCACCGAGCCGAACGACGCGCCCGCCGTGAAGGCCGCGAAGAGAACGGCGCGCATGGAGACGGGAAAGACGCTCAAGAGGAGCGCGGGCGCCACCGCACCGTAAGCCGCCTCGCCGATGCCGACCAGCGCGCGCGCAGCGAGCATTTCGCCATAGTTCGTGGAGACGGCGCAGCCCAGCGTGGCGAGGCTCCACAGGGCCGCCATGATGAAGATGCTCTTGACATGCCCCCAGCGCGCGGCCAGCAGTGAAAGCGGCAGCGTGAGCGTGCCCACCAGCAGCGCCACCACGCTGTTGAGCGAGCCGAGCTGCGTGTCCGACAACTGCCACGCCGCCTTGATCAGCGGGAACACGGCCGTGAGCACCTGCCTCGACATGTAGTCGGACATCACCAGGCCCAGGGTCAGCGCAAACACGACCCACGGATACAGCGGCAGCTTTGCTCGTCCGGCAGCGGCGATCTTCTGCCCGGCCTCCATGTCCTGCATCTTCATTAGCGTTCCTTTCTTTTTGGTCTTTGGCTCGCTTCGTCAAACCACACCAGCGGCCTTCAATTGCGCGATCCGCTCATCGGAGATCCCGAGCAGCGCATGCAGCACGTCTGCCGTGCCTTCGCCGAGCTGCGGCGGCGCGCGCCGCACCGGAGGACGCGCGCCGTCGAGGCGATACGGCGGCGCCAGCACGCTCGCGCGGCCGCCCTCCGGGTGATCGTGCGTCGCCACGAGCCCGGCGTCGGTCGCCCGCTTCGACGTCAGCGCCTCATGCACGCCCAGCACTTCGCCGCACGGAATGCCGGCCCCTCTCAGGCGCTCCAGCAAATCCTGGCGCTTGCGCCGGCCCAGTTCGCGATCGATTTCCGGCAGCAGTGCCGCGCGGTGCTCGGCCCGGCCGAGATTGGTCCTGAAGCGCTCGTCGTCGACGAGATCGGGGCGCTCGATCACCTCGCGGCAGAAGCGCTCGTACTGCCTGTTATTGCCGACCGTGATGACGAGCGGCCCGTCTTCCGCGTCGAACACGCCATACGGCACGATAGACGGATGGGCGTTGCCGACGCGCAGCGGGTCTTCGCCCTTCATCAGCGCTTCGAGCCCGTAGTACGAGGTAATCATCAGGCCGCAATCGAACAGCGCCATCTCGATGTGGCGCCCCTTGCCGGTGCGCTGGCGCTCGAACAGCAACGCGAGGATGGCCTGGGCCGAGTACATGCCGGTGAAGAGATCGACCGCCGCCACGCCGAACTTCAGCGGCGGCTGGCTGGCTTCGCCGTTCAGCGCCATCAGTCCGGCCTCGCCCTGCACCACGAGGTCGTAGCCGGGCCGCGTGGCTTCCGGGCCCGTGCGGTCGTAGCCGGAGATCGAGCAGTAGATCAGGTCCTCGCGCACCTGTTTCAGCTGCTCATAGCCGAGCCCCATCTTTTTCACGCCGCCGAACTTGAAGTTCTGGATCACGACGTCGCTTTGGCGCGCGAGATCGCGCACGATCTGCTGGCCTTCGGTCGTCTGCAAGTCGACCGTCACCGAGCGCTTGTTGCGGTTCGCGCTGTTGAAATAGGACGTCTGGGTCGAACCGACCCGCAGCCCCCAGTCGCGCGTGTCGTCGCCGCGGCGCGGATGTTCGATCTTGATGACTTCGGCACCGAGATCGCCCAGCACCGTCGCGCACCAGGGACCCGCCAGCACGCGGGAAAGATCGAGAACGCGCACGCCCGCAAGCGGCAGCGATGAATTCAGATTCGACATGGCAAGTCCGGAGAGTCAGGGTTCAGGGCAGCAGCAGCGCGCACCGTGCGAGCGTCTTTCAGTAGATTTCGAACAGGGCCGCGGCGCCCATTCCGCCGGAGATGCACATCGTGACGACCGCGTACTTCACGCCCCGGCGACGTCCTTCGAGCAGCACATGCCCCGCGAGACGCGCGCCGGTCATACCGAACGGATGACCGACGGCAATCGCTCCACCGTTCACGTTCAAGCGTTCGTCCGGAATGCCCAGGCGCTGCTGGCAGTAGATCGCCTGCGAGGCGAAAGCCTCGTTGATTTCCCAGAGGCCGATGTCGTCCATCGCGATGCCATGGCGCGCGAGCAGCTTGGGCACCGCGAACACGGGGCCAATGCCCATCTCGTCGGGCTCGCAGCCGGCCATCGCGAGGCCGCGGAACGCGCCGAGCGGCGCGACGTTGCGGCGCTCGGCTTCCTTCGCTTCCATCATGACGCATGCCGAAGCACCGTCCGAAAGCTGCGATGCGTTGCCCGCCGTGACGAACTTCTCCGGCCCCTTGACGGGCGCCAACTTCGCGAGCGCATCGTACGTCGTGCCCCGGCGATTGCAGGTATCGACATCGATCGTCACCTCGCGCTGGCTCACTTCGCCGGTTTGCTTGTCGGTGACGGCCATCGTCGTGATGACCGGCACGATCTCCTCCGCGAACCGGCCCGCGCGTTGTGCGGCTTCGGTCTTGTGCTGGCTCGCCACCGAAAAGCGGTCCTGCGCTTCCCGGCTGATCCCATAGCGCTGCGCGACGATATCGGCGGTGTCGATCATTTCCATGTAGAGCTCCGGCTTGTGCTCGACGAGCCACGGGTCCAGGTCGCTCGCGCGATGCAGGTCGCGGCTGATGCCCGAGATGCTTTCGACGCCGCCCGCGATCATGGCCGGCGCGCCATCGACGACGATGCGGCCCGCGGCAATCGCCACCGCCTGCAGACCCGATGCGCAAAAGCGGTTGACGGTCGTGCCGGCAATCGAAAGCGGCAAGCCGGCCCGCACCACGGCCTGACGCGCGACGTTGCGGCCGGTGATGCCTTCGGGATAGCCGCAGCCGAGGACGGCGTCCTCGATCGATTCCGGATCGATGCCGGAGCGCTCCACGGCGGAGCGCACGGCGAACGACGCGAGCGCCGGGCCGGGCGTGATGTTGAATTCGCCGCGGTGCGCCTTGGTCAGCGGCGTGCGTGCAGTGGAGACAATGACGGCTTCGCGCATGAGCAGGAATCCTGAGTAAAAGTTGGAATGGGAAAATCAGGCGGAGTGAGCACAGCCCACGCTCGGCGGCGGCGGCCGCCGCGACTACGAAGCAGCGTTTCTGAATACGCGGCGCATCGTCTCGTCTCCATGTACTGATCGATCTTTCAGCACATTGTCGAGCGACGGTTATAGCTTGACAATCACAGTGCCGATTGACGGACTGTTAACAGAGAATTGACAGCGAGAGAATCGACAGCGAGACGCCACGGAGGACAAGGTCGCTGCGCCGGCCACACTGGTCATTTCCAGCTTTGGGCAAGCTCGAGAATCTGGTCGTGCAGGAAGTCGATCAGCACTTGCGTCGCGGGCGACGGATAGCGGTTGGGCAACGTGACGATGTACAGCGTGCTTTGCCGACCCACGACGCGATAGGACTGCAGAACCGGCAGCAAATCCCGGTTCGCCTGCAGGTGGATCACATAGTCCGGCAGCACGCCGATCCCCATGCCCTCGCGCACCGCCTCCGCAAGGAACGGATAATCGGTTGATTCCAGCGCGGGCGGGACGGTAATCGTGTGGGTGTCCGCGGCATTCTCGCGGTGCAGGAGTTCGATCGGCACGCGCCGGCCGCCATAGGGCGCGCAGATGAGCGCGTGCTGTTCGAGGTCGGCCGGGCGCTCGATCGGACCCTGCTCGCGCAGATAATCGGCCGACGCGCACAGGCTCCATTCAAACGAGCAGATCTTGCGCGCGACGCAATCGAGCGGCGGCGTCGAGGTAATCCTGAGCGCGACATCCACTTCTGCCGCAATCAGATCCTCGATCCAGTTGTTGAACGTGACCGTCAGCGCAATGCCCGGGTTCGCACGCGCGAATTCGAGCAGCTTCGCGCCGGCGAACAGCCTGCCGAAGCCGGTTGGCACGCTGATACGCACCCGGCCGCGCAGCGTCTTGCCGAGGCTGTCGATCGACGCGCGGGCCGTGCCCAGTTCTTCCACGATGCGCCGGCCGCTGTCGTACAACGTGCTTCCCGCCTGCGTCAGTTCAAAGCTGCGCGTCGAGCGGCGCAGCAGTTGGGCGCCGGTTTCGCGCTCCAGCAATTTCAGCCGCTGGCTCACGTTCGCACGCGTCATGCCGAGCTTTCGCGCCGCGGCGCTGAGGCTGCGCGCTTCCACGATTTCGACGAACAGGCCGATCAGGTTCAGGTCCATGGCTGGATTTCGGGCTTTCTCATGCGGATTCCAGCGCGACATCTTACGCGCCTGGCCCGCCAGCATGGCCGGGCTGTGCGCGACGCCCACGCGGTGTGCGCGTTTGTCAAATTGTGGCGCGTTCGGTCAAGCGCGCCGTTGGCATCGCGCCCACAATCGCAAGAATTTCAATATCTATGTCTACGGAGACGTCACCATGCAGATCAAACCCCTCACCTGTTCGATTGGCGCCGAACTCCGGGATGTGAGTATCGCCGACGTGGCGAAAGACGATGCCCTGTTTGCCGACATCAAGGCATTGCTGTTGAAGCACCGGGTGCTGTTTTTCCGCGACCAGGACATTACGCGCGCCGACCATGTCGCGTTCGCGAGCCGCTTCGGCGATCTGGAAGACCATCCGGTTGCCAACACGGTGCCGGGCTACCCGGGCCTGATCGAGATCTACAAGAGCGAGAAGCGGGATCACTTCGAGAACACCTACCACAGCGATGCGTCGTGGCGGGCCAAGCCGCCCAAGGGCGCGGTGCTGCGCTGCATTTCGTGCCCGGAAGTGGGCGGCGACACCATCTGGGTGAACATGGTGGAGGCGTACAAGAATCTGCCCGACGACATCAAGGCAAAGATCGAAAGCTTGCGCGCCAAGCACGGGATCGAGCATTCGTTCGGCGCGGTCATGACCGCCGAGGAGCGCGAAGAGCTGGTGCGCAAGTACCCGCTGGTCGATCACCCGGTGGTGCGCACGCACCCGGAAACGGGCGAAAAAATCCTTTATGTGGGCCCGTTCTCGACTCACTTTATTAATTACCATACGCCCGGGAACGTGCGTTTCGGGCAGGACAAGACGCCGGGCGCGAGCCTGCTGCTGAACTACCTGATCAGCCAGGCGGCCATTCCCGAGTACCAGGTGCGCTTCAAATGGGAACCGGGCAGCGTCGCGATCTGGGACAACATCGCAACACAGCACTACGCGGTGAGCGACTACTGGCCTGCGCCGCGCCGGATGGAACGCGCGACCATCATGGGCGACCGGCCGTTCTGATAGCCTTTCGCGTGGCACCCCGCCACGCGGATCCCCTTCATGCAACACGTCGACAAGCTGATACGCAGCGCCAGCCTGAACGGCTACATCGAACTGGTGGAGTCGCTCGGGCGCGATCCGTATGCGTTCCTGCGCGCAGCGGGCATCTCGGCGCGCGTGCTCGACAACCCCGAGGCGCTGATCCCCAGCCACGCCGTGCGCGAACTGCTGGAGGTCGCCGCACGCGAGACCGGCGTGGAGGATTTCGCGCTGCGGCTCGCGGCGCGGCGCTCGCTCTCCAACCTCGGCCCGATCTGGCTCGTGCTCAAGGACGAGCCCACCCCGCGGCAGGCGCTCGATACCTTGTGCCGCTACGAAAAGCTGCTGAGCGCCGCGCTGGTCACGCGCATCGAAGAGGCCGGCCAGTCCGTGGTGATCCGCGAAGCGCTGCTGCCGAGACCCGGACTCTCCACGCGCCAGGCAATGGAGCTCGCGGTGGCCGTGAAACTGCGCATTCTGCGCGAACTGATCGGCCCGCAGTGGCGTCCTCAGCAGGTTTGCTTCACACATCGCCCGCCGGCCGACATGACGCCCTACCGGGTCTTCTTCGGCCGCAATCCCCAGTTCAATCAGCCGTTCAACGGTCTCGTATGCGCGGCGGCCGACCTGTCGATGCCGCGCATGCGCGAGGACCCGGGAGCCGCGCGCTTCGCTCGAGACTATCTGGAAACGGCGCTGCGGCGCCGTGGCGAGGGCATGCGCGAAGCCTGCCGGGAAATGATCCTGGCGTTGCTCCCGGGCGGACGATGCACGGCGCAACTGGTGGCGCGGCATCTGCACGTGGACCGCCGCACGCTGCACCGCCACCTCGGCGACGAAGGGCTGACGTTCTCGGCGATGCTCAACCAGATGCGCGGGGAACTGGCGGTGCGCCACTTGCTCGAGAGTGACCTGCCGGTCGGCGAGGTCGCGGTGCTGCTGGGCTTTTCCGCACACAGCAGTTTCAGCCACTGGTTCCGCGCCGCGTTCGGCTGCAGCGTCTCGCAGTGGCGCAAGCAAGCGGACCTTCAAGCGGATAACCCGGCAGACAAGCAATCGGATAATCAATCGGCCAGCCGGAACGCACCGGCCGATTGACTGGCTCTGCCAAACCCGCACCGCGGCGATCAGGCGGTCTTGCGCAGGAAGCCCTGGTTGCCGCCGTTGCGGTTAGGCGCAAAGCCGTTTTCGTGCAGCGATTCCTCCACCGAGTCGTAGAACACGCCGATCTTGCTGATCTCGCGCGCCTCTTTTGCGGTGGCAATGGGACGGCCGAACTCGCGCGAGATGCGCACGAGCTGTTCGATCTGCTTCACGGTGCTCTGCTTCTCGGTGCGCGACTGGTTCCACAGGCAGTCTTCCGTGCCGCAGCGCACGTGCAGGCCCATCGCGATGCCCATCATGTTCACCGGCAACACGTTGCGCACGTTGCTCTCCACCGTCACCACCGCGCCATCGGGCACTGCGCGGATAAAATTGGCGAGGCTGTAGACGTTCGGCGTATCCATGCCGCCCGCGATGGCCACCCAGTTCATCACCAGCGGCCCTTTGTAGAAGCCGCGGCGCATCAGCCGCTCCACCGACTCGAAGCTGTTGAGGTTGTAGCACTGGAACGCGCTCTGGATGCCTCTCGCGCTCAGGCGGCGCACATGCTCCTCCACCCAGCCCGGCTGCGCGGGCACCGTCATTTCCTTGTAGGCGTTGAAGAGCGTCGGGTTCTCGCGCGAAGTGCCCCGGAAGTCGGCGTCCTCGGCCTGATCGGTGACGTTCATCTGCGAGGTGTTGACCGTCACCGTGACCTGGTCGGGCGCCGGATCGAGCTCGGCCAGCATGTGGCGGGTGTCGTCGGAGAGCCACTTGGCGGCCTGCCCTTCGTTTTCGGGGGCGAACGAGATCGAGCCGCCCACCTGGATGATCATCTCCGGCACCGCCTTGCGCACGCCGGCGATCAGTTCATTGAACTTCGACAGACGCTTGCTGCCCTTGCCGTCCAGTTCGCGCACGTGCAGGTGCAGCACCGTCGCGCCCGCGTTGTAGCAGTCCACCGCCTTCTGGATCTGTTCCTCCATCGTGACCGGAATGTCCTCCGGAAAGTCGCTGGGCAACCAGCCCGGCGCATAAGGCGCGGCCGTAATGATCAGGGGTTGCTGGTTCTCGGGGAACAGATGGCCGTCGAGGAAATTCATGATGCGTCTCCAGAGGAAATGGCTGCTGCTGGCTCGAGCAGGAGCGGTCGTCGACGAGGCCGGAGCGCGGTCTTGAGCAGCGCGTCCGGCTTCGATTCATGACGACGAGTATCTGGGGCGGCTATCTTTCCCGCTTGCTTATCTGGGACAATCGATTGCTTTGTTGGGACACGATCCCCGGGGTTTACTGGATGCCACAGTCTCACGCATTCCGCTTGCCAGCAACACCCTCACGCAAGCACGTCACTCGTAACCTCCTCGACCGAACGCGCCCCCAGCATCGCCATGTTCCTGTCCACCTCGTCGCGCAGGAGCCCAATCGCGTGCCGCACGCCCGCCTCGCCGCCCACCGCCGCCGCATACATGAACGGGCGCCCGACGAACACGAACCGCGCGCCAAGCGCGAGCGCCTTCAGCACATCCGCGCCACGCCGGACTCCGCTGTCCATCATCACGACCAGATCGTCGCCGACGGCCTCGCAAATCTCCGGCAGCACCTGCAAGGGCTCGACCGCGCCATCGAGCTGACGTCCGCCATGGTTCGAGACGATGATGCCGTCCGCGCCGATGGACGCCGCGCGTCGCGCGTCGTTGGCGTGCAGGATGCCCTTGATCACGAGGTTGCCGCTCCAGCGCACGCGGATCCGGGCGATGTCCTCCCATGACAGATGATCGCGGCCCGTGGTGTCGCGAATCGCCGACGCGGACAGCATTGGCGCGCCGCGCGTCGCGAACGAGTTTTCGAAGTGAGGCATGCCATGCTGGATCAAGGTCCGCAGGAACGTGCCGCAGAGCCACCTGGGCCGCGCGAGGCCGTCCATCGCGAGACGCAGCGACGGACGCAGCGGCAGCGAAAATCCGGTGCGAACGTTGTTCTCGCGGTTCGCCCACACGGGGATGTCGACCGTGACGACGAGCGTCGCGAAGCCCGCGGCCTGGACCCGCTCGATCAGCGCGTCGCGGCGCGCTGCGTCGCCGGGAAGATAGGCCTGGAACCAGGTGCCCGGCGCGGCGGCATGGACGGACTCCATCGGGATCAGCGAGGTGCCGCTCATGATTGCGGGAATCTGCTCGCCCTGCGCGGCCTGGGCCAGCGCGATATCGCCGCGATATGCGGAAATCGCGCTGATCCCAACCGGTGCAATTCCGAACGGCGACGCGTAGGTGCGGCCGAAGATCGTGGCGGCCTGCGACCGGCGCGTGACATCCACCAGCACCTTCGGCCGGAATTTCAGGCGCTCGAATGCGCTGCGGTTCGCGGCGAGCGACAGCTCGTCCTCGGCGGCGCCGGAAATGTAGCCGTACAGCGGGCGCGGCAAAAACCCCCGCGCCGCCGCC
Source organism: Paraburkholderia sp. A1RI-2L (assembly GCF_048957375.1). Lineage (NCBI taxonomy): Bacteria > Pseudomonadati > Pseudomonadota > Betaproteobacteria > Burkholderiales > Burkholderiaceae > Paraburkholderia > Paraburkholderia sp. A1RI-2L. Next base: position 823,688 of record NZ_JARBTA010000004.1, read on the forward strand.
TCGAAGTCGGCCAATGAAAGGATCTTGCGAAGCCGCGCCGGAACGTCGTGCTTCACGCCATACGCGGCCTGGCTCTTCTGCGCGGCACGCGGAAGCGGCTGGACGTCCGCGGCGCCGAGGTGATCTTCCATCTGTCTCTCCACAATCTGCTTCTTCAAACGCTTCAAAAGAACGCTTCAAAAGAACACTTCAAACGGCTCGACGCCCGGCCCGGCCGGGCAAGCGGCCTGCCGGACCGGGCGCGCGCCGCATCACTGCGCGAACGTGCCCCGCTGGCGCATCAGTTCGCGAAAGAGCGCCTCGTTCTTTTCGAACGGCGCGCGGCCGTGGACATAGAAATAGTTGTTCAGGATAACCAGGTCCCCTGCCGGAAGGACGACTTCCTTCGTGCCCCGCGAAGCTTCCATCGATGCCGAAAGGTCATGCAGATAAGCGGCCTCTTCCCGATTCGCAGGCTGCACGAACTGGTCGATGAACGACAGCGACAAACCGAATTCGCTCTGGAAAAATGCCGGGCGCTCGACCCGCTCGCTCACGTTCTTGGAGCCGGGCGCTTTGTACAGGAACGGCCGTGTCGCGAACTTGTGGTTCACGAAGCGCTCGCACTCGTCCCAGTCATCGAGGTGCAGGAAACGCGACTCGCCACCGATCGCGTTCTGCTCGGCGAACTTCATCATCAGCAGCCAGTCGGTGGCTTCGGTGACGAACGTGCCGTCGGTGTGCATCGTGAACAGACGATAGGCCTGGCGCAGGTACGAGTCGCTGTCGTCGGTATGCCTGACCACGAAGCGCGCGTAATAGGTGCCCGACATGGAGTCGTGATTGCTCGGCCCGAGGAGATGGCCGATGGCCGTACCAAACTTGACGTAGTCCGAACTATCTTGCGACAGGCCCTGAAGACCGATCGTGAAACCGCCATGGTTGCGGTCCTTGACGAGGTCGACCAGGGTGCGCGCGAACGCGTTGCCGAACCGCTTGATCAGCAGGTCGCTCAGGTGGTAGCGCATGAACGGCACATACTCGAGATTCTGGATATCGATCTCGCGGACGTCTTCCAGGAACTGTTCGAGCGCGTCGCGCTCGGCGCTCACGTGAACGATCCGGTGATGGTGCGGATGTGGCGACAGACGAAACGACGACGGATGCGAGGTGGCAAGCGAGTCGGCAAGCATGAGTTCCATGGAGTTCTCCGTTGAGACGAATGACTCCATTTGAGCGCGCTTTTTTGATATCAACCAGCGTCTAAATATGAATATTTATTCGCAAATAAAGATTAAAAATGGGTCGCTTCTCTGTGTACGCCGGCGGGCGCGGCTTCTCCGTCCTCGAGGAGAGCCACGCGAAGGCGACGCTCAGTGAGCAGCGCGCTCACGCGCTGCATCGCGCGGGCGCGGCATGCCGGGCGTCCGCAATCAGGCGATCTTGCGCAGATGGCCTTGCTGTCTGCCGGCGCGGTTCGGTGCGAAGCCGTTGGCCTCCAGGGTTTCTTCCACCGTGTCGTAGAACACGCCGATCCGGGAGATCTCGCGGGCCTCTTTGGCCGTGGCGATCGGCCGGCCGAACTCGTGCGAAATGCGCACCAGCTGCTCGATCTGCGCGGGCGTGCCGATCTTGGCCGTGCGCGACTGATTCCACAGATTGTCCTCGGTGCCCGTGCGCACGTGCAGGCCCATCGCGATGCCCATCATGTTCACCGGCAGCACATTGAGCACGGAGCTTTCCACCGTCACCACCGCGCCATCGGGCACCGCGCGCATGAAATTGGCCAGGCTGTAGATGTTGGGCGCATCCATGCCGCCGCCGATCGCGACCCAGTTCATCACCAGCGGCCCCTTGTAGATGCCGCGGCGCATCAGTCGCTCCACCGATTCGAAGCTGTTGATGTTGTAGCACTGGAACGCGCTTTGAATGCCGGCGGCCGAAAGGCGCCGGATATGCTCCTCGGCCCAGCCGGGCTGCGCAGGCACCGTCATTTCCTTGTAGGCATTGAACACCGCCGGGTCTTCCATCGAGGTCCCCTGGATGTCACGCGCATCGAATTGCTCCAGGATGTTCATCTGCGAGGTGTTGATCGTCACCGTCACCTGGTCGGGCTTGGGGTCCAGCTCGGCCAGCATGTGGCGCGTGTCGTCCGAAAGCCACTTGGCGGCCGCGCCCTCGGTTTCCGGCGCGAAACTGATGGAGCCGCCCACCTGGATGATCATCTCCGGCACGCGCGCGCGCACGCCGGCAATCAGCTCGTTGAACTTCGACAGACGCTTGCTGCCCTTGCCGTCCAGCTCGCGCACGTGCAGATGCAGCACCGTCGCGCCGGCGTTGTAGCAGTCCACCGCCTTCTGGATCTGCTCCTCCATCGTGACGGGAATTTCCTCAGGGAAGTCCGAGGGCAACCACGACGGCGCATAGGGCGCGGCCGTAATGATCAGCGGCTGCTGGTTTTCGGGAAACAGGTGTCCGTCGAGGAAATTCATGGCGTGCCTCCTGGATAAGCATCTAATGGATAGTGAGTAGAAGGATATCGCCCGCAAATCGACGATGATGTATTATTTGGGACATTCTATGTCGAAATTGGGACACCGCCATGCAACGATTCATGCTGACGATCCGCAGCGCCAGCCTCACCGGCTATACCGATCTCGCCCGCCATGTGGGGCTGGATCCCGCGCGCATGCTGCGCAAGGTCGGCTTGAATGCCCGCGATCTCGTGAACCCCGATACGCCCATCAGCACCAATGCGGTCCGCGAGCTGCTGGAAAACAGCGCCGCAGCCGCGAGCGTGGAAGATTTCGGCTTGCAACTGGCCATGCGCCGCCGGCTGTCCAACCTGGGACCGATCAGCGCGGTCATGAGCGAAGCGCCCACGGTGCGGGATGCGCTCGAGAGCCTGTGCCGTTACATGCGCCTGATTAATGCGTCGCTGCTGACCCGCATTGAAGAACATGGCGATGCCGTCTTGATTCGCGAAAACATTCTGGTGAGCGACAAGAATTCGGTGCGGCAGTCCATCGAGATGGCGGTCGGCGTGCTTTATCGGAGCATGGAGGAACTGCTCGGGTCGAACTGGCGGCCGCGCAGCGTCTGCTTCGAGCACCGTCCACCGGATGGCGCGACATGCCACAAGACCTTCTTCAGATCGGCAGTCGAATTCAATTCGAGTTTCAACGGCATCGTGTGCCACGCAAAAGATCTGGCCGCCTATCGGCCCGGCGGCGATTCGCAGATGGCACTCTATGCCCGGCGCTTTCTGGATCAGGCACTGTCGGGCGCCAACGAAAGCACCACGCATACTATTCGTCAGGTGATCGTTGCGATGTTACCCAACGGCCGATGCACGGCCGACCAGGTGGCGAGGCATCTCGGCGTGGACCGTCGGACTCTGCATCGGCACCTGGCCGCCGAGGAGACGAGCTTTTCGTCGCTGCTTCAGGTCGTTCGCTGCGAACTCGCCTCGCGGCAGATCCGCGATAGCGACCGCTCGCTCGCGGAACTCGCGGATCTGCTCGGTTTTTCCAGTTCGAGCGCGTTTGCTTTCTGGTTCAGAAAGCACTTCGGCATGACGGTTTCGAACTGGAGGGAGGCCAGATAGGTTGGGAAGGCGCGTGCGCCGCTCTCGCTACGCGGCCGTTGCGGGGCGCGGAACCCGGCCCGTGCGCGTGGCACGCGCCAGCACATTGGCCACGACGATGCCGATCAGCGCCATCGCGGCCATCGAAGCAAACACATAGTGATAGCCCGTCACCCCAGGATACGCATCCAGCAGCGCGCCGTAGATCATGAACGCAAACATCCCCGGCGCATAACCGATGAGGCAGGCAACACCGAAGGCGGCACCGCTGATTTCATTGGGAATCCCGGCCTCCTCCATCGGCGCCCAGAACACGCCGCGCATCGTGAAGACGATCAGTGAAAATCCCAGCGTCGCAATCATCCCGGCGATCATGTAATCGGGTTTTCCGGGCAGACACAAAATCACTGCCATCATCGGGATCAGCGCAAAAAATGCTGCACGGATGTAGCTGATCGCGCTGCCGAATTTCTTGTCGGAGAGATAGCCGCCCAGCGGGCCGCCCACGATCTTCAAGCCATACTGATTGATAATGCCGTAGGCGCCGACGAGGCCGACCGGCAAACCGTACACGTACTTGAGGTACGGAATGAAATAGGTCAATCCGCAATACACCACGTACACCATAAAGACGTTCAGGCTGACGAGCCACAGTTTCGGCAGACGTATCGCCATTTTCAACGCCGCCAGCCCCGATGCTTGCGAAGCATTGCGTTCGGAGGGCGCGTGCTTGTCGGCTCCGCTGAGCAGGAAGAACGTCAGCACGCCAACCAGGATGTCGATCACCGAATACATCAAGATCGCCGCCTTGAACCCGCCTGGGCCCGAACCCATCACGACAAACAGTCCGAGCGCGGAAAATGCCACCAGCGTATCGATCACTCCGCGGCCGCCTTCGAGGAAGCCGAACATGCGTCCTTGCTCATCGCTGTTGCCGAGATTGCGAATCGCCTTGAGCAGCGCGGGCCAAAACAGGCAGTCGGAGCAGACCGCCAGCGCCGCGAACAGGACGAGCAACTGGTTGTAGCCCGGAAACGTGCTCAGATAAATGCCGATGACGCCCGCACCGGCCATCCCCAACGAAATGGTCCGACGCGCCTGGAATCGATCGGACAAGTAGCCCCCAAGTACGAACAGCGCGGTCGCAAACAACGAGTTGACGCTCAACAGCACGCCGATCTGCGCGTTGGTCAATCCCAGGTACTGCTGCATTGGCACATAAAACGCATCCTTGAGGTTCGCCAGCTTGTAGACTGTCCCGCCGCCCATCACAAGCACTACGAACTTAATCCATTTCATCCTGTCAATCGACTTCATTGTCTTCTCCATGTGTTCGTTCTATATCAGCAGCCGGATGCCGTCCCGGCCATCTGCAAGCGCAATTCGGCGAGCTCGCGCAAACGCAGCAGCAGCGCCCGCACGTAGCGAATCTGATTGAAGGCCCAGCGCGGCTCCTGCTCGAGCAGCGCCTCCTTGCTGAGGCCGCCGGGGATGCCCGTTTCGCTCATTTCCCGGTACGGTATGAACGGATCGTCTGCTTCGCTCTTCTGGCGAAACATCGGTGCGTAATAGTGATTTTCCTGTTCGAGCGCGAAGGCGACGATTTGCGGCTTCGATTCGCCAAGCATCAGCAATTCGTACAGCATCCGCGCGCCGGGAAGATCATCGTCCGCGCCGCCCTGCAACACGCCGCGATGGCCGAAGCCGTCGCCCTCCTGCAGAATCCGCACGCCCTTCATGTGAACCTGGCCGATGTATGGCGCCAGCTCGCGCAACGCGCTCATCGGCGATTCGCATGCGTTGATCATGTTGCCGAAATCGAATAGTGCATGCAGGCGCGGGTGCGCCACCGTGCGCAACAGATCAACGATCTCTGCGCTCTTCAGTTCTTCGTGCTGCTCGAAATAAAAATGCAGACTGTGGCGGTCGGCGAGCTCCGCGAGGTAGCGCAGGTCGGCTTCCACGCGCTTCATCACCTCGGACAGCAAGCCCTCGTAACGCGAATACACGCGAATGTGTTCGACCGCCATGATCCGCGCGATGCGCACGACTTCGTCGACGTCCGGACGCTGGGTGCTACTGATCTCGAGATGCACGTCCAGGCCGAGCCGGCTCGCGTGAGCCGCCACCTCGCGCAATTGCGAATCGGACATTCGCCCGAGGCTGCGCTCCTCGCCGTCGAGCAAATGAATGCAGATGCCGTCCAGCTCGTGTCGGTAGGCGTGATCCAGCAGATCGCAAGGATGAAAGCGGCCGTAGGTGAAATTGCCCAGCATGGTGTATGCGTGCGCGAACAGGCGCACGCTGTCGATACGCTCGATCAGCTTGCGCGCCAGCGCCGGGGTGAGCTCGGGAATCCGCGCGGATTCTTCGGCATCGAGGTTCTGGCCGATCAGCGTCGCGAATCGGGACTGGATGAGTGGCATTCGAACTCCTCTTCAGGAAGGATGCACAAGCGGGGCGCATCCAGAATGCCGTCATTAAATCATCGCAGCGGACCGATCGTTATAGCCATTAAATGGCGTTGCGGTATGTCCATTTTGAGCCGCTGCCCATCGTCGCGGGGCACCACCGTTACGCCAGGCCCAGTTGCTTCAACGCCTCGGCCATGCGCGCCACCGCCCGTCGCATATTGGCTTCGGCCGTGCCCGCAAAACCGATGAGCAATGCGGGGCGCTGTGTCTGCTGCAGACAGTATTCCCCGAGTGCATACGTGTAGACGCCGCGTTGCGCGAGCGCACGGGCAACGTGCTGATCGTCGACATCCGCGTTCAGCCAGCCGAGCACATGCATGCCGGCATCGACCGGCGCGGCGCTCAGGCAATGCCCGAGCTGGCTCCCGAGCTCCGTCAGCAGCGCATGTTGCCGCCTTTGATACAGCCCGCGCGTGTGCCGGATATGCGTCTGCAGATGGCCTTCGCGGATGAAATCGGCCGCAACCGCCTGCATGAGCGTGGACGGGCTGCGCCCGATCACCGTGCACACCGCGGCGAACGGGGCGACGAGATCTTTCGGCAACACGACATAGCCGAGCCGCAGCGAAGGAAACATCACCTTGCTGAGCGTTCCGACATAAATGACATGCTCGTTCCGGTCGAGGCCGAACAGGGCCGGCAGGAGCGGCCCGCGGTAACGCAGTTCACTGTCGCAATCATCCTCGATGATCCAGCTGTGCGAATCGCGTGCCCAGTCGATCCACTCCATGCGTCGCCCCAAGCTCATTGTCATGCCGACCGGATGCTGTCGCGACGGCGTGACGAACGCCAGACGCGCGCGGGGGTGGCGGGCGATGCCAAACGACACGTCGGCGCCCTGGTCGTCGAGCGCGACGCCGCACAGCCGGCAGCCTTGCGCCTGAAACGCGAGGCGGGCCGCAATATGGCCGGGATCCTCGACCCATACCGCGTCGTCCGGATCGAGCAGCAACATGGCGAGCACGTTGAACGCCTGCTGGGCGCCCGACGAAATGGCGATCTGATCGACCTCGCAGTCCAGCCCGCGGACATCGTTCAGGTAATCGGCAATCGCTTCGCGCAACGGCCGGTAACCGAGCGGATCGCCGTAGCCGAGCAAATCGATGTCGCGCCGCGAGCCGTGGCGCGACAGGAGGCGCTTCCACACCCGCACGGGAAATTCTTCGAACGCACCCTGGCTGGAGATGAACGATTCGGATTCGTCCGTCGACCACCACCGCGGCGCACGGCTGAACAGGTCGCCTCGCGCAGAGATGGTCGCGGCGCCCCGCGCGGAAAGATGCGGCCGTTCGGGCGACAGCGGCGGCCGGTGCTGCGCGCACCACTCGTCGGCCACATAGGTGCCGGCGCCTATGCGCGAGGTCAAAAACCCTTCCGCGCCCAATTGCTCGAACGCGTTGACGATCGTAATGCGAGACACGCCGAGTTCGCGAATCAATGTGCGCGTGGAAGGCAAGCGCGTACCGCCAGTTAGCCGGCCACTCAGAACCTGCCTGCGAATCTGCAAATAGAGCTGCCGATGCAGTGGAACGTCGCTCGTGCGGTCCAGCGCAATGTCGGCCAGCAATACCCCTCCCGACACTTTCACTTTTCGACCTCGGCCCATTGCCTGCCGGCCGGCGGCCAGTGCAGCACGCGCCAGCCGCGCTCCACGGCGATTGCGCGCAACGTCGCATCCGGATTCACCGCGTGGCCATGATCGACCGCCGCGAGCATCGACACATCGTTGAACGAATCGCTATAGCCGTAACTCCCGTCGAGACTTTCGCCCTCGGCGTTCAGCCAGGCGCGCAACCGGGACACCTTGCCTTCGCGATAGCTGAGCTCGCCATAGGTATCGCCGGTGTAGCGCCCGTTTCGCGTTTCCACGAGAATCCCGATCGAGTCTTTCACGCCGAGACGATTCGCGATCGCGCTGACGAGATGCTCACCCGTCGCCGACACGATGAGCAGCCGGTCCCGCCGTGCGCGATGCCATTCGAGCTGACGCAATGCTTCCGGAAAGATACGGGGCAAAACGACGCCTTCGACGAACTCCGCCATCCAGGCCGCAACGACTTCTTGCATCAGCCCTCGCATCGGAGCCAGCGCGAAACGCACGTACTCGCGCATGTCGACACGGCCTTCGCGATAGGCCTGCAACAGCGCCTCCTCGCGCGGCAGCATCTCGCGCGGAGCGCGGCCTCGCTCCACGAGATAGTGCAGCCACAGGTTCGCGCTGTCGCCGTCGACGAGCGTGTCGTCCATGTCGAAAATGCCGAGCGCCATGTCAGCGCACCTCTCGCATCTGCTGCGGGTCGACCGTCAGTGCGACGAGCGCGCCTGGCGCGAAGAGCTGATCCTCGCGCTGATTGAGCCGGTCGACACGAAGCATCACACCGGACGATTCCACCTGATAGCGAATCACGTTGCCGAGCAACTGGCGATGCCGGACCGTTCCCGTGAGCGGTGCAAGCCGCTTCTCGCCCACGGCCTGCGTGAGCGAGGCAACCTGGATGGCCTCCGGCCGAATCGCCAGATGCCCATCGATCGTCAGGTCGAATAGCGCCTGCGCGTCGCCCGGCGAGAGCAGGTTGTAGTTGCCGATGAAGCGGGCGACGAATTCCGAAGCCGGTCGCGTGTAGATGGTCTCCGCTTCCCCTTCCTGCACGATGCGCCCCTGATCCATTACGAAGATGCGATCGGAAAGCGTCAGCGCTTCCTCCTGATCGTGAGTCACGAAGATCGTCGTGACGCCCAGACGCGACTGGATGTCACGAATTTGCTCGCGCAGCGAGCGGCGAATGCGTGCGTCGAGCGCGGACAGCGGTTCGTCGAGCAGCAATATGCGCGGCTCGACGACCAGCGCACGCGCGAGCGCGACGCGCTGGCGCTGCCCGCCGGAGAGCTCGTGCGGATACTGATGCTCCTTGCCGCCCAGCGCGACGAGACGAATCGCATCCGCGACCTTGCGCGTGCGCTCGTCCGCCGCCATCTTCTTGAGCTTGAGGCCGAACTCGATGTTTTGCGCAACCGTCATGTTCGGAAACAGCGCATAGCTTTGAAACACCATGCCAATCCCGCGTTTTTGCGGTGCGACGCGCGTGATGTCCTCGCCGTCGACGCGGATAGTGCCCTCGTCCACATCGGTCAGTCCCGCGAGGCTGCGCAACAATGTCGACTTCCCGCAGCCGCTCGGCCCGAGCAGCGTGACGAATTCGCCTTTGCGCAACGAGAAGCTGATATCGCGAAAGACCGGCGTCGTGCCGTATTGCTTGGTCAAGCCGTTCGCTTCGACGTAGTTCATGGTGCTCATCCTATTTGCTGAACCGCGCGGTAAGCCAGGTCAGAATCAACGCGGTGAAAAAGTAGCTCATGACGATGGCGCTGGTGAAGTGGCCACTCGTCTGGCGTTGGTTGTACAGATAGACCTGCAGCGTTTCGTAATGAGAGCCCGCGAGCAGATTGGCAAAGACAAAATCGCCAAGCAAAAACGCAAATGACAGGAACAACGAAGCCATCAGCGCCTTGCTCAGGTTCGGCAGAATGACCCTCACGAAGGCCAGCGACGTGCTCGCGCCAAGCAGATGAGCGGCATCCATCAGGTCGCGGATGTTCATGCTTGCCATGCTGTTCGCCAGCGCGCGGTACATGAACGGCAAGGCGATCGTGAAATAGCAGCCGAGCAAGATCCACGGCGTGCCGTTGATCGCGACCGGCCCGTCTGCGTAGATATTGAGCAGTCCAACCGACGTCACGACCGGCGGCACCGCGAACGGAATCAGGATCAGCGCGCTCATCACCTTGTCCAGGCGCGGATACCGGTAAAAGATCACGAAGGCCGTGGGGACGATGATCAACGCGCTAAGCGCGAGCGCGCCGAGACACACGGCCATCGAGCGGCCGAATGCAGCCATGAACGCCTTGTCATGCAAGAGCTGCCAATACCAGCTCAGCGAGAGGTCGTCCGGCAAAATCGTGGCGCCCCAGTGCCCGGACAACGAATACAGCAGTGTCGCGAGTATCGGCGCGGCCAGGATCGTCACGAGCACGCCGACGACGGTGCGATGGTAAATGTCAGCGCGCATGACGAGCCCTCCTGGTCAACAGCCACTGGTTGGCGACGGTCACGACCAGCAAGAGCAGCATCAGCAGTACCGAAAGCGCGGCCGCCATGTTGGGATCGAGGAACAAATCCCCCGCCACGAGGCTCGCGATGCGCACGGTGATCAGATTGAAGTTGCCCTGGGTTAGCGCATAGGCGCTGGCATACGCGCCGATCGCATTCGCGAACAGCAGGATGAACGTGCCGAAGATCGCAGGCGCCAGCACCGGCAGACCGACATGGCGCCAGTATTGCCAGAGTTTCGCGCCGAGCAGGGACGCCGCGGCCTGCCAGTCGTCGTCGAGCGCGTCGAATGCCGGATACAGCAGCAAGATGCCAAGCGGAATCTGGAAGTACGTGTAAATCAGAATCAGTCCGTTGATCGAATAGAGATCGAAGTGCTTCGCCAGCCCCCACGCCTCGAAGAGCAGCGTCAGCGATCCGTTGGTGCCGAGGAGGATGATGAAGGCGAACGCCAGCGGCACGCCGGTCAGGTTGCTCGTCATGTTCGCGACCGACACGACCAGCCGTTGCAGTCTACCCGGCACGCGCCTCAACGACGCGGCGCCGAAAACTGCGATCACGAGGGCAATCGCGCTCGACCACAGCGATATGCGAAGGCTGTTACCGAACGCCTGCCGATAAAAAGGCGACGACAGGATCTCCGCGTAGTTCGCGAACGTGAAGCCTTGCGTGGATTGCACGCTGTTGGCGATCACCCAGACCATCGGCGCGACACAAAACAGCGTGAACACGACGGCAAATGGAATCAGCCAGATCGCGGCTAACCCTGACCGCCATCGAATGCGCGCGCGTGCGCGTTCGGCATGCCCGGCGGCAACAAAGAGCGAGGGGGTTTTCATCACAAAGGAAACTCCGGTTCACGAAGCTGGACAAGCGAGCGTTCGAGCGGACCGGCGCCCGAACACATGTTCCGGGCGCCGGCCGGCGGCGCGCTTGCGTTACTGCATGTTCACCATCACCACGTCCTGCCACTGGCGCGGCAGCTTTTTGACCGACTCATTCCACGCGGCAAAATCCTGAATCGGCTTCACCGACTTGTACTCGCTCGCGGGAAGCAGTTTCGCCTGCACGTCGGGCGGGAATTTCACGGACGTGCGAATCGGACGCGCATAACCGCGCGCGAGATTCAATTGCCCCGCGTCGCTCAGCACATATTCGCGAACCAGCTTCGCGGCATTCGGATGCTTCGCGTACTTGTTGATGATGAGCGTATAGCCGGTTGTCACCGAACCGTCCGAAGGAATGTAGACCGTGAAGCGTGAAGGGTCGATCTTGTCGCGGTAGCTAAGCGCCGTGAAGTCCCAAAGAATGCCGACCTCGGTTTCGCCCTTTTCCAGATTGGCCAGACTCGGGTCCACGAGCGACAGCCGTCCCTGCTTCGCCAGTTCGGCGAACAGCTTGAGGCCCGGCATCAGGTTTTTCTCGCTCCCCCCCTGCGCCAGCGCGGCGGCCAGAACCGCGCTGTTCGCGCGTGCCGCCACGCCAACGGCGCCGAGCGTCACCTTGTACTTGCCGGACAGCAGATCAGCCCAGCTCTTCGGCGGATTTTTCACGAGCCGCGTGTTGGTGATGAACGCGATCGTGCCCGTGTAATCGACGATGCAGTTGCCGTCCTGGCTCTTCGCCCAGTCCGGAATGTCATTCCAGGTGCCCGGCTTGTAGGGTTGCGTCACCCCCCGCTGCACCGCGAGCGGGCAGAAGCTCTGGCCGACGTCGCCTATATCGGCTGTCGCATTACTTTTCTCCGCGTCGAACTTGGCAATTTCCTCCGCCGAACTCAGATCGGTATCGCGGTGGTCCAGTCCATATTGATGCGTCAGTTGAGCCCAGGTGTCCTTCCAGTTCGCCCAGTCGTCAGGCATGCCGACGCTATAGACCGCGCCCTCCTTCTTCGCTGCCTGCGTGAGCGCGTTCAAATCCTCCGCCCCGGCCTGTGCCGCGCTGGCGCCGACCACGACCCCAATGACACCCACGAGTGTTTTCGCTTTCATGACGCCTCCAATCTGGTCCAGTCCAGTTTCGCCATGCGCAGAACATATCCGGTGGTAATATCAGTGTCAATGGCTTTTCGAATCTCAGCGAGGAAGCCCGACAAAGACGCGTAAAATCGCCTTATGTCATTGTATTTTAATAATTTTATGCAACACATGGCAGACCCGTTCCGCGCGCCGTCCGCTTACCTCGACGATCGCCTCTCGGGGCGATTTCCTCAGATAAAATGTCGACCGTTGCACCAAAATTTGGAGTAGTCCAATTGGCAGAATCTGAGCGCAGCCCCACTCTCGCGGCCCATATCAGGCAGTCCATCGAAATGCAGATCGACGGCAAGCTGCTGCTGCCGGGCGCGAAGCTGCCGTCCGAGCGAGAGCTTTCGGAACTGTTCGGCACCACGCGCACGACGGTGAAGGAAGCGCTTGTGGCCATGGAAGCGGAAGGACGGATTTATTGCGAGGACCGGCGCGGCTGGTTCGTTGCGCCGCCGAGGCTGATTTACAACCCGCTTTATCGCTCGCCGTTCCATCAGATCGTCACCGATCAGAAGCGCTGCCTCGAAACGCGGGTGCTGCTGTCGCACACGACCGTGGCGATGCCGGCGATCTGCCATAACCTCGAGTTGCCGACCCTGTCGCGCGTCCACGAAATTCATCGGCTGCGCAAACTGGACGGCCGCGTCGTGATGCTGGCCAAGCACTATCTCAAGCCAGAGAAGTTTCCAGGGATATTCGAACACGACTTGAGCCAGTCGCTGACGACGCTGTACCAGCAGCGCTACGGCATCCGCTATGGCCGTTCGCGGTTCGAGATCAATCCGACTGCGGCGTGGGGCGAGGTCGCCCAGGCGTTGATGCTGACGGAAGGCAGCCAGATTCTGATGATTTCGAGCATCGTCTACGATCAGAACGACGAGATAGTCGAGTTCGAAATCGAGCACTGGCGGCACGACGCGGTTCGCATCATCGTCGACAGTCTGGAACTCGAGCGCATCAAGGCTCAAGCGCAGCAGTGAACGGCGCCCGATGCGCGGCGTGGCAACGACGCGCGCTGCGGTTCCGGGGCGTATCGGGCACGCCCATGAGGTCGCCCAGCACGGCACCATCAACGCCCTTCACGCATGAGCGTTGAACCGCCATCGCCGGGGCTGTGGGCGTTCGCGCGTCACGCGCCCCCGGGTCCGGCGAGCGCCCAGGCTTTCTGGTAATGTCACGCACATGCAAACGATCCTCTCCATCGAGAATCTCTCGAAAACCTATGCGTCGGGATTCCGCGCGCTCAAGCACGTCAACCTGAGCATCCAGCGCGGCGAGATTTTCGCGCTGCTGGGGCCGAACGGTGCGGGCAAGACGACGCTCATCAGCATCGTCTGCGGCATCGTGAATGCGAGTGAAGGGAGTGTGCGCGTCGCCGGTCACGATATCGTCGCCAACTACCGCGCCGCGCGCTCGCTGATCGGCCTCGTGCCGCAGGAGCTCACGACCGATTCGTTCGAAACGGTCTGGGCCACGGTCTCGTTCAGCCGCGGCCTGTTCGGCAAGCCGCCCAACCCCGCGCATATCGAGCGCGTGCTGCGCGACCTGTCGCTGTGGGAGAAGCGGAACAACAAGATCATCACGTTGTCGGGCGGCATGAAACGCCGCGTGCTGATCGCGAAGGCGCTCGCGCACGAACCGCAAGTCCTGTTTCTGGATGAGCCCACCGCAGGCGTGGACGTCGAGCTGCGCCGCGACATGTGGAAGCTCGTGCGCGGGCTCAAGGCCAACGGCGTGACGATCATCCTGACGACGCACTACATCGACGAAGCCGAAGAAATGGCCGACCGGATCGGCGTCATCAACCGCGGCGAAATCATGCTAGTCGAACAGAAGGACGCGCTGATGCGCAAGCTCGGCCGCAAGCAGCTGACGTTGCAACTCGAAACGCCGCTGAGCGCCATTCCGGCGGCGCTTGCGAGCTGGGGACTGGAACTGGCCGAAGGCGGCAACGCGCTCATCTATACCTACGACGCCGAGCACGAACGCAACGACATCATCACGCTGCTCAAGAACCTGAGCGAGGCCGGCATCGGCTTCACGGACCTGCAAACCAGCCAGAGTTCGCTGGAGGAGATCTTCGTGAGTCTCGTCCACAAAGACCCCGCGACCTCGACAAATCCGGCCGTCGTGGACTCGACCGTTGCGGATAACAACAAAGCACAGGTGAGCACCCGATGAATCTCCACGCCATTCGCGCCATCTACCGATTCGAAATGGCGCGCACCCGGCGCACGCTGATGCAAAGCATCGTCGCGCCGGTGATCTCGACCTCGCTCTACTTCATCGTGTTCGGATCCGCGATCGGCTCGCGCATCAAGGAGGTGAACGGCGTCAGCTATGGCGCGTTCATCGTGCCGGGCCTCATCATGCTGTCGCTGCTGTCGCAGAGCATTTCGAACGCGTCGTTCGGCATCTACTTCCCGCGCTTCACGGGCACGATCTACGAATTGCTGTCCGCGCCGGTGTCGTATCTGGAAATCGTGATCAGCTATGTCGGTGCGGCCGCAACCAAATCGGTGCTGCTAGGCGTCATCATCCTCGCCACCGCAGCGCTGTTCGTGCCGATCCAGATCCAGCACCCGTTCTGGATGGTGCTGTTCCTGCTGCTGACGGCAGTGACGTTCAGCCTGCTCGGCTTCATCATCGGCATCTGGGCCGACAACTTCGAGAAGCTGCAAATCGTGCCGCTGCTGATCATCACGCCGCTGACCTTCCTCGGCGGCAGCTTCTATTCCGTCGATATGCTGCCGCCGGCGTGGAAGGTGGTCACGCTGTTCAACCCGATCGTCTATCTCATCAGCGGTTTTCGCTGGAGCTTCTACGGGCTCGCTGATGTCGACGTCAGCGTGAGCCTCGCCATGACGGCCGCGTTTCTCGCGGTGTTCCTCGCGATCACCGCGTGGATCTTCAAGACCGGTTACCGCCTGAAAAGCTGAACGGCACGCTCGTCAGGCCGGCAGCGGTCCCGGCAGGCCTTCCTGCGGCGCGACCTCCCGCTTGCCGTCGAGGATAGCCAGCTTTTCGGACAGGTCCGGAAAGCCATGACCCGCCGCGCGAAGCTCGCCCACGAGCCGATGCGCGGCCGCCCTGCAATGCGCAAGCGTCTCGTGCAAGCGCGGCTCCGCCTGCAGACCGGCCACCGCCTTCTCGAGTTCGGCCGGCGACTCGCTCAGCAGCGCGGGCACCACCTCATCGGCGGGTATCAGCGAGCCGTGACTCAATAGCTGGCCGGTCCAGTCGCAGCCGTACAGCAGCGCGCGCCGCTCGGCTTTGCGCGCCTCGTCCTGGTCGAGCGCGGCGAGGCTGTTGCGGTTCTTCTGAATCTCGGCGCGCCACGTCGCCAGAATGTCGGCGCGCAGCGCCGCGACCGCGTCGCCGAGCGCTGCATTCTGCCCCCCCGCCACCAGGCGGCGCTCGTCGAGCCGGTCCACCTGCTCCCGGTAGTTTTCGAGGTACGACTGCCAGTTCAACGGCAGCGACGGCTTTTCGAAGAACGCGTGGCGCACTTCATTGAGTTCGTTGCGGATATCCTGGAGCGCCTGGTTGTCGGCGATGCGCGCTTCATGCACGTCGTGGGCCGTCACCATTTGCCGGTGCAGCGGGAACAGCGGATTGCCGTAGCGGCGCTGCAGATGCCGTTCGGCGGCGCCCGGGCGGGCGCTCCATTTCCAGTTCGGCAGCAATTTCGCGTCGAATTCGACTGCCTCGATCATCGGCCGGAACAGCGCCAGGGCTTCCTCGGTGGCATGGCGGAAGCAGTCCGCCAGTTTGTAGTCGTTGCCTTGCAGCGGCGCGCCGGCATCGCCGGCATAAGGGGACTCGGGCATGAGCCTCAGCGCGCCGGTGGCCAGAAAGAACTCCATCGGCAATTCCACGGCCTGGCCTTCCTGGCTGAAGGTGCGCTGCTCGGCGGAGATGGCCTCGACGGAACGCGCCAGGCGGCTTTCGAGGTCGAGCAGCGCGTCGATGGCGTCGCCCGAAGCCGGCTGCGCCGCATCGGCGAGCAGGCAGAACGTTTCGCGGGCCATGCGCGCCGCGATGGCGCCGTGCTTGCCGGCGAACAGCCAGAACCAGAGGGCGAGCTGGTAGCCCTTGACGGCGTTTCGGGCCGTCGCCTCGACATTGGGTGCGAATGCGATGCCGGGCGCAGCCCAGCTCGCGAACGGCGGGGTTCCGGCGCCCAGGTACATGCCCAGCAGCTGCCGTATCGATTCATGCGTATCGATGGGCCAATGGCGCGCCTCGGCCTCTTCGTGGCGCTTCTCAGCCTTCCAGAACCTCCAGTCCATCCCGTACCTCGCAAGAAGAGCAAGCGTATTCGTGCTACGCGGTGCGCGCGATACTTGCATAATCCGCCCGAGGCGTAAACCAATGTTGCGCTTCGTTACCTCGTTGTCCCTGCGTGCCAGGGATATTCCCAAGTTTGCGTGAAATGACCGCCGTGCCACTCTATCTCTCAGTGCCATTCCCTACGGAGGCAGGCATGCAAGCTGAGACGCGCAAGAATGCACGAGTCGCCGCTTTTCTGAACCGGTCGGCGTTGTGTCTGCTGATGTTGCCAGTTGCGTGTCTTGCCTGGGCGCTCCAGGCGTATCCGCCTCATCACGCATATTTACTCAGCTTCTCGCTGGGCACATGGGTCTGGGCTTTCGCCGGCATCCTCTTTGTGGTCTCGGCGGCCTTCCACGTCGACGCCCCCGATCAGCACATCGAGCACGACACCGGATTCCGGGAAGCACACGGGCATTGATTTGCCCGCGTGCGGTGCAAGCGGGGCGGCGCTCACACGAGTGACGGCCACCCCGATTCGATGCCCGATCAGGGCGCGCAGTCACGCCCTCAATACCCGAGCGCGCATCCGTCCTTTCGATGATCGGACGCGCCCGTCAGCACGCCTCGCTCCCAATCGATGCAGATCGCCTGCGAGCCGCCAATCGGTCCGGCGCTGGGCACGAGCGCGAAGCCGCGATCCGCGAGCACGGCGCGCGCGGCTTCGGGCAGCGTCGATTCGACTTCCACCGTTGCCGTGCCCGGGCGCGGAAATACGCGCGGCAAATCCATCGCCGTCTGCATGTCCAGGCCGTAATGCAGCACCTTCGACAGAAAATGCGCGTGGCCCATCGCCTGATAGTGGCCGCCCATCACGCCGAAGCTCATCTGCACGCGGCCATCGCGCGCCACCATGCCGGGGATGATGGTATGCAGCGGGCGTTTGTGCGGGGCGATCGCGTTCGGATGCCCCGGCTCGACAGAAAATCCCATGCCGCGATTATGCAGCATCACGCCCGATTCCTTGCCCATCAATCCGCTGCCGAATGGATAGAACAACGAATTGATGAAGCTCACGCAGTTGCGGTCGCGATCGACCACGGTGATATAGACCGTATCGCGGTGCTCGACCGAGATGAGCGCGGCGGCCGGGTCCAGCACGCTCTCGAGATCGATGCGGCTGCGCAGTGCGTCGACGTAGTCGTCGGATAGCAGGTGCTCGACGTCGACAGGCTGCTCGCGCGGGTCGCCCAGCATCGCATCGCGCACCGCATAGGCGAGCTTGGCCGCTTCGATCTCGCGATGCAGGCGATCGGGGTCGAGCGGGCCGCCTTCGGCATCGTACTTGTCGAGCAGTCTTAGCAGCAGCAGCGCGATCATGCCCTGCCCCGCCGGCGGACATTCGATCACGTCGTAGCCGCGAAACTTCGTGCGAATCGGCGTGACGTATTCACCGCTGAATCCGGCGAAGTCGTCGAGCGTGTGCAAGCCGCCGTGCTCCTGCAGCTTGACAACGAGATCGGCAGCCACCGCGCCGCGATAGAACGCGTCGCGGCCCGTCTCGGCAATCGCGCGCAGCGTGTTCGCCAGGCGCGGCTGCCGGTGGGTTTCGCCCGCGCGCAGCGCGGCGCCGTCGACGAGCATGGTCTTGGCCGCCACGGCGTCGCGCGCGAGCGTCTCAACCTCGGCAGCCCAGTCGCGCGCGGTGCGCGGCGCGACGGCGTAGCCCTCTTCCGCGAAACGGATGGCCGGCGCGAGCACGTCGCGCAACGGCAGGCGGCCGTGGTCGCGATGGAGCGTCGTCCATGCATCCACGGCGCCTGGCACGGTCACCGCGTGCGGCGAATGACGCGCAATCGTCGTGACGCCCATCGCGCGCAAACGCTCCGCGCTCGCAGCGGCGGGCGCCCAGCCCGAGCCGTCATAGGCAATCGCGTCGTCGCTGCCGCCGCGCGAATAGAGCGCGAAGCAGTCCCCGCCGATACCCGTGGAACCGGGTTCGACCACGCATTGCACTGCGCACGCGGCAATCGCCGCGTCCATGGCGTTGCCGCCGGCGGCCAGCATCTGGACGGCGGTAAGCGTGGCACTCGGGTGCGAAGTCGCGGCCATGCCATTGCGGGCCATCACGAGCGAACGGCCCGGCGTTTCGAAGTTACGCATCAGCGCACTCTCCTTTTTTGGTGTCCTGACGATGAGTCATGAAAGGCGGTCCTGCCGCCTTCGATACGGATTACGCGGGCGCGGCGGTGCGCAAGGTGCGCCGCAGGAAGGTCTGCGTGCGCGGGTGCGAAGGCGCGGTAAAAATGCGCTCGGGCGGACCTTCCTCGATCAGCTCGCCCTGGTCGAGCACGACCACGCGGTCGGCCACCTCGCGGGCAAAGCCCATCTCGTGAGTGACGACCACCATCGTCATGCCGTCTTCCGCGAGTTCCTTCATGACCTGCAACACCTCGCCCACGGTTTCCGGGTCGAGCGCGCTAGTCGGCTCGTCGAACAGCAGCACCTTGGGCTGCATCGCGAGCGCACGCGCGATGGCAATGCGTTGCTGCTGACCGCCGGAAAGCTGCGACGGATAATGGTCGGCGCGATCCGCGAGTCCCACGCGCGCGATCAGCGCCTTCGCCTGCCTGAGCGCTTCTTCACGCGGCATTTTCAGCACGTGAATCGGCGCCTCGATCACATTCTCCAGCGCAGTCATGTGCGGAAACAGATTGAAGCGCTGAAACACCATGCCGATATCGCGGCGTTGCCGCGCGAGCGTACGCGCCGAATCGCGCACGAGCGTGCCGTTCGGGCGCTCAACAAAGCCGAGCAGCTTGCCGTTCACGCGCACGCGCCCGCTGTCGTACGACTCCAGCAAATTCAGACAGCGGATGAAGGTAGTCTTGCCCGATCCCGACGAGCCGATCAGCACCACCACCTCCCCCTTCGCGACGCTCAGCGAAATGCCGTTGAGCACCTTGGTCGGGCCGAAGGACTTGTGGATGTCCGACGCCTCGATCACGATTTCGCGTGCTTCGCTCATGTCATCGCCCCCGCAGCAGCTTCATCGTTTGCGCGCCGAACAGGCGCGTGTTCGCAGCCGGCTTCGCCTCGCCGCGGCCGAAGTGCGCTTCCAGCCGCCGCTGCACGAAGCCCCAGAGCGTGGTGAGCGCGAGGAAGTAAATGCCGAGCACGAGATAGAGTTCGAACACGCGGAAGTTCACCGAGGTGATCATCTGCGTGCTAAGCAGCAATTCCGGTACGCCGATCACGCTCACGAGCGTGGTGTTTTTCAGCATCACGTTGAACTCGTTGCCGAGCGGCGGCACGATCACGCGCAGCGCCTGCGGCAGCACGACCCGGCGCATGAGCAGCACCGAGGTCATGCCGAGCGAGCGCGACGCTTCGTACTGCCCGCGATCAACCGAGCTCAGCCCGGCGCGAATGATCTCCGCCTGATAAGCGGCCGAGTTCATGCCGAGCGCGAGCACCGCCGCCTGAATATTGCCCGGCAGCGTGACGATGCCGAAGTCGAGATCGTGAAAATGGAAGATGTTCGCGGCGGCGAACGCCGTGTACAGAAACACGATCTGCATGAGCAGCGGCGTGCCGCGCATGACCCAGATGTAGCCGCGCGCGAGCGACTGCACCGGCAGGCTCGACGAAAGCCTCATGAGCGCGACGATCAGCCCGAGCGTCGCGCCGAGCACGACCGCGCACGCGCTGATCGAGAACGTGAGCCATAGCCCGTGCAGATACGCGGGGCTGGGCTCCAGCAAGAATTTCCGGAAAATCTCCCAACTGAAATTCATGGCTTCACCCCGCGCTCAATAGCGGTCGTTCTCGAGCTTCCAGGTCGCGAGCATCTTGCCGTAGCGATCACTCTTCACGAGGTCGGCCACGACCTTCGCCACTGCCGGCGAAAGCGGCTCACCCTTGCGCGCACCAATGCCCGTTGCGATGCGGTTGAAGCCCGGCACGGCTTCCTCGAACATGTCGCCCGACGCCTGGCGGAAGTGCGCGGCGCTCTCCGAGGTGGTGCCATAGGCATCGACCTGTTGCAGGCGGAATGCCTGAAATGCATCGGCATCCGAACTATAGACAACGATATTCATGGGCGCCTTGCCTGCTGCGGCAAGCTTCTGATTTTCTTTTTCGAGCAGCGAGCTGATGGTCGTGCCGTTGAGCACGCCGACCTTCAGGCCCGAAAGGTCGTCGAGCGAGCGCACGTGGCGCGGGTTGCCGCGCGGCACCATGATCGACTGGCTCGAATACATGTAGTCGACGATGTCGATGATCTGACGCCGCTCGGGCTTGTCGAACAACTGGCCGATCACGAGATCGCATTGACGCGCCTGCAGCGCGGGGATCTGCCCGCTGAACGACATCACTTTCCACTCGACCTTGAGATTGCCGAGTTGCTTCGCCACATCGTGCGCGACATCGACGGAGAAGCCGCGCGGCTGCTGATTCTCGTCGTAGGACGCGAGCGGCGGCGCATCCATGCTCGAACAGTACGTCAGCGTGCCGCTTTTCACGAGGCCCAGATCGGCCGCGTGCGCCGTGGCCGCGCCGGCAAGCTGCGACAGCACCGCGAGGCCGGCGCAGGCGGCAAGACGAAAACGCTTGAACTCTTTTGCTGACATCGAGAGGCTCCTGGCTAAATGTGGGCACAACGTGTGGGACACAACGAGTGAGGCACAACGAGTGGGGCGCAACGACAAATGGGCAAACCGGCGCATCATTCCCGCGACGCCGGCGATTCGAGGAATGCGATGATCTGCGGCACCGTGGATTCGATGTGGGCGCGCAGCGCCTGCTCGGCTTGCGCGGGGTCGCGCGTGCGCAACGCGTCGATCAGGATCTGATGCGCGTCGCGCGCACGCTTTCGCCTGAACGTCGCCTGCTCGATCCACAGGCGCATGGGGCCTTCGATCAGCGTGTAGAGCGAGAGAATCTGCTGATACAGACGCGTGCGGCCACTGATTTCGCACAGGTACTCGTGAAACGCGCAGTGGCGCTGCACCCAGGTGTCAGTGTCGCCCACGCAGGCGTCCATGTCTTCCAGCAGGCGTTCGAGTTTCGCGAGGTGCGCTTCGGTGCAGCGCGGCGCGGCCACGCGCATGGCGAGTCCTTCGAGCGCGATGCGCATGTCGAAGATGTCCTGGACCTCCTCGACCGAAAGACCGCGAACGATCGCGCCACGGTTGGGACGCTGGATCACCAGCCCCTCGCTGTGCAAGCGCCGCAGCGCGGCGCGCACCGGCATGCGGCTCATCGAAAGCGCGTCGGCCACGGTCTCCGCGACGATGCGCTGGCCCGCCGCATAGCGGCCTTCGATGATCGCCTCCAGCAAGAAACGATAGGCCTCTTCCTCGGCGGATAACGCCGGACCGGCAGTGCTGCGAACGTTGGTGGCTTGCATGGTGCGGTGCGGCACGACGCCGCGTCCGGTTGTGCGATGTCAAGGAGATTACTCCAGCTGGATTTTTGGATCCAGTCTTTCAAAAAAGAGATTTCACCGGCTGACGGATTCAGGCTACAGGGGGATGAACGGTAAAATCCCGGCATGGATCCCACCGCCTCCCCTCAGCGCCTGACCGATCGCAAGCGCGCCGCCATTCTCGCGGCGGCCATCGAGGAATTTCTCGCGGCCGGCTACGACGCCACCAGCATGGACCGCATTGCTGCGCGGGCGAGCGTCTCGAAACGCACGGTTTACAACCATTTCCCGAGCAAGGAGGCACTGTTCGCGGCGATCTTGCATCGGCTCTGGGACGCCAGCCAGGACAGCATGCCGCTCGCCTATCGCGCCACGGAGCCGCTGCACGAGCAATTGCTGGCGCTCTTGCTGCGCAAGCTGCGCCTCATGGCCGACGATTCGTTCCTCGCGCTTGCGCGCGTGGCGATCGGCACGGGCATTCACTCGCCCGAGCGCGCGCGGGACATGGTGGCGCGCATCGGCGAGCGCGAGGAAGACGTCACCGCATGGATCCGCGCGGCAGCCGCCGACGGCCGCCTGCATGTTGACGACCCGCTTTTCGCTGCGCATCAGTTGCATGCGCTCGTGAAGGCGTTCGCGTTCTGGCCGCAAGTGACGATGGGACAGCCCCCGCTGGCCGAAGAGGAACAACAGCGCATCGCGCAAGCGGCAACCGAGATGTTTCTCGCGCGCTACGCGTAAGGCACGGCGGAGCGCACCGGTGCGGCGCACAGCTCCTTCAAAATAATTTGGATTCCAAATTTATTTGCGCATCTGCGGATGCGTGGCCCACGCGGCACCATCGCGCTATCAAATAGCATCGAACTTCATCGAAGTTCATCTCGCAAACCCCGCGAAAAATGAGATTCCTGCAAATTCTTTATGCGGAATCACGCCGTTATCAAGCGCGCATGGATTGGCCCTTGACGCCCATTCATCGGCAAACGAGACTCTACGCGCCGTATTGGAATCAGATGGTTGACTTTGGAGACAACATGCAGGTATCGAACGACGCTAAATTAAGCAATGGACTCAAGCAGCGGCACGTCACGATGATGTCGATCGGCGGCGTGATCGGCGCGGGGTTGTTCGTGGGCTCGGGCCACGCGATCGCGGAGGCCGGCCCGGCCGCCCTGCTTGCCTATATTTTCACGGGCGTGCTGGTCGTGCTCGTCATGAGAATGCTGGGCGAAATGGCCACGGCGCAGCCCGACAGCGGCTCGTTCTCCACTTATGCCGACCAGGCCATCGGCCATTGGGCCGGCTTCACGATCGGCTGGCTGTACTGGTGGTTCTGGGTGCTGGTCATCCCCATTGAAGCCACGGCCGCCGCCACCATCCTCAACGCGTGGTTTCCCTCGATTGCAACGTGGGTCTACGCCCTCGGGATCACCTTCATCCTGACCGTCACGAATCTTCTCTCGGTCAAGAACTACGGCGAATTCGAGTTCTGGTTCGCACTGGTCAAGGTGGTCGCCATCATCGTGTTTCTCTGCATCGGCGGCGCGGCCATCCTTGGCGTGCTGCCGAATTCGGGCGTGTCGGGCGCCGCGCGGCTCGTGGAAAACGGCGGCTTCATGCCCAACGGAATCGGCGCCGTTCTCGCGGCGATGCTGACCACCATGTTCTCGTTCATGGGCACGGAAATCGTCACCATCGCCGCCGCCGAATCGCGCAACCCGCGGCAGCAGATCGTGCGCGCCACCCGCTCGGTCATCTGGCGCATTTCGCTGTTCTATTTCGGCTCGATCTTCGTCGTCACGGCCATCGTGCCGTGGACCGATCCTGGCCTGACTTCGCAGGGCTCGTATCAGCGCGCCATGGAACTGATCGGCGTGCCGCACGCGAAGGCCATCATCGATATGGTCGTGCTGCTGGCCGTGGCGAGTTGCCTGAACTCGGCGCTTTATACCGCGTCGCGCATGCTCTTTTCGCTCTCCGTGCGCCGCGATGCGCCGGCCCTGCTGCGCACGACCGACCACGCGGGCACGCCGCGTGCCGCCGTGCTCGCCTCCACCGCGTTCGGCTTTCTCACGGTGATCGCGAACTACCTCGTGCCCGAGCGCGTCTTCAGCTTCCTGCTGGCCACGTCGGGCGCCATCGCGCTGCTCGTGTACCTCGTCATCGCCGTCTCGCAGTTGCGGATGCGCGGAAAACTGAACATGGTCAAGGATGACCTGCAGCTGAAAATGTGGTGCTTTCCGTGGCTGACGTGGGTGGTGATTGCGTTCATCTGCGGCGTGCTGGTGGTGATGCTGATGGGCGAGGATCACCGGACCGAAGCCGCGGCAACGGGCGCGCTGGCGATTTTCGTGGTGGTGGCGTCGTGGCTGAACCAGCGCCATCAGCAGCGCCATAAGCAAGCTCACGTTCAGCACGCTTCCACGCGCGTCCACTGAAGGCGCCTCCGGCTGCTCGATCGAATCAATCTCCCCGGCTGGGCTGGACATCAACGCCGCAAGCCCGGAAACTGGAGCCCGCCGGGCACGCAAGCGACGCGCCACGAAGATTGAAAACGCCCGGCCCGAAACAGGAGATCGACGGATGAACGAGTTTCCGGCCATTTTTCACGACCCAGGCGTCAAGAAGCTGCGCGCCGATCTCGCGCTTGCACTGCGCGCAGCCGCGCATTACGGCCTCGGCGAAGGCGTCTGCAACCACTTCAGCGTCGCGCTTCCCGGCGAGGACGGGCTCTTCCTGCTGAACCCGCGCGGCCTGATGTGGAGCGAGGTCGGCGACGACGACGTCGCGATCGTGGATGCGGCCGGCGCGGTGGTCGCGGGCCGGCACGAAGTGGAGCCAACGGCCATGTTCATCCACGCCGCGATCCATCGCATCGCCGGCAAGATCTGTGTTCTGCACACTCACATGCCCTACGCCACGGCGCTCACACTGACCGAGGACTGCGGGCTCGACACGGCGCTCTCGCAGAACGCCATGCGCTACCACGGCCGCATCGCGCTGGATCGCGAATACAACGGTCTCGCGCTCGGCCCCGAGGAAGGCGAGCGCATCGCGCACGCGCTGGGCGGCAAGGACATCGGCTTCCTCGGCAACCATGGCGTGGTGGTATGCGGCGAGCGCATCGATTACGCGTTCGACGATCTCTACTACCTCGAGCGCGCATGCATGGCGCAGGTGCTCGCACGCTCGACCGGGCGCGCGCTGCGGCCCGTGGCCGCCGACCTCGCGCAACGGGTCGCGAGCCAGGTGCAGGGCGAGCGATTGCAATCGGAGCTGTTTTTCGCGGCCTTGCGTAGAACGCTGCCCAACGCGTAGCAAAGAATACTGCGCGCAAACATCGAGAAACTTCGGCGGAGTCGCGCAGGCCTCGTGCGCCATCCCCGCCCGCTCGCTTCCGTTCCCACCATGCCGAAATCCCGCCCTCCGGCCGCCACGAGCGCGCGCAACGTGCCGCAGCACGTGAGCCCGCCGCCGTTCGCCGACACGCTGCCCGTGCCGGTCTATTTCCGCACCGAGCACCTGCCGTCGCACGCGCGCTATCCGACGATGCGGCATCCGTGGGGCGAGTTCGTCTACTCGTTCAGCGGCATCACCGAGGTCACAACCGGCGAGGAATACTTTCTCGCGCCGCCGCACATGGGCCTGTGGATTGCGCCAGGCACCGAGCACGTCGGCTTCAATCATGCGGAGACCGTGCACTGCTCGGTCTACATCAGCCGCGAGCTGTGCAGCGCGATGCCTGCGCACACCTGCGCGATGATGGTCTCGCCGCTCGTGCGCAGCATGCTCGACCATTTGCGCGCGTTGCCGCCGGCCGGACACGACGGCAGCGAGTCGCCAGCGCGCGCCCGCTTGCTGCGCGTGCTGGTGGACCTGCTCTCCACTTGCGCCACCACCGGCAGCTATCTCCCGCACGCGGACAACCCCGACTTGAACGCCGTGCTGCAAGTCTTCCACGGCAATCCCGCCGACAACCGCCCGCTCGCCGAGCTCGCCGCCGCGTTCCATATGAGCGAGCGCACGCTGATGCGCCACGCGCAGCGCGAACTGGGGATGTCGCTGACCGAGTGGCGCGCGCGCCTGCGTCTCGTGAGCGCGTTGCCGCTGCTGCAAGCGGGGCGCAGCGTGGAATCGGTGGCGCTCGATCTCGGCTATGCGACTTCGTCGGCGTTCATCGCCATGTTTCGCCGGCTCACGGGCACGAGTCCAGGCAAATTCGTGGCGCGCCCGGCCAATCATCAGTCATCCGAATGAATTCGCTCGCGAGCCACGCCAGGTGAATGGGTGGCTTGAGCATTCCCGGCTACGTTGGCCCGATCCGCGCCGCGTCTCGCGCCCCTGGCAGCGGCGTGTCGCTATCGTCCTTGAGGCCCACGCCAGTTAGCCCGAGCCGCCGTGCATGCGTGAGCAGGTAGTGCAGCTTGTGCGCAGCTCCATCGTAGGGCAGGCCCTCGGGCCGCACGTTCGAAATGCAGTTGCGCATGGCATCGTGGCAGCCCACCTTGGGCGCCCAGGTGAGATACACGCCCAGGCTGTCGGGCGAACTCAGGCCCGGCCGCTCGCCGATGAGCATCGCCACAAGCTTCGCGCCCAGCAACTCGCCGATCTCGTCGCCGAGCGCGACGCGCGCCTGGCGCGCCACCACCACCGGGCCAATACGCCAGCCGTGGCCCGCAGCAGCGTCTGCGTTCAAGCGCTCGCGCACCGCTTGCAGCAGCGGCAAGGCCTGCTTTGCGGCGGCTAACGCCGAGAGCCCATCGCCGACCACGAACACGATGTCGGGGCCCGCGTTGCTCGCCTTGCCCGCCTCGGCCAGCGCGGCGCGGCTCTCGTCCGAGAGCCGCCGACCGAGATCGGGGCGGCGCAGGTAATGCTCGCGGTCGGGTGCGGCGCTTGCCACGGCGAGCGTCGCGAAACCCGCCGCTTCGAGTTCGCGCCGCAATGCCTCGACATCGAGCGGCTGATGCACAGCATCGCGCGCCTGCGCGTGCGCCAGATCGAATGCGAGCAGCGGCGCGGTCGGCAGGCCATTGCCCGCGCGTCCCAGCGCGATGCGCGCGTTCGTGAACACCTTCAGGCCAGCCCATGGATTCTTTTCGACGGCGTCGCTCATTGGCTCGCTCCATTCCCGTTTGCCATTGCGCTATCCAGCCATTCCTGCGCCCCCGCCAGCAGCGGCACGCGCGCCGAGACGGGCAGCAGCGCGCCGTGTGCGTCGGCAATTTCCATCGTCTCCAGCCACTCCTCGAACTCGGGCGCACGCCGCAAGCCCAGCACATCGCGCACATAAAGCGCGTCGTGAAACGAGGTGCTCTGGTAGTTGAGCATCACGTCATCCGCGCCGGGAACGCCCATGATGAAATTGATGCCTGCCGCACCCAGCAGCGTGATCAGCGTGTCCATGTCGTCCTGATCGGCCTGCGCGTGGTTCGTATAGCAGATGTCGCAACCCATCGGCACCCCTAACAACTTGCCGCAGAAGTGGTCTTCCAGCCCGGCGCGGATGATCTGCTTGCCGTCGTAGAGGTACTCCGGGCCGATGAAGCCCACCACCGTGTTTACGAGGAACGGCTCGAAGCGGCGCGCGACGGCATAGGCGCGCACTTCGCAGGTCTGCTGATCGACGCCATGATGCGCATTGGCGGAAAGCGCGCTGCCCTGCCCCGTCTCGAAGTACATGAGATTGTTGCCCACGGTGCCGCGCTTGAGCGCGAGAGCCGCCTCGCGGGCCTCGCCCAGCAGCCCGAGCGAGATGCCGAAACTCGCGTTGGCCTTCTCGGTGCCCGCGATCGACTGGAACACGAGGTCGACGGGCGCACCCTGCTCGATCGCCGCGATCGTGCTGGTGACATGCGTGAGCACGCACGACTGCGTCGGCACGCGAAAGCGCTCGCGGAACTCATCGATCATCGCGAGCAGCTTCACGACGGCGGAGAGGCTGTCGCTGGCCGGATTGATGCCGATCATCGCGTCGCCGCAGCCGTACATGAGGCCATCGAGCATCGAGGCGGCAATGCCCTTCACGTCGTCGGTCGGATGATTCGGTTGCAGGCGCACCGACATGCGCCCGGGCAACCCCACCGTGTTGCGAAAGCGCGTGACCACCGGGCGCTTCTTCGCCACCGCGATGAGGTCCTGGTTGCGCATGAGCTTCGAGACCGCCGCGGCCATCTCCGGTGTGATACCCGGCCCCAGGCGTTCGAGCGTCGCGGCGTCCGCTGCGGGCGAGAGCAGCCAGTTGCGAAAATCGCCCACGCTCAGATGCGAGACCGGCGCAAATGCATCCTCGTCGTGCGTGTCGACGATCAGTCGCGTCACTTCGTCTTCTTCGTAAGGCACCAGGGCCTCATTCAGGAAGGTCTTGAGCGGCACGTTGGCGAGCGCCATCTTCGCGGCCACGCGCTCCTCCTCGCTTGCGGCCGCCACGCCCGCGAGCTGGTCGCCGCTGCGCAGCGGGCCCGCCTTGGCGAGCAAGGTTTTGAGATCCGCGAAGCGATACGTGCGCGGACCAATCGTCTCCGTGTAGGACATCGCCTCCTCTCCTGTCTTGGCTGGCGTCCGAAGCCGCTTCGCGCTGCGAGTGGGTCGCCAGCAACAAGCATAGCCCATTGCACGCGACTTTCATTTTGCCTACGCAGCATGATGGCGCGCCCGATCGCCCTTTAAGGATGTCGTAAGCGTTTTCCCTTCACAATGCGCCGCCTGCTCTGCACCGGGGAGCACGCGTTTTTCGTGCTTGATCGGCAGATGTCGCTCGTGCTGCTGGGCACGGGCACGCACGACACGGCACCGGAGCGGCTGAAGCAGCAGAAGACGTGGAGGCTGTGCCATGTGTGCAACTAAAACTGAGCGACAATTGCGGATCGAAGCAGCAACCTGGAGCAACACGATGCGTCTCTTGCTCGTCGAAGACGACGAAATGATTGCCGAGCCCGTGCTCGACGCGCTGCGCCGCGAAGGCTATGCCGTCGACTGGGCAAAGGACGGGCGCGAGGCCGAACTCTCGCTCGCCAACGACGTCTACGACCTCGTGCTGCTCGACCTGGGCCTGCCGAAGAAGGACGGCGTGAGCGTGCTGGCCGCCTACCGCCGGCGCGGCGGCGACGCGCCGATCCTGATCCTCACCGCGCGCGACAGCGTGACCGACCGCGTGGGCGGACTCGACGCGGGCGCCGACGACTACCTCGTCAAGCCCTTCGATCTCGACGAACTCGCGGCGCGCGCCCGTGCGCTGCTGCGGCGGCGCACGGGCCGCAAGCAGCCGGTCTACGAGCACGGCGACCTCGCGCTCGACCCGGCCGCGCACGAGGTGACCCAGCGCGGCGAGCCGGTCTCGCTCGTGCCGCGCGAGTTCGCGTTGCTGCACGTGCTGATCGAGGAGCCCGCGCGCGTGTTCACCAAGGCAGAGCTCGAAGAACGGCTCTACGGCTGGGGCGAGGAAGTCGGCAGCAACACGATCGAAGTGCACGTGCACAGCCTGCGCCGCAAGATCGGCGCGGACCAGATCGTCACGGTGCGAGGCGTGGGGTATCGGCTCAAGAGGGGCGAATGAGATCGATCCGCCGCCGGCTGCTGGGCTGGCTGATTTGCGGGTTCGCGGCCGGCTCGGCGGTGGCGGGCTTCGGCATCTTTCACACTGCGCACGACGAAGCCAACGAACTGTTCGATTACGAACTGCGCGCCGTGGCGCTCTCGCTGCCGTCGAACCTCACCGCAGGTCATACGGCGCACGCGGCGCCCGACCTGCAGGGCATCGCCGACGACCGCATCCTCATCGAGATCTGGGACGCCAACGGCACGCCGGTCTATCACACCTCGCACGACGCGCCGCTGCCGCGCAATCCGGAAGGATTCCATACGATCGAGCGGGCGGAAACACACTGGCGCACCTTCGGCGTGCAGCAAACCGCGCGCTTCGTGCAAGTGGCCCAGCCGATTTCCGTGCGCGAAACGCTGGCGCTGCACCTCGCACTGCATACGCTCTGGCCGCTCGCGCTGTTCGTGCCGGTGGCCATCGTGCTCGTGCTGCTCGTGGTCGCGCGCGGCCTCGCGCCCGTCGGCGCCCTCTCCACCCTGCTGGCCGCGCGCTCGTACAACGTGCTGGAGCCGATCAGACTGGACGGCTCGGTGCCCATCGAGCTGCGCCCGCTGGTGGAGGCTCTCAACGACCTGCTGCAGCGCCTGAACGCGGCTTCGCAGGCACAGCGCACCTTTATCGCCGACGCCGCACACGAGCTGCGCTCGCCGCTCGCGGCGCTCAAGCTCCAGTTGCAGGCGGCGCTGCGCGACGGCACGCTCACCGGCGAGCCGCACACGACCGGGCGCATCGAAACCCGCCTGAACCGCCTGATCCGACTCGTGCAGCAGTTGCTCACGCTCGCGCGCGAGGACGCGCAGCCGGCGCTGCCCGTCGCTGTGGTGAGTCTGCGCCGGCTCGGCCAACAGGCGATCGGCGACTTCTCGCTGCTCGCCGAAGATAAGGACATCGACCTCGGCCTCGAAATGCGCGCGCCCGTGACCGAAGGCGATGCCTGCAACGTGGCCGCCGACCCGCACGGGCTCATCACGCTGCTGAACAATCTGCTCGACAACGCCATCCGCTATACGCCGCGCGGCGGCAAGATCGATCTCGTGCTCACGCGCACCGGCGAGCAGCTGGGCTTCGAGGTCATCGACAACGGGCCCGGCATCCCGGAGGAGGATCTGGAGCGCGTGCTCGACCGCTTTTATCGCGCGAGCCATGTGCAAGGCACCGGCAGCGGGCTCGGCCTCTCGATTGCGATGCGCATCGCGCAGCGTCACGGC
Source organism: Paraburkholderia sp. A1RI-2L (assembly GCF_048957375.1). Classification (NCBI taxonomy): domain Bacteria; kingdom Pseudomonadati; phylum Pseudomonadota; class Betaproteobacteria; order Burkholderiales; family Burkholderiaceae; genus Paraburkholderia; species Paraburkholderia sp. A1RI-2L. The sequence continues at coordinate 854,370 of NZ_JARBTA010000004.1, forward strand.
CTGCAGCTCGTGCTGCGCAACAATGCGGACGGGCACGGGTTGACTGCCGCGGTGAGCGGGTTGCGCCCGCGCCAGGAGACCGAAGCGGGCGCGCAGGCTTGAGCCCTCGTTCCGTGCGCCATTCACGCATTAAAGCTCGCTATGCTTTTTCGCATTGCCTTTCGCCTTGTCGACTGGATAGCGGGTTTCGTTCAGCCTCACCTTGTCGGCCGCCGCTTTCACCAGATCGAAACCGGCCGTATGCGCGACCAGCAACAAGTAGATAAACACATCGGCGCATTCCTGCTCGAGATGCGCACGGCCCTGCGGGTCGGCTATCAGCGCGGCAATCTGCGCGTCGTCCTTCCACTGGATCGTTTCCAGCAGTTCGCCGGCCTCGATGCTCGTCGAGACGATCAGGTTGCGCAGCGTATGAAACTGCTGCCAGTCGCGCGCGTCGCGGAACGCGAGGACTTGCTCCATGAGCCGGTCGAGCGGCGTGGCGGTGGTCTGCGTTGGCGTGGTCTGCATGAGTTGGGGCGGCGTGGATGGGGTCATTGCGATGCGTTGCCGTGCGGTGCGCGGCGTGCGGGAAGCGCGCCCGGCGGAACGCGAAGCCCGGATTGTACCGCCGCGCGCCCGCCGGGTCGTGGCGGATTGTGGCCCCAGTTCCGTGCTTCGGGCTAAGGGCTTCGGGTAAGTGCGGATTCAGCCCGCCCTGCGCGAGCGGTGCGGCGACGCTTTCCCCACCCATGCGTCGCGCGCTTCGGCAATTTTCTTCCATTGTTTCGGATACCAAATCTATTTGAAGCCGCGAATTGATCCAGCCCCGCAAAAAAATGTCCTCGACCGGCTTCAGCAATGCGTGCCGCCGCCGTAAAGATGGCCATGCATTCATGTGAATGCAACCATCATGAGATCACGCTCGCAAGCAGCAAAATTCGCGCTTCGCCACTCCAGCGTTCATGCCGCGCGACGCAGAGCCATTTGACTTTCAGGGAGCAAAGGAAAACATTATGTTCGTCGCAATCGGCTGGATCCTGGTACTCGGATCGGTGATCGGGAGCTTCGTGGGCGTGGGCGGTCATCTACCCGCGCTCGTGCAGCCCTTCGAACTGCTATGCATTTTCGGTGCGGCCATTGGCGCCTTCGTGGTGAGCAACCCGCGCGCGACGCTCGGCAAGACGCTCAAGGCGCTGCCGACCTGCTTCAAGGGCGGCGGCTATACCAAGGCGCAGTATCTGGAGCTCATCGCGCTGCTCTATGAGCTGCTGCAAAAGGCGCGCAGGGACGGCATGATGGCGCTCGAAGCCGACATCGAAGCACCGGAAAACAGCCCGATCTTCCAGAAATATGCCCGCGTGCTGGCCGACCATCACCTGCTCGACTTCATCGTCGACTACCTGCGCATGATGTCGAGCGGCAACGTGAACCCCATCGAGATGCAGGACCTGATGGACGAGGAGCTCGACACGCATCACGCCGAAGTCTCGGTCGCGCCCAACGCGATCCAGAAAATGGCCGACGGCCTGCCTGCGTTCGGCATCGTGGCCGCCGTGATGGGCGTCGTGCACACGATGGGCTCGGTCGGCAAGCCGCCCGCCGTGCTCGGCGAGATGATCGCCGGGGCGCTGGTGGGCACCTTCCTCGGCATCCTGCTCGCCTATGGCTTCGTTGGCCCCCTCGCCGATCTGCTCAATGCCAAGGGCCGCGCCGCGTCCAAGCCGTATCAATGCGTGAAGGCCGTGCTGCTCGCCTCGCTGGCGGGCTATGCGCCGTCGGTGGCCGTGGAGTTCGGCCGCAAGGTGCTCTTCACCGCCGATCGCCCGAGCTTCCAGGAACTCGACGAGACCGTGCGCGCGACCAAAACCGTGAAGGCCTGAGCGCCAGGGGAGACGAAACATGGCCGAACGACAGCCAGGCGCACGCGGCGCGCGGGATAGCGAGAGCAGCAAGCCCCCGCTCGTCGTGCGGCGCGTGAAAAAAGGCGGCCACGAGGGCCACCACGGCGGTGCATGGAAAATTGCCTATGCCGACTTCGTGACGGCCATGATGGCGTTCTTCTTGTTGATGTGGCTGCTCGGCTCGACCTCGCAGTACGACCGCGACGGCATCGAAAAGTACTTCAACACACCACTCTCCAGCATGCTGGGCGGCAAGCCCAATTCGGCAAACCCGAGCCCGAGCGTGATCGAGGGCGGCGGTCACGATCTCTCGAACCGGGTGCCCGCCATAGGCGGTGCCAACGCCCAGCCATCGGCGGCGCGTGCGGTGCCCGTATCTGCGAAACCTAGCCTGAACGCCGAAGCCTCGGCCAGCGACCGCACCCGTCTCGCGCAACTGAAGGCGCGGCTCGCCACGCTAATTGAGCAGAAACCCGCGCTCAGCGCCTTCAAGGACCAGATTCGCGTCACGATCACCGACGAAGGCCTGCGCATCGAACTCGTCGACTCGCTCAAGCGCCCAATGTTCGCCACTGGCAGCGCGAAGCTCGAAGACTACGCGCACGCGATTCTCGTAGAGATCGGCAGCGCGCTGAACGACGTGGAGAGCGGTGTATCCATCGCCGGCCATACCGATTCGGTACCGTATTCGGGCGGCCTCGCCGGCTATTCGAACTGGGAGCTTTCGAGCGAGCGCGCCAACGCCGCGCGGCGCGCACTGGTGGCGGGCCACCTGCACGAGGAGCGGCTGCTGCAGGTGCGCGGCGTGGCCGACGTGCTGCCGCTCGACAAAGACGCCGCGGACAGCCCGCTGAACCGGCGCATCAGCATTCTCGTGATGAACAAGGCCGCCGAACGCGCCTTCTTCCAGGACGCGAGCCGCTATGCGGCCGCGGGACCGAAGGCGGGATCGGCGTCATAGAAAAGCGGCAACGGCGGCGCGGGCCTCGCCTCATAGAGCTCGCCCAGGCATCGCAGTTGCGGCGTCAAATGCAGGAGACCGGCAAGGCATGCGCTGGGCGGCACAGTTGCGGGCACGCAACGCAAATGCGAGAACTGAGCGGTTTACCTCGCTTTGCTTGTGAATTCGTCCCACGAATCGCGGCCGTAGACTAGTCTTGCATTCAAACAACGATGGTTGATGGGGGATGAAAATGAACGTGACCAACTGGATCGTAGTGCTCGACTGCGCGTACATGGAATACTCGAGCTGGCTCGGCAAGAACGTTTACCGGCGCACCGTCGCATACGATCGCGTCGTGTGGTGCTGAACGGCACAGGCGCCGCCTTCAGGGAGTTGATTCAAGCCACTGCGGATTCCAGGTGACTTCCCAGAGATGCCCATCGGGGTCCTGGAAATAGCCTGGGTAGCCGCCCCAAAATGTGTCGTGCGCGGGCTTGACGACGCGCGCGCCAGCCGAAGCCGCTTGCGCCATGGCGGCATCCACTTCGGCTTTCGAAGCAACGTTGTAACCGAGGCTTAGCTCGGTAGGGCTGGCCGGCCCCACCGCCAGCCCCATGTCGTGAGCCATGCTCGCGCGCGGCCAGAGCGCCAGACGGAAGCCGGGTTGCAGGTCGATGAACACCACGGCCCCGTGCTCGAACTCCTTGCCCACGATGCCTTCGGTGGGTAAGCCCAGACCCTCGCGGTAAAAGCGCAATGAAGCTTCGAGATCGTCGACGCCTGGCGTAATGACGCTGATGCGGGGTTTCATGCGATGGGCTCGCTGTCGGTAAGGCGTAAAGCGTAAGGCGGTAAGGCGTGATGCCGATGCAGCCAGCAGGCTGCCCAGCGTACGCTTGCCGCGCAACGAAGTCCAATCGTGGGTCCGGCTCCGCCTTCGAATGCGTCCGACCATGCCTCAGCGCACTACGGGCAGCGTCTCGACCTCATGCGCATGCCCCAGCGTCCGCCCGAGTACGGGGATGCCGCCCCCGACGCGAATGCGGGCAAGGGGCGCGCGGACCGCCCGCGCAAAGCGCGGCGCACGCGGTGACTCCCGCGATGACGCCGAGCCACTACAATGCGCTACAGGAATTCAATCTGGAGCGCCCCATGTACATCGTCTCGCTGACCTACACCGCCTCGCTCGACCGCATCGACGACGCCCTGCCGGCCCACCGGGACTATCTCAACGCGCAGTTCGCCGCCGGTCATTTCGTGGCCGCAGGACCTAAGGTGCCGCGCGACGGCGGCGTGATACTCGCATCGAACATGGAGCGTGCGCGGCTCGACGCCATCCTCGCCGCCGATCCGTTCGCCGGACTGGGGCTCGCTACCTATGCCGTCACGGAGTTCAAGGCAACGCGTCTTGCGCCGAACCTGAATCTGCCGCGCGCCGAGGCGTCGTGAGCGCGCGGCGCGGCCATGGGGATCGCCGTGTGGTCATCTCCGGCTGTTCGGGAGGCGGCAAATCCGCGCTGCTCGCCGAACTCGCGCAGCGCGGTCATGCAGTGTTGGAAGAGCCGGGCAGACGCATCGTCGAAGCTGAATTGCGCAGCAACGGTCACGCGCTGCCGTGGGTCGATCTGCGCGCTTTCCTGTTGCGCGCTATCGACCTCGCGCATGCCGATCTGGCAAGCGTCGATACGCATGGCGCCTGTGGCTGGATCTTTTTCGATCGCGGCCTGATCGACGCATTGGCCGCACGAGCGCATCTCGAAGGACGTCCGCTTACCGCAGGGGCGAGCGGCACGCAACGGCACTATCACCACCGGGTCTTTGTCACGCCACCGTGGCCCGAGATCTATGTGCAGGACGACGCGCGGCGTCATGACTTCGCGAGCGCCACGCAAGAATACGAACGCTTGCTCGCCGCCTGGCCGTCCTTCGGCTACGAAATCACGCTCGTACCCAAAACCGATGTGGCCGCACGCGCCGATTTCGTGCTGCGCAAGTTGCAGGACGATCTGGACGCGCGCGGCGAAGGCATAGACGCCCTGTAACTCCCCTCACTGCTGCGCCTGCATCATCCCCGACCACATGATCTCCAGCTCCACGCCGATCGAGCGCGCGAGCCCGTCCAGCCCCGGAAACAGCGAAGCGTTCGTGATGTTCATGCGGTAGAGCCACTTCATCGCGTCCATGCGGATGCGCGCGGGCAGCACGATCTGATGCAGCAGTTCCTCGTTGCTCTCGTAGCCGTCGAGAATGCTCTGCAAGGGCTTGTCGATCACGCCAGGCACGACGAAAGTGCCCGACTGGGCCACGAGCCGGTCGTCCATCTCGGTGGGCTCGCCCGACCACAGCACTTCATTGGTATTGCAGAAAAAATACCGCTCGAAGTGCCCGGGCACGCGTGGGTCGATCACGTCGCGCGTGAGCACGGGATCGGCTTTCGGACGCGCACGATTGTTCCAGAGCGCGGGGGTGTTCAGTGCATAGACGGCGGCGTCGCCAGTCGCGCGCTCGAGCGCGAAGAAAGCCGCCACGAACGGGCTCTTGGTGAAGTCCAGCAGCCGCGTAGGCGCGCCGTGGTGCTGCATGAGCGCGAGGCAGCGCAGATCGTCGGCGAGTATGCCGGGATGCGCGAGAAAGTTGTGCGCCTTGCGGCGAAATACGCGAATCGCGCGCTCCTCGCGTGCACGCCATTGGCCGCGGTCGCCCACGAAATCGCGCATGTACCGCGAAAGCGAGCTCTCCAGCCGCCATTGGGCGTTCTGCTGCCCGCGAAATGCCCAGCCGTCGAGCTGCGTCGTCAGCTCCATGAACTGGTTCCAGTTGGCGAGTTCGGTGGTCTGCATGGGAGTGTCCGGGGGATAACCTGTGGCTGCGCGCGTGCCAGACACGCTACCACACCAACGATTACATCGCGAAGTTAGCGCGAAGTCAGTGCATCCGTTGCATACGCAACCACTTCGCGTAGGGCACGAGTTCCGGCACCACGTCCGCACTGCCGATACGGGTCCAGCTGACCCAGGTATCCGGCGCGCCCGGCGCCGGCTGCGGCACCGCGAATTCCACGTTGGCCATGCCGGGCCGGTACGCTTCGTTGGGCCAGAACACCGGCATGATGCGGCGTTCTTCCATTTCCTCGCGCAACGCGGCGGGCCCGCCCTCGTCGGTCAAGACCTCGCATTGCGCCGCCCAATCGTGCGCGTCCCATGCCAGAAATACGCCCGCCTGGCCCGTTACATCGAACGTGAGCACTGCGTTCTGCTCGGGCCGCCAATAATATTCGACGATGCGCTCGCGCAGCACGAGCGCATCGAGTGCCTCGGCCACGCCCCGGTCCGTATAGGCCGCGCCCACTCCGTGCACGCCGATATGCCCGTGCCCCGCGCAGAATTTGCGCTGCGCATTGGCAAGCGCCTGCGCGAGCTTGCGCGCCATGCCCGGGTCGGACTTCTTCAGGTAGAAGTGAATGAGCCCCGCGTTGAACGCATCCACGGCATGCGATTCGTCGGCGGTGCCGGTAAGCAGGATGCGCGTGCAGTTGGCGTCCTTCATTGCATCTTTCACCGAGGCGAGAAATTCGAGCCCATCCTGCCCGGGCATGTCGTAGTCCACCACGATGGCCGCGACTTGCAAAAAGCGCCTGGCGTCGGCCAGCGCGTCCTTGCCCAGCGCATTGCCGCCCCGCTTCTCGAACTCCGACCATAGCTCGCCCGAGGTCGGGCTGTGGCCCGCGCCGCGCGCGCCCTGCGCCTCGATGAACGCGCGCGCTTCGGACTGCGAGGTGAAGAAATGATGCGTGAAGGCATTCGGGAAGAAGCCGCGCAGTGCATGGAGAAAGTCTGCACTGTCGTCGAGAAAAACCACGGATACGGGGTAGAAAACCGGCTGTCTGACGATGGAACTCATGTAATGGCCTCGGTGCTCGCAACAGACCCACGGCGCGAATCGATGCTGCTCATTGCGGATGGCGCGCCGCCGGCTGCCAGATTATGCGGCCTTGCGGGCGCACGCGGCAACCGTTGCGCTCGCCGCAGGCGATCTTCATCGTGCGCCCGGACCCGCCTGATCGTTTGCACCCGCGCTCGCCCGCGCGTTTGCATACGACTATCGCAAGCTGTCAAGCTCAAGCAACTGAAAGATCCTCGCGACTATGTGATCAAGGCGGTTTTGGCGGCAAGGGAACGCGCAGAGAATTGGCGCATGTCTTCAAACATCGAGGACATGCGTGGCCGCCGCCGGCGGCCAATTCCAACTGGAGTATTGAAATGAATGCCCGTGAATCGATCCCTTCCGTGCTCTCCCGTGGCGCCAACGGCTTTAGCACGGAAATCATGGAAGCCACGCCGAGCAAGACCTTCCATCATGTCATCGACATTTACCTCAAGGACTCGAATGCCTTCATGAACACTTATTTCGCCCGCTATTTCGAATGGCAGGGCATTTGCCGCGAGCGCTGGTTCCACGAATGCATCCACAATAATCTGCTTGCGGCGGGCGGCGTCTTCGTCACGAAGCGCGCGCACCAGGAATATGTGCAAGAGACGTTTCCGTTTCAACGCGTCGATTGCTATCTGAACACCTTCCAGGTGCGCCAATGCTCCGCCTATCTGGTGTTTCGCTTTTGCGTGGACGGGCGCCCCGTTTCGCTCGGTTACCAGCAGATTCTCTTTGCCGGCACCGACAAGCGGATTCGCCGTTTTCCGCCGGGGATCATCGAGCGCGTCAAGGAATATGAACTCGTCCTGCCTGCAGGGACGAATTAAAACGTGAATTGATTCAACCCACGTAGTCCTGCCCCGCCGTCCAACGGCGGGGCTTGCCCCCCGGATCGTGAAGCGCGCGGTCGGCGGCAGACCCCGGTTCGGGCAGTTGCAGCGTAAACGTGGTCGCCACGTTGGCCTCGGACTCGCAGGCGATCGCGCCGCCCAGCGCCTGGGCCACGCGCCAGCAAAACGCGAGCCCCATGCCCGCTCCCTTGCCGTGAGACTTGGTGGAATAGAACGGCTCGAAAATATGCGGAAGCACGTCGGGGGCAATGCCCGGGCCGTTGTCGGCAAAGCGCAGCACGCAATAGCCGTCCTCGCTCGAGGCCGAGATTTGCACACTGCCGCTGCCGCTCGAGTGAATCGCAAAGAGCGCGTTCTTGAGCAGGTTGAAGAGCACAAACACGATAAGCGAATCGGAGCCCGAAAATTCCAGTTGCGGGTCGATGGGCAACACCTTGACCAGTTCGCGCTCGCCCGGACGGAACGGAAAGCGCTCGAGCGCCGCGTTCACGCAGGAACGGATGGAGTAGGCCTCGAAGCTGCGGCGGTCGAGCCGGTCGAGCGTGAACGATGCCAGCGACATTTCGACGACGGTGCTCGTGCTGTCCACCTGCCGCTGTATCGAAGAAGCCAGCGACGAAAGACGCTCCGACTGCCCCGGATACAGACCGTCCACGCATAGCTGGTGCTGCACGGCCAATTGGTAGCCGCGCATGAGCTCGGGCAGCACGTTGCCGATTTCCTCGGCGTGCATGCCGATGGCCGCCAGCGGCGTGGCGACTTCGTGCGCCACCGTCGCCGCGAGCAAATACGGCCGCATGAGGCCATAGCGCACGATGGTCACCGCAAGAATGCCGAGGCTCAAGGCGATGAACACTGCGCCCACCGGATAGAACGCCAGGCCGTAATTGACCGCGTAGTCGGAAGCAGCGAGCCCATAGAGGCACAGGCTCAGCAAGCACAGATCGAGCAGCTTGCGGCGGTCGTGCGCGTGGCTCTGGCGTCGCGCGGAGAACAGCAGCCACGCGCTGCGCAATGCGAGCAGCACCGTCTGCGCGACGTGCACCGGATGCAGCAGCCCCGCGCGCGGATACTTGCCGAAGAAGAAACTGCCGTAACCCGAGATCACCTCATCGCTCACCGCGAGCGCCATGGCGAGCACGATGCACAAGCCGTACGAGGCAAACAGCAGCGGCCGCTCGCTGCGCCGCGCGGCGACTTCGATCACGAAGTGATAGAAGGTGGTGGGCAAAAACAGAATGAACAGGTAGCCGAACTTGACGAGCGCGCCCGCCAGGCCAGGCTCCGAAGTCTGAAACAGAAATGCCCAGGTGCCTTGCCAGACGAAGGTGGTTCCGCACATCGCCGCAAACGGCAGCGAGAGGCGCGTCACACCTTCCGTGAGCAATACGTACACGCCGAACCCGAGAAACAAGGCGGATACGAACGCGGGCAAGATCGAATACATAAATGGGTCGCGTGATTCTTGTTTTCGTCGAACGGCGCGTGGCGCAGGCGCGTAAGGCAGTGTTGAATACGGCGTTCAAAAGCGTCCCCGTGCAGCTTTTTTTCGTTTGCCTGCCAGCCGCCACGCGCAACAGGTCCATCGTTGCGATTATCGCTTGAATCGACGACTTTTTCGCGAAATGCCACATAACTGTACACAAAAATGCGCGATGAATCGTCAATGCGCGGCTTGCCGCTGCGGCTCGATTGCAGCGCCGCGCTGCAAGACCGTTGGACAGGCGGATATCGGGGGCATTGGATCGGAGAAGATGATTTTACGCTGCTATGCTTCGCGCATGAGACCAGGCCAATGCGCCAGACGATGGACCGGACAGCCGGCCGACACATACCCATACACTTTGTAATGTCGGTGACACCATGCAGCACAGTGCGAAGCGCACGTCAGACCCAAGCCGGCCCGACCGTTTCTCCAGCATCGTCATGAAACGGCCTCGTCTCGTGGTGACGCTATGCTTCGTCGGCGCCATGGCGCTCGTGACGCTCGTGGGGTTGCGCCAGCTTTACAACCTCGCGCGCTCCGACCTGCAAAACCGCCAGCGCGACCTCGAAGTGCGCGCCGTGGGCGTGGATGCGCTCCTCGACACCGAGCGCCGCCACCTCGTGGCGCTGCGCAACTATGCCGAGCATGTGCTCGCCGCGGGGGAGCAGCAACGCATCGACGTCGAAAGCGCTGCTGTGCAAACGGCACCCGGACAAACGTCGCAGCCGGCCTGGCAAGTACCCGGCTTGCTGGGCGGCCCCGCCGTGTTCGGGACCAACGCGGCGAACCTTGCGGGCCAGGAGGGCTTTCATCGCGACGAGGCCACGCTGCCCGGCGACATCGCGCTCGCTCGGGCGCTCAGCCCGCTCGTGGAAATCAGCCAATACCAATGGGAGCATCGTGTACTTCCGCAACGGCGCGGTCATCGCACAGCGTCCGGCACGCTTTAGCCCCAGCCTGCTGCAAACGGCGGCGAAATCGGTCGATACGTCGATGCGGCAAGGCTCGGGCTATCTCGAACGCGACGGCCAGTACCTGCTCTACCGGCGCATCGGCCAGTCGCACTGGATCCTGCTCGCGGCCACGGACAACGCCGAGCTCACGATCGCCACCGCGCGGCGCGTGCTGGGCAGCCCGGTGATTGCCGCGTGGATCGTGCTCGGCCTGCTGCTGATCGGCACGCTGCGCATCGTGACCAATATATTCGGGCACTACGTGGAGGCGAGCGCGCGGCTCGAAACGCTCGCCCGCAGCGACCCGCTAACGGGGCTCGCGAACCGCCGCCGCTTTCAGGAAGTCTTCGCCGAAGCACGCGAACGCGCGAACCGCGCGCCGCAGCAGCCGGCTCCCATGGCGGTGCTCATGCTCGACATCGACTTCTTCAAGCGCGTCAACGACTGCTTCGGCCACGCGGCCGGCGACCGCGTGCTGACGATCTTCGCCGCGATCCTGCGCGCCAACCTGCGCGGCGTCGATCTGCCCGCGCGCATGGGCGGCGAGGAATTCGCGGCGTTGCTGCCCGATGCCGATCTCGCTGCCGCCACCGCCGTTGCCGAGCGCGTGCGCCTCGCGATCGAGGGCCACACGCGCGACGTCACCGTGCCCGCCAGCACCGAACATCCCGAAGCCATCGCGTTCACGGTGTCCATCGGCGTGGCCGCGAGTCCCGTGGATGGCCCCATCGACTACGAGGCGCTCATGCACGTGGCCGACGAACGGCTCTACCTGGCGAAGCAGGGCGGACGCAACCGCGTCGTGCAGGCCAGCACGCCTGTGCCGGACGTCAAGGCATGACGCCGGACTCGCGCGCCAGTGGGATAATGCGCGCTGACCGACCGCACGGAGAACGTCAATGGCGCACACGGAGCATCAATACACGGTAACGGTGCAATGGACCGGCAATCGTGGCACGGGCACTTCAGGCTACCGCGACTACGGCCGCGACCACACGATCGAAGCGGCGGGCAAGCCCGCCATCCCCGGTTCGTCGGACCCCGCGTTTCGCGGCGACCGCACGCGCTGGAACCCCGAGGAGCTGCTCGTGGCCTCGGTGAGCGCGTGCCACAAGCTCTGGTATCTGCACCTGTGCGCCGATGCGGGCATCGCCGTGCTCGCCTATGTGGACGAGGCGCAAGGCACCATGACCGACGGCGGCCCCGAACCCGGGCGCTTCACCGAGGTCGTGCTGCGCCCGCGCGTGACGATCCGCGCAGGCGACGATGCGAGCCTTGCCGCGCAACTCCATCACACAGCACACGAGAAGTGCTACGTCGCGAACTCGGTTAACTTCCCGGTCCGCTGCGAACCCGTTATCGAGGTCGCGACCGCGTGACACCATCCCGGCCTCAGCCGCGCGCGCTCGCGATATACGCTTCCAGACCGCCCGCGAGCGCGTCGAACACCGCCTTGCAGCGGCGGTTGCCGCGCAGGTCTTCGTGCATCGTGACCCAGGTTTGCAGCTTGAGGGCGCACACGCGCGGCAGCACGCGCCGCAACCGGACATCGCGCCGCGCGACGCCGGTCTGGCACATGCCGATGCCGCAGCCCGCGCGTATCATCGCCAACTGCGCAACGTCGCTGTCGGTGCGCAGCGCAAACGCCTCGCGTTTCAGGTACGGCAGCTTGCGCATGGCCTCGCGCAAGAACGGCGTGACGGTGTCGAACCCGATCAGCGTGTGTTGCGCGAGATCGGCGAGCGTTTTCGGCGTGCCGCGCCCGGCGAGATAGTCGTCGCGCGCGTGCATTCCGACCTCAATTTCGCCGATGCGCCGCGCAATCAGCATCTCCTGTTGCGGCTGCGTCATGCGCACGGCGATATCCACTTCACGCTGCAGCAGATCCTGCACGCGGTTGGACGGCACCAACTCCACCACCAGTTCCGGATGCGCGCGGCCTAGCTGCGCGAGCACCGGCGGCAGCACTTCCACGCTCACGATCTCGCTTGCCGAGACGCGCACCACGCCGCGCATGGCATTGCCCTGTCCCAACGCGGCGCGTTCGAGCGCCGCCGCCGTGCTGCGCATGGATTCGGCGTAGCCGCGCAGCGTGCGCGCCGCTTCAGTGGGCAGGAAGCCCGCGGGCGAGCGCGTGAAGAGCGGCTGGCCGAACGCGGCCTCGAGCGCCGCCACGTGCCGCCCCGCCGTGGGCTGCGTGATGCCGAGCGCGCGCGCCGCGCCCGAGAGCGAGCCCTCGGTGAGCACCGCGAGAAAAGTCCGGTAGAGTTCCCAGTTCAGATTCGATGCCATGCATAAATGTATAGCCGATACGCGATTCCAGGCAATTTTTTATTGGCCCCGAGACGCGCAGAATCACGCCATCGACACCTCTCAAACGGAGCACGGACATGGCAACGCACTCTCTCGAAACAGGCCGCACGGCGCTCGTGCTGGGCGTAACCGGCGGCATCGGGGGCGAAGTCGCGCGGCAACTGATCGGCGCGGGCTGGCGCGTGCGCGCGCTGCAACGCGGAACCCGCGCGGCCACGACCACGCGCGTCGGCCATGGCAACGAACAGGTGCAAGGCGACGCCATGGACCGCGAAGCCGTGATGCGCGCCGCGCAGGACTGCGAGGTGATCGTGCACGCGGTCAATCCGCCGGGCTACAAGCGCTGGGCCGAACTCGTGCTGCCCATGATCGACAACACGATCGCCGCCGCCCAGGCCGTGGGCGCGACCGTGGTGCTGCCGGGCACCGTCTACAATTTCGGGCCGGAGGCGCTGCCGCTCGTGAGCGAAGACGCGCCGCAGCGGCCGCGCACCCGCAAGGGCGCGATTCGCGTCGCGCTGGAGCAGCGCCTGGAAACGGCTGCGGCGCATGGCGTGCGCTCGATCATCGTGCGCGCCGGCGACTTCTTCGGCCCGCGCGTGGGCAATAGCTGGCTTGCGCAGGGTTTCGTGAAGATGGGGCAGCCCGTGCGCACGGTCCGCGAGCCCGGCGCGCCTGGCGTCGGCCACGCGTGGGCCTATGTACCCGATGCGGCCCGCACGATAGTCGAATTGATCGAGATGCGCGCAAGACTCGCGCCGTTCGCGCGCTTTCACATGGCCGGGCATTGGGACGCCGACGGCACACAAATGGCCGCCGCCATCTGCCGCGTCGCGCAACGCCATGGCTTGCACGCGCAGCGCAAGCCATTCCCGTGGCTGCTGATTTATGCCGCGGCGCCGTTTGCCACCACGCCTCGCGAGATGCTGGAGATGCGGTATCTGTGGCGTGAAGCGCTTGAACTCGATAACACGAGGCTGGTGGCGACGCTGGGTAGCGAGCCGCATACGCCGCTCGACGTGGCCGTCGAGGCGACGTTGGCCGGGCTCGGTTGTCTCGGCGATGGCATGGGCGCGCTGGCCAGCGCGCTGTGAGGGGCGGCTCTGTTCACACTCTCACGAGCAGTCAAAGGCACAGGGAGGCGAGATAGTTCCCTGCGAACTTGTCGTAGCGAGTAGCGACTCAGCGCAAATGTTTGATACGACTGAAAAAGGCGTTCGACGATGTTCCGGGTCCGATACAACACACGGCTATAGCGACGCCTGGTCTTGCGGATCGAACGCGGCGGGATGACGGCCTTCGCAGGCGTGGTGCGGTGCCCGTGCAGGTATCGCGCATGGGGGAGATTACTGGGAGCAGAAAAAGCAAAAGGCCCGCGTTGTGCGGGGCCGGTTTTCGAGGCTGGATCAACCGTCCGAACTAATCGCCATATTAGACCGCTCTTATCGATTATCAAACGAATTTAACGCTTGCGGCGCGATATGCAATGCACATCTGTTTTGGAATGATATTTCGGAATTTTCGTATGTTGAAGAAAAATTAGCTCGCCCAAGCTATCCAGCGTGAGGGCAGCATCTGCCGCCCCTTACCTGGACTGGCCGCAGAAAATCATGAGAGACGCAACAACGGGGCGCGAGGTCGCGCGCCTGGGCGATACCACAGACCACGGCGGCGAAGTCATTGAGGCCGCATCGAACCTCACACACCAGGGCATACCCGTCGCGCTCGACGGCCACCTTGTACGCTGCCCGAAGTGCGGTGGCGACTTTGCAATTGTCGCGAAGGGCAAGCGCACGCACGGCGGCGTACCGGTGGCGTTCATCGGTGACACCACAACGTGCGGCGCGACATTGCAGAGGGGGACATGAGAATGTGGTTCTCCAGGAGTTACACGACCTCCATACATATGCAAGGTCGCGAATTGCCCGTACGGAAAATCATCCTGCAATTGTCGAGACGGGAAGAAGAAGCCCACAGCGAATATCGAGCAGCACAGCATCAAGCATGGAGACGGACAAGAGTACGTCTTCGACAGTGAACGAATCGAATCCTACGAGCCGGCCGGGTACGCACAGCCGGAGACCACCCACTACCGCACAGAGCCGGTGGAAAGTCCTGGACCGCCGCGGGGAGGCGCAGCATCTCGCCCGCGTGAAACTCGAAGCCGCACGCTGCGGGCGCATGCGTGCGAAGGGCCGCGGCGCGCTGCGCGGCATCGAGCCCGGCAGGACATTCAAATTGACGGACCACCCGTTCGCCGAAGCAAACGGCAAATATCTCGTGCTGAATTGCAGGATCGATATCCGGGGAATGCAAGGGCTGTCGTCGAAGTTCGACGGCAGAGCAGTGGAATATGAATTTGACACGCAGTTCGAACTCCACCCGACGCGCGAGCCGTATCGCATGCCGCAGGTCACACCGCGTCCACGCATCGACGGGTACGAACATGCGGTGATTGTTGGGTGGAAGCAGATTCCGATGGCGATCGATGCGTACAACCGCGTGCTAATCCAGGGCGCGTTGGACCGCGAGGGCAACCATCACGGGAATACGTCCATCTGGGTGCGCAACCGATGGCCCCATGTTGGTCCCGTCACACCTTGCACCGATTGCACCTTATCCCGTGCAGCTATCGTGCGGTGCGCTGGCTGCGGCCATGCCTGCAGGAACGGGGCCGGGGGAAAACACTATGCCAGCGACGCCAGTTGCACCAGCACAGCAACGTACCGCTGGCGAACCAAAGGCTGCCGGGAATGCGCCTGCTGCGTCAGATAGTGCGCCTGCTGGCACACCTGGGCAATCGTCCCCCGGTACTGCGCGAGCCATTCCAGTCAAGGCTGCCAGTGACGAACCGTGTGAGCACACTTTGAAGAATATCCCCGTCTCGACCGTAACATGGGATATGGAGTCCGGGAACTATTGGGGCTTGCTCGAAAACGGCCGGCCCTGGCTAGATGAAACTGGCAAGCAAAGATTCGTTCAACTTGCGGGCGCGCGTGGGACGTTCGATATCGGGTTTGATCGGGCGACCCAAACTATCACCATGAAGGTTATTGTGCAGTGATTCCGATGCGCGTACGCAAGGTAGATCCTGCGAACCCTAAAGCGGTTGAATTTGTTTCCTATAAATCAGACAGGGATACCAATCCCAATTTTTCCGATACCTTTATCAAGGAACCACGCTCTGCGAAGGAAATCACATATCTGCCGGAGATGAAGTCAACGATCGAGAAGTTTTTCAACGCCAACCGATACAAACTCACGATCAGGAATTGCCCAAAATTCACTGACGCAAGTGGATGCCAGACGCAGGTCGCGGTCAGATTCGCAGTCGACTTCGTCACAAAGGCTGATGAGCGCCACTACGCTCAGGTGAACCTCTATCCTAGCGCCGAGCGCGCAGACGCGGGAAATTGGGGGGAGACGAATGTGCAATTCGATAGCGTGAACAAAAAATGGATACCTATACCAATTGAACATGTCCAGCAACATGACGCCGGACACCTTTTTTCATTTCCCGATGAATATTTCGATCAGGGAGGGGCTATTCACAAGAACTACATCGATGCCGCGACGCAGACACTCAAATTTGCATCCGTCATTGGCAATACCAATCGTGATGAGTGGCAGGGCATTGGTCGAACAACGCTGATGGGGCCAGGCGTCTATACACCGGGGGTGAAAGTTCCATCCTACTATCTCGACCGCGTGAAGCATCGGTTCTCGACCCAAACCGGGTGGGACTGGATTGTAGTCCCGCACATTCAGGCATGACTATGAATCATTTATGTGAGGGCGCAATGGCAAAAAATGAACCCATGGGATTCGGCATAACCGGAAACACAAGAATCACTTCCGTCGATTCAGTCGGATTGAAGGGTGACCGGATAACTGCCGTATTCCGTGGAAGTACGATGAGCAGCGACGAACCCATGCCCGGGGGTCGGCGTGTTCGAGGAGCAGGCTTCAGAGGCAGATCGAAGAATCATGTACGGCATGCGAGATACCGTATGCTCGATGAAGGAGCTACCGGCAATGAAGCCCGGTAACCCCGCACGCTTCTATCCTGGCGTGACCTGTTCTGATGGCAGGAGCCTATCCAACGTGCTGGATGTCTCTACACTTCCATTAGACGTAAGCCGCGCCGTGCTCAGTCCAACACACGACCTGATCGAGAAGCTTTACAAAACAGGTACGCCTATCGCCAGACTCGACGTGTCTGCCCAGTTCTCCGTGGTGGAAGGCAAACCGCTGTGCGTGTTCGCATTCAAGAATAGCGGCCTCTTCGAGAAGATCGCTTTCAAAAGTCCGTCGACTTGGGAGGGTGAATTTAACCCAATATCGAAATCCTCTAATATCGGATTTGGAGGCGGGTTGCTGAATAACGATGACTATGATTTTTTTGCGATGCTTGGAGCGCAAGAGTTTCTCAATGCCGTCGACTTCCCCGATGGCATCGTGGAGATTCCAGCGGGCGAAACGCGCTATCCTGATCATGAGGTTCCTCATGACAGGCTGTTGAAAGCATCCGGACAGCCCCCCAACCATGGCCCAGACTTTTTGCTCGCGCTAAAATGCCGCCCGTTCTTGCATGCATCTGCGAAATACGGAGAAGTCTGATGATCATCGAACCGCGTGTTCGCGGCTTCATTTGCGTGACGGCCCATCCCATGGGATGTGAAGCCAACGTCGCGCAGCAAATCGAATATGTCGACGCGCACGGCCCCATTGCCCATGGTCCGAAGCGCGTGCTCGTGCTGGGTGCGTCCACAGGCTACGGCCTCGCCGCGCGCATTTCGGCGGCATTCGGCTCGGGCGCGGCCACGCTCGGCGTCGCCTTCGAGCGCGCCGGCACCGACACCCGCCCCGCCACCGCCGGCTGGTACAACACCGCCGCGTTCGAGAAGTTCGCCACGCACAAAGGGCTCTACGCGAAGACCATCAACGGCGACGCGTTCTCTCACGCCGTAAAGCGCGAGACCATCGACACCATCAAGCGCGATCTCGGCCAGGTCGACCTCGTGGTGTACAGCCTTGCCGCGCCGCGCCGCGCGCATCCGGTGACGGGCGCCGTGCACACCTCCACGCTCAAGCCGGTGGGCAAGACGCTGCGCATGCGCGGCATCGACACCGACAAGGAGAGCATCAAGGAAACCGTGCTCGAAGCAGCCGCGCAAAGCGAGATCGACGCCACGGTGGCCGTGATGGGCGGCGAGGACTGGCAGATGTGGATCGATGCGCTGCTCGAAGCGGGCGTGCTGGCCGATGGCGCGAAGACCACGGCGTTCACCTATCTTGGCGCGGAGATCACCCACGACATCTACTGGAACGGCTCCATTGGCGCGGCCAAGAAGGACCTCGACCAGAAGGTGCTGGGCATCCGCGCGAAGCTCGCGGCACGCGGCGGCGATGCGCGTGTTGCCGTGCTCAAGGCGGTGGTCACGCAGGCCAGTTCCGCCATTCCCATCATGCCGCTCTATCTCGCGCTGCTCTTCAAGGCGATGAAGGAAAACGGCACGCACGAGGGTTGCATCGAGCAAGTCTATGGACTCCTGCGCGATTCGCTCTACAGCGCCACGCCGGTGCTCGACGACGATGGCCGCCTGCGCGCCGACTACAAGGAGCTCGACCCCGCGATCCAGGCGCGCGTGAAAGCCGCGTGGGACCAGGTCACCGACGAAAACCTTTACGCCACCACCGATTTCGCGGGCTACAAGGAGGAATTCCTGCGTCTGTTCGGCTTCGGCATCGAAGGCGTCGACTATGGCGCCGACATCGATCCGAACGTAGCGATTCCCGGCATCGTCGAGATGTAAGCGTCGGGTTTCGCGGCGCCGGGCGGCGCTAGCGCTGCGCGCCGATCAGCACCATCATCGGCCGCTCGCGCTCTTCGGCCAGCGCGGGCATGGCGTCCACCTGCGCCTGCGTCGGCCCCCATTCGATCAGGCGGCTCAAGGTGAATCCGCAATCGATGAGCGTATTCACGAGCGTGCCTAGCGTGCGATGCTGCTTGACGACGCCCTCGGCGAGCCAGTTCGTCACGCGCGGGCCTTCCATCTGATAGCTGTCGAGCAGCCAGCTCTTGTTGTTGTCGTCGTCGAGACAAAAGCCCGGCGCGCGCGGCGCCATGTAAATCGGATGCTCGATGGAGAACACCAGCCGGCCGCCCGGCACGAGTGCGCGGTGAATCGTGCGCAGCAACCCGGCAAGATGCTCCACGTAATGAAACGCGAGCGAACTGTAGACCAGATCGAAGCTGGCCTCGGCCACTTCGAGCGTTTCCAGATCGGCGCGACGCCATGCGATAGACGCGGGTTGCGGTGACGATTGCGCCAGGGCCTGCGTCGTCGCCTGCGTCATCGCTCGCGCACGCTCCAGCATGCGCACCGAGACGTCCACGCCCTCCACCGCAGCCGCCCCCTGCTGCGCCGCCCAACGGCAAAACCAGCCATAGCCGCAGCCGAGATCGAGCACCCGCAAGCCACCCAGGTCCGGCAGCAATGCGCGCAGCGCGGGCCATTCGGGCGCGCCGTCCAGCCCCTGCACCGAACGGTTCAGGCGGCTGTAGCCTTCGAAGAAGGCGGGGTCGTCGTAGATGTTCTGGGTCATGCGCGCCAGTGTCTCACGAGGCGCACGCAATGTCCCGCCACCTTCAATGCGAATGTCGCGGCACCTCCGCGCCCCGGCAGCCCACGAGGAAATCGAAATCGCATCCCTCGTCGGCATGCAGCACGTGCTCGACGTAAAGCTTGCGATACCCGCTGCCGTCCGCCGGCTCGGGTTTTTGCGCCGCCGCCCACGCAGCGAGCCGCGCGCGGATCTCTTCATCGCTGATATCCACGCGCAGCGTGCCCTTTTCGCAGTCGAGCTCGATCCAGTCGCCGTTGCGCACGATCGCAAGCGGGCCGCCTGCGCGCGCCTCGGGCGCCACGTGCAGCACCACCGTGCCATAGGCCGTGCCGCTCATGCGCGCGTCGGACACGCGCACCATGTCGGTCACGCCCTGCGCGAGCAGCTTGGGCGGCAAGCCCATGTTGCCCACCTCGGCCATGCCGGGGTAGCCGCGCGGCCCGCAGTTCTTCATCACGAGCACCGAGTCGGGCGTGACGTCGAGCGCGGGATCGGCAATGCGCGTCTTGTAGTCGTCGAAGTTCTCGAACACCACGGCGGGCCCGCGATGCTTGAGCAGCGTCTGCGTGGCCGCCGAGGGCTTGAGCACCGCGCCGTTCGGCGCGAGATTGCCGCGCAGCACGCACAAGCCGCCGTCCTGCACGAGCGGCTTGGCGAGCGGGCGGATCACCTCGTCGTTGTAGCTCGGCGCGTCGCGCACGTTTTCCCATAGCGTATGGCCGTTAGCGGTGAGCGCGTCGGGATGCGGCAGCAGCTTCGCTTCGCCAAGCCGCCGCAGCACCGCCGGCAGACCGCCCGCGTAATAGAACTCCTCCATCAGGAAGCGGCCCGAGGGCTGCAGATCGACGATCGTGGGCGTGTGGCGGCCGATGCGTGTCCAGTCGTCGAGATCGAGCTTCACGCCGATGCGCCCCGCGATCGCCTTCAGGTGAATCGCCGCGTTGGTCGAGCCGCCAATCGCGGCATTCACGCGGATGGCGTTCTCGAACGCCGCGCGCGTGAGCAGCTTCGAAAGGCGCAGGTCTTCGAGCGCCATCTCGACAATTCGGATTCCAGACAAATGCGCGAGCACGTAGCGGCGTGCATCCACGGCGGGAATGGCGGCGTTGTGCGGCAGGCTCACGCCCAGCGCCTCGGCCATGCACGCCATCGTGGAGGCCGTGCCCATGGTGTTGCAGGTGCCCGCCGAGCGCGACATGCCCGCTTCCGCCGACATGAACTCGTGCATCGAAATCTTGCCCGCCTTCACCTGCTCGCTCAATTGCCATACCACCGTGCCCGAGCCGATATCGCGCCCTTCGTGCTTGCCGTTGAGCATCGGCCCGCCGGTCACGACGATCGCCGGCACATCGCAGCTTGCCGCGCCCATCAGCAGCGCGGGCGTGGTCTTGTCGCAGCCGCACAGCAGCACGACCGCGTCCACGGGGTTGCCGCGGATGGCTTCTTCCACGTCCATCGACGCGAGATTGCGCGTAAACATTGCGGTGGGCCGCAGGTTCGACTCGCCGTTGGAAAACACCGGGAATTCCACGGGAAAGCCGCCCGCTTCGTACACCCCGCGCTTCACGTGCTCGGCGAGCTTGCGAAAGTGCGCGTTGCAAGGCGTGAGTTCCGACCACGTGTTGCAGATGCCGATGACCGGCTTGCCCGCGAACTCGTGCTCGGGGATGCCCTGATTCTTCATCCAGCTCCGGTACATGAAGCCGTTCTTGTCGGTGGTGCCGAACCACGCGGCGGAGCGGAGCCGGATTTTGCGAGCGTTCATGGCTTTACCCACTTAGTGAGAAAAATCCATAAATAGCATGACTATATAGTCAGGGAAGATCGGGAAAACGCGGATTTAAACCATCATATCCGTTGAATATAGTTTGTCTATTGACGCTTGCAAGGCAAATGGCCGGTGTTGAGTCACGCCGACTCGACACCGGCCCGGGATGGCGCGATTGACTCGTGACACTGTCTGGCCATGAGAGACGCGAGTGCAGGTAGCGCCGAATTCAAGAAATAGAAAGCTACGTTGGAGACACGCATGAAACTGGCTACTCGCATGGCAAGCGGCCTCATTGCCGCCGCCGCGGCTTTTTCGTTCGCGGCGGGCGTCGCGCACGCCGAGGACAAGCAGATCACGCTGGGCTTCGCGCAAGTGGGCGCCGAGAGCGCCTGGCGCACTGCCAATACCGTATCGGTCAAGGCCGCCGCCAAGGAAGCCGGCATCAATCTCAAGTTCTCGGACGCCCAGCAAAAGCAGGAAAACCAGATCAAGGCGATCCGCTCCTATATCGCGCAGAAGGTGGACGTGATCGCCTTCTCGCCGGTGGTGGAATCGGGCTGGGAGCCGGTGCTCCAGGAAGCGAAGCGCGCGAAGATTCCCGTGATTCTCACCGACCGCAATATCGACGTGAAAGACCAGTCGCTCTACGTGACGATGATCGGCTCGGATTTCATGGAAGAAGGCCGCCGCGCGGGCAAGTGGCTCGAGGATCACTACAAGAACAATCCCGGCCCCGTCAATATCGTCGAATTGCAGGGCACGGTGGGCTCCGCGCCCGCGAACGATCGTCACGCGGGTCTCATCGAGGTGATCAAGAACGATCCGAAATTCAAGATCATTGCGTCGCAAAGCGGCGACTTCACGCTCGCGGGCGGCAAGCAGGTGATGGAAGCCTTCGCGAAGACCTATGGCAACAAGATCAACGTGGTCTACGCGCATAACGACGACATGGCGCTCGGCGCGATCCAAGCCATGGAGGAAGCGGGCATGAAGCCAGGCAAGGACGTGAGCGTGGTGTCGTTCGACGCGACCAAGGGCGGCTTCCAGGCGATGATCGCCGGCAAGATGAACGTGGACGTGGAATGCAGCCCGCTGCTCGGGCCGCAACTCATGACTGCCGTGAAGGACGTGGTGGCGGGCAAGCAACTGCCCAAGCGCATCGTCACGAACGAAACGGTGTTCCCCGAGAGCGTGGCGGCGCAGGTGCTGCCGTCGCGCAAGTACTAATTGCGGTAAGCACAGGCACGCATGAACCTCACGCCGCTGCTGGAAACCGTCGGCCTGACGCGCACGTTCCCCGGCGTGCGCGCGCTCGACGGCGTCGACTTCCGCCTCTTTCCCGGCGAGATCCATACGCTGATGGGCCAGAACGGCGCGGGCAAGTCCACGCTCATCAATGTGCTCACGGGCGTGCACGAGCCCGAGGCGGGCGAGATCCGACTCGCCGGCCAGCCCGTGCGCTTCGCTACGCCGCAGGAAGCCGAAGCCGCGGGCATTCAGACGCTCTATCAGGAAGTCAATCTCTGCCCCAATCTCTCGGTGGCGGAGAATATTTTCGCGGGCCGCCAGCCGCGCAAGCGCGGCCTGATCGACTGGAAGACGATCCACCGGCGCGCCGCCGACGCGCTCGCCGCGCTCAATTTATCGCTCGACGTCACGCAGTCGCTCGACACCTACCCCATCGCCATGCAGCAGATGGTGGCGATCGCGCGCGCCGTTTCGGTCGATGCGCGCATTCTCATTCTGGACGAGCCCACTTCGAGTCTCGACGAAGGCGAAGTCGCGCGCCTGTTCGATGTGCTGCGCAAGCTGAAGGCGTCAGGCATCGCCATTTTGTTCGTCACGCACTTTCTCGAGCAGACCTATGCGATTTCCGATCGCATCACCGTGATGCGCAATGGCGAGCGCGAGGGCGAATATCTCGCCGCCGAATTGCCGGTGCAGACGCTGGTGGCGAAGATGGTGGGCCTCAACCACGCCACCCACGCCGACGAACGGCTCGCGCACGGCGCACAGCAAGCACACGCGCCCGAAAACTCCGCACACGCCGACGCGCAAACCGGCGCGCCCTACCTCGCCGCGCAGGGCATCGCGCGCCGCGGCGTGCTCAACGCGCTCGATCTCGAGGTGCGGCCCGGCCAGATTCTCGGCCTTGCCGGCCTGCTGGGCTCGGGGCGCACGGAAACGGCGCGTCTCTTGTTCGGCGCCGACCGGGCCGACGCGGGCGCCGTGCGCATCAACGGCGAGACCGTGAAGCTCGCCTCGCCGCGCGACGCGGTCCGCCACGGCATGGCGTATTGCCCCGAAGACCGCAAGAAGGAAGGCATCGTTGCGGAGCTTTCGATCCGCGAGAACATCGTGCTCGCGCTGCAGGCGCGGCGCGGCTGGTGGCGCATGATTGGACGCGCGCGCCAGCGCGAGCTCGCCAATGCGTATATCGCGCAGCTCGGCATCAAGGCGCGCGACGCGGAGCAGCCCATCGGCCTGCTTTCGGGCGGCAATCAGCAGAAGGTGCTGCTCGCGCGCTGGCTCGCGACCGAGCCGCGTCTCCTGATCCTCGACGAACCCACGCGCGGCATCGACGTGGCCGCCAAGTTCGAAATCATGGACCGCGTGCGTGCGCTCTGCGCGAAGGGGCTCGGCATTCTTTTCATCTCCTCGGAAATCAGCGAAGTGGTGCGCGTGAGCGACCGCATCGCGGTGCTGCGCGACCGGCGCAAGGTGGCCGAGCTTGCGGGCGCGGCACGCTCGGAGCACGAGGTCTACGGCCTCATTGCCGGAGATCGCACATGAATGCGCGCCAAACTTCGGGGCCCGGTTCGGGCCTGCCCGCGTGGCTTGCGCTGACGCTCAAGCATCCGCTCGTATGGCCCGCGCTCACGCTCGTCGCGCTGTTCGCCGTGGATGTCGCGCATCGCGCCAACTTTCTCTCCATCACGCTGCTGGGCGGCCATCTGTTCGGCGCACCCGTCGACATCCTCATGCGCGCCGCGCCGCTCGTCGTGGTCTCGCTCGGCATGACGCTCGTGATCGCCACGCGCGGCATCGACATTTCGGTGGGCGCCGTGGTGGCGATCGCCGGCGCGGCGGCCGCCACCGTGCTCGCCGACGACCCCTCGCGCGTCGGCGCCGCGTTCGGCGCGGCGCTTGCCGTGGGCCTGCTCGCGGGCATGTGGAATGGGTTGCTGGTGGCCCTCGTCGGCATGCAGCCGATCATCGCCACGCTGATCCTCATGGTGGCCGGGCGTGGCGTCGCGCAACTGCTCACCGGCGGCCAGATCATCCCCATCGGCGCGCAAGGTTATCTGTACGCGGGCGGCGGCTATTTTGCGCTCGTGCCCTGCGCCGTGTGGATCGCGATTGCGGTGACGGTGCTCACCGCGCTCATCGTGAATCGCACCGCGCTCGGGCTCTTCATCCGCTCGATTGGCGTGAATCCCGTGGCTGCGCGGCTCGCTGGTCTGTCGTCGCAGGCCGTGGTGTTCGGCACCTATGCGTTCTGCGGCGTGATGGCCGCCATCGCCGGCATTCTCATCAGCTCGAACGTGCGCAGCGCCGACGGCAACAACGCGGGCCTGCTGCTCGAACTCGATGCGATTCTCGCCGTGACGCTCGGCGGCACCTCGCTCTCGGGCGGGCGCTTCAGCCTCGCCGGCACGGTGCTGGGCGCGCTCATCATCCAGACGCTCACCTACACCACCTATTCGATCGGCGTGCCGCCCGAGGCCACGCTCGTGGTCAAGGCCGTGGTCGTGCTGTGCGTGTGCGTGATCCAGTCGCCCGCCGCGCGCGCTTTCGCCGCCCAGCAGCTCAGGCGCATCGCGCACGCGCGGCGCGCGCGGGCCTGAGAATAAAGACTTCGGGGAATCCGAGCATGAACCGCCCATCGCAAGCTCATGACAACGCCGCTTCGAGCCCGCTCGCCGCATTGCGTCGCAGCATCTCGCGCTTTGTCGATCCGCGCGTGCTGCCCATCTTCGTGACGGTGCTGCTGTTCCTGGCGTTGTTCGGCTTCGGCTCGGCGATGTACACCGGCTTCTTCTCGCTGCAGGTCTTGTTCGGACTCCTCGTCGACAATGCATTCCTGCTGATCGTAGCCATCGGCATGACGTTCGTGATCATCTCGGGCGGCATCGATCTTTCGGTGGGTGCCGTGGTCGCGCTCACCACGATCCTGTGCGCCGTGGGCACCGAGAAGCTGCACTGGCCGGTGGCCGTGGTCGTGCCGCTCGTGCTGCTGTTCGGCGCGCTGTATGGCGCGGCCATGGGCGCGCTGATTCACTTCTTCCGGCTTCAGCCGTTCATCATCACGCTCGCCGGCATGTTCCTCGCGCGCGGCACCTGCTTTCTCATCACCACCGAATCCATCCAGATCAACGACCGCGGCTTTCACGCGCTCTCCGAATTCAGCATTCCCGTGGGCAGCGGCTCGCTCACCACGGGCTCGCTCACCGCGCTCGCCATGCTCGCGGCGGGCATCGTCATCGCGCATTTCACGCGCTTCGGCCGCAACGTCTACGCCATTGGCGGCAATGAGCGCTCAGCGTTGCTCATGGGCCTGCCCGTCGCGCGCACAAAGATCGCCGTCTATGCGCTTTCGGGCTTTTGCTCCGCGCTCGGCGGCGTGGTGTTCACGCTTTATGTGCTCTCGGGCTATGGCCTCCAGGCGCAGGGCATGGAACTCGACGCCATCGCCGCGACCGTGATCGGCGGCACGCTGCTCACGGGCGGCGTGGGCTATGTGATCGGTTCGGTATTCGGGGTGGGCATCCTCGGCACGATCCAGACGCTCATCACCTTCGACGGCACGCTCAGCTCGTGGTGGACGCGCATTGTGATCGGCGCGCTGCTCTGCGCGTTCTGCCTGCTGCAGCGCGCCACCGAGCGCCATGCCGCGCGCCGCAAATCCACGGGCGGCGGCAAGGGCTTCGCGCGTGCAGCGCGCGCCCGCACGCCGGCTGCCGCGCCGCTCGAACAGACGAAGCTGGTTGCCGCGCCGCCGCCGCGTGAGGCGTGAAGCATGAGGCGTGAAGCGCCGCCAGCGGTTTTATTCGCATCATTGCAAGCGCCCGGTTACCGGAGCTGTCCCGCATCTGCACGCGATCGACTCAACGTCGACCACATCGACCCACCAAGAAGAGAGCCGGAGGACGACATGGCACAGCAGCACGATGACGACCAGGAACACGAACAGGAACGTGACGGCAACGGTTTCAGCGCCGCGCGGCGAGGGCTGATGCAGGGCGCGGGGCTGGGCGCCGCGCTCTCGTTCATGAGCGCGCTCGGCGGCGGCGCGGGCAGGCTGATTTCGCAGGCGCAAGCAGCGGAAACCGCCTTTCCCTCGCACAAGAAGTGGAAGATCGTCTTCGTCAATCATGTGACCACGAACCCGTTTTTCGTGCCCACGCAATACGGCATTCAGGATGCCTGCGCATTGCTCGGCATGGACTATCAGTGGACCGGCTCGGCCACCTCCGACGCGGGCGAAATGGTGCGTGCGGTGAATTCCGCGATCGCGGCGAAGGCCGACGCCATTGCCGTGCCCATCGTCGACCCGAGCGCCTTCGACAAGCCCGTTCAGGCCGCGCTCGACGCCGGCATTCCAGTGTTCGCCTACAACGCCGATGCTCCGCGCGGCAAGCACAATCCGCGCCTTGCCTATATCGGCCAGGACCTGTATCTCTCGGGCTACCAGATGGGCGAGCGCATCGTGAGCCTGATAGACAGCGGCATGGTCGCGCTCTTCATTGCAACGCCGGGGCAGCTCAATATCCAGCCGCGTCTCGATGGCGCAAGCGACGCCATCAAGAAGTCCGGCAAGAAGATCGACATTCAAACCGTGGCCACGGGCGCGACCGTCAACGAGGAGCTTTCGAAGATCAAGTCGTTCTATCTGGGCCATCAGGACCTGAAGGGCATGTTCGCCGTGGATGCGGGCAGCACCCAGGGCGTGGCGCAGGTGATGAAGGAGTCGAACCTGCCCGCGAAGGGCGTACACGGCGGCGGCTTCGATCTGCTGCCCAGCACGGTCCAGCTCATCCACGAGGGCTTCCTCGACTTCACCATCGACCAGCAGCCCTATGTGCAGGGGTTCTACACTGTGATGGAGGCGTTCGTGTTCCTCGCTTCGGGCGGGCTGGTTGGTCCGGCCGACATCAACACGGGCCTGAAGTTCGTGACGAAGTCGACGGTCGAGCCGTATTTGAATACCTCGACGCGCTATGAAGGCAAGACCACCAAGCCGCAAATCGTCCCGATGAACGGCGCAATCAAGTCGTAATGGATACAGTGAACGAATCCGGCAACATCGAGGCAGTCCGCGCGCCGCGGCGCGCGGGCGTTTCATTCGCATCGCGATGGGCGCCCGAGTTGCGCATTCTGCTCGTGGCCGTGCTGCTGGCTGCGTATTTCGAGTTCGCGAACCACGATTTCCTGCTCACCAACGCCAGTCTTGTCAATCTCTCGCAATTCATCGCGCCGGTGGCGATCATCGCGTTCGGCGAGATCATGCTGATGATCGGCGGCGATATCGATCTATCGGCGGGCATGGTGTTCGCGTTCGCACCGTTCATGATGGTGTTCGCCAGCGATGCGGGGGCGCCCATGTGGCTGGCCGTGATCGCGGGGCTCGCGGCGGCCGCGCTGATCGGCTTCGCGAACGGCGCGGTGACGGTGTGGCTGCGGCTGCCCTCGTTCGTCACCACGCTCGGCACGCTCTTTCTCATCAACGGCGTCACGCTCACGGTCTCGCGCGGCACGCCCGCCGCCACGCCGGGCTCGCCCGCGTTCTCCGCTTTCATGGGCGCGTGGGGCTACAGCGAAATCCTCTGGACGTTGGGCATCGCGTTCGTGATGCACGTGCTGCTGCGGCACACGCGCTGGGGCCTGCATACGCAGGCGGCGGGCGCGAACCCGCTGGGCGCGAGCGAGGCGGGCATCCACGTGAACCGGCTGCGGCTGGGCAATTTCATTCTGGCCGCGGTGCTCGCGGGCTTCACCGGCATGCTCGAAGCGTTTCGCATCACCTCCATCGATCCGCAGGCGGGCGGCAACCAGATCATGTTCCTCGCCGTGGCCGCCGCCGTGATCGGCGGCACGCCGCTCACGGGCGGCTCGGGCACCATCGTGGGCGGGCTCATCGGCGCGGCGGTGCTCGGCATTCTCAACGACGGCTTCACGCTCATCGGCATCAACGCGTTCACGTTCAATATCATCCTGGGCGCCGCGATTCTGGCCGCCATGGTTTTCAACATCCACATAGGACGTATTCGCCGCAAGGGGGCACGCTGATGGACGAATCGCAAGCCGCCTCCTCCGGCGCGAACACCGCGCCGCTCGCGCTGCGCGGCGAGCGCCTCGTGAAGCGCTTTGGCGCGGTCACGGCGCTCGACGGCGTCTCGTTCACGCTCGGCAAGGGCGAGATCCTCGGCATTCTCGGCGACAACGGCGCGGGCAAGTCCACGCTGGTGAAAATACTCACGGGCTTTCATCAGCAAACAGATGGCACGCTGCATATCGACGGCCAGCAGACGCTGCTGCGCTCGGTCGATCACGCGCGCGCGCTCGGCATCGAATGCGTGTATCAGGACCTCGCGCTCGCGAATTCGCTGAGCATTTACCACAACATGTTCCTGAACCGCGAAATCGTGCGGCACGGGCCGCTCGGGCCATTGCGCCTGCTCGACCACAAGCAGATGCGCGAGCGCGCGGCGCAATGCCTCGACGACATCGGCGTGCACGTGCCCTCCGTGGATGTTCCTGTCGAACGGCTTTCAGGCGGCCAACGCCAGGCGATTGCGGTGGCGCGCGCCGTGCATTCGAACGCGAAGATCCTGTTGCTCGACGAGCCGCTCGCAGCAATGGGCGCACGCGAGGCCGGGCTCATCATCGACCTCGTCATGCGGTTGAAGGAAAAAGGCGGCCTATCCATTATCATGATCATGCACAATTACGCGCAGACGCTCGATATCGCGGATCGCATCATGCTGATGCAGCGGGGCCGCGTGACCTACGAACAGCAAAGTGCGCTCACGTCGGTGACGGAGCTCATGGAGATCGTGCGGAGGGAATATCGGGCCATGCGCGCCGGCTCCGCACACTGAGCCACACCGAGCCACACTCAGCGACTGAGCGCACCGGACGTTTACAACAGGGAGTGTCCGAACGGGCCGCCGGACCGAACATTCGGGACGTCCCGGCAGGACAGACATGGATTACCGCAACCTAGACAAACGCAAGAGCATGCATGGGCGCATCGTGCAGGAGCTCGGCATGCAGATCGTGAGCGGCAAGCTCGCACCCGGCCAGCGCCTGCCCGCCGAGCCCACCTTGTGCGAGACCTATGGCGTGAGCCGTCCCGTGCTGCGCGAGGCCACGCGTGTGCTGGTGGCCAAGGGTCTCGTGGTGTCCAAGCCGCGCGTGGGCAGCGTGGTGCGCAAGCGCGAAGAGTGGCACATGCTCGACCCCGACGTGCTGTACTGGACCGTCAACAGCATTCCCGAAGGCGAGTTCTTCCGTTCGCTGATGGTGGTGCGGCAGATCATCGAGCCCGCGGCCGCCGCGCTCGCCGCCATTTCCGCCAGCGACCAGGACCTCGCACGCATTACCGCCGCCTACGCGCGCATGGAGCAGGCCAAAACGGCGGCCGATCTGCTCGAGCCCGATCTGGAGTTTCATCGCGCGATCATGGCGGCCACGCACAACGACATGCTCGCGTATATCGGCAACATGCTGTCGCTCGCGCTCACCGAGTCGATCAAGCTCACGAGCCGCCATCCGAATACGCATGCACTTTCGCTGCCCCGCCACAAGGCCATACTCACGGCAATCGAGAACCGCGACGCGCTGGCCGCAAGGCAAGCGAGCGTGGTGCAGCTCGACAACGCGCGCGCGGACGCCAACACCATTCTGGGCGGCGCGGCGCTGGAAACCTGAGCGCCGCATCGCAGACCCGGCCGCACAGCAGGCACCGCCCACGCGCCGCGCGCTCACACCGCCCGCTTGCTGCGGCGGAACTGGTCGAACAGCACGGCCAGCAGCAGGATGCCGCCGCGAATCAGGTACTGATAGAAGGTGGGCACGTTCATGAGGCTCATGGCGTCCTGCACGGCGCCCATGATGAGCACGCCCACCAGCACGCCCGAAATCGTCGCCACGCCGCCCGTGAGCGAGACGCCGCCCAGCACGCACGCCGAGATCACGCCCAGCTCCAGCCCCACCGAAGTCTTCGGGTCGCCGAGGCTCATGCGCGAGGCCAGCATCACGCCCGCGAAACCCGTGACTAGCCCCTGCAGCACGAACACCGTGATCTTGATGCGCGTGACCGGCAGGCCCGCGAGCCGCGCCGCTTCGCCATTGCCGCCCACTGCAAGCACGTTCTTGCCGAACACGGTTTTCTTCAGCAGAAAGCCGAACACCGCGAAGCCGATGATGTTGCTCCAGATCGGGTACGAAATGCCGAGGAACGCGCCGCCGCCCAGATCGAAGAAGCGCTCTTCGGAGATCATCACGGCGTCGCCGTTCGAGGTGAGGAAGGCGAGTCCGCGCACGGCTTCCATCATCGCTAGCGTGGCGATCAGCGAATTGATCTTGAAGCGCGCAATCAGCACGCCGTTCACGAGGCCCACTGCGCCGCCCGCGAGCACGCCCGCCGCGATGCCCAGCACCACGCTATGCGATTGCGTGATGACCGTGGAGGCCACCACGCCCGAGAACGCCACGATCGACGCCACGGAAAGATCGACCTCGCCCAATGCGAGCACGAACATCATGGTGACGGCGATCGAGCCGATCAGCGTCACGGAAAGCAGCAGACCCTGAATATTGCGGGTCGTGAGGAAGTCGGGCACCGTGACGGAAAGCACCGCGAACAGCACCACGAACACCACCGCGATGCCCGACTTGTTGATCATGTCCCACGCGCGCGCACGCGAAGGCGTGATGGGCGCGGCGGCTTCGTTGACGGTTGGCGTGCCCTGTGACTGCATGGCTTGACTCATCTCTGGTTTCTCTTCGGGGGTGTTTAGCGCGGCAGCGCCATCTTGATCAGTTCGTCGGGTGTGGCTTCGGCCTTCGGCACGCTGCCCACGATGCGCCCTTCGCGCATCACCACGATGCGGTCGGCCACGCCGATCACCTCGGCCAGGTCGCTCGACACCATGATGACCGCGCGCCCTGCTTCGGCGAGCTCGTAGAGCAGGTTGTAGATCTCGGCGCGCGCGCCCACGTCGATGCCGCGCGTGGGTTCGTCCATGAGGAACACTTCGATGCGCTCCGCAAGCCAGCGCGACAGAATCACCTTCTGCTGGTTGCCGCCCGAGAGCGTGCCGATAGCGGTTTCGCCGTTGCGCGTCTTGATCGCGAGTTTCTGGATGTAATCCTGCGCGAGCGCGCGCTCGCGTTTCGCGTCGAGCAGGAAGCGCGCGGGGCTGAAATGACGCCGCGCGCTGATGTTGAGGTTGTCCGCCACCGAGGCAATCGCAACGATGCCTTCCTGCTTGCGATCCTCGGGACACAGCGCGATGCCCGCGCGCACCGCGTCGCGCGGGCTAGCGAAGTTCACGCGCTCGCCGTCGAGTTCGACGTGGCCCGTGCTCGCGCGCGTGGCGCCGTAGAGCAGCTTCATGAGTTCGGAGCGGCCCGCGCCCACGAGCCCGAAGAAGCCGACGATCTCGCCGCGCCGCGCCGTGAACGACACCGGCTCGGCCAGCCCCGGTCCCATCAGCGCCTTCGCTTCGAGCAGCACGTCGCCGGCCGTGCGTGCGCGATAGCCGTAGACGTCCGCGATCGAGCGGCCCACCATCGCGGCAATCAGCCGGTTGCGGTCGAGATCGGCCACCGACTCGAAGGTCTCGATGCGCTTGCCGTCCCGGAACACCGTCACGCGGTCGCACAGCTCATAGACTTCGTCCATGCGGTGCGTGACGTAGATGATCGCGCGGCCGTCCGCGCGTAGCGCGTTGATGATGCGAAAGAGGTTCTCTGTTTCGCGCGCCGAGAGCGAACTCGTGGGCTCGTCGAAGGCGATCACGCGTGCGTCGCGCATGAGCGCCTTGCCGATTTCGATCATCTGGCGCTGGCCGATGGAAAGATTCTTCACCGGCGTGCGCGGGTCGATGCGTTCGCCGAGGCGCTGCAATTCCGCCATCGCGCGCTGCACGAGCGTGCGCTCGTCGAGCACGCCGAGGCGGTTGGGCAATTGCCCGAGCATCAGGTTGTCGGCCACGGTGAGCTCGGGCACGAGATGCAGTTCCTGATAGATGATGGCGACGCCCGCGTCGAGCGCGGCGCGCGTGGTCGCGAAGCGCTGCTCCACGCCATTCAGCCTCAGCGTGCCTTCCTGCGGCTGGTTCACGCCCGAGAGCACCTTGAGCAGCGTGGACTTGCCCGCGCCGTTCTCGCCCATCAAGCCGTGCACTTCGCCCGCGCGCACGGCCAGCGAAACGCGGTCGAGCGCGCGCACGCCCGGAAAGCTCACGGTGATGCCGTCGAGTTCCAGATACGCGCGCGGCTCCTGTTGCGCCTGCTGCCCCTGCTGCCCCTGCTGCCCCTGTTGAACCGCTCGAATCATGGTTTCAGTCATTGCATGCCTGCCCTTGCTCTTGCCCTTGCTCTTGCCCTTGCGCGTGCCTTAAATGCCCAGATCGGTACGCACGGCCTGCCAGTTATCGCGCGTCATCAGCTTGCCGGTGGTCTGCGTATCGGCGGGCGGCTGCTTGCCGTTGCGGATCCAGTCGACGAGGTTCTGCGCGCTGTCCTTGCCGTGGTTCGTCGAGCTCACGGCGATGGTCCCGTAGAAGCCCGTAGGCTGCTTTTTCTGGAACTCGGCGAACGCTTCGCCCGCGCCGTTGATACCCACGCCGATCACGTCCGCGGACGGCAGATGCAGCTGCTCGGTCGCGCGCACGGCGCCCAGCACGCTTTCCTCGTTGAGCGCAAACACCACCCACTTCTTGATGTTCGGATGCTGCGCGAGCACCGGCGAAGCCGCGTTGAAGCCGCCTTCGTCGTCAGTGGTTTTCTGCGGCGCGTCGAAGATGTTTTCCTTCTTGAAGCCGTTGGCGAGCAGCGTCTGCGTCGCGCCATCGGTGCGCAGCTTCGCGGTGGGCAATTCATAGTCTGTGATGCGCAGCGCGCCTACTTCCTCGGGCTTCCAGCCGCGCCGCTTCATCTCGTCCGAGATCGCCTGGCCCACCTGGTTGCCGATCTTGAACGCCGACATGCCCAGGTGCGGCACGTTCGCGAGCGGCTTGCCCGACGAATCGACCAACTGGTCATCCACGGTCACGAACTTCATGTTGTAGCGCTTCGCGCGCGCCTGAATGGCCGGTCCGAGACGCACGTCGGGCGCGCAGATCACGAAACCTTGCGCGCCCTGCGCGCCCAGGTTGTCGATGGCGGCCAGCACCTTCTCGCCGTCGGGCGTGCCGATATTGACGACCGAGAATTGCTCTTTCTGGCCGAGCGCCGTCGCGGCCTTCTGCTCGTTGATGAACCATGCCTGCTCAGGCATCTTCACGAGAAAGCCGATCTTGGTGGGCGCGTCGGCGTGCGCGGCCACGTTCATGCCGAGCGGCGCGATGCACATGGCCGCGAATACGGCACGCAGGGTGAAGCGGCGAATCTTGCTGGTCATGCTGTTGTCTCCTCGGGTATGTCTCTGGTTTCGTTGTTGCAACAGTGGTGAAGAACCGTCCGCGCTCAATGCCCGAACGCTTCGACTTCGACGTGCCGGCCGAGCAGGAACGCGTCGGCCACGAGCCGCAGCGGACGCACGTCCACGTCTTGCGCGCCGTGCGCGATGAGCCAGTGAAAGCGCTCGTAAAGCGCTGCGTACTCGCGTTCTGCATCCAGTTCGACCGGTTCGCCGGCTATGACCAGGCGCTTGCCGCCTTCGGCGATGGAGAGCAGGCCGTCCGTGGTTTCCACGTCGATTTCCCATTGCTCGACGGGACCGTGGCGCCAGTCGAATTCGGCGCGCACCGGCACGCCGTCGGTGTCGATACAGTCGAGTTCGGCGGCGATAGGCGTGGCGCAATCGCTGGGCACATGCAGCGTCGCGCCGCGCAGCAGCACCTCGCGCGGCAGGATGCGCGTGACGATGGAAAGCGCGTTGATGCCCGGATCGAACACGCCGATGCCGCCCGGTTCCCAGATCCATTGCTGGCCTGGATGCCAGCGCCGCACGTCTTCTTTCCAACGCACTTGCACGGCGCGGATCGTTCGATTCATGAGCCACGCGCGCGCCGGTTCGACGGCGCTCGCGTAACGCGAATGCCACGTGGCGAACAGCGTGCGGTTGTGGTGGCGCGCCAGTTCGCGCAGCGCTTCCACTTCGCTCACGCTCGCGCCGGGCGGCTTTTCGAGCATCACGTGCTTGCCCGCTTCGAGCGCCGTGCGCGCCTGTGCGTAGCGCACCTGCGGAGGCGCACAAAGCGAGACCGCGTCGAGCCCGGATTCGGCGGCCAGCAGCGCGTCGATATCGGTGTAGTTGCGCACGTTCTCGACCTGCGCGTTACGGCTCGCGCTCGCCACGAGTTCGAAGCCGGGGTTGCCCGCGATGGCGGGCAAATGCTGGTCGCGCGCGATCTTTCCCACGCCCGCGATGGCCAACGTATACGACGCGTTCATAAAGACCTTCTTGTCGAAATCATTCATGCCATTGCTCTGCATGCCGAATCAATTATTTTCCCCAGCGCAGCACGAGCGGATCGAGCCGGCGCGCAATGGCGATCAGTTCGGCGCGCGTTTCCGGATGCATCGCCGGCAGCGGGTGACGCGGCAGCTCGCAGGCGATCACGCCGCCCTCCTTCATGAGCGCCTTGCAGGCGAGCAAGCCCGCCTGGCGGTTCTCGTGATTGATGAGCGGCAGCCACTTCTGATAGAGCGAGAATGCTTCGTCGAGACGGCCGGCTCGATGCGCCTCGATGATGGGACGGATGCCATCGGGGAAACCGCCGCCCGTCATCGAGCCCGTTGCGCCGGCATTGAGGTCCGCCAGCAGCGTGATGGCTTCTTCGCCGTCCCATGGCCCCTCGGCGGCGTCGCCCGCGAGGCGGATCAGCTCGCGCAGCTTGTTCGCCGCGCCCGGCGTCTCGATCTTGAAGTACGCAACCTGCTCGATCTCGCGCGCCATGCGTGCGAGCAACGCCGCGGAGAGCACCGTGCCGCTCGCGGGTGCGTCCTGAATCATGATGGGAATGTCGATGGCGTCCGACACGCGCGCGTAGAACTCGTAGATCTGCTGCTCGGGCACACGGAAGGTCGCGCCGTGATACGGCGGCATCACCATGACCATTGCCGCGCCCTGCTCCTGCGCGCGCCTGCTGCGCGCCGCGCACACGTTGCTGCCGTAGTGCGTGGTGGTGACGATCACCGGCACGCGGCCCGCCACATGGTCGAGCACGGTGCGCGTGATGATTTCGCGCTCGTCGTCGGAAAGCGAGAACTGCTCGGAGAAGTTCGCGAGCAGGCACAGGCCGTCCGAGCCTGCGTCGATCATGAAGTCGACCGCGCGCTTCTGGCTGTCCAGATCCAGCTCGCCGGTCTCGGTGAAAGTGGTGGGCACCACCGGGAAAATGCCGCGATAGCGCGGCGTGGTTTTCGTGTTCGGACTCGTGTTCATATCGTCAGTCTTGCCAATAAAAGTGCATGGAGCCGCGTGCTTACGACTCGCTCGCTATTCGCTCAAAACAGCGCCCTCGCTGCGCGGCGCCGGGCGCAATGCCGCGCGCACCGCGAACGTCACGAGCGCTGCGAACACCAGCGTGACCGCGAGAAAATACAGGCCGGCCGAGAGGCTGCCCGTCGCATCCTTGATGAGGCCGATGCCATAGGGGCCGAAGTAGCCGCCGAGATTCGCGAGCGAGTTGATCGTCGCGATGCCGACGGCCGCGCTGGCGCCGGTCAGGAACTCGCCGGGCAGCGCCCACACCACGGCCTGGATCGAGTAGATCGAGAATGCGGTCAGGCAGATGAACAGCAGTTGCAGCGCCGGCGCGCGGAACCACGCGCTCGCGGCCATCGTGAGCGCCGCCGCGCACGACACCACCACGATGTGGCCGTAACGCTCGCGACGCTTGTCCGAGTGGCGCGGCACGATCAGCAGCCCCACCACCGCGAACAGATACGGCACGGCGGAAAGCAGGCCCGCCGTGGCATCGCTTACGCCGAACGCTTTGATAATGGTAGGCAACCAGAGCGACAAACCATAGATGCACAGCGGAAACGGCAGGAACAGCAACGCGAGCAGCAGCACGCGGCGGTCCTTGAGCGCGCCGAACGGGTTACGGTGCGCTTCGAGTCGGAACGTGCGCCGGTCGGCGGCAAGCTCGCGTTCGATCCAGTGGCGCTCGTGGTAGTCGAGCCAGCGCGCGTGGGCCGGCGACTCGGGCAGCAAACGCAGCGTGGGCACGCACAGCAGCACGGCAGGCAGACCGCTCACCACGAACAGCATCTGCCAGTTCGAAAGGCCGAACAGGCCGTGCGTTTCGAGCAAAGCGCCCGCGATCGGCCCGGTGACAATGCCTGCGATGGGCTGCGCGAGCACCAGCAGGCCAATCACACGCGCGCGATGGCGCATCGGGAACCATTGCGTGAGGAAATACAGAATGCCGGGATAGAGGCCCGCTTCGGCCGCGCCCAGCAAAAAACGCAGCGTGTAAAAACTCTTCGGACCACTGACAAGCGCCATCGCCATCGTGATCGCGCCCCACGTGAACAGGATGCGGGCGAACCATACGCGTGCTCCGAAGCGCTCGAGCGCGAGATTGCTGGGCACCTCGCACAGAAAATAGCCGATGAAGAAGAGTCCCGCACCTAAACCATAAGCGGCATCGCTCAGGCCCACGGCGGCATTCATGTGCAGCTTCGCGAAGCCCACCACCGTGCGGTCCACATAGGCCACCACGTAAATCAGCGCGAGAAACGGCACCAGCCGGCGCGCGATATGGCCGACAATGTGCTTTTCTTCCTCGTTCCCGGCACTCGCCTGCGCTCCGGTGTTGCTGGCATTCGGCGCCTGCAAAGTCGTCATCGTGTCTCCTTGGTTCTTTTACTGCGGGGTGCGTTCTTGTTGCGTCGCGGTGCTGGCCGCCGCGTCAGACGGCTTCGGGCTTGCCCGCGACACGCCGCTTCACGTGCAGTGGATTCGCGTCGCGCAACGCGTCGGGCAACCAGCCATCGGCGAGATTCTGGTAGCAGACCGGGCGCAGGAAACGCTCGATCGCCGCCGTGCCCACCGAAGTGCTGCGGCCGTCCGAGGTGGCCGGGAACGGGCCGCCATGCACCATCGCATCGCAGACTTCGACGCCGGTAGGGAAGCCGTTGGCCAGCAGACGGCCCGCCTTGCGCTCGATAAGCGGCAGCAGCGCGCGCACGAGATCGCCGTCGGCGGCGTCCGCGTGCAGCGTGATCGTCAACTGGCCTTCGATGAAGCGCAGCACCGCGCGCATTTCGGCCTCGTCCGCGCATTCGACCAGCATGCTGCATGGACCGAACACTTCCTCGCCGAGCGCCGCATCGGCCAGCAGATCGCTCGCGCGCACGCACAGCAGCGCCGCTTGCGCGCGCCCGGGCGCGGCTGCGCCGCGTGCGAGCGTCGTGACCTTCGGATGCTCGACGAGACGGCCGATGCCTTGCTCGTAGGCGCGCAAGATGCCCGGCGTGAGCATCACGCCCGCTGGCGCCGCGCTGAACTCGCGCGCGGCGTTTGCGGCGAAGGCGTCGAAGTCCTTGCCCGCGAGGCCGAGCATCAAACCGGGATTGGTGCAGAACTGGCCGCAGCCGAGCGTTGCCGATGCCGCGAAGTCACGCGCCAGCATTGCGCCGCGCGCGGCGAGTGCGCCGGGCAGCAGCAGGTTCGGATTCACGCTGCTCATTTCAGCGTAGACGGGAATCGGCTCGGTACGCGCCGCAGCCAGCTTGACGAGCGCGAGGCCGCCGGTGCGCGAACCGGTGAAGCCAACCGCCCGAATCGCCGGATGCTGCACGAGCGCGCTGCCGACTTCGTGGCCCGCGTCGAACAGCAGCGAGAACACGCCAGCGGGCAGGCCCGCCGCCGCAACTGCCTGCTGGATCGCACGACCGACAAGTTCCGAAGTGCCCGGATGCGCCGGATGCGACTTGACGACCACGGGGCAGCCGGCGGCCAGTGCCGACGCCGTATCGCCGCCCGCTACGGAAAACGCCAGTGGGAAATTGCTTGCGCCGAACACCGCGACCGGACCCACGCCAATGCGCCAGAAGCGCAAGTCGGTGCGCGGCGGCTGACGTTCGGGCAGCGCCGGTTCGATGCGCACGTCGAGCGCGTCGCCGCTGCGCACAA
The DNA here is from genome assembly GCF_048957375.1 of Paraburkholderia sp. A1RI-2L. Classification (NCBI taxonomy): domain Bacteria; kingdom Pseudomonadati; phylum Pseudomonadota; class Betaproteobacteria; order Burkholderiales; family Burkholderiaceae; genus Paraburkholderia; species Paraburkholderia sp. A1RI-2L. The sequence continues at coordinate 892,453 of NZ_JARBTA010000004.1, forward strand.
GCGCGGCGAACATGCGCAATTGATTGGCCGTGCGCGCGCGCTCGCCTTCGAGGCGCGCGCGCGGCAGGCCGCTTTCGGCCATCGCGCGGTCGATCAGTTGATCGCCAAGCGCTTCGATGCGCGCCGCGCAATCGTCGAGGAATTGCGCGCGCTTGCCGGCGGACAGCGTGCGATATGTGTCGAACGCCGCGTCCGCCAGTTCGCAGGCCTTTTCGACATCGCCTTGCAGCGCGCCGTGGAAAACCGGTTGTGCGATGGGCGTGTTGCTCGCGGCGTCGGTCGCCTGGAACGCCGCGCCGTCGCCGCGCTTCGCGAGCGCGCCGATCAGCAGGTCGCCGGTAAGAGTCATCGTCATGATCATCGCCCTCGTGCTTGCATCAGTGCGAGTGGCGCGGCACGGCCGAGCCGCGCTGGCCCACCAGGAAGTCGAGATCGCAGCCTTCGTCGGCCTGCAGAACATGATCGACATACAGGCGCGCATAGCCGCCCCGGCCCAGTTGCTCCGCCACGCCGGGCGCGGCAGCCGGATCGACATCGCTCAATCGGCGCGCGAGTTCCTCGTCGCTGAGGTCCAGATGCAGGCGGCCCGCTTCGCAATCGAGCTCGATCCAGTCGCCGTTGCGCACCGCCGCCAGCGGCCCGCCCGCCGCCGCCTCGGGCGCGACGTGCAGCACCACCGTGCCGTAAGCCGTGCCGCTCATGCGCGCGTCCGAGATGCGCACCATGTCCTTCACGCCCTCGCGCAGCAGCTTGGGCGGCAGGCCCATGTTGCCGACCTCGGCCATGCCGGGATAGCCACGCGGACCGCAGTTCTTCATCACCAGTATGGAATCCTTATCGACGTCGAGCGACTCGTCGGCGATCGTGGCCTTGTAGTGGTCGAAGTTCTCGAACACCACGGCGCGCCCGCGATGCTTGAGCAATTCGGGCGTGGCCGCCGAGGGCTTGAGCACCGCGCCGCGCGGCGCGAGATTGCCGCGCAGGATGCAGATGCCGCCGTCGTCGATCAACGGTTTGTCGAGCGGTCGGATCACCTCGTCGTTGAAATTGGGCGCCTCGCGCACGTTGTCCCACAGCGATTTGCCGTTGACCGTGAGCGCGTCCGGATGCGGCAGCAGATTCGCTTCGCCGAGCCGCCTCAGCACCGCCGGCAAGCCGCCCGCGTAGTAGAACTCTTCCATCAGGAAGCGGCCCGAAGGCTGCAAGTCGACGATGGTGGGCGTATTGCGGCCAATGCGCATCCAGTCTTCGAGTTCGAGCGCTACGCCAATGCGTCCCGCAATCGCCTTCAGGTGGATCACGGCATTGGTCGAGCCGCCAATCGCCGCGTTAGCGCGAATCGCGTTCTCGAACGCCTCGCGCGTGAGCACCTTCGAGAGCCGGAGGTCCTCCAGCGCCATCTGCACGATGCGCATGCCCGACATGTGCGCGAGCACGTAGCGGCGCGCGTCCACGGCGGGAATGGCTGCGTTGTGCGGCAGCGAGACGCCCAGCGCCTCGGCCATGCAGGCCATTGTCGAGGCCGTGCCCATGGTGTTGCAGGTGCCCGCCGAGCGCGACATGCCCGCCTCGGCAGAAAGGAAATGATGGAGGTCGATCTCGCCCGCCTTGAGCGATTCGTGCAAGCGCCAGACCGCCGTGCCCGAGCCGATGTCCTTGCCTTCGAGCTTGCCGTTGAGCATCGGCCCGCCGGTCACGACGATCGCGGGCACGTCGCAGCTTGCCGCGCCCATCAGCAGCGCGGGCGTGGTCTTGTCGCAGCCGCACAGCAGCACGACCGCATCGATGGGATTGCCGCGAATGGCTTCTTCCACGTCCATCGACGCGAGATTGCGCGTGAGCATCGCCGAGGGGCGCAGGTTCGATTCGCCGTTCGAGAACACCGGGAATTCGACCGGGAAGCCGCCCGCCTCGTAAATGCCGCGCTTCACGTGTTCGGCAAGCTTGCGAAAGTGCGCGTTGCACGGCGTAAGCTCGGACCACGTATTGCAAATGCCGATGATCGGGCGGCCATCGAATTCGTGGTCGGGAATACCCTGGTTCTTCATCCAGCTCCGGTACATGAAGCCATTCTTGTCAGTGGTGCCGAACCACTGTTGCGAGCGCAGTTTAGGTTTTGTTGCCGACATCGTCCGGTCCGAGTGAATGAAACATTGGACATAGCTTAGATAGAACTCTGATAACCTTCTAATGAAATATCGGATGCTTTCGATATCGATTTCGGCATTGGTATAAACACTGAATACTATTTGGGACGGCAGGCAAACATGCTCGATTCGAGCCCCTGGTATGTGCGCACGCGGCTCAAGACGCGTCAGTTGCTGCTGGTCGTCGCGCTTGCGGAAGAAGGCAATATCCATCGCGCGGCGGCGGCGCTGAACATGACGCAGCCCGCGGCGTCGAAGCTGCTGCGCGAACTGGAGGAGATGCTGGGCGCGGTGCTGTTCGAGCGCCTGCCGCGCGGCATGCGGCCCACGCTTTACGGCGACGCGCTGATCCGCCATGCGCGCGCGGTGCTGGGCAGCCTCGACCAGGCCCAGGAGGAACTCTCGGCGCTCAAGGCGGGGCGGCTCGGCCATGTCGCCGTGGGCGCGATCACCTCGCCGGGCGTGCGCGTGCTGCCCGCCGCCGTGGCGGCGGTCAAGCGCGCGCATGCGAATATGCGCGTCTCGGTGGAAATCGACGCAAGCAACGCGCTGCTCGAACATCTCGCGCAGGAAAAACTCGATGTCGTGCTCGGACGGCTTTCCGCCGAACACGACAAGCTTCAGCTACGCTACGAGCCGCTCACGGGCGAGCCGGTGTGCGCCGTGGTGCGGCCGGGGCATCCGCTGCTGGAGGCGGCGCATTCGCCGTTGCATGAGGAAACGCCGGATGAAGCGCAAGCGCGGACGAAAACCCGCGCGCCGCTCACGCTCGCCGACGTGGCGCGCGCCACCTGGGTCGTGCCGCCCGTGGGCAGCGTATTGCGCCATCGCTTCGAATTGATGTTCCAGCGCGCGAGCCTCGCGCCGCCCTCGAACGTGGTGGAAACGCCCGCGCTGCTTTTCATCACGCGCGTGCTCGAGCAAAGCGACATGATCGCCGTGCTCACCGAGGACGTGGCGCGCTACTACGCGGCGCACGGCATGGTCGCGGTGCTGCCGCTGCCGATGGATTGCCAGATGGACGACTTCGGCATCATCACGCGCGCCGACCGCCTGCTCTCGCCCGCCGCGCAGATCATGATCGACGTGTTGCGCGAGGTGAGCGCGGACATTTATGGCGTGCGCGGCCCGGCGTAATGCCGGCCCTGCATCAGCGCCCTATCGAACTGGAGAACGGATATGCAAAACCCGAAAACGGCTACCCCCGATTCCAGCGCCATTCGCGTCGCGCTCTGGCGCGCGCTGCACCTGGAAGTCGATGCCGAACCGCACGTGCTCGACGATGCGATCGGCATGCAGCTCGCCGCGCCGGACCCGGACTGGCGCAATCGCCCCGACATGCACCCGCAAGGCACGCGCGGCTATCGCGCGTCCATCGTCGGCCGTGCGCGCTTTATCGAGGATCTCGTGGCCGCGCAGGCCGATGCGGGCGTCGGGCAGTATGTGATTCTTGGCGCGGGCCTCGACACGTTCGCGCAGCGCCGCCCAGAGATTGCGTCACGACTTCACGTGTACGAAGTGGATCAGCCTGGCACGCAGGCATGGAAGCGGCAGCGACTCGGCGCGCTCGGCTACCGCGAAGCGGCGTGGCTGCGTTTCGTGCCGGTGGATTTCGAGGCGGGTGAGTCGTGGTGGACGCTGCTCGCACGCGCGGGGTTCGATGCTAAGGCGCGCGCCGTGGTGGCGTCCACGGGCGTGTCGATGTATCTCACACGCGAAGCGAATCTCGCCACGCTGCGCCAGATCGCGCAGCTTGCGCCGGGATCGACGCTTGCCATGACTTTCACGCTGCCGCTCGATCTCGTCGATCCCGCGGAGCGCGCGCAGCACGAAGCCGTTTATGAACGGGCGCGCGCGGCGGGCACGCCGTTTCTCAGCTTCTTTCGCCCCGAGGAGATGCTCGCGCTCGCGCAAGAGGCCGGGTTTTCGAAGGCCGAGCATGTGAGCACCGCCGATATCGTCGCGCGATATTTCGCAGGACGTAGCGATGGCTTGCGGCCTTCCACGGGGGAGTCGTTTTTGATAGCGACGGTTTAGGGCTAAGCCATTCGCAATATCAGGCTGGGTTTGTTGAATGACAAATCAATTTGCATGCTTTATGCGTGCTGGATATGTGCTCTAAATTTTAAGATCGATCCGATTTCCCAGCGTTTCAGTCTCCAGTGACGATAGCCCGCGCGGGTTGAATTTCGCCCGCCACTGCATCGCCGGTCGCGTTACCGGGCCGGCCGTTTTCGTCTACTTCGTGGAGCTATGGAATGTCGGATCAGGAAAAGGGCGAGAGCATTACCTACGCATTCGCAACCATCGGCGCACGTACCGCACGCGGCGGCTACGTGACGCGCGCAACAGGCAGCATGTCGATTTGCGGTCTGCATATCGACCTACAGCGATGGTAGCGAAGCGACAATCATTGACGGTTCGGGGCCGCTGTTTGTCGATCACGACAAGTGCGCGGCACTGGTCGGCAGTCACCTCAGCAACGGGGACCATATCGATTTCACGCCATGGGACAACGGGATAACCGGTCTTTTCATTCCCGAAGGCGAAGTCCCCACCGGGCTTTTCGATTCTTCGTACGTGCCGCCGCCGCTTGAGCCGGGCCTGCGCTTCGCGCTACGCGGTTCAACTACCCGGCGCGGCGGCGTGTTGCGCGCGCCGGGCCGCGAGTGGAGCGTCGATGGTGAGCAGGTCAAGGTCGGTGTTATTGGCGATACGGTCCATTACCCGGATGGAACCATGGCGCGAATCATTAGCGGCCTCGCGATCAAGGCGAATCGGGAGTTTGTGCAACTCGCGTATGTGGGAAGCGTGCTTGACAACGGCGACACGATTACAGACAGCCCTGAGCGTGCTGGAAAGGCCAGCCCCGAAATATGGGAGGTTGTTACCGAAGAACAGATGACGTACGAACACCCTGCGCGAGGCACGATATGAAGCGCGCACTCTTGCGACAGTGGGACAAATCCACTAGCGGCGGGGTTGTTCGGGAAGGCATTGAGAATTGCACTCACCACGGGCGGGCAATCACTTTCATCGGCGCGAAGGTTTGGTGCGCATGCTGCAAATCGGAAGGACTCATTGGCGCGAAGGGACCGCACCAGAACGCGACAATGCACGGCAAACAACAGGCGCTCGACGGCGATATCTGCCTGTGCCAAGGTGACCCGCCTCCGGTCATGATTGCGTCGCAGGATAGCGCGTGGCATACGTTCGAATCGCAAGAACTCACAGGCACGGGATACGGCGCAGGTAACGCATTCGCGTCCATCCCGCCAGGCAGCATGTACGACGAGCAATTCACCCTTTGCGATGCGCACGGCTCACTAATGCCCGACACGTACTACACGGTACGTCTTCCATCAGGCGCGCTGGAACACGGCGTCACCGATTCGCAAGGCCGTACCGCTCGATATACGACGCAAAGCGCGCAATCAATCCGCTTTTATCTTGGTCATAGAGACGAGGTTTAAATGCCCGATGCACTTGGAAGCGCAGTAACGAATACGAACCCGAATTCGTGCGTAAATCTTCAAACAGACCGGCTTTGTAAACCTTGGGCTGTCACTGACAACCTAATTCATTTTACAGCGCAATGGGAGGCCTTCCGCGCACACCTTTACGATAACGACGGCGGCGGACACGGCGGAAATACAACCATAGGCTATGGGCATTTGGTACATATGGGGCCGATCAATGGCTCAGCGCTGGAGGCACCGTGGTTGGCGGGTTTAACCATGTCTCAAGCATTGGCGTTGCTCCGTGAGGATATCAAAGTCGCCGAACACATTATCAATAATCGAATACGCGTGCCACTTTACCAATACGAATACGACGCATTGGTGGATTTCGTATATAACGTCAGAGGGCATAGCAAAGAAAGCCTGTTGAATCTGGTGAACACCGGACATTATGACCGTGTACCGGCTAAGTTGCTGGAATACACGGGTGCAGGCGGTGCCCGCCCTCGCAGTCTGTTGAAACGCCGACACGCCGAAGCAAACTTGTTCAAAGACGGAACCTATGATGCGAGTCATTAAAACTCTCAATACCTTTGTTCTTGCGCTCGCCTCAATGTCTGCGTTCGCTGATTCCGCTTGCGACGCGAAGGCAAAAACCCGCGACGATTTCCTGGCTTGTACCAACAAGGACACCGATCGAAACTTGGCAAAGGCAAAAGCGCTCTATGGGTCGATTAGGCCGTTAGCAAAGGGAGAAAAGCAAGTCGCACTGGATCGGAATTTCAGCATTTGGCGCAACCGTATGAAATCAGACTGCGACCTATTTGGTAAGGCGTTCAATGATTGGGCAGATATTTATTCGCCTGATACGGATTTTCAAATCGCTGCGTGTCGTTCGAAGATAGCTAGCCAGGAGCTGGAATTTTATAGTTGGCTCGCGTGCCCCGATGATATGGAGACTTCCGACAAGCCGAAATGCCCGGCATTGAAGAAGATATTGAACAATCAGCGTTGAAGCGGTTGGTGAAAATCGTCCGCTTTCCGTGGAAGTTTCAAATGCCCCGCTCCGGCGGGGCGCTTTCTCGCTGCCGCTTGTCTGGTACTTCGGCCAGCATGCCTCACGGTAAATACACCGGTTCCTTTCCACTCCGACACGGCTATGCCCGCTGCTAGCGGAGTCTTCGCATCCCGGCATGCTTCACGATCAACCCTTCGAACATACGCGCCTGGATGCTCAATTACCGTTGTTCCTGCGCCATGTCCGCGCGATCGAATAGCACGCCCTGGCGGTGCGAATCTTCTGTGCGCCTGAATGTTCATCGGCGAGGCTTACTTGCAAACCAAGCCGCCGATCGATCCGTTCAGAGGCACGTTTATTCGCTTCAGGAGTCTATGATGCGTCGCACTAACATGCTACTTCTGTCGATCCTGATCGCAGTCTCTTCACGATCGGTTAGTTCAAAGACAGATCCTGCCTGTCTTCAACACCTTGGAGGTGGTTACTCGGACACCGAGTGTTATTCGGGGCTGAGTATCGATCTCGTATCAGAGAATGTACAACTATATAAGAAGCTTCGGGCGAAGATTCCGCAGCGAAACGCTCATGCGGCGTTGTTTGATGAGTACATGCGAACTAAGGATCACTCGGTGAAATACTGTGAGCTACAACGGAACGCGGGATCCAAGTGGGAAACGTCACCGGATGGCTCCATGTACCCGGCCATCTATGAGCATTGCGTCTATGAATTACGGAAGACTCAACACAAGTTTCTGAGTGACCTGCTTGAGATGGCAAACTGGCAATAAACCCTGGAACGCCACTAGTGGCTATCGACCGGCCCCACTTCAGCGGGGCCTTTTATTCTCGAAAACTCAATCAACTTCGCCCTAAATCACGCCCTGCGCCAGCATCGCATCGGCGACCTTCACAAAGCCGGCCACGTTCGCGCCATTCACATAGCTCACCGAGCCGTCGGCGCGGCGGCCATGCTGCAGGCAGACCTCATGAATGCTGCGCATGATGTCGTGCAGGCGCGCATCGACTTCCTCGCGCGGCCAGGAAATGCGCATCGCGTTCTGGCTCATTTCCAGGCCCGACGTGGCCACGCCGCCGGCGTTGCTGGCCTTGCCCGGCGCGTACAGAATGCCGTTCTTTTCGAAGTATTTCGCGGCCGCGTTGGTCGACGGCATATTGGCGCCTTCCGCCACGCAAATCACACCGTTCTTGACCAGCATGCCCGCATCGTCGGCGTCCAGTTCGTTTTGCGTGGCGCACGGCAGCGCGGCATCGACGGGGACATGCCACGGACGCTGGCCCGGCAAGAACTTGAGTCCCGTACGTTCTGCGTAGTCGCTCACGCGACCGTAGTGATGGTTCTTCACGTCCATCAATTCGGCGAGTTTTTCGGTGGTGAAGCCGTCTTCGTCGACCACCGTGCCGCTGGAATCCGAAACCGTCACTACCTTCGCGCCCAGCGCCATGGCTTTTTCGACCGCATATTGCGCCACGTTGCCCGAGCCCGAAACGCTCACGCGCAGGCCGTCGAAGTTGCGGCCAATCCGCTTGAGCATTTCCTCGGCGAAATACACGGTGCCGTAACCGGTCGCTTCGGGGCGAATCAGCGAGCCGCCGAATGAGAGTCCCTTGCCCGTGAACACGCAATCGGCGCGGTTGGACAGTTTCTTCATCATGCCCGCCATGAAGCCGACCTCGCGGCCGCCCACGCCGATGTCGCCAGCCGGCACGTCGGTGTCGCTGCCGACATGGCGGAACAGTTCGCTCACGAACGCCTGGCAGAAGCGCATGACTTCGCCGGGGCTCTTGCCCTTCGGATCGAAATCGGAGCCGCCCTTGCCGCCACCCATGGGCAGGGTCGTCAGCGCATTCTTGAAGGTCTGCTCGAACGCGAGGAACTTGAGAATCGAAAGATTGACCGAGTTATGAAAACGCAGACCGCCCTTATAAGGACCAATGGCCGAGCTGTGCTGAATGCGATAGCCGCGATTGACCTGGACGCCGCCATGATCGTCGACCCACGACACGCGGAACATCACCGTGCGCTCCGGCTCGACCAGACGGTCGAGCAAGCCGTGCTCGGCATATTGGCGGTGCTCCGAGATATATGGCCACAGACTTTCCATCACCTCCGTGACCGCTTGCAGGAACTCCGGTTGACCCGGATTGCGCTCGGCGGAGGCGCCCAAAAAGTCTTCAAGTGATTGATATTTCATTTCAAACGCCCATCGAGGATGCGGATTCTGTGCGAGACAAGCATTTTGCACCGGTTGGCACGGAGGAATGTAATATAAATGAAATACGCAGTAATGCAATCGACAGATCGCGCGAAATCGGTCCGGCTGCTAGAAATGCGCGCGAGCGGGCGTATTTGCCCTAATTGCCCGGATTTGCCCGGCTATGCCGAAATGCGCATAGGATGCGTCGCGAAAGTTCAAGACGGGGCGATATTGGCTTCCTATAGTCGCTTTCGGCATTTCGCCACGCGTTCCCCATTCGCAGCGGTTCGATCGATACTACAAAGGAAACAACATGCGTTTTGCGAAGACTCTCACCCCTGTCGCCGTTGCAGTTGGAGCACTTCTCGCTGTTGCACCGCTCGCCTCTCATGCGGATACCGTCGTCAAAATCGGCTTTGCGGCGCCGCTCACCGGACCTAACGCCAGTTACGGCAAGGACCTGGAGAACGGCGTCAAGATGGCGCTCGACGACGCCAAGGCACAAGGCGTGAAGATCAATGGCCAGCCCGTCTCGTTCCAGTTGGTAGCCGAGGACGACCAGGCCGACCCGCGCGTCGGCGTGCAAGTCGCGCAAAAGCTCGTGGACGAAGGCGTTTCCGTGGTCGTCGGCCACTTCAACTCGGGCACGACCATCCCTGCGTCCGATCTCTACGAAAAGGCGAACCTGCCCGTTATCGATCCGGCCGCCACCAACCCGGTGATCAGCGGCCGTGGCTACAAGAACGTCTTCATGGTGATCTCGAGCGACGCGCAAAACGCCGGCACCGCGGGCGCCTATGCGGTCACGACGACGAAAGCCAAGCGCATTGCCGTGATCGACGACCGCACGGCATTCGGCCAGGGCGAAGCCGATGAATTCGTGAAAGCGGTCAAGGCGCACGGCGGCGACATCATCGACCGCGAGTACACGACCAATCAGGCAACCGACTTCAAGACCCAGCTCACGACCATCAAGAGCAAGAACCCCGATCTGATTTTTGTGGGGGCGCTCAATCCGCAAGCGGCCGGCATCATGAAGCAGATGGCGCAGCTCGGCATCAAGGCGCAGTACGTGGGCGGCGGCGGCGTGAAGGACGTCGACTTCATCAAGCTCGCGGGCGACGTGTCCGAAGGCGCGATGGCTTGGGAATACGGCCGTCCGCTCGACAGCACGCCGGTGGGATCGAAATTCGCCGAGCGCTTCAAGCAGAAGTTCGGCGTGGAAGTGCTCTCGTACGCGCCGTTCGGCTATGACGCGGCGTGGGCCGCCATCAAGGCGATGCAGGCAGCCAACTCGACGAAGCCTGCCGACTACCGCGCGAAGCTGCAAAGCATCAACTTCGACGGCATCACCGGCCAGATCGAGTTCAACGCGAACGGCTCGCTCAAGACCGGCTCCTCCACCGTCTATCAGGTGAAGAACGGCCAGTGGGTGACGGTCAAGACGGTTAGCGGCCTCTGATCGTTCACGCGAACCCGCCGGGAATGTCCGTTTTCCGGCGGGGCCTGGACGATTGCCCGCGATGCTCCGGGTTCGACTGTGGCTGCCGATATAATTGGCAAGCCATTCAACGAGGACATCGCATGAAATCACTGATTGCCGTACTAGCCACCGCCACCATCGCGTCGACGGCGTTCGCCGCCAACGCCATCGACAAGCTGCCTTCGGGCGTCGTGGTCGAACACATCAAGCAAGGCACCGGCGCGCAGCCGACCGCCAGCGACGTCGTGCGCGTGAGCTACCGCGGCACGCTCGCCAACGGCACCGAATTCGACAGCTCCGACAAGCACGGCGGCCCAGCCGAGTTCCCGCTTGGCCGGGTGATTCCGTGCTGGACGCAGGGCTTGCAGAAAATGAAGGTGGGCGGCAAAGCCAAGCTGACCTGCCCGGCGGCAACGGCTTATGGCGATCGCGGCGTCGGCCCGATTCCGCCGAACAGCGACCTCACGTTCGAAGTCGAACTGATCGGCATCGGCAAGTAATGGAATGTAGAAAGCGCGTCACCACGAGCGATTTACGTGATGACGCGCTTTTGCTAAACGCCGAACTCAATAAACACCCGGCATGCCCGGCGGACGATTCTTGAAGCGGCGGTGCACCCAGTAATACTGCTCGGGAAACTTGCGGATCTGCGTTTCAAGAAATTCGTTGGTTCGACACGCATCGAGCGTATCGCTCTCCGAAGGAAAATCGGCGAACGGCTCGAACACGGTGAGCTTGTATCCGCGGTAATCGGGCAGCACTTCGGTCACGAACGGCACGACGCGGGCACGGGCAATCCGGGCAAGACGCGAAACCGAAGTGAGCGTGCACGCGGGCACGCCAAAAAACGGCACAAAAACCGAGTTGTGGATGCCGTGGTCCATGTCCGCGGCCAGCATGACCGGAATGCCTGAACGCAGCAGTCCGATGATCTTCTTGGCGCTGGTCGAACGCTCGACCATCTCGGCGCCGAATCTGCCGCGTTGCCGCCTGGCCAGTTCCCCCAGACGCTCATTCGACATGCGCGTATAGAGTGAAGCGGCCGGCGATCGCGTGGAATAGAGAATGCAGCCGACTTCAATGCTGACGAAGTGAAAGCCCAAAAAGATCGTGGGCGGCGCATCCTTATCCTCCAGATCGATTTGGCTTTCGATTTGAACCAGCTTCCGTATCGCCTCCTCGCTGCCGAACCATTGAACGCCTCGTTCGACATAGCTTCGGATCACGTGGCGAAAATGCTTTCTCCCAAGTTGGTCGTACTCGGCGTCGGACTTGCCCGGAAAGCATAAACGCAGGTTGACATGAACAATATGCTTCCGGGAGCTTGGCAGTGCGTATAAAAGCGTGCCGAGCGCGCTGCCAAGTCGCGCGACCACGCCATAAGGAAGCATTGAAAAGAGGCGCAATAGCGCCACCATGGCAAAAAAACCTAGTCGCTCCAAGTGAGTCTCCTGCTTGCGAAAGCCATCCATTACCTTTCGAAAAGGCAACGAAATTTCCAGACAAGCGATGTTTTCTGAATGAGATGCCGTGGGGAGGCAAGGAGCAGAACGTTCTGAATCGCGCTACCGTCGCGTTGATCGCGCTTGTGTCGCGACCATTTGCGACAAGTATCGCATGCGCCACTTTGCGACAGGCGAGTGTTATGGACGGTATAGGGTTTTTACCAAGTGAGTCCCATTGCGGGAATCACTGCAAACAAGCGCTAACTCAGTTCGCAAGAACTCAGCATATTTCCGGGCCGATCGGCTAGCTGCGCGATGAACAAAGATTGCTATCAATGATAGTCAGCGGGAGCGGTGCAAGCGCCCTCAATGCGCGTCGAAGCCGCCCATGTCTTCGTATTCGAAATGCGTCGGCTCGACACGGCCGAGCGCATCGAGCAGCGAGTGCCCCGCCATCGTGAGCGAAGGCAGCCGGTGGCCTTCGGCGCGCTGTTCGAGCGCGACGAGCTGGCGTTCGAGCAGGATGTCGAGTTCGTGGCGGTTCATGTCGATCTGCTCCGGCGCGTGGCGGATCAGCATCAGCGTTGCAAACTCGTGAGGGCTCAGCACGTGGTGTCTCCGGGCAATGCCGCAACCAGAGGGGGTAGGGCCGCATATCCTGGCATCCCAATGTGACGCCCCCATGACTGTCACGCCCCCGCATTCGCCTGCTTGTGCGCGAGCTCCTTCGGCTGGGCAGCGAGCGCCGCGCCGCATTCCTCCACGAGATCGCGCAGCGTGGCAGTGAGGTGCGTAGCGGCATCGTCGGCGATGCTCGGCCCCTCTTCGCGGCGCACCGCCCGCACGCCCACGACGATCGGCAAGGCGGGAGCGCGCTCGCGCACGCGACGCACGAGGTTGCGCAAGTACGGCGGCGACTCGGCGGCGTCGAGCGACGCCACGCAGACCACCCGCGTCGATTGCATCAAGTGCGCCGCTTGCGCGGATTGCGTCGATGGCATCGCGTGCATCGACTGCAAGGTTTGCAGGTCCATCATCCCCGTGCGCGTGGCGCGCACTTCGTCGTATGTCGTCGCGAGGCACGGAATCCCCGCGCGCGCGAGCAATTGGCACACGATCGCCACCACCACTTCGTCGAAGGCGCCGCGCCCCGGCACGCACAGCACCGCGCGGCCGTCCGCGGGAATCTCCGGCGGCGCGTCGTCTTCGTTGCCCGAAGCGTGGCGCGAATCGTTCACCGACTCCAGCACTTCCACAATGTCGAGCAGCGCCTGATTGATGCGCGCAAGCTGCTCGGCGGGCAGCACACCGCGCAGCACGTCGTTGCGCGCGAAGCGCAGGCCCTCGAACACCACCCGCTCGTAATAGTCGATGAGCGGCATCTCCGTGAGCAGGCGGTCGGCCTGCAGCAGCGCCTCGTGCGGGTCGTCGGCGAGCAGGCGCTGGTAGCAGGTCTGCGCGGGCGTGAGCGCGGGCTGGTCGCCGAGCAGGATGGTCAGGAAGTTCAGGCGATCCACGTAGCGGCCCAGCGTGACGATGCACAGCGTGAGCGGCGTGGAGAGCACGAGCCCGACCGGGCCCCAGAGCCACGCCCAGAAGATCGCCGCCACCACCACCGCGAGCGGCGACAGGCCCGCGCGGCGGCCGTAGAGCATCGGCTCGGCGAACTGCCCCGCCACCACGTCGACGACGATGAAGAAGATCAGCGTCGAGACTGCCATGGTCCACTGCGGCTGGATGGCCGCGCCCAGCAGCGTCGCAAGGATCGCGGCGATCCAGATGCCGATGTAAGGCACGAAGCGCAGCAGCGCCGAGAGCGCCCCGAACATCAGCGCGCCCGGCACGCCGATGCCCGCGAGCCCGATGGCGATCACGCCGCCCACCGACACGTTCACGCCCAGTTGCGTGACGAAGTAGCGCGAGAGCCGCTCGGAGGCGTCGTTGATAGCCGTGGTGGTGCGATGCAGATCGTTGGAGCCGAACACGCTGATGAAGCGATCGCGCAGGTCCTCGCGCTGCAGCAGGATGAAGATCGTCACCACCAGCACGATGAAGGCGGTCTCGAGCGGCGCGATGGCCGGCGCGAAGGCTTTGCGCACCAACTGCATCGGCGTGGGCGCGGGCGTGTGGACCTCGACCTGCATCGGCGGCTGCGGCTGGTTGCGCGCGGCGCGCCCGCGCGGCTGCGGCGGCGCGGGCGGCGGCGTGGGCGTGATGCGCTGGAGCTCGGCGGCGGCGCGCGTCATCAGCGAGTCGGCGCGGCCAATGGTCTTTTCCTGCACCGTTTCCGCCTTCTCCATGATGGCTTCCTGGTACTGCGGCAAGGAGGCCGCGAGCTGCACGACCTGCGTGGCGATCAGCGCGCCCACGCCCGCCAGCGCCAGCACCGTGGCGAGCACCGCGATCAGGATCGCGATGAACTGCGGGATGTGCAGCCGGCGCAGCGCGGTCACGAGCGGTGCGAGCAGAAAGCTCAGCAGCACCGAAAGCGTGATAGGCACGAGCATCGCGCGCCCGAAGTAGAGACCGCACACCACCACCACGCCCGTGACGAGCGCGGCGAGCGTGTGCAGCGTGGGCGTGCTCGACGCGAAGACGCGGTTGCGGTGGCCGTGCGGCTGTCCCGATGGCCCCGATGGTCCATTCAGCGGTTCGGAATAAGGCCTCTCGGGCGGGCTCTGGAAATTCATGGCGAAGCGTTGGCTGGTCGGGGAGTCGGGTGAGACGCGCAACAGGCGCGCCTGAGTTCAGGGTAGTGCGTGCAGCGTGCGTCAGGCGGCGCGCAGGCGGCGCGCAGGCGAGAAATAAGCCTGAAAACGGCAAACGGGCGAGAAGCGTAACCCAGGCGCGCCCTGGATAAAAGGGTTCGAAAGCGCGCGCGCCGCGTTCAGTGCCCGGCCGCCTCCAGCTCCTGATTACGCGAGGTGAGAAACTGGATCAGCCCATCCACGCCCGATTGCTGGATCTTCTCGTTGAACTGCACGCGGTAGGTCTGGATCAGCCAGGCGCCCAGCACGTTCAGGTCGTAGAGTCGCCAGCCCTCGGGCGTCTTGTACAAACGGTAGTCGATCTCCACGGGATTGCTGCTTGTCTGCGCGAGCGTGCGCACGACCACGTCCGTGTCGCCGGGCGCATTGCGCATCGGCGGGTATTCGATCTGCTGATCGGGCTTGAGCTGCGCGAGCGCGCCAGCGTAAAGATGGATCAGCAGCAGCTGGAACTGCTGGGCGACCTGTTGCTGCTGCGCGGGCGTGGCGGCGCGCCAGTGCCGGCCCATCGCGAGTTGCGTGGTGCGATGGAAGTCGACATAGGGAAGGATGTCCCGGTCGACGATGTCGCGAATGCGCGCAATGTCGTCCGGCGCGATGGCCTTCGTTCGCACTTCGTCCAGCACCTGCTGCGTGGCCGTCTTGATGAGCGCCTGCGGGTCCGACTGATCGACGACGCCCTGCGCGAACGCGCTCGCGCCAATTACCAGCGACGCCATGAACCACGCGAGCCCCGCGCTCAGGAAAGAGAGCTTCTTCATGCGTTTGTTGTCCGTGTCGATCGGTGGAATGCGGTGCCGCCGTGCCGGGCCGCCGGCTTGACCGCCCCTGCAAAGGGTTGGCCCGCCAGCGTAACCGAACGCGGCGCAGCGCGCCGCCACGGCGACGCAGCGTTACAAATGCAGTGGTTTTGTTACACCGGAGTTCCCGGATGCGCGCCGCCATCAGCCCACGGGCGATCAAACCCCAAATGACAACTATCAGCGTCAATGCGTCGCGGGATATATCACGTTGCGATACAATCGCGATCTCAAAAAATCGCGGGCGGCCCGGCGGGGACGCCGCTTTATCCCTTTCGCTTCGTCCCCTTTACCGCTATCTCGACCGTGTCACGCTTCAGAATTCTTCGCTGGCTCACGCGCTTCGCCCCGTCCCCCGTTACCCTGCGCTGGCGCGAGCGCCTGCGTTCGAGCGGCGGCGCGCTGGTGGGCATTGCCGTCACGGGCGCCGTTTCGCACTACCTGCTCGGCAACGCCTCGACCATTCCGTATCTGATCGCTCCGATGGGCGCCTCGGCGGTGCTGCTGTTCGGCGTGCCCGCGAGTCCGCTCGCGCAGCCGTGGTCGATCATCGGGGGCAATCTGGTTTCGGCCACCGTGGGCGTGACCTGCGCGATGTTCATCCACGATCCCGTGGAGGCCGCCGCAGTCGCCATCGCCGCGGCGGTCTGCGCGATGTTCACGCTGCGCTGCGTGCACCCGCCTTCGGGCGCCGTGGCGCTCACCGCCGTGCTCGGCGGCCCTGCCGTGCATGCGCTCGGCTATGAGTTCGTGTTCGAGCCGGTGGCGCTGCAATCATTCACGCTGCTCATTTCCGCGCTCGTCTATCACACGGCCACCGGCCACCGCTATCCCCACGCGGTGCGCCCGGCCAGGACCGCCCAGCCCGCGACCGCGCCGGGTGGCTTCTCGCGCGCCGACCTCGAAGCCGTACTGCGCGACCGCGACGAGCTGCTCGACATCGACACCGACGACCTCGAGTCGCTGCTGCGCGAAACGGAGATTCGCGCCTATGCGCGCAGCTTCGGCGAGCTCAATTGCGCCGATGTCATGACGCGCGACGTCGTCAGCATCACGCCGGCGACAACCGTAGGCGAAGCGCGCACGCTGCTCAAGCGTCACGACATCAAGGCGCTGCCGGTAGTGGATGAAAAGCGCCACGTAAAGGGCATCGTCACGCGCGCCGACCTCGCCGAAGAGGGCCTCGGCCGCCACCCGCTGCGCGCGCTGCTGCATTCGCTCCGAAGCGGCATCGCCGCGCATCCCGCCGACGGCGTGCGCGTGAGCACGATCATGAGCACGCACGTTCGCACTATTGCGAGCGAAACCCCCATCGTGCAGCTGCTCGGCATTTTCGCGGGGCGCGGCCACCACCACGTGCCCGTGGTGGACGGCGAGCGCCGCCTCGTAGGCATCGTCACGCAGGCGGACCTGATTTCGGGCCTGTACCGGCAGGCTCAGCCGCTACAAGGCCAGAGCGCCTGAACCTCATGCATTCCTGAACATATCGCGAGCCGCGCGTGGCGCAACCGCGTCGGGAAGGCCTCGGCCAAACATATCATGTTGTGATATATTCGCATTTCGAATCGCACCCATTTGAATTCCCAATGAAAAACCATACGCGCGGTCTGACGAAGACCGATTTCGAGCAATTGTCCGAGTTCCGCTACCAGATGCGCCGCTTCGAGCGCTTCTCGGAACAGGCGGCCCAGGGCGAGGGCATCACGCCGCTGCAATATTTGCTGCTGCTGCACGTGAAGGGCTATCCGGGCCGCGAGTGGGCGACCATCGGCGAGATTGCCGAGCGTCTGCAGGCGCAGCATCACGGCGTGGTGGCGCTCGTCTCGCGCTGCGAGGCGCTCAACCTGGTCGAGCGGCGCGTGAGCGAGCGCGATCGCCGCCAGGTGGAAGTGCATCTGCTCGACGGCGGCGAAAAGCTGCTCGCGCGCCTCGCCGAACTCCATCGTGCGGAACTGCAATCGCTCGACGGCACCTTCACCATTCCGCAAATCGATCTCTGACGACCATGCATCTCGACGACTCCCACAAGCGCGACTTCTCGGCCAACGCGCGCCTGCCCGGCATCAGCGCGCTGGCCGCCGTCATTGGCGCGCTGGCTACGCTCGCCGCGTTCGTGCTTCTGAGCCTCATCCACTGGTTCACGAACCTGTTCTTCTATGGCCGCTTCTCGTTCGAGGATCACTCGCCCGCGCTGAACACGCTCGGTGCGTGGGTCATTCTCGTGCCGGCGGCCGGGGGGCTGATCGTCGGGATGATGGCGCGCTTCGGCTCCGACAAGATCCGCGGCCACGGCATTCCGGAAGCCATCGAGGCGATTTTGTTCGGCAAGAGCAAGATGTCGCCGAAGGTGGCCATCCTCAAGCCGCTCTCCTCGGGCATCGTGATCGGCAGCGGCGGGCCGTTTGGCGCGGAAGGCCCGATCATCATGACAGGCGGCGCGATCGGCTCGCTGCTCGCGCAGTGCGTGCGGCTCACCTCCGCCGAGCGCAAGACGCTGCTCGTCGCCGGCGCCGCCGCGGGCATGACGGCCGTGTTCGGCACGCCGGTGGCCGCCGTGCTGCTGGCGGTCGAGCTGCTGCTGTTCGAATGGCGCCCGCGCAGCTTCCTGCCGGTCGCGCTCGCCTGCGCCGTGGCGGGATTTGCGCGCGCTGCATTCTTCGGCACCGAGCCGCTTTTCGCGATGCAAACCCCCACGCCGCACGCGCTCGCGCTGTTTTCGTGCGTGATCGCGGGCCTGCTCTCGGGTGCGCTCGCTTCCGGGCTTTCGGCGGCGCTCTACAAGGTCGAGGACCTGTTCGCGCACCTGCCGTTGCATTGGTCCTGGTGGCCCGCGATCGGCGGCCTCGTGGTGGGCATCGGCGGCTTCATCGAGCCGCGCGCGCTGGGCGTGGGCTACGACGTGATCGGCGACCTGCTCCATCAGCACATCATCTTGCAGGTGGCCGTCGCCATCCTCGTGGTGAAGGCCGTGATCTGGGTCGTGGCGCTCGGCTCGGGCACCTCGGGCGGCGTGCTCGCCCCGCTGCTCATGCTGGGCGCGGGCCTTGGCTGCGTGCTGAGCCACGTGCTGCCCGGCAGCGACCCCGCGCTCTGGCCGCTCGTGTGCATGGCGGCCACGCTTGGCGCCACGCTCGGCGCGCCGCTCACGGCCATCGTGTTCGCCTTCGGCCTCACCCACGACACCAACGCGCTGCTGCCGCTGCTCACGGCCACGCTGGTCGCGCACGGCTTCGCCGCGGTCGTCATGAAGCGCTCGATCATGACCGAGAAGATCGCGCGGCGCGGCTATCACATCTATCGCGAGTACGGCGTCGATCCGCTCGAGCGCCATCACGTGGACGAAGTGATGACGCGCAACGTCGAAACCATCGACGCCGGCGTGAGCGTGCGCGATGCGCTGTCGCAATACTTCGGCCCCGACCAGAAGCGCCGCGCCTGGCCTGTGGTGCGTGACGGCGCCGTGCTTGGCATGGTGGACCGCGCGATTCTGGAGACGGTGCGCGCGAGCGGCGCCAGCGAGGCGCTCGATCAGCCGCTCGGCGCGCTGCTTGCGCTGCGCGCGCCCGATGTGGCGGTGCCCGAGGAGACTTGCCGCCGGATCGCCGCGCGTCTTGCCGTGCATGGGCTCGAGCGGCTGCCTGTGGTGTCCGATCGCCAGTCGATGCGGCTCATCGGCATTGTGTCGAGCGCCGACCTCGTGAAGGTCTCGCTTTCGCACTTCGAGGAAGAGACCAAGAAGGAGCGCTTCCGGCGCATCCCCATCGGCAACAGCAAGCGGCGTTTTCCGCCGGTTCGGAAAGCGAGCTGAGACACGGAACTCGTGGATTTCGATGCGCGCCGGTTATGCCGGCGCGTTTTTTTTGCTATTCGCAGACTTCCGGGGCAGGGCTCTGTTCGACTCGAATCAACCCCTCGTATCTCTTGAAAGTCTTCGCTCGCGGAGCCGGTTGTCACTCATGCCCGACCCAGGACCGAGCGTCCAAAACCCGACTCAATACGGTACCAACGAAGGCTGCCTTTCGGCGACAGCGTGCGATAGAGCTGGGTCGGATTCAGATGCGCCTGCTCGGCCACGGCCTGAACTCCGCCAAATGCCTGCGCCATCTGGCGCAGCACGATCAGCAGCTCGGCCTGGTCGCCATCGGCCAAGATGTCATTGATAACCTGGGTGCCCGCAGGCAGTGAAACTTCTTTGTCACAGATACTGCGACGCAGGTACGTGTGAACCTTCAATACGGTCGGCATTGGACCACTCTCCATGTGGAATGCCGTCGATTCCACCACGCTGACTGTTTGGAGTTGCATGGCAGGGTTGACTGTTAGTTGCCAATCTTGAGACGAAGACCATGGCTTCCGCGTCTTCCCACTGCGCCAGTTGAGTGCCGCGATCCGCGCCACGCACGGTTGCGGTGCATCCCACCATCTTCCCGTCCGGTTTCGCACGCGACCCGCCCCATTCGCGTGCGCCGCAACAACTGGCACATACCTTGCTGGAATGCTGCATGTCCTGCTTCGCCGCACTGCGCCCAAGCAGCCACCTCATGCCGCCGACCACTGAAACACCATGCTGCGCGTCCTGCTCGTAACCGACACCGACAAGCCCATCGGCGATCTGCGCCAGGCGCTCGCGCGGCTCGGCTACGAAATGCTCGCCGAGCCCGCGACGCCGCAGGCGCTGCATCGCGCCGTCGAGCGCGAGCGGCCCGACGTGATCATCATCGACACCGAATCGCCTTCGCGCGACACGCTCGAACAGCTCGCCGTGATGAACGCCACGGCGCCGCGACCCGTGCTGATGTTCAGCAACGATGCCAACCAGCAGCTGATTCGCTCGGCCGTGCATGCGGGCGTGACGGCGTATCTCGTCGAAGGGCTCGCGGGCGAACGCATCGCACCGATTCTCGAAGTCGCGCTGGCGCGCTTTGCGCAAGAGGCGCAACTGCGCGAACGGCTCACCCACGCCGAGAACGAACTGGCCGAGCGCAAGCTGATCGACCGCGCGAAGCGCATCGTGATGGAGCAGCAGAAGCTGTCCGAGCCCGCCGCCTACGCAACGCTGCGAAAGCGCGCCA
Source organism: Paraburkholderia sp. A1RI-2L (assembly GCF_048957375.1). Taxonomy (NCBI): domain Bacteria; kingdom Pseudomonadati; phylum Pseudomonadota; class Betaproteobacteria; order Burkholderiales; family Burkholderiaceae; genus Paraburkholderia; species Paraburkholderia sp. A1RI-2L. The sequence continues at coordinate 912,863 of NZ_JARBTA010000004.1, forward strand.
TGGACCAGAGCCTGAAGCTGGCCGAGGTTGCCCGCCAGATCGTCGGTGCAAGCGGGCTGCAGGAGCGGCGCAAATGAACGCGCCGGCCCACGAATGAGGATGAACGAAGCGCACATCATGAACACCACCACCCCGCACGCCGCGCCGGAAAAGACGCACCTGAAGATAGGCTACGTGCCGCTCGCCGACGCCGCGCCGCTTGTCGCCGCGAAATTGCTCGAGTTCGGCCACGCGCACGGCCTCACGCTGGCGCTTTCGCGCCAGCCGTCCTGGGCCGCGCTGCGCGACAAACTGCTGACCGGCGAACTCGACGCCGCGCATACGCTCTACGGTCTCGCGTACGGGGTGCAGCTTGGCATTGGCGGGCCCCGCCAGGATATGGCCGTGCTGATGGTGCTCAACCGCAATGGCCAGGCGATCACGCTGTCGAACCGTCTCGCCGACGCTCTCGCCGAACACGGCACACTGCGCCGCGCGCTCGCGACGCTCGAGCGCAAGCCCGTGTTCGCACAGACCTTCCCGACCGGCACGCACGCGATGTGGCTCAATTACTGGCTCGCCGCGCAGCGCGTGCATCCGCTGCGCGATATCGACAGCGTGGTGATTCCACCGCCCCAGATGGTCGCCGCGCTCACCGAAGAGCGGCTCGACGGCCTTTGCGCTGGCGAGCCGTGGCCCGCGCTCGCGCAGCAGCACGGCGTGGGGCGCACGGTCATCCGCAGCGGCGAAATCTGGCCCGATCATCCCGAAAAAGTGCTGGCGTGCCGGCGCGATTTCGTCGTGCGCTATCCGAATACGGCGCGCGCGCTCGTGCAGACGATGCTGGAAGCATGCCGATGGCTCGACGGCTCAGGACATCGGCAGGAAATCGCTCAATGGCTGGCGCGGCCGGACATGCTCGGCGTGGATCCGGCGTTGATTGCGGGGCAGCTCGAAGGTATCGGTACTTTCGACCCGGTGCGCATGAAATTCTTCGAGGACGGCGCGGTGAACAATCCGTTGGAGTCCGAAGGAATCTGGTTCATGACGCAGTTCGAGCGCTGGGGAATGATGGCGCGGCGCGACGACTATCGGGAGATTGCGCGAGCGGTGAATCAAACCGCGTTGTATCGCGAGGCGGCGCGGGCGATGGACGTTTCTGTGATTGACGCGTCGAGCAAGCCGGTTTTCGTCGACGGAAGGGTTTGGGATGGCGCGGATGCTGGGGGCTACGTGGAGGGGTTTGGGGTGAGAGCTTGAGTGGATGCGGCGCTCATGATGAGCGCCTGGCGCTTGATCGCGTTCGTTATTCGTTGCGAGCGAAACTTCGGGCGCGACTGAATGTGCGGATCAGCTTGCTCTTGCTCGCCCCGCCCCTCCGCCATGAAATCCGGTCCGAATTTCGCGAATTTCTTGAGCATGCCGCCCAACGACCGGCGCCCAGGGCGGATGCGGATTTCATCGCCCACGCGCTCGATTTCGGCCCGCGAGGGAGATTCCATCCGCAAGCGCACGATTTACTTCACCACCACCTGCGTATGCCCCACGACCGGCGGCTTCTCGAAGTACGGTCCCACGAGGCCGCGCCACGCCTGGAAATCGGCGGATTCACGGAAGTGGACCATGTGGTCTTCCAGCGTGTCCCATTGCACGACGAGCACGTACTGGTTCGGCTCCTCCACGCTGCGCTGCAATTCCACGGCGGTACAGCCGCGCGCGCGGTGGAATAGCGGCAAGGCCTGCGCCACGGCTGCTTCGAATTCGGCGTTCTTGCCGGCCTGCACGGAGATGTGCGCCATTTCGTAGACCACGTTCTGCTCCTTTCTCTTCGCTTTTTTCGTCATTCATGAATGCGCGCGCAGTTGCGGCGCGGGCCTAACGTTACCACGCCGGCGCGTTCAATCACGCAGTCCGTCGATTGACGACAGCTTCACGACATCATGCGCACGACCTCCTGCTCCGAAGGGCAGACCTGGTTACGTTGCGCGGCGATCGGCCCGGGCAGCTTTTTCTTGTCGGCGGCCACGTTGGTGTAGTACCGGAGCTCGGTGATGCTCGTCCCACCTTTGCCCGACTGCGGCTGCGGCGACCACAGCGCGACCCAGTAATGGCCGTTGGCGTCGTACATGACCGTCGATTTCGTATCGCATGCGATGCCACGCACGAAAGCGCTGACCACCGTCACGCCCGGCATGCCCGCAGCAGCGCTGCCCTCGCCCACGGAACCGGCGGTCGCCACCAGCGCGTCGTAGTCGCTGCCTAGCAGTTTGCGAATGGCGTCGTCCTGTTCGGCCGTCTTCACGACGCCAAGCTTGAGCAAATCCGCCTTCGCGTTCGGATCCTGCGCGGCCGCCACGTAAGTGCCTTCGAAGAGCACGCCCGCGCCTGCGCCGCAATCGCCCCAATCGCCCTTTTGCGCGACCTCGATGCGGTTGAGCTTGCGCGTGAAGGTCAGCGTGCAGTTTTGCGTGGCGTCGCTGGCGTTGCCCGTGTAGTGCGCCGCATGGTCCGCGCCGAACGCCGCGTTGCCTTCGAGCGCGCCCGAGTTGGCGCCCGCGTAGGCGTCGAATGCGAATTGCATGCCGCGGGACGAGACATGGTTGAGGGTCAGTGCGCAGCCATATTGACCGCTTGCATCGACGCGCCACCACGTGCCTTGCCAGCGGAACGGGCCCGCACCGTTCTCGAGCACGACGAGGCGTTCGCCATACACGCGGGCGAGGCACGCCGCATCGCTGCACTGATTGCGCTCGCGCAGCCACGCGCGCTGATCGTCGCGCCATGCGGCGGCATCTGCGCCGGTGGCGCGCTTTTGATAGAGCGCGGTGAGCTGCGTATCCATGTCGCTCAGGCGCGGCGATGCGCAAATGCGCTTTTCGGTCGCCGAAGCGGCCTTGCCGCAATCGAAGCTGGCCGCCGCCGCGATGCCGGATGCGAGGAGCGCCGCGCTCAAGGCCAGCGTGCGAAGTACGGTACGCGCGGAAAGTCGAGTCGTCATGTTTTGTCTGAAAGAGGTTTTCTGGATCGCTGCAAGTGACTGTCTCTTCGCTTCGCCTCGGCGATATGACAATCCCTAACGATTGGACGTCAGCAAACGGTGAGCAATCATCAGTCGCACTTCATGAGAGTCAGATAAACTCCGACGAATTTCAAGATGCGTCACCGCAAGACCCGGATGACGTTTGGCGGCGTGCCCGGCGCGCTCACTACCACCGCGGGTGGCATCGGCCCAGCCGTGATCCAGACGGCGCCGGGCACCATCGCCATGCTCCCGGGCGCCAATGCGCTGCCCGCCCCGACGGGCCAGCCGCGCACCCATGTCTTCACGCTGCGCCAGATGGGCGCCTACGGCGCGATGGAATTGCGCGGGCTCGACCCCACGGGCTACCTCAATGCCGATGTGCGCACCGACGAGGTCGTCATCGCCGCGAAGCTGCGGCTCGTCTACACATATTCGCCCTCGCTCATCTATCCGCTTTCGCACCTGAAGGTGTTCGTGAACGGCGAAGTGGTGGCCACCATTCCGCTCGTGAAGGAAACGGCAGGCAAGCTCGTAACGAGCGAGATCGCCCTCGATCCGCGTCTCTTTACCGACTTCAACCGCATCAGCGTGCAGATGATCGCGCACTACACGCTCGATCATTGCGAGGACCCGTATCACTCGACGCTGTGGACCGACATCGCGCCCGAAAGCACGCTCACGCTCGACACGGCCGCCGTCGATCTGCCCAATAGTCTCGCGCTTTTGCCGGCGCCGTTCTTCGACAAGCACGACTACACCCTCGTGCGCGTGCCGTTCGTGCTCGCCGCCAACGCGGGGCTGCCCACGCTGCGCGCGGCCGGCGTGGTGTCGTCGTGGCTCGGCGCGCTCGCGAGCTTTCGCGGCGCGCGCTTCCCGGTCGCGCACGCGGCACCCGCCGACGCCAGCGCGATCGCGTTCGCGCTGCCGGGCCAGGTGCCCGAAGGCATCGCGCTACCCGAGATCAAGGGCCCGACGATCACGATGATGACCAACCCCGCCGCCGCGCCGGGCTCGGGCCGCAAGCTGCTCGTGCTCGCGGGCCGCACGCCCGAGGAGCTGAAGAAGGCCGCCGACGCGCTCGTGCTCGGCCAGGCCGGCATGGCGGGCAGCAGCGTGGTGGTGCAATCCGTGGATCTCGGTCCCGAGCGCAAGCCCTACGATGCGCCCAACTGGGTGCCCACGGAGCGCCCCGTGCTGCTGCGCGAGCTCGTGAGCGACCCGCAGCAATTGCAGGTCTCGGGCTACAACCCGCCCGCGATCCGCGTGAACATGCGCGTGCCCGCCGACCTCTATGCGTGGGCGCACAGCAATGTGCCGATCGACATCCGCTATCGCTACACCGCGCCGTCGAGCTGGAACGACTCGATCCTCAACGTCAGCATCAACGACCAGCTCGTGCGCTCGCAGCGCCTGAAGCCGGTCACGCGCGCCGCCGACGAAACGCGCATCGCCGTGCCCGTGCTCTCGGGCACCGATGTGCGCGCAACGAGCAGCATCGAGATTCCGGCGTTCCGCGTGGGCTCGAACAACCAGTTCCAGTTCCAGTTTCATATCGATTCGCAGAAGACCGGCCTGTGCGCTTCCACGGCCGCCGACATCGCGCGCGCCGCCATCGACCCCGACTCGGTGATCGACTTCAGCGGCTTCGCGCACTACACGGCGCTGCCCAACCTCGCCTACTTCGCCAACAGCGGCTATCCGTTCACGCGCATGGCCGACCTCTCGGCAACCGCCGTCGTGATACCCGACGCGCCCGACGCGAAGGATCAGGAAGCCGTGCTCACGATGCTCGGGCACATGGGCCAGTGGACCGGCCTGCCCGCGCTGCGCGTGAAGCTCGTGTCCGCCAGCCAGATCGACAGCGTGAGCGGCGACGACCTGCTCATGATCGGCTCGGGCTCTGCGGCGAACCTGCTCGCGAAGTGGGGCAAGGACCTGCCGCTGCTCATCGAGCGCGGCAAGACCGAAGTGGCGACGCGCGACCAGAAAATCGGCTGGCCGAACTGGCCAGGCGGCACCGCGGACGACGACGACACCACGCCCAAGGGCCGCTCGATCGTCACGCCCGGCGGGCCGCTGGCCGCGCTGATCGGCTTCGAGTCGCCGCTCGCTTCGGGGCGCAGCGTCGTGGCGCTCGCGAGCACGTCCTCGGCGCAACTCGGCGACGTGCTCGACGCCATGCAGGACAGCAGCAAGGTCGCGCGGATGCATGGCGATCTGAGCGTCGTGCGGCACGGCGAGGTGGAAAGCCTGCGCGTGGGCGAGCGCTATTTCGTCGGCGACCTGCCCTGGTATGCGCGGCTGTGGGTGCATATCTCGCGCTATCCGTCGCTGATGGCGCTCGCGGGCATTCTCGCGGGTCTGATCGTCGCGTTCACGGTGTTCTGGGCGCTGGGCCGCATGGCCAAGCGGCGCACGGGAGACTGATCATGCGCGTCTCGCCGCTCCATCGCGGGTCCCGCCTCGAGCTTCGTCTCGCGCGCTGGCTCGCGGCCAGCGCCTGCGCACTCGCGCCGCTCCTGCCCATGCATGCGGCGCAGGCCGCGAGTCCGCCCGCCAAGGCGGCCGCAGGCGGCGCGGCGAGCGCGCCCGCTTGCGCATGGCCCGACTGGGACGCGTTCAAGCACGATCTGCTGAGCGCCGATGGCCGCGTCATCGACGCGAGCACGCCGCGCCAGGTCACCGTCTCCGAGGGCCAGTCCTACGCGCTGTTCTTCGCGCTCGTCGCGAACGACCGCAAGCGTTTCGACACGATCCTCACGTGGACCGAGAACAATCTCGCCCAGGGCGATCTCGCCTCGCACCTGCCCGCGTGGATCTGGGGGCGCACCGACATCGGCGAAGATGGCGCGGCGCTGCCCGCATCGGGCGCTTCGAGTGCTGCGAGTGCATCGGGGGCTTCCGCGAGCACGGCGGCGCAAAAACCCGCGTGGTGCGTGATCGACGCGCACTCCGCTAGCGACGCCGACCTCTGGATCGCCTATACGCCGCTCGAAGCGGGACGCCTCTGGAACGAGCGCCGCTACACGGCATTCGGCATGCTGATGGCACGCAACGTCGTGCGTCAGGAGAGCGCCGATCTGCCGGGCCCGATGGGCTTCAGGCTCGACAAGAGCACGTGGCGGCTCAACCCAAGCTATGTGCCGCTGCAACTCATGCGACGCTTCGCGCTCGCGCTGCAACAAGCGCCGGAAGCGCCCGAATGGAAGTCGATGCTCGCCAGCTCGACGAAGCTCGTGAACGACACGGCGCCGCGCGGCTACTCGCCGGACTGGGTGATTTATCGCGCTCAGAGCGGCGGCAAAGGCGCCTTCGGCCCCGACGAGAAAACGCACGCCGAAAGCGCCTATAACGCGATCCGCGTCTATTTGTGGGCGGGCATGCTCGCCCACGACGATCCCTTGCGCAGCGCCACGCTCGCCACCTTCGCGCCGCTCTCGGCGTTCGTGGCGGCGCACGGCTTTCCGCCCGAGCGCGTGAACACGCAAAGCGGCGAGACGGGTCCGAACGAAGGCAACGGCGGGTTCTCCGCCGCGCTCGCGCCCTATCTCTCCGCGACTGGCCGTACCGACCTCGCCGACGCGCAGGTCGCGTCGCAGCCGCACGCTCGCCCAAAAGTCGCCGCCCGGCTATTACAGCAGCGTGCTGATGCTGTTCGGCCTCGGCTACATGCAAGGCCTCTACCGCTTCGGCGCACAAGGCCGCGTCGCGCCCGCATGGACGACCCGATGCCCGGCGCCGCGCTGAAGCGGTGCGCGGGTGCGCCGCGTCCGAGCGCATGCTTTGGCGCGCGCTTGTCACCGCGCTTGTCACCGACCTTGCCGTCGGGCTTGTCCCCGCACTTCTGATCGCGGCGTTGCCGTGCGTCGCGCGTGCGCAGAACGCACCGGGCGCGCAGAACGGCCCGCAACCCGCCGCGAACGCGGCCGCGCCCTCGGCGCAGGCTGCACAGTTGCTGTCGGCGGCGCGCATGTGGATGGCGAAGAACCGCCCCGACGTCGCCAGCGGTCTCGTGCAGAAAGCCCTGCTGTTCAATCCGCAGCAGCCCGACGCGCTCGCGCTCATGGGCCAGATCGAGCTGCGCTCGAACCACCCGGCGCAAGCGGCGAAGATCCTGGCACAGCTAAGGAAAGTCGCGCCGAATGCGAGCGCGACCCAGGAGCTCGCCGACGCCTACCGCCTCGCCACGACGGATCGCAACGAACTCGCGCAAATCCGTCTGCTGTCGAGCGCGGGAAAAAGCGAGGAAGCTGCCGCGCGCATCCGCAAGCTGTTCCCGAACGGCGCGCCCAAGGGCGATCTTTCGCGCGACTATTACCGCATCATCGCCGGCACGACCGATGGCCGCGTGCAGGCCATCAACGAACTGCGCGCCCGCGTGAAGCAGAACCCGAACGACACGGTTGGGGCGCTGACGCTGGGCGACCTGTTCACCGATCGCGCCAGCACGCGCATCGAAGGGCTGAACCTGATCTACCGCGTCTACCGCCGCCAGGACAGCAACCGCGCGAACGCGCTCGCCTATTGGCGCAGCGCGCTCAACAGCGCGGGCCGCGACGACCCGGCCTACTACATCTGGTATCAGCGCTATCTCCAGGAAGTCCCCGACGATACGGATGCCAAACAAACCGTCGCCGAGCTCGCGCAGAAGCTCGGTCCCAAAGGCGTGGCGCTGGCCAACGCGGCGGCGGCCAGCGGCAAAAACTATGCGCCGCCGGCGAGCCTCGCTTCGGACAATGGTTCGGGCGGCGGCGCTCGAACCGCGCGCGCGCCCAGCGGGTCCCGGCGCGGCGGCGCGCGATCGTGGCCTCGCGCAGCTTCAGCGCGGCGATCTCAACGAGGCCGAAGCCTCGCTGCAAACGGCCCAGCGCGCGAACCCGAACGACGGCGCGACGCTCGGCGGCCTCGGTCTCGTGCGCCTGCGCGAGGGCCGCCACGACGAAGCGCGCGCTTTGTTTGCGCGCGCAGCGAAGCTCGACTGCGACAACGCCGGCAAGTGGCGCAGCCTCGAAAAAACCGCGACGATCTGGGGCAACATTTCAAAGGCGCGCACCGCTAACGCCCAAGGCAAGCCCGAAGAAGCCGGGACGCTCGCCCGCGAGGCGCTCAGGCTCGATCCGGGCAACGCCGACGCCGCGCGCATCCTCGGCGATTCACTCATCGCCCGGCAGAATTGGGCCGAGGCCGAAAGCGTGCTGCGCCCGCTCGTCGAGGCGAAAACACCCGACATCGACGCGCTGCGCAGCCTCGTGACCGTGCTGCGCGCCACGCATCGGGACAGCGAGATCGGTCCGCTCATCACCGCGACGGCGCCGCGCCTCACGGGCTCCACGGCGGCCTGGCGATATCGACGCACTCGCGCGGCTCGTCGAGGGCGTGAACGCCGAACGCTATTTCGATATGCAGGCCGAGGATGCCTGGCAGGAAGCGGCCGGACGCTGGCCGCTCGTCGCGCAACTGCTCGAACTCAAAGCGGGACCGCCGGGATAACGCGGCAGCGCGTGGCGTTTAGCGTACCGGAGCAGCTAGACGCGCTCCGCGTAGACCGTGCGCTCGATCGGCATGCAGGTGAGCGGGCGGCTGGCAGGCGCGATGTAGCGGCGTGCGAGCGCGTCGGGCTCGGGCTGTTCGATGACGCGCCAGCCATAAAGCGCGAGAAACGCGCGCACCGCTTCGGGATCGAGGCCGAAGCGCCAGATCGCCCGCGGCGAAACAAAGCGGCGATAGAGCGCCTCTTGCCCCTGTGGCACGTTTGCGTCGAGAAAATCCCTGCGCACATAGGTAAATGCGAGGCGGCTGCCAGGCGCGGCCCGCGCGAGCATTTCAAGCGTCGCCCGCACGGTTGGCTCATCGAGATATTGCGTGACGCCTTCCCAGACGAAAAAGGTGCGTCGGTTGCGCGTATAGCCTTGCGCGGCCAGCACGGCGTCGAGCGCGAGATGCTCGAAGTCGACCGCCACGAGCGTCGCGAATGACGGTATCGCGCCAAAGCGCTTCGCGAGGCGCTTGCGTTTGGCTGCGATATTGATGGGCTGATCCAGTTCCCATGCATGCACGCCGGTATCGCGCAGCAGCCGATAGGCGCGAGTGTCGAAACCTGCCCCCAGATTCACGAATGCCTCCATTTGTGGAAGGGCTTCGAGCAGCTTTTCGTCGATATAACGCTTGCGGCACAGCATGCCGCCCCACAGGCCCGGATACTTGCGCTCGGCTATCGCGGCCATGCGCGCCGCCGTGCGCGAGCCCATCAACGCAATGAGCAGGCGCGCGGGCGCGGGCAGCAGCGCAGCGGCGAGATCGTCGTCGACGATGCGCCGATGGGGCGCGAGCCGCTGCTCGATGGCTACCAGCGCCATGGGGCCTACGCCGGTTTGCGCGGCCTCTTGCGTCATCGTGGCGTTCCGCCCGCCGGGCGTGTCGGGCGCAGGCGGTGCGATTGCTCAGGCATTCATTCCGCCCTGCGCGCGCCGCCGCCCTTGTACGCGCGCGACCGAATCGAACAGCGCCTGTGCGCGCGCCAGTTCGTCGAGCGCGAGGTCGAGACGAGACTGGGCCTCGCCGCAGGCGAGTGCCGGAGCTGAGTCGTCCGCATCGTCATGCACGGCGCGCATCGCGCGAAATGCCTGATCGACGTTGCGGCTGGCCTCAAGAAAGCGTCGGGCGGCCTCCGCCTCGCTTGAACGGGTGTTGATCGCCATATAGCTCCATCGTTAATTGCGTCCAGTCGGTGCCGCGCAGCAAATCGCCTTGCGTCCCGCAGGACGTCTCTTCTGCCGTAGCCCCGAAAGTGGCGCCGCTGATGCGGGGGCCGCTGCCTCGCCTCACAGGCGTCGTGCATTCCGCCGGCGCGATATCGAAGAGATCGCGCGCGAAGAGGTCACGCGTGACGCCGCGCGCCAGCAGCGCCAAAGTCTCGCTGCGGCGGCGGCGCGACATTTCCGCACAAGAGTCGAAATCGGTTTCGCGCGCAATCGAGCGCACCGCGCCCAGGTCGCGCGCCTTCGCCAGCAAATCGAAGAGATCGCTCGTCACGCCGCGCGCATGCTGCGCCGGCGCCGCGCTGCGCAGACGCTTCGTGAGCTCCAGCCAGGTCTCGAAGTCGCCATTGCGGACCGCTTCGTGGAGCGCCGCCATATCGCGCGCCTTCACGCGCGTGGGTTGCGCAAGACGCACGAAATACGGCGCCTCGAGCTCCACGCCAAACGCGACCGGGTAACCCCCAGCGCCGAATTCCGCGCCCGCCCGGGGCGCCGCGCGCTCGACGCGGTCCACCACTACCGTGCCCTGAGAAGCGCACGGCGCCTTCGCCGTGCTCACGCTGCGCAAACGCTCGGGCTGCACGCGCAGGCTGCTGCCGATGCTGAGCTCCGCAGGCGACGCGCACACGAGCGCGTAGTGATGATCGCGCGGCTTGCCCGAAGGAAAGCGCGTGCGGCTCGTGACGAACACGTGCGGCGGCAGCGGCCGCACCTGACCGCTCGCGTCCACCCATGCATTCCAGACGAGCGCGTCCTCGCGCTTGACGTCCGCCACCCGTGCACGGCTTGCCGCCGGCGAAAACAGTGCGAGCAGCGAGCCCGTGCGCAGCGCTGCAACCTGCGCGCTGTCGCCGAGCGACTGATTGATGCCCCACAGAAACCGCCCGCCGCCCAGGCGCCGCTCCCACTCCTTGCGAAGGACGATCGTGGGGAGATCTTCTCCCGTCTCCGATCCAATCCTGGACCAGCAAAACGTGGGCGGTAGGTGTTTCAGTGCCATCGACTTCCTCGGAACGCAGCGCGCCCGCCAATCCGGCGAGCAATTCAATAAACGCTACTGTATAGGTATAATGCATGACATGGAAGCCCCAGACCCCGATTTTCCCGTTCAGGAATTGCTGCGCCAGCTATCGGCCGATGTGCGCTCGTCCAGTGAAATTGCGCGGCTTTCTGGAGTCAGTCAGCCTACGGTCTCTCGGCTGCGGCTGTCGAACGGCCGCAGGCTACGCCGGAGCGCGTCATTCAATAAGCTATGCAGTTTCTATGGCGTGAAGCCCGCGTCGCGGCATGCGGCCGCCTATAACGAATTGCTGCGCAATGCCATCGTCGATGTGTGGGACGGCTCGGAGGAGCACGGCCGAGCGCTGCTCGTCGTGATCAAGGGATTGAAGGATCTGAGGGAACGGCCCGGCTAGTCACCATGGCCGCGCATGGCGATGCGTCAGGTAACCGGATTTGGGAAGGGCGCGCAGCAATGGTGCCCGGTTGGTGAAACATCAACTGACTAAAAGACACGCCAATGGACTGAGAACGGCTCCCAGAGGCCTTGCAGCGCGGTCGCGGCGTGCGGCAAGCCGGGATAACAGGCCAAAAATCCCATATGCAGTTACCTTTCGCCCTGTGCCGGCTATTGCACAGCGTGCCGCTGCTTTTCGCGAAGCTCGCCTATAAACAAGACGGCAATGCGCGATGCAGCGCGTCGGTAACGTTTCGTTTGCTTCCAGGTTCCCATGAATGCAACGTCGGCTGACAACGTCCGCGCCACATTGCGCGGCCAGTGCCTGTGCGGCGCCCTGCGCTACCGAGTCGACGACGCATTCGGTTACGCCTTCAATTGCCATTGCTCGCAATGCCGGCGTGCCACTGGATCGGCCTTAAAGCCGTGCGCCGGCATCGAGCGCACGCGCCTGCGCCTCGAACGAGGCGAAAACGATCTGCTCATCCACGGCAACGCAGACGCGGCACACTACGTTCATTGTCGGCACTGCGGCTCGCTACTCTATTCGGTGGTGCGCGAAGGGGCGTTTGCCCATGTGACGATGGGCACGCTCGTCGACACGCCCTCCATTCGCCCGCAAGGACATATCTTTGTTGGCTCGAGGGCGCCATGGCACGAAATCGCCGACACGCTGCCGCAGTACGACGAATTCCCGCCATAACGCGCGCTCGAACGCGTAGCAGTCAACGCAAACGCATGGCCACACGTTGTTTTCTTATTGTTGTGCGTTGCAGTCGACATAATGGGGATTGACTGCGGCAAAAGACACTTCGCAGGTGCAACAAAATGTGCGAACCACCGTGCGGAAATCGAGTCTAACCGGGCGCGTGGAAAGCCGCGAAGCACCCAAAACACCATTTTGACAACCTTTCAAATTCGCTCCGACCCCGGACAAGCCTGTCTGGTGCGCCGACGCGACGATTACGGTTGCCTCACGTGGCGTAACGCACTACCATACGCGATCTTTCTGCATTGCACGAAAATCCAGGCCGCCATGCCATTGTGCGTTTGGCGCTCGCTCGGCGGGATCGGCACGCGCCCCCGCCCACTCCCCTGCAATTTTTCGTCATCGCCAGGACGCCACGCCGCTGGCGCGTGACCCTTTTTGCCCACGCTGGGCAATTCCTTTCGAGGAGATTGTATTGACAAGCCATGACCGGGAAGACGCGCTGGCCCCGTCTGCCCGCCCCGCCCGCCGCGCAGCCAAGGACAAGACCGGCGATACGACTCAGTTGGACGGCGGCTCGCAACTCGAAAAGCGTCAGCATCAAATGCGTGCGCTCATCAAGCTCGGCCGCGAACGCGGTTACCTGACCCACGCCGACATCAACGACCACCTGCCCGATAACTTCGCGCAGACGGCCGCGCTGGAAACCATCGTCGCCACGTTCAACGACATGGGCGTGCAGGTCTACGAGCAGGCGCCCGACGCCGACACGCTGCTGCTCAACGAAGACACGCGTGCAGACTCGCAGGCCGACGACGAAGCCGATGAGGAAGTCGAAGTCGCGCTCTCGACGGTCGACTCGGAATTCGGCCGCACCACCGATCCTGTGCGCATGTACATGCGCGAAATGGGTTCGAGCGAGCTGCTCACGCGCGCCGGCGAAATCGAAGTGGCCAAGCGCATCGAAGACGGCCTCCAGGAAATGATCCAGGCGATCGCGGCTTGCCCGTCGATCGTCGCGACGATTCTCGCCGACGCGGACCGCGTTGCCGCCGAAGAGATGCGCATCGACGAACTCGTCGACGGCATCGGCAGCGACGAAGCCGCGCAGGAACCCGCAGCGGCCGACGCCGACGCGGACGAAGAAGTCGAAGCCCAGGCATCGGATGAAGAAGATTCGGACGACGAGGACGGCGACGACGACGATGCCGACAACAGCAAGGCCAACGAAGCCCTGCTCGCGCAGTTGAAGGCCGACAGCCTGGCGATCTTCGCGCGCGTACGCGCGCTCTTCGAACAGATGGCGTGCACATCGGATGCGAATGCGCGCGCGTCGGCCGCAGAAATGCAGATCTGCGCGGACATCCAGAGCGAGCTCGCACCTATCCGCTTCACGGCCCGCACCATCGACCGCCTGTGCACGCTGCTGCACGAGCAGGTCGCGCAGATCCGCGCGATCGAGCGCAATGTGCTGGCGATCGTCGTGGACCGCTGCGGCATGCCGCGCGAAGCCTTCGTCGAGCAGTTCCCGGGGCACGAGACCGACCTCGAGTGGGGCGTGCGTGCTGCCGCTGCATCGAGCAAGTACGGTCCCGCCATCGAGCGCAGCCTGCCGGCCATCCAGGCCGAACAACGCAAACTCGCTGAGATCGAAGCGGCCGCGTCGCTGTCGCTCCAGCAGATCAAGGGCATCAACCGCCGCATGACCGCCGCCGAAGCCAAGATGCGTCAGGCGAAGGGCGAGATGGTCAAGGCCAACCTGCGTCTCGTGATCTCGATCGCGAAGAAGTACGTGAATCGCGGCATGCAGTTCCTCGATCTGATCCAGGAAGGCAACATCGGCCTGATGAAGGCCGTGGACAAGTTCGAATACCGCCGCGGCTGGAAGTTCTCGACGTATGCCACGTGGTGGGTGCGTCAGGCCGTGACGCGCGCGCTCGCCGACCAGGCGCGCACGATCCGCGTGCCGGTGCACATGATCGAGACGATCAACAAGCTGAACCGCATCTCGCGCGAAATTCTGCAGCAGACGGGCATGGAAGCTCATCCGGCCGATCTGGCCGCGCGCATGGGCATGACTGAGGAGAAGGTGCGCGGCATCCTCAAGATCGCCAAGCAGCCGGTCTCGCTCGAAAGCCCGGTGGGCGACGACGGCGACGCGACGCTCGGCGACATGATCGAGGACGCAGGTTCGGCTTCGCCGGCCGATGCGGCGATCCATGCGAACATGCGCGCTGCGATCGACGAGGCGCTCAAGGCGCTCTCCCCGCGCGAAGCGAAGGTGCTGCGTATGCGCTACGGCATCGACACCACTTCCGATCACACGCTCGAAGAAGTGGGCAAGCAGTTCGACGTCACGCGTGAGCGGATCCGCCAGATCGAAAGCAAGGCAATGCGCAAGCTGATGCACCCGAGCCGCGCAGACAAGCTGCGTCCGTTCCTCGAACGGTAAGCGGTTTTATCGCCGCGGTTATTTGGCGATGAATTGAAAAAAGCCCGTCACGCGAGTGACGGGCTTTTTGTTTGGCGGTCAATGTACAAATGCCAAGTCCTTTGGTGACCTGCCCCCTTCAATAGGGCCAATGGTCTTCTAGCAAAGTCCCTTTAAACCAGCTCCTGGAATGCGGCAGGAGCATCCGCTGTTGCCCGATGTTTCGCCGCGAACTCTGATGGCGAGAGGTAATTCAGTGCGCTGTGCGGCCTCTGCTCGCGCCATGCCGCGATGACGGCGCGCGCGTGGGCGAGCGTCGTGAACCAGTGCTCGTTAAGGCATTCATCGCGGAACTTGCCGTTGAACGATTCGATGTACGCATTCTGCGTCGGCTTGCCGGCCTGAATCAACTTCAGGGTGACGCCGCTCGCATAGGCCCACTGGTCGAGCGCGCGGCTCGTGAACTCGGGCCCCTGGTCTGTTCGCACCGCTTTGGGATAGCCACGGAAGCGGGCGGCACGGTCCAAAGCGCGAGCGACATACAAGCCCGAGATGCCGTGGTCGACGACGATGTCGACAGCCTCTTTCGTGAAATCGTCGACGATTGTCAGGCACTTCAGGCGCCGCCCATTGGCAAGCGTATCCATCACAAAGTCGATTGACCAAACCTCGTTGGGCGCGTTCGGCAGGGCTAGTTGCTCGCGTTCCATCATGACACCGTGGCGCTTGCGACGGCGCCGCACAGTCAGCCCCGCCTCACGATACAGGCCATACACCCGTTTGTGACTGGCGTGCGTGCCTTCGCGTTCCACCAAGGCATGTAGCCGACGGTAGCCGAAGCGGCGACGCTCGTGCGCCAGCTCCACCAGACGCGCCGTCAACGCTTCATTCTCATGGTCCGGCTTCGCCTCATAGTGCAACACGCTGCGAGAAAGCCCGACAAGCCGGCAGGCGCGGCGCTCCGAGATGTTGACCTTCTCCCGAATCGCCACCACTGCTTCGCGCTTGGCTTGCGGGCTCAGGGCTTTCCCTTGACGACAACTTTCAATGCTTCCATGTCGAGCATTGCCTCGGCGAGCAGCTTCTTCAGCCGCGCGTTCTCAGCCTCCAGGTCCTTCAGCCGGCGTGCGTCCGAGACCTCCATGCCGGCGAACTTCGCACGCCACGTGTAGAACGACGCGTCACTGAATCCGTACTTCCTGCACAGTTCCTTGACCGGCATCCCGGCCTCGGCTTCCTTCAGAAACCCGATGATTTGCTGTTCCGTAAAGCGCTTCTTCATGTTCGTCTTCTTCTCCGAAAACGAACTTTACTAGACTCCGGATGGCCCTGTTTGCGGGGGGGCAGGTCAGCTCCGCTATTTTCCACGCACGTAAACGCCAGAACCCCGGCGCTCATTC